>JANSXF010000025.1 GCA_024743095.1 Flavobacteriaceae bacterium
AACAACTTCGAAATTATCCTGTAGGAAGATGGCAAAATGATGTCCTACCAAGTGGGCAATACCAACGCCTACAAAAGCAAAGAACAATATCATTATAAAGTCCTTGAGGGTGGTGACCCGGGCAATTTTTTCGGTATGGGCAGATACTTTCACCTTGAGTTCTTCGATGGAAGAGGTGTCCGCCTTGAGCCAACGGTCTATTTTGTCCGTTTTTCCCACACCCAAGAGGATAACGGCCAACCAAAGGTTGGCAACCACAATATCGATAAGTACCATGCCCCCATAGTTTTCTTGGTTGTATTTGAAAACCTCCAACATGGCAGCTTGGTTGGCGCCTCCACCGATCCAGCTCCCGGCTATGGTCGCCAATCCTCGCCAAACGGCATCCGGACCGACCCCTCCCACAGTTTCTGGAGAGAATATGGATACGATAAGAATAGCAATCGGTCCACCTATTACAATGCCCACCGTTCCGGTCAAAAACATCACCAAGGCTTTGGAGCCCAAATTCATGATGGCCTTAAGGTCTATGCTAAGTGTCATTAATATCAGTGCAGCGGGCAACAAATACCTGCTGGCCACATAGTAGGTCTGTGAGGCCGACTCGTCCACGATGCCCAAGCTGGCCAAAATGGCCGGCAATAAATAGCACATGAGCACGGTGGGGACCACGCCATAAAATTTGTTCCAAAATCCGGTCTTAATGGATGAGGTATAAAAAACGAATCCTAAACAGAGACAAAGTAGGCCAAAAATAACAGTGTCTTGGGTAAAAGGTAGTTGGTCCATGTTTTTTTAAAATAGAAGACCAAATATAACAAAATAGGTACGGTGGCGGTATTTGAATGATGGATTGAGGGCCTCTTTCAAATGGACATGGCTTAGAATGCTTTTTTGTCCACTAACAGTTTGTGAATTAATCAACTATGTTGACTTCTAGACTCAAATGGTATTGAGTCAAGAATTACTCGAATTGAAACAACGACCTAATCGTTTTTTAAATACTTTTAATTAGTATAAACACTAAAAACCTAAAACAGATGAGAAGTTTACTTTGGCTTGTTGCCGTAATTTGTATAATTATTTGGGTATTGGGATTTTTTGGCGTTGTGGCCGGAATTGGTACTAGCAGCCTAATACATATTCTATTGGTGATCGCCGTTATTGCCATTTTGTACAATATTATTTCTGGAAGGAAACCTTTATAACAAAGGAAAGAGCTGGCATACAAAAAGAACAGTTGTGAAGGATTCGCAACTGTTTCTTTGTTTATGAAATTATTTAGAAAACATGTTTGACCTTAAGGTTGGTCATTTCTTTGGGTTTGAAGGATGTACGGGCCTATAGGGCATTGTTAAAAAAATCCCAAAATTAAAAAATAGTGTTTTGGTTGGTAAAACATTCCGAATTTTAGCTGAACAAAATACTTTTATTAACCTCTTTCCTTAAGTGACATCTAAAAATGAAAAAATCCTTAGTTCTACTGTTGTTGTTTCCTGTTGTTGTTTTAGGTAATACCATTTGGGGGAAAACAGGGCATCGGGTTACCGGTCAAATTGCGCAAGAACATTTAAGGGGCAAGACCAAGAGGGCTTTGAATGATTTATTGGATGGTCATAGCCTGGCCTTTGTCTCCACCTTCGCAGACGATATCAAGGCTGACCGTTCTTTTTCCAAATACTCTGCATGGCACTATGTAAACTATCCTTTGGGAATGGATTACGTGGATTCTGAAAAAAGTGAGTATGGTGATATAATGACTGGAATCGAGGAATGTATTCAAAAGGTAAGGGATAAGAACAATACACGGGAGGACCGGGTTTTCCATTTAAAAATGCTTATTCATTTTATTGGGGACCTTCACCAGCCCATGCATGCCAGCAGGGAAGAAGATAAGGGCGGGAACGATATACAGGTACAATGGTTTGGCGACGGGAGTAATCTGCATAGGGTGTGGGACAATAATCTGATAGAGTCCTATGGTATGACCTATACTGAACTAGCTAACGAATTGAGCAATGTGGACCGGAAAAAACGCAAGGCCATTCAAGAAGGAACTATATACGATTGGGTGGACGAATCCCACGATATATGTGCAGGGTTGTACGAAACTGTGGAAACAGGGGATAAGTTAGGATACCGTTATTCTTATGACCACAACGATCTGCTCTTTCAACAATTGCAAAGGGGAGGTCTGCGATTGGCCAAGGTATTGAACGATATTTTTGGTTGATCCGTTAGGATTGTAATACCGTTTTTAACTGGTTTCTGTACTCCGAGGGGTTTTGCCCCGTAAATGCCTTAAAGGATTTATTAAAGTGCGAAAAATTATTGAAGCCACTGTCGTAGCATACTTGGGTAATGCTCATGGGCTGTTCGGCCAATAATTTGGAGGCGTGTACCAAACGATACTCGTTCACAAACTGTGTAAAGGTTTTATGGGTTATTTTTTTGAAGTATCTACAGAAGGACGGGACCGTCATGCTCACCAGGTCGGCAATCTCTTCTAGGCTAATGTCTTCTTTAAAATTGGTTTTTACATGATTGAATACAACATTGATACGGTCGTTGTCCTTAACCTCGGTCTCCATGGAAAAGCCCTCGGCATTCAAAACATTGATTTCGGTCGAAGTCGCCAGGATGTTCAATATATTAAGGATGGACAGTAATCGTTGAAAATCTGTCTGATATTCCAATATCTCCATTTTTTCCCCAACCTTCATTTTGGTCTTGCCAGAGAATGCAATTCCCCCTTTGGCCACCTCGAACAGCTTTTGGATATTTTTCATTTCGGGAATATTAAAAAAATCACTTCCCAAAAAATCGGCTTTCATCTGTACCAAGGTCTCACTCTTGTTACCGGTCAGTTTGTCCGTAAACCCACAATGGGGCAAATTGGAACCTATCAATATAAGGTCTCCGTTCCTATAATAGGATACGTGACTACCGATTTGCCTTTTTCCCGAACCTCCGTTCACATATACCAACTCCAATTCTGGGTGGTAATGCCAACCATTGTTCTTGTTTTCGTTGTTGGCGTTAAATTTTTGAAATGTAAAAGAGTGTCCAAAACTGGGTGCTATTGCCTCAAATGCTGGTTTTTGAATCATTTACCGCAATTTTTTCTTTTGTATGCTAAAGTTAAAAAACTATTTAGCATGCAACTATCTACAATGTTACCTTAAAGTTATGCTATTTTATCACTAATAGTATGTTAAATCATCTACTATGTTAATATAGCATATAAAGTGGAAAAACGAGTGGTATTCCTGTGCACTATTGCACCATACATTTGTACTGTAATCTTAAAAAAACGAAATGTTATGAAAGTAGTAAAGAACCTAACAGTAGCAGCGGCCCTATTGATAAGTGCAATCGGGTTGGCAAACGGAACCACAACCGATTTTGGCAAAAAAGTTGTTGCCAAGTACGAAGTTGAAAAGAATTTGGTAAAAGTAAACCTTGATCCAGTATTCGTGAAGAAAGGTCAGAAAATAATGATGAACCTTTTGAACGTTTCCAAAGGTAAGGTGCTTTTAAAAGTATATGATAGCGAGGACAGACTGGTTTTTGACCAAGCTATCGATGGTGACATCGTAGTTGAAAAGGCGTTCAACTTCGAAAAAGCCTTCAAAGATGAATATACCATTGTTGTAGTTGACAAATTTGGAACCTACAAAGAAACTATGGTAGTAAGATAGTTTGTTTAGTTAATTTTTATGTGCATTGGGGGTCGAGAGGCCCCCTTTTTTTATGCCCATTTTTTAAGCTTTTCCCTTTTGCTCTGGGGGATAGCTTCATTGTTTATGGCCCATTTAAGAACTTTCTTGTCCTTTTCCTTGGCAAAAAGGAGAGTATAGAATGCTTTCACGGTCAAAGGGTTTTCGGATTCTTCCACGAGCTCCATGGAATCGCCCATCAGAACTTTTCCGGGTTCAAGAACACGTACGTAGGTTCCGGGATGGCCATGATCTATGAATTGCTTTAAAATACCTTGGTCGTTGAACCGGATGCCCAATTTGTAGCAGGGTTCCCGAGGTTGTGTTATCTGTACCAAAGCTTTGCCCAATCTATATATACTTCCTATTTTAAGTTTTGATTCTTCCAATCCTTCAAGGGTCAGGTTTTCGCCAAACATGCCCCAATCCCAATCCATAAGTGGGTATTTCTCTTTCCAATGGGCATAGTTGTCCGAGGAGAACAGATAACAGGCTTTGTACGCGCCACCATGATGTTTTCTGTCGACCACTGTATCGTGCTTTACATCCTCCCTGTCCAAATAAAGGGGCTCATAAATAGGGTATTTGTAAATGCCGGTGAGGATTTTTTTGCCGTTCCAAAGAATTTTGGTGGGCTTGCCGAGGTTGGTGGATATAACTTTCATAATGGCAAGTTATAAAAAACCACCGCTCAAGGCGGTGGTCATCTTTTTAAATTTAATGTTTAAGTAAATCAATCTTCCTTTTCCAATTTTTTGGTCATGGTAAATCCTGCGAAAAGACCGGCTCCTGCCAGCATAAAGATAGTGCCCGGATACGCAACTTCCTCATCCACCCCTAGGCTGTAGTGCAATATAGAGGCAATAAAGATAGCCGCCCCAATACCGATAAGTAATAAGGCCAGATTTAGGATGATGATTTTCCAAATTGGTGCGGTCCCATTTCTTTTTCCCCTGACAAAAATACTGGCGTCGGCTCCTTTCTCTATCAAAGCCAAACGTTCCTTGTTCCTAGTTGAAAAATAGAGGTATGCAATGGCAAGGATAACACCAAAAATGATTGGAATAACGATTACTTCTGATCCCATAACTGTTCGTTTTAATGATTATTTGTAATTTTTTTGTTCATAAGCTATGACGACGGTTTTTCCGATCAGGTTACATAATTTTATAAAAATAATTTTTTGTGTAACCTAAACGGTACTTCTGGCGTCCAATGTACAATGCTGACCAACAAGGATAATCAAATCATCTCGGAAATACGCAGGGGGAATACCCGTGCGTTTTCGGATTTGGTGGACAGCTATAAGGATATGGTATTTACACTTTCTTTAAGAATGTTGGGCAATCGGGAGGAGGCAGAGGAAGTATCACAAGATGTTTTCATTAAGGTGTTCAAATCTCTGCCTAAGTTTAAGGGCGATTCAAAGTTGTCCACTTGGGTATATCGGATTGCGTACAATACATGCTTGGACAGGATCAAAAAAATAAAAAAGAAGCGAATCCATTTGGACATGGATCATGCGGAGAGGATAGATTACGCTGATCTGGATACGGCGTTTCACAAAATGGTAGCGGCAGAACGAAGCCAATTAATAGAACAATGTCTGTCCAGATTATCGGCAGAAGATGCAGGTGTCCTTACTTTGTTTTATCTTGAGCAAAAGAACCTGCAGGAAATAGAAAAAGTGACCAACCTCCCTGTGAATACATTAAAGGTTAGGTTGTTCAGGGCCAGAAAACGATTGGCCAGTATTATGGATAAGAGTGTGAACAAAGAAATATTGCAGAGCAATGGATCAATTGGATAATAAAAAACTGGAAGCATTTGTAGATAGGGTTATGGAAGAAGCTCCATTGGAATCCCCTTCTGCCGATTTTGCCAAAAATGTGATGCAAAAACTCGAGGTCGAAGCACCGCAACAGGTTTTTGAATACAAACCCATACTATCGGGCAGAGCTTTGTCCTTAGCTTTTGTTGCTTTTGTGGCCCTAGTGTTTCTATTGGGTTCACAACTGGGTGTGGATAATGGTCAAGGTTGGTTCAAAAACTTGAACATGGGGTCTTGGTTCCATACCGATTGGGGGTGGGTGAAAGGTTTCACTTTTTCCAAAGTTACCGTGTACGCTTTCCTGTTTTTGGGCCTGATGTTTTTTGTACAGGTACCTTGGCTGAAAAGGTATTTGGATAAAAGTGTTTTTTAAATGTAAGCATAGTAATAGGCCCAATACATTAAAAAGAATTGTAGGGGAATCCGAAGAACCAATATCCATTTAGGAATACCAGCGGATGCTTTTTCGCTCGAAAGCATGTAAAAATGTACCGATAAAAACATGCCCAACATTAAAATGATACCGAAAGTGCTCAATTTTCGGGTGGCATCCAAGCAGACACCTATACCCAGTAAAATTTCTGCAATGCCGCTCAAATAAACCAAAAGCCTGTGGTTTGGCAGGTACATGGGCATAATGCGCATGTACATTTTAGGTTTAATAAAGTGCATTAAGCCGGCAAAAATGTACATTCCGGCCATTACATAAAGGTGCCATGGAGCCATAAATCTTAATCTTTAAAGTACCAAAACGGTAAGATAACATCTGTAACGGTCTTAACCGTATCTTTTTCCTTTCTCTTTCGTCTAAGCCTTAAGATGTGTTTTCCTTCAGCTAAGGAGGAAATTTTGAGATAGGTCTCGAATCCTAGGATATTGTTGACTCCCGTAGTAAGGATAAAATCTTCGTCCATATCAAGGCTATCGATTCGGAAAGCATGGGTTTCATTAAAGGTTCTGAGGTACACCTTTCGGATACTGTCTTTTTGGCGCGCACTGGTAATCTGGTCGCTCCAGTTGGTAGTTACCTGCATACTGGTAGATAGTCCCCGTCTATCGATCTCCGGTGTCAAGGAATCATTATAGGCAAAAATTCGGTTCTCCAAATTCTCGGAAAAGGGCACGAATACTTTTAAAAAGGGTTTGTTGATTACCTTGGAGGGAATAACCATCTTTCCTGGAAAATCACCATCTTCCACAAGCATGTCGGCATAGTTTTCCTTATGGGCAAAGGTGCTTGAAGATTGTTGGTCCTTGTCCAGGTAGTTGGAGCTGCGGTACTCCAAACTGGTTATCATTAATATGGCAATATAAATAGGTACTAGAAGTATAATAAGCCTCCTTCCAAAACGATTGTCCAAAAAATTATAGACCAAGGGCCTGTATAGAAATGATAGTGTCAAAAAACTAAAGACCCAATAGATGGGAAAGTAGATCTTGGATGTCCATTTTTTCTTTTTGAGCCAGCCTTGCGTCAAAAAATCAATAAAGGTTAAGGTCATGCCCGTAATAATGAATATGATGAGCACAGCACCAAGAACACTGGAAAGTCCTTCCGGGAGATAATCACTTTCAATAACAAAGTTGGCCACCAAAACTATGGATAGTATGATCATGGTCATGGCCAGCACATAGAAAATCAACAAGAACGAAATGGCAAAGAGAACACTGCAATAATTCTCAAGATTGGCAATATATCGGTCAAAAGAGACGATACGTTTTTGAAGGTATTTGGTAAAGCGCTCCGAATAGCGCAATTTTTCGAATTCAATGTCACCCGAAACGTACCGTAATCCAAGAGACCCTATCCAAAGCCCACGAAGGATTACGTGGAGCAATAGGTTGAACAATAATATGGAACAGGAGATTTCAAGGATGAGGTAGACTACAAACCGGTAAATTTGTTGTTCGTTCTCAGCATTTACCGTTTCAATGCGAAGGGGCTCGTAGGCCGTAAACAGTCCGAAGATGGCAAAACCCGAAATAATAAGCTCAAGTTCCCAACTTTGTTGTTGCAGCGAGTCCAGTAGTTTTTTAAATGAGGGACTGTTATAATCGTTGTTGGCGCCCACGGTCTTTGATTGGTTTGTACATCCAATATAGGCATAAAATGTAAAAACCGCTCAAAATGAGCGGTTTTGCGTTGTTGATTATAAAAATCCGAGACTATTTGATCATCTCATAGCTTCTTGCTATAAAGTTGGTGAGCTCTTCACCTTTTAGCAGTCCTTTGGAAAGACGTGCCAAATCCAACGACTGATTGATCAGCCTTTCCCGTTTTTTAGCGGTCTTGGTATGTAGTATTTCACTTACCAGTTCGTGATTGGTGTTCACGATAAGGTTGTACATGTCGGGCATATTTCCCATTCCGAACATGCCGCCACCACCTGTACGCTGCATTTCTTTCATTCTGCGCATAAATTCCGGCTCGGTGATTATAAAAGGGGAAGCACTGCTTTCCATGGCCTCCAATTGAATAGTATATCCTTTATCGGAAATTACTTTTTCTAAATCAGCCTTTAGGCTGTCTTTTTCCTCATCGGACAATTTGGAAATGGCCGTGTCCTCTTTTTTGATAAGGTTATCCACATGGTCGGCATCCACTCGTACAAAGGATAGGTTCTCTTTGGAGGTCTCCAATTTTTGCATCAAGTGGGAAACAATCGGAGAATCCAACAAGAGGATTTCGTATCCTTTTTTCTTGGCAGCTTCAATGTAGCTATGCTGTGCCTCTTTGTCCGAAGCATATAGCACTACCAATTTATCATCCTTATCGGTCTGATTGTCCTTGATCTTGGCCTCTAGCTCTTCAAAAGTGTAGAAATTTCCATCAATGGTAGGGTAAAGGGCAAATTTGTCCGCTTTTTCAAAGAATTTGTCTTCGGAAAGCATTCCGTATTCGATGACCACTTTGATGTCGTTCCACTTTTGTTCAAAATCCTCACGGTTGTTCTTGAAAAGGGAACTCAATTTATCGGCCACTTTCCGGGTGATGTACGAAGAGATTTTCTTCACCGCGCCATCGGCCTGGAGATAGGACCTTGAAACGTTGAGCGGGATGTCCGGAGAATCGATGACACCTTTTAACATCGTCAAGAATTCGGGAACAATGCCTTCCACATTGTCCGTTACGAACACTTGGTTCTGGTACAATTGGATTTTATCCTTTTGAATGCTCAGGTCGTTCGTCAACTTAGGGAAGTACAAGATACCCGTTAAGTTGAACGGATAATCCACGTTCAAATGGATGTGGAAAAGCGGTTCCTCAAACTGCATGGGATAAAGTTCCCTGTAAAAGCTCTTGTAATCCGCTTCTTCCAAATCTGCAGGTTGTTTGGTCCATGCTGGATTTGGATTGTTGATGATGTCATCCACTTCCTGAGTCGGCGCAGGGTCGTCCTCTTTGGCATCTTCCGGTTTGGGAAGCGTTTCCGTTTTTGTTCCAAACTTGATCGGAATGGGCATAAACTTATTGTACTTCACCAAAAGTTCACGGATTTTGGCATCTTCCAAAAACTCTGTGGAATCCTCTGCTATGTGAAGGATAATTTCTGTTCCCCTTTCAGTTTTGTCGCTTGGTTCAATGGTAAACTCGGGAGAACCATCGCAAGCCCAATGCACCGCGGGTTCTTCTTTGTGGCTTTTTGAAATGATTTCCACTTTTTCCGCAACCATGAACGCGGAATAGAAACCAAGACCAAAATGTCCTATGATGCCTGCATCTTTGCCTGCATCCTTGTATTTGTCCAAGAATTCCTCGGCACCGGAAAAGGCAACCTCGTTAATGTACTTTTTTACTTCTTCCTCGGTCATCCCGATTCCTTGGTCTATGATATGGATGCGCTTGTTCTCCTTGTCCACCTTGACCTCGATAATCGGGTTGCCATACTCGACCGTAGCTTCTCCTATGGAGGTTAAGTGCTTTAATTTAAGGGTTGCATCCGTAGCGTTGGAAATAAGTTCCCTCAAGAAAATTTCGTGATCACTGTATAGAAACTTTTTGATCAGAGGGAAAATGTTCTCTACCGAAACATTGATTTTACCTGTAGCCATCGTTTTGTTTTTTATTCTTTTTACAGCTGATCAGTCAAAAAAAATACCATAGTGCAAAATCTGACAAACTGACATTTTATTGGGGTTTTTACCGGCCTACAATAATTTAACATAATTTTGTTTATTTTATTTTGATAAAGATTAAACAAAATGATTATATTTACAGTGTTATAGGTTAAAAATTGCTATGAAATAGTATCACTATAACAAGTTTGTTTATTTATTGGTTAGGTTGTGAAAATGCACTTTCGCCAGGAAGTGCATTTTCTTTAAGAATTAGATTGCACAACACACTAACTTTGTTAACTCTTCAAAAAAATAACAAAATGGCAAATACGACTAAATCCAAAATTACAGAGGATAAAATCATTGGCATGTTCATGGAATCTGTTTTGGAACATGAAAAGGTGCCGAGCTCGGTGTTTAAGTTTTGTAAGGAACATAATATCAAAGAAGAGGAATTTTACGGATTCTTTGGTTCGTTCGAGTCTTTACAACAAATTATCTGGAACAAATTCTTTGATAACAGTTATGGTTTGATGCAAAAGAACAAGCAATATGCATCCATGACCAACGAGGAAAAAATGTTGACCTTTTTCTTTACGTTTTTTGAAAACCTGACACTGAACAGGAGCTATGTGCTTATCATAATGAAGGAACATCAATATTCCTTGGAGGGATTGAAGCAATTGAAAGGGCTTCGGTCAAAGTTTAAGGATTTCGCTTCCACACTTATAGCGGAAAGGAACGATGAAAAGCAGCACAAAATCTTTAAGTACAATGCTCCCTTGTTTGCCGAAGGCGCTTGGTTACAGTTCCTATTTATTCTAAAATTCTGGACGGAAGATGGTTCCCCAGGTTTGGAAAAGACCGACATTGCCATTGAAAAATCAGTTACTACGATATTTCAAATTTTCGAGACCACTCCATTGGAAAAGATAGTGGATTTTGGAAAATTCCTTTATAAGGAGAAATTCGCATAGAGCACATGAAAAGTTTGGATACCATTCCCACAGGGAAAATAGAACGGGCAGGTAAGCTTGTTAAGACCGGGGTAAAGATTGGTGGCAACTATGTGAAATACTACGGTAAAAAACTGGTTGACCCCCAAATGTCAAAAGATTCCTTGGACCAAGACAATGCGGAGGATATTTATGATGGACTCAAAAGTTTAAAAGGTAGTGCCCTCAAAGTGGCCCAAATGCTCAGTATGGAGAAGAACCTCTTGCCAAGGGCCTACGTGGAAAAGTTTTCCCTTTCCCAATTTTCCGTGCCCCCTTTGTCCGCACCTTTGGTCCGCAAGACCTTCAAAAAATATCTGGACCAATATCCAGAAGAGATTTTTGACGAATTTGAAAAGGATTCTGTAAATGCGGCCAGTATAGGTCAGGTTCATCGCGCAGAAAAGGATGGTAGAAAATTGGCGGTCAAAATTCAATATCCGGGGGTTGCAGAAAGTATTGGTAGCGATTTGGCCTTGGTCAAGCCCGTGGCCATTAAAATGTTCAATCTCAAGGGGAAGGACTCCGAAAAATATTTCAAGGAAGTTGAGCATAAACTTATCGAGGAGACCAATTATATCTTGGAGTTGGAGCAGAGCCATCAGATTACAACGGCCTGTTCCGTGATTCCAAATATGCAATTTCCAAAATATTATCGCGAGCTGTCCAGTGAGCGTATTTTAACGATGGACTGGATGAATGGAACACATTTGGGAGAATTCACCCAAACCGATTTCGATCCTGAATTGGGGAATGTCCTTGGACAGGCCCTTTGGGATTTTTACATGTTCCAGATTCATAAATTGAGAAGGGTGCATGCAGACCCACATCCCGGTAATTTTTTGGTAAGTGGCGATGCTAAGTTGATTGCCATAGATTTTGGTTGCATCAAACAAATACCGAACGATTTTTACCTGCCCTATTTTGAACTTGCCAAGGAAGAGAACATCAATAACGATAAAATCTTCATGGAAAAATTGTACGAACTGGAAATATTGACACCTACCGATTCTGAAGAAGAACTAAAGTTTTTCAAGGCGCTTTTCAAAGAAATGCTCACCATTTTTACATCGCCTTTCCATAAAGAAACTTTTGATTTTGGAGATGAGGCATTCTGGTCCAAGATTGCGAACTTGAGCGAACGTTACTCCAAAGACGAACAAATCCGAAAGATGAACGGGAACAGGGGGTCAAAGCACTTTTTGTATATAAATCGCACATTTTTTGGACTGTATAACCTTCTTCACGATTTAAGGGCCAAAGTAGATGTGAATTCATACGTGGCATATATGGATTGATTTCCTCCAATGGAAATAAAAAAAATCCCGTTCATTGGATTATCGGTGAACGGGATTTTTGTTTTAAGAAAGTTTATTTAATTTTTCTGCTTCACATATTTTTCCAACCATTGGTCTTGTTCCCAGAGCAAATGAAGAATGCTCTCTTTGCCTCTGTACCCATGGCTTTCTTTGGGCAACATGACCAATCTGACCGTTGCCCCCAATCCTTTTAATGCATTGAAATAGCGCTCACTCTGCATGGGGTAGGTGCCGGAATTGTTATCCGCTTCCCCATGGATCAATAGTAAAGGCGTTTTCATTTTCTCGGCATGCATAAATGGCGACATGGTGTAGTACACCTGCGGAGCTTCCCAATAATTTCTTTCCTCACTTTGGAAGCCAAAGGGTGTCAATGTTCTGTTATATGCACCACTTCTTGCGATTCCTGCAGCAAACAAATCGGAATGGGATAGCAGGTTGGCCACCATAAATGCCCCATAACTGTGTCCACCCACCGCAATGCGTTCACGATCAATGTAGCCCAGTTCATCAACTGCATCGATTGCGGCCTTCGCATTGGCCACCAACTGACTTCTAAAGGTATCGTTCGGTTGTTCATCTCCCTCACCGATAATGGGAAAAGCGGCACCGTCCAACACTACATAACCCTTGGTGACCCAGTAAATTGGCGACCCCCAATACGGGTATGTAAACTCATTCGGGTTGGATGTGTTCTGGGAAGCACTGTTTTTGTCTTTGTACTCTCTTGGATAGGCCCAAAGGATCATCGGCATTTTTTCCTTTTTCTCCATGTCATAGCCAACAGGAAGGTATAAAGTTCCGGAAAGCTCCAATCCGTCATCCCTTTTATACGTGATCACTTCTTTGTGCACATTTTGAATGCTTTTGTACGGGTTCTCAAAATTGGTGAGCTGAATTGGCCCTCTTCTTTTGATCAAACTTTTATAGTAATAGTTCGGATACTCATTGGCAGATTCAATGCGAACCAGCAATTGGTCCTTTTTAGGGTCGTACTCAATAAGGTTTTCCAATTTCCCCTCTAACTTTGAGGTATATAGTCTTGTTTTTTTAAGACTCTCCAGGTTGAATTTTTCCACAAAGGGAAATTGACCCTCTTCGGTATAGCCATCACCAATTAGATAGGCATTGTTGTTTTTGTCCAAGGAGAGTACCCAACTGCCATTTTCATTTCTTTTAGTGACAAAATCGCCTGGGTCACTGTATACGTCTTGATAATTTCGATCCTCGATCATCTTAACTTCCTTTTGTGGATTGGAGGGGTCAAAAACATACGTCTTTGTATTTCTATTGTTCCACCAACGGTCGTGGGCAATTGCCAGGTTGTCATTCCCCCATTGGATGTAGCTAAATCTGTTTTTGGTTTTAAGGATGGATTTTCCATTTCCGTCAAAAGGAGCCTCCAATTGGAACACTTCATCACGGTAATCGACTTCGTTCTCTGGATCGCCACCGTCCAGCGCTTCGACATAAATTATGGTGGAAGGCCTATCGTTTCTCCAGCTTATATCCCGCATACCTGTTCTTTCGGCCATAAAGCCTTGGGGAAGATCTTCGATAAGAGGTACTTCCAGGAGGGTTTTTACCTGGGAGCCGTCTTTTTTGTATATGGTGGTGGTATTGGGGAACCTGTAATAAGGTACCAAATACGAGAAGGGTTTGTTCAAAGTTACTGTCATGAGATATTCCCCGTCCGGAGAAAAACTGATGCCGGTGTACATATCCGCATCTTTCCATTTGGTCTTGGTTCCGTCCATTTTAACTCTGTAGAGCTCTGATCGGGCCAATTGCTCAAAATTGAACTCATCATTTGGGTTTTTCAACAAATCCTGATAGGTTCTGTTCTGCGCTTTTTTTCCATCGTTGGTGGAAATGGTCGGTCCATCGGGAACAGCCTCGGCTGTATTGATCAGTGGTTTTCTATCATCCGGTAGCATTTTGACCAAAACAGACTCCCCGTCCTTGAACCAATTGATAATGTCCCTCATGTTGGCATTCACGTTGGTTTCCGTAATGGCAGTGGCCTTGGCCGATTTTAGATCAAGGACCATTATCTCCACCCCGTCTTCGGTAGTGTTGGTAAATGCTATTTTTGACTGATCGGGGGACCAATTGAAATTGGCCAATCTAGGGTTTTCGGATAGTCCGTCTACTTGCCGGCCCTCTTTTGCACCAACCTCCTTTACAATTATATTGTTGTAATAGTTGGTCCTGCTGCCAATATTGGTCTTTGGGTTGATTCTGAGCCCGGCCAATCTAAGCTCGGTTTCTGACAATTCTGCAATGCTTTTATAGTAATCCCTGTAAAGTAGCACCATATGCTCACCGTTATCGGTAATTAACACACTGGGTGCCAAAGGGGCGTTTACAAGTTCAAGTATTTCTTCCGAAGGTTTTTGATACGTTAATTTTTCCTGTGCATGGACAAAACAGATAGACAGGGTCGCCCAAAATACCCAGAGATAATTTTTCATAAGCCTGATGTAATTGTTTAACGAGTTAAGTTTTTTCATTTTTTAAAAGTACAACTTTTAAAAAGTATTATTTTGGCGGAATAATGAATAAACAGTATGGATATTTGATAATTTTCAAATTCTAACTATCTTATTTCTATAAAACATATACTAAATGTACAATTCCAAGATTGCTGGATTAGGATTTTACGTCCCTGAAAATATAGTCACCAATGACGACTTGTCAAAAGTGATGGATACGAATGATGAATGGATTCAAGAACGTACAGGGATTAAGGAAAGGCGTCATGTAATAAAAGATACTGAAACCACGACCTCAATGGGAGTGGAGGCCGCTAAAAGGGCCATCGAGCGTGCGGGTATCGATAAGGATGATATTGACTTTATTGTTTTCGCGACCCTTAGCCCCGATTATTATTTCCCTGGGCCCGGTGTATTGGTGCAGCGTGATCTTGGCCTAAAAAGAACCGTTGGTGCCCTGGATGTGAGAAACCAGTGTTCCGGTTTTGTTTACGGGATTTCCGTGGCCGACCAATATATTAAAACCGGTATGTACAAAAACGTACTGGTCATCGGTTCCGAGCTGCATTCCCGTGGTCTGGATATGACCACAAGGGGCAGGGGGGTATCCGTTATTTTTGGTGATGGTGCGGGAGCGGCCGTTTTGACCAGGGAAGAGGATACCTCCAAAGGAATCCTTTCTACCCATTTGCATTCCGAAGGACAACATGCTGAGGAGCTTTCACTGATAGCGCCCGGAATGGGCAAACGTTGGGTCACCGATATTATCGAGGATGCCGATAAGGAAGATACTTCCTATTATCCGTACATGAACGGACAATTTGTTTTCAAGAATGCAGTGGTCAGGTTCAGTGAGGTCATCATGGAAGGACTCGGTAAAAATGATTTGGCCCCGACCGATATTGATATGCTGATCCCACATCAGGCGAACCTTAGAATCTCCCAATTCATCCAGAACAAGTTTAAATTGAAGGATGAACAGGTATTCAATAATATTATGAAGTACGGTAACACCACGGCGGCTTCCATACCCATAGCATTGACGGAGGCTTGGGAGGCTGGAAAAATCAAGCAAGGTGATTTGGTGGTCCTTGCGGCCTTTGGTAGTGGCTTTACCTGGGGCAGTGTCATCATTCGTTGGTAGACAATCGACATTTATACAATTAAATATAAAACCCCGGTCCGTTTGGATCGGGGTTTTTGATTGATGCTACACAAGATAACCAACCAACACTCGAATATGAAGCATCAATACATTTTAAAGGATTCCGCCCCCGCCTTGTTTGGTGTTGTTGTCCCTTTGTTTACGTTGCTTGGCTTGGTTTTTACCGCTTCCAAATCTATAGGAAAGACCTAGGTATACATTGTTGCTTTCCCAGTTAAAGGCACCTTCTTGGGCAAAAGGATAATCGCCCTCGAAAGCAAATCGCATCGTGTTGATAATATCGTTGTAATTAAGGCTCAGTGTTCCTTTACCTTCAGCAAAGCTGTAGCGTGCGCCCAAATTCACAAAATACATCGGGTCCGCATTGAACTGTATGCTCTTATTCCTTCCACGGTAAAAACCGAAAGCTTGTAGCGTTAGTGCCTTGGTAACGGTAAAGCTGTTGTTGATTCTCAGGTTCCAGGCAGTGTTGTCTACCTTTACGCGTTGCGCCACAATATCCTCTTCACTGGGTTCCGGGTCCGTCGTGTTCAACGTTTCGGTCAATCCCCGCTGGGTTTGTGAGAACAGATCAAAACTTCCATTGATGCCCCACCATTTTAAAGGTCTGTAATTGGTAGAGAGTTCAATCCCGTAGGCAGATGTCTTGTCAAAATTATCAAAGGTCAGAATGGTCTTGTTCAAGTCCAACCGGTCCACATAGATAGCTCGGTTGATTTCATCGGTTATGCTTCTATAGAAAACACCTCCGGTAATACTTCCATTTTTTATTCTTTTGGTGTAGTTCGCTTCATAAGAATTGGTGAACTGTGGTACCAAATTTGGGTTTCCAAAAGAAGAGATCAAAGGCGTTGCAAACTCACGGATGGGGTTTACCTGTTGTAGACCGGGCCTATCTACCCGCCTGCTGTAGCTCAGTTGCACTTGATCACCTTCATTGGGTCGGTAGGTAATAAATGCAGAGGGATAAATCTCGGTATAGTCATCGGTAAAGGCACGTACGGCATTGGTATCGGCCTTGACCTGAACATCCTCGATGCGCACGCCCATTTGGTAGGACCATTTTTTGTAGGTCTGTCCAAAAGTTGCATAGGCCGAATAAATATCCATGTCGTACACAAATTTAGTGGAGGGCGTAGGTACCAAATCCCCATTGGAATTAAAAGATTGCCCAGTGGAAGAATAATCCACAAGGGTCTCAAAATTCCTGGACTGTAGGCCAAGCTCCAATTTTGAGATACTGTCCAAAGGGTTTACGTAATCCAAATTGGCAGTGGTCTGTGTGCGTTGGGTGTCTACAAAATCCATATAATCTGGATAGGTTGAGGCGCCGACAGACCTAAAATCCGCATCCTGTTCACTGTCGAAGAGGTTATGGTCTATTTCCAATTCTATGTTGTGGCCTTCCTTATTAAAATCGAGTTTATAGTCGAAATTATATTGCTCACTGCTGTTGTTGGAGTCGTCCAAGAACAATTGTGTCACGTTTCGCGAAGGATCGTTGAAATATGAAACTGCAGTCTCTCCCGTACCTTCACCTTCGTAGATGTTTTGATTGGTAAAAAAGGAAATGGTGTTTTTATCGTTCAGGTAAAAATCCACTCCCAATTTGTACAGGTGCGACTTGTTGTTGTTGAAAAAGTCAAACTTTTGGCGTGAGTTTTCATCCACACGAAGAATGCTTCCATCATTCACCCATTTACCGATGTTGTTGCCATAATTTCCATAAAAATTAAACTTTCCATTACGGTAGTTCATATCAATGGAACTGTTGAATTTGGCTTCGATACCTTTGGTGAGGCCAAGGTTTACGTTTCCATTAAAACCAATGTTCGCGTTTTTGTGCAGTACAATATTGATGATTCCGCTCATTCCTTCTGGATTATATTTGGCAGACGGATTCGTGATAAGCTCAATGGATTTAATGGCAGTTGATGGAATCTGCTTGAGCAGCTGTGCCACGGGAACGTTTGACAATTTTCCGTCGACCATGACCCGTACATTTGAGTTGCCCCTAAGGGTGATATCACCAGTTTGGGAATCCACGTTCACAGATGGGATATTGTTCATAATGTCGGAAGCCGAGGCGCCTGCAGTGGTCAGGTCTTTACCCACGTTGATTACTTTGCGGTCCACGCGTTGCTCAATGGTGGTGCGTTCTGCTACCAGCTCCACGCCCTCGAGTTCCTTGGTTTGTTCAACTAGGGTTACGGTTCCCAGGTTAAGGGTCCGTTTGCCCTTGGCGATCACTAATTTTTGGGAATAGGTTTTGTATCCGATGTACTGTACTTCAAAAATGAATGTGCCGTCGGGCAGTTTGTTGATTTCAAAGCTTCCATCTTCTGTGGTAATTCCACCTGTAATGGTCTTTGAACCATCTTCCGATTTGATGACAACAGCGGCATAAGCTACAGGTTCGTTGGAAATTTCGTCGATAACCTTACCATTGATAACGCCCAGGGCGTCGTTGGGATTGTTGGCAAAAGTTGAAAAAGGGGATGTCATGCACAGCAATAGTGCAACTAGAAAGCTCACATGTCTCATGAGTAGTTCGTTTTTTGATTGATGATTGATGATTGATTGATGTTATTGTTAAGACGTCTTATGATGGAGAATGTTACAGAAGGAAATGATTTTAACATCCTTTAACAATAAAACATTCTGAATTGCCCAACTTTGTAAGGTAAACGAATTAGGGAGACTATTGTAGTGACTAAATAAAAGAAGAAACCCCGGTAACGAGTACCGGGGTTATACATTGATAAGCTATACTAAACACTAACCATTAACTATAAAAATACAGTCTTACCAATGACTTTAAGTTATAAAAAATAGACGACTTTACATACGAAAAGTTACAGTCTATATGAAAGTTTAACACAAAAATTAACAAATGCAAAAAACACTTGTCGTAGGGGCTTCTATAAACCCGGGAAGATACAGTAACACAGCAATTCGTAGGCTGGTTGACAATAATATTGAAACAACCGCATTTGGGATACGTGGGGGAACTGTATCAGGGGTACAAATTAAAGACAACTTTGTTGATTTTCAAAATATTGATACCGTAACTTTATATTTAAGTCCAAAAAATCAAAAGGAATATTATCAATCGATTGTGGACTTGAAGCCCAGGCGCGTAATTTTCAACCCCGGGACCGAAAACCCGGAATTCTATGAAATCCTTGAAAACGCTGGTGTTGAGGTGGAAGTGGCCTGTACTTTGGTGCTGCTCGCTACTGGGCAATATTAGCTTTTGGACCCGACTTTTTTGTTCTGATGAACCATAAACCAATAAATGTCAACAATCCGTTGAGTGGTAACAATTCATAGCCCACTTGATAGCCGCCCAAATATTCGGCAGGTACATTGGCAATAAGTACAATGGTAATTACGGATATTAGGGCCACAATCCATACATAACCGTCCTTGATCTTGTGTTTGGTGAAAATCCCAAAGGCAAAAAGGCCCAGCAAAGGCCCGTAGGTGTATCCTGCAACGGTAAGAAGACTGTCGATCACATTGCTGCTAAGAATATACTTAAAAGCAATGATGACAATAACAAGGGCAAAGCTCATGGCAATATGGGTACGTTTTCTAATACGTTTTTGCTCTTTGTCCTCTTTGTTTTGAACGTTTAGGAAATCCACACAGAAAGAAGTTGTCAAGGAAGTGAGCGCACTATCCGCACTACTATAGGCTGCAGCGATGAGCCCCAGCATAAAAGTGATGGAAAGTGCCAGCCCCAATCCACTGTTAAGGGCAATTTCCGGAAACAGAAGGTCGGTTTTTGGTGAGCCGTCCATCAATGGGATCGCGATGCCTTCCCTTTTTGCATAAATAAATAATAAGGCTCCCAAGAGCATGAACAAAAAGGTGGATATCACTAGAACAAAGCTGAATGAGACCATGTTTTTCTGTGCATCCCTCAAAGATCTGCAAGTAAGGTTCTTTTGCATCATATCTTGGTCAAGACCCGTCATGCAAATGGTTATGAACATACCACCGACAAAGCTTTTTATAAAATAGCTTCTATCTAAAAAGCTCTCCGTTACCAAAAAGTCATTGTAATTTTTCAGCTCTTCGGATGCCAAGAATTCACCAAAGTTCCAACCGAGTTCCTGATTGATCATAACAATGGAGAGTACAACGGCCAATATCATGAACAACGTTTGTAAGGTGTCCGTCCATACTATTGTTTTGATGCCACCTTTATTGGTGTAGAGCCAAATCAGCAAAATGGAGATGATCACGGTAAACTCAAAACGGACTCCCAAGTCATCAAAAACAAATTGCTGCAGAACTATTGCGACCAAATACAACCTGAAAGCTGCACCCAGCACCCTTGATATAAAGAAGAAAAATGCCCCTGTCCGATGGCTCATTTTTCCAAAACGGTCATTTAAATATTCATAAATCGAGGTAAGGTTTAATTTGTAGTAGAGAGGGAGCAATACAAATGCCACTACAAAATATCCGACAAGATACCCCAAGATCACCTGCATATAACTGAATTGGCTATCCTGTACCCAGCCCGGCACCGATATGAAGGTAACCCCCGATAACGAAGCCCCTACCATTCCAAAGGCCACCACGTACCACGGTGATTGTTTGCCGGCCTTAAAAAAATCGGCATTGGAATCGTTTTTGCCCGTGAAGTAGGAAATAAGGATAAGAACCAAGAAATAGGCGCCTATAAGCAACAGAATTTGTGTGGCTGACATATATGCAATTTGATTTGCAAAGTACGAAAGTAAATTGGTAACTCTAAAATCGTAATTTTGTAGGAGAATTGATGCTATGGAATTTTCATCGAAGCTATTGGAAAGCGCAGTTTATGAGATGTCACAATTACCGGGAATCGGTAAGCGCACGGCATTACGCTTGGTGTTGCACCTGTTAAAGCAACCTGAAGAAAGGACCGAGCTGTTGGCCCATGCATTGCTGAAACTCAAGGGTGAGGTCAACTTTTGCAAAAACTGTCATAACATTTCCGATACGGAGGTATGTGAAATTTGTGCCAACCCCAAAAGGGACGGGACCTTAGTGTGCGTAGTGGAAGATATCAGAGATGTAATGGCCATTGAAAATACATCACAATATAATGGGCTGTACCATGTGCTGGGAGGGAAAATTTCGCCTATGGAGGGTGTAGGGCCACAGGACCTGAATATAGCCTCCTTGGTGAGAAAGGTAAAGGATGGCACCATAAAAGAATTGATCTTGGCCTTGAGTTCGACCATGGAGGGCGATACCACTAATTTCTATATTTACAAACAGTTGGAAGGCATGGAGGTGACCACCTCGACCATTGCCAGGGGAATTTCGGTGGGAGATGAATTGGAGTATGCGGATGAAGTAACTTTGGGGAGGAGTATAATCAATAGGGTGCCTTTTGAAAGCTCTATTAAAGCGAATTAATGAACATAAATCAAAAATAAGTCGATTTCTTTAGTATTTTTGTAAAATACAAATCAAAATCACTTTGATAAATACGAATATGTCAAAATTTGAATTGAAATTACCGCAAATGGGAGAAAGTGTCGCTGAAGCTACCTTGACCAACTGGTTGAAGGAAGTGGGCGATACCATAGAGATGGACGAGGCCATCTTTGAAATTGCCACCGACAAAGTGGATTCCGAAGTTCCCAGTGAAGTGGATGGGGTATTGGTGGAAAAGCGGTTCGATATAGATGATGTGATCAAAGTAGGTGAAGTAGTCGCCGTTATTCAAATCGAAGGTGAGGTCGAACCTGCCACAGAAGATAGTTCCGAGGAGGATGTTGAGGAAGAGGTTTCCGTTGAAGTGCCCGCAAAGGAATTGGAAACCCAAATGGCCAGTGTCAAAGAATCCGTTTCCTCACCGGTACCGGATTTTTCCAGTTCGGAACGATTCTATTCACCCTTGGTGAAAAATATAGCCAAGGAAGAGAACGTCTCTATGGATGAACTCGAGGCCATTGCCGGTACAGGTAAAGAAGGTAGGGTCACCAAAAATGATATCATGGCCTATTTGGAAAACCGTTCCAATGGAAGCCAGGTAAAAGAAGAAACCAAAACAAAACCTGAAGCCAAAACCGAGAAGGGCGAAACACCTTCAGCGCTAAAAGAGACAGTTGCGAACAAGTCTCAAGGAACAAGAGTTCAAGTTGGGGCAGGGGATGAGGTCATTCCCTTGACCCGCATGGGCAAGTTGGTCGCCCACCATATGATCGAGAGTATATCAACCTCCGCGCATGTTCAAAGTTTTGTGGAAGTGGACGTTACAAATGTGGTCAATTGGAGAAATAAGGTTAAGAATGCATTCCAGCAACGAGAAGGTGAAAAACTCACTTTTACGCCCATATTTATGGAAGCGGTTGCCATGGCCCTTAAGAAATATCCATTGATGAACATTTCTTTGGATGGGGATAAGGTCATCAAAAAGAAAAATATCAATTTGGGGATGGCCGCCGCCCTGCCCGATGGCAATTTGATTGTTCCGGTCATAAAAAACGCCGATCAATTGAACTTGGTGGGTATGGCCAAAATCGTGAATGATTTGGCCGGTAGAGCGAGAAATAATCAGTTAAAGCCGGATGAAATCAAAGATGGTACCTATACAGTGACCAATGTAGGTTCCTTTGGAAGTGTCTTTGGAACGCCCATTATCAATCAACCCCAAGTTGGGATCCTGGCATTGGGGGCCATCAGAAAAATACCATCGGTCATAGAGACCGATCAAGGTGAGTATATCGGTATCCGCAGTAAAATGTACCTCTCGCACAGTTACGACCATCGAGTGGTAAACGGTGCGTTGGGCGGAATGTTCGTAAAAGCAGTGGCCGATTATTTAGAAGCTTGGGACATAAATAGGGAAATATAGCAGAAAACTGCCCTTATTCCTGTCACTATTCTTAATTTAGAAGCCAAGTGAACCTTATTTAAAACACCCCGCATGCAATTACAGTTGACCAAACCTATCTGTTTTTTTGACTTGGAGACCACAGGGACCAATGTTGCAAAAGATAGGATTGTAGAGATTTCCATTCTAAAGGTTTATCCGAACGGAAATAAAGAAAGCCGAACATGGTTGGTAAACCCGGAAATGCCCATTCCAGCGGAATCCGAGGCAATTCATGGTATTTCCGATGAAAAAGTGGCCAACGAGCCCACATTCAAGCAATTGTCCAAGGAAATTTATGCGATGATCCGCGATAGTGATTTGGGAGGATACAATTCCGATAGATTCGATATTCCCTTGTTGGCAGAGGAGATGCTCCGCGCCGATGTGGATTTTGACATGAAGAGTATGGTGTCCGTGGATGTACAGACCATTTTTCATAAAATGGAAAAGCGCACATTGGAAGCGGCATACAAGTTTTATTGTGACAAGAATTTGGATGATGCCCATAGTGCCGAAGCCGATACCTTGGCAACTTATGAGGTGTTGCTTGCGCAGTTGGACCGATATCCGGAGCTTGAAAACGACATAAAAAAACTATCAGAATTTACTACCAGAAGACAAAATTTGGATTTTGCAGGCTTTATTGGTCTTAATGAAAATGATGACCCTATTTTTGCCTTCGGAAAGCACAAAGGAAAAACAGTGGATGAGGTGTTGGAGAAGGAACCTGGTTATTTTGGATGGATTTTGAACGCCGATTTTCCGTTGTACACCAAAAAAGTACTTACCCAAATAAAGTTGAGCAAGCTCAACAACAAATTTTAAGATAAACAAGCGTTAACCCCATGGACAAATTATGAAGCTAATTTGTATAGGACGTAATTATGTAGACCACATAAACGAACTGAACAACGAGCGTCCGGACGAGCCTGTCGTTTTTATAAAGCCGGATTCCGCCATTTTGCCCAAGGAACAGGATTTTTATATCCCTGAATTTTCCCAAGATATACACTATGAAGTGGAAATCTTGGTGAAAATCAAAAAGGTGGGAAAGCATATTTCCAAAGAATTTGCCCATAAATATTATGATCAGGTGGGATTGGGCATAGATTTTACCGCGAGAGATCTTCAGTCCAAATTAAAATCCAAAGGCTTGCCGTGGGAAAAGGCCAAGGGATTCGATGGTGCGGCCGTTGTTGGTAAATGGCTGCCCAAGGATAGGTTCGGTGATATGGACAACTTGAAATTTTCATTGTCAAAAAATAATGAAACCGTCCAAGAAGGAAATACTTCGTTGATGCTGTGGAAGATAGATGAGATCATAGCTCATGTATCCACTTATTTTATGTTGAAAAAGGGAGATGTCATCTTTACGGGTACCCCGGCCGGTGTTGGTAAAGTAAGCCCAAATGACTACCTTGTCGGTAGATTGGAAGGTGAGCAAATGTTTGATATTAATGTAAAATAATGATCTACAACCTCGATAAAATAAATGAAATGGCGGAAGGTGATGAGGATTTTATAACCTCCGTAATTTCCGTATTCTTGGAAGAAGTTCCTGAGGACTTGGAAAGCCTCGAAAGGGCTATTGGCAGCAAGGACTATGAAAATATATATAAATTGGCCCATAAAATCAAGCCCAATGTAGATATTTTGGGCATGGAGCAGACAAGGGCCAAAGCTTTGGAAATAGAAACTTTGGGCAAAGCAACGGGAAGCATGGAGGAAATCGAGCAAAAATTCCCAATGTTGAAAAAAGACGTGCTCCAAGTGGTCGCAGAACTTAAAAACGACTTCGATTTATAAATGCAAGCTGAGATAATCACCATTGGGGACGAGATTCTCATTGGACAGATTGTGGACACGAATTCAGTGTTTATTTCCAAAGAGCTGAACAAGATAGGGGTTTCCGTCTATCAAATAACTTCTATTCAGGATGATAGGGAACATATACTGAAATCTTTGAAAGAGGCTGGTGAACGATCCTCGGTGGTAATCATCACGGGCGGTCTTGGACCGACCAAGGACGATGTTACCAAACATACCCTTTGTGAATTTTTTGAGGATGAACTGGTTCGGGACGATTCGGTTCTCCATCATATTGAAGCGCTTTTCAAAAAATATATCACAACTCCCATTTCAGATTTGAACAGGGAACAGGCCTTGGTGCCATCCAAGGCAACGGTGCTGCACAATGAGTTCGGAACCGCCCCTGGAATTTGGATGAAAAAGGGAAATACCGCTTTTGTTTCATTGCCAGGGGTGCCATACGAGATGAAGAATCTCATGATCAAATCTGTTCTGCCCAAAATCATGGAAGAGTACGATCGACCACATATTGTCCATAAAACCATCCTGACTTACGGGATGGGGGAAAGTGCGATAGCCGAAAAGCTCGAGGACTGGGAGAACGGTCTGCCATCTTTTATCAAATTTGCCTATTTGCCGAACATTGGTAGTGTAAGGCTTCGCCTTTCGGCCAAAGGAGAGGATAAAGATGCATTGCTTGCAGGAATCGAAGAACAGGTAAAAAAACTCTATCCTATTATTGGGGATATTATTTACGGTGAAGAGGAGAAGGATGGTAGGGTCGAAAAACAGATAGGAACCCTGCTCGCCGATAAAAAAATGACCGTGTCCACCGCAGAAAGTTTTACGGGCGGCAGCATTGCGGAACGGATCACCTCCGTTCCGGGTGCATCTAGCTATTTTAAGGGGAGTATGGTCTGCTATGCGACCGAGACAAAGGTGAGCGTCCTGGGAGTTCCACAAGAACTTATTGATGAGCATTCCGTAGTAAGCGAAGAAGTGGCCATTGCCATGGCACATGGCGTAAAAAACAGGTTAGGGACCGATTTCTCCATAGCGACCACTGGCAACGCAGGGCCCACCAAAGGTGATTCCGGTGTCGAGGTTGGAACCGTTTACATTGGTATTGGTACTCCAAAAGGGGTTTATGCCCATAAATTTGTGATGGGAAAGCATCGGGACAGGGTCGTGAAAAAGTCTGTAAACAAGGCTTTTGAGCTCTTGTACAAAGAAATTTTAAATTTCTGAAAAAGAATTTTGTACGTCCCATTTAAATGGTATAAATTTGCACCCTCAATAAAATCACTCAAATAGTTAGGGAGATGTCTAAAGTTTGTGAAGTAACAGGAAAAAAGGTGATGTTTGGAAACAACGTTTCCTTTTCTATCAATAAGACAAAAAGGAGATTTGATTCAAATATCTCCAAGAAGAGATTTTATATTCCTGAGGAAGATCGTTGGGTAACCTTGAACGTTTCTGCCCGTGGGTTGAAGATCATCAACAAAAAAGGAATCTCTGCTGTCTTGAAGGAAATCAATTCCAAAAAGTAAGTTGTAAAAGCATTTTAAGTACAATACAATGGCAAAGAAAGGAAATAGGGTTCAGGTAATTTTAGAGTGTACAGAACACAAGGAATCTGGTATGCCAGGTACTTCTAGATACATTACCACAAAGAACAAGAAGAACACGCCAGATAGGATGGAAATCAAAAAATACAATCCTATCCTTAAGCGTATGACCGTCCATAAAGAAATTAAGTAATAGCTTTTTACAAAGTAGAAGGCAAAAAAAATAAGCCATGGCAAAGAAAACAGTAGCAACACTTCAGTCATCATCCAAGAGATTGACAAAAGCCATCAAAATGGTAAAATCCCCAAAAACAGGTGCTTACACTTTTGTAGAGTCTGTAATGGCACCTGAAATGGTGAATGACTGGTTGAACAGCAAATAAGGAAAACTTCCTTGTTAACAATAGTAAGGCCGCTTTTTAGCGGCTTTTTTTATTCCCATAATTTTCTTTAATGCTTCAACTTGGAGGCGCCAATCGATTTCAAAGGAATTTTCTGTTAACAAAACTCCCCTTACTTTCCTATCTTTGACCATTCTCAAAGAACACAGGATGAGCTTATTCAAAAATATATTTTCAAAGGATAAAAAGGAGACCTTGGATAAAGGTCTTGAAAAATCCAAGACCAGTTTTTTCGGTAAATTGGGCAAGGCCGTAGCAGGTAAATCAAAGGTAGATGATGAGGTACTGGACAATCTGGAAGAGGTACTGGTAACTTCCGACGTTGGTGTAAATACCACCCTAAAAATAATAGAGCGTATCGAAGAGCGTGTGTCGCGTGACAAATACATGGGTACGGACGAACTCAATACCATTCTTCGTGAGGAAATTGCCGGGTTGCTCTCTGAAACCCATAGCGGTGAAGAAACCGAAATAAGCATCCCAAAAGATAAAAAGCCATATGTGATCATGGTAGTGGGAGTGAACGGTGTTGGAAAAACAACCACCATTGGAAAATTGGCACATAAGTTCAAAGGAAAAGGAATGAAAGTGGTCTTAGGTGCGGCCGATACCTTCCGTGCCGCGGCAATTGACCAATTGGAAGTTTGGGCCAAACGAGTGGATGTGCCCATCGTTAAACAAAAAATGGGAAGTGATCCCGCTTCCGTGGCGTTCGACACCCTAAATTCTGCAGTGGCCGAAAATGCCGATGTGGTTTTGGTGGATACCGCCGGACGTTTGCACAACAAGGTCAATTTAATGAACGAGCTTTCCAAAGTAAAGCGGGTGATGCAAAAAGTGGTGCCGGATGCTCCTCATGAGGTGCTTTTGGTGTTGGATGGGTCCACGGGACAGAATGCATTTGAACAAGCAAAGCAATTCACCAAAGCTACCGAAGTGACCAGCTTGGCCGTTACCAAATTGGACGGGACGGCCAAAGGCGGTGTTGTCATCGGGATTTCCGACCAATTCCAGATTCCTGTAAAATATATAGGGGTAGGTGAGGGCATAGAAGACCTTCAGGTGTTCAATAAATATGAATTTGTGGATTCTTTCTTCAAAATTTAAATTTATGTTCAAATATCTTTTATGTGCTTTTTTGGTAATAGGTTTCATTTCTTGCAAACAAAAAGAAGAGCAGGCCAAGGAAGAAGCTGTCCTTTGGACACCTTATAACGATTCCACCGAAGTTGCTGCCAGTGCCGACAATGAAAATAGGCGGATGCGTTATAAATTCATCCAAAGCAAGGTGCTGGATAAAAATGAGGTGTTTTTGCCGCTTTATGATGAGACATCGCAATTTACAGAAGCGCAATACCAAAAAATGAAACCGTTGGTGTTGGAACAGGATATTCCATCTATTCAAAACCAAATCGATGCAGGTACTTTCACGTACGAAGATTTGACCTTGTTCTATCTATACCGAATTTACAAGTACGAACTGCCCAACAGTACCACCCTGAATACCATTATTGCCTTGAACCCCAATGTTCTTGAAGAGGCGAGACAACTGGATGAAAACAAAGAGATCCATCATTTGGTGTACGGCATGCCCATTTTGTTGAAGGATAACATTGGGACTGCCGAAATGAAAACTACGGCAGGGGCAATAGCCCTGAAAGAAAATCGGACCAACGATGCATTTATCGTAGAACGTTTAAAATCTAAAGGAGCCTTGATTTTAGGCAAGGTAAACCTGAGTGAGTGGGCCAATTTTATCTGCGGGGTCTGTCCAAATGGCCAAAGTGCTGTGGGGGGACAAACCTTGAATCCCTACGGAAGAAGGATTTTTGATACGGGAGGCTCCAGTGCAGGTAGCGGCACGTCCACCGCCGCCAATTATGCTGTGGGCGCTGTTGGAACCGAAACATCAGGTTCTATACTTTCCCCGTCCGGCCAAAGTTCGGTGGTGGGATTAAAACCGACCATAGGTTTGTTGAGCCGTACAGGAATCGTACCCATTTCCAGTACTTTGGACACGCCGGGCCCAATGACCAAAAATGTGACCGATAATGCCATTCTGTTGGATGCCATGTTGGGCAGGGACGAGGCAGATTATAAGTCGGTAAAGGCAGAACCGGGTATTCTGTCCGCTTGGATGAACCCAGAGCCGCTTCAAGAAATCCGCCTTGGTGTGATGAAGGATTTAATGGAACGTGACCCCATATATGCTTCCAATATTGATGCTTTACGGGAAGCCGGTGCACAAATAGTTGAATTTGAATCAGAAGATGTTCGGTTGGAAGGTTTTACCACTTTGTTGAATTTGGATATGAAACATGATTTGCCCGCTTATCTAAAGTCTCAAGTAAGGGATAAAGATGCTGTTAAAGTGGAATCGGTAGGAGATGTTGTCACCTTCAACAAACAGGATTCCTTGGTAAGAATACCCTATGGACAAGAGCGTTTTGATGGCATTTTGGCCGATTCAACTACTGATGAACAATTTGAAAAAATAAAGACAAACTTAAAGGAATCAGGTAGGACCTTTTTCAATATCATGGAAGAGGAAGACCTCGATGCGGTGTTGAGCGTCAACAATTACCATGCAGGCTACGCAGCAGTGGCAGAATACCCTGCCCTGACCGTTCCGATGGGGTATAAACCTGATGGAGAGCCCGAAAACCTTACTTTTATAGGAAAACCATTTTCGGAAGCACATTTATTGCGTATTGGAAAAGCATTTGAAGAACTGACCAAAGCAAGGGAAATCCCGGAAGGTTATCAGAATTAATCCATGTAAGCATTCAGCTTTTCCCAAAGCTGATTGTCAAAACTCGAAGGTCCCAATTGACCTTCGCCGGCATCATCGCCCAACCGCACGATCACGAGGTTTTTACTGGGGATCAAATACAGTTTTTGGTCAAATGCACCTAGTCCCGCAATCAATTCACTCGGGGCTTCCGGTATTAATTCCCCGCTGACCAAAGCCTCAAAGCCTGGGGCTTTGTAACTGCTCTTGCCGTTCAGCCACCATAGATATCCGTACGATGGGTTCACATATTGGGAAGTATTGGTCATTTCTGTAAAATAGGTCTTATCGGTCAATATTTCCCCACCGTTCCAATCACCTTGATTCAAGCAAAGCAGCCCAAATCGGGCCATGCTTCTAGTGTTGCTAAAGAAAAGATTATTGTAGCCAAGTTTGACCCAATTGCCCTGCATTCCGATTCTATCCCGTATTTTTTGATAAGAATACTGTCTAAAATCTATTCCAGTGGCATTTGTGATTACTTGGTCCAATATGGTGTAGGCTGCATTGTGATAATACCAATAGGTGCCCGGTTCATTTTTGTAGAGCAAACATTCCTTATCGTAACAAAAAGGGTCATCCACCGTATAATCCAATCCAGTGGTCATTGTTAAGTGGTGGCGAACCGTAATATTGTTTTCCTGTTCCGCGGTGAGCATCGACCAACCTTCGCCCAAATATTCTTGTGAAGATTTCTCAATGGAAAGGAAACCTTCAGCTTGGGCTATACCAACTGTCATTGCCGTTAATGCTTTACCGGCCGAGTTCCAAGAATGATGGTCATCTGCGGTAAAATCACCAAAATACCATTCCACCACAATCTTTCCATCCTTCAGAATAATGAACCCATCGGTGCCTTTTTCATCTAAAAACTCTCGTAAATCGTCTTCAGCATCGGTATTCCAAGATAATTCTGATGGAGAAATGGTCTTCCATTCATTGCTTCCTATGGTTGGGAAATACAATTCACTTTCTTCGGGTGTGGGGCTCGGCTCAGGGTCATTCCCTCCCTCACCCGACGAACAAGCTGTAATCAGTATTGAACCGATAATCAACAAAAAAAGATGCTTCATGCCATTGGAGTTTAGACCTTTGACTTAAATGGGGGGCAATAGTTTAACGAAGAAATGCTAAAAATATGCAAGCAATTCGATGTAATGCCCTGTGTTATTGTATTTTTGCACTCCATTTAAAGGAACTATGCGCACAAAATCGCTCAAGAAGAACAAGATTAATGTGGTAACCCTAGGTTGCAGCAAGAACGTCTACGACTCGGAAGTATTGATGGGGCAGCTGCGAGCCAACAATAAAGAGGTGGCCCATGAAGAGGAAGGCAATGTGGTAGTTATCAACACCTGCGGATTTATTGCCAATGCAAAGGAAGAAAGCGTCAATACCATTTTGGAGTATGTTCAAAAGAAAGAGTCCGGAGATGTGGACAAGGTTTTTGTCACGGGATGTTTGAGCGAACGCTACAAACCGGATTTGGAGAAGGAAATTCCCAATGTGGACGAATATTTTGGCACAAGTGATCTTCCTAATCTGTTGAAGGCCCTGGGAGCCGATTACAAGCACGAGTTGATTGGCGAGCGTTTGACGACCACACCAAAAAACTATGCATACCTTAAAATTGCCGAAGGATGTGATCGTCCCTGTTCTTTTTGTGCTATCCCTTTGATGCGTGGAAAGCACCGAAGTACACCCATTGAGGATTTGGTCTCCGAGGCGGAAAAATTGGCGGCCAAGGGAGTAAAGGAGCTCATCTTGATAGCGCAGGACCTTACCTATTATGGTTTGGACCTCTACAAAAAAAGAAATTTGGCTGAATTGCTAAAGGCTTTGGTGAAGGTAGAGGGTATTGAATGGATTCGTTTGCACTATGCATTTCCAACAGGATTTCCAATGGATGTTTTGGAGGTGATGCGCAATGAGCCAAAGATTTGTAATTACATCGATATCCCCCTTCAGCATATTTCCGACTCCATACTTAAAAGTATGCGGCGCGGTACCACGCAGGCCAAAACCACTAAATTATTGCATAATTTTAGGGAGGAGGTCCCCGAAATGGCCATTAGAACTACCTTGATTGTGGGTTATCCCGGAGAATCCGAAGCAGATTTTGAGACTTTGAAACAATGGGTGCAAGAAATGCGTTTTGAGCGTTTGGGCTGTTTCACCTACAGTCACGAAGAGAACACCCACGCCTATAATTTGGAAGATGATGTTCCCGAAGAGGTAAAACAAGAACGCGCGAATATTATCATGGAAATCCAGTCACAGATTTCTTGGGAACTGAACCAGGAAAAAATCGGCCAGACTTTTCGTTGCATCATCGACAGAAAAGAAGGGAGCCATTTTGTGGGCCGTACCGAGTTTGATTCGCCCGATGTGGACAACGAAGTACTTATTGATGCCGCAAAACACTATGTGAAAACCGGTGACTTTGTACATATCAAAATTACGGATGCCTCCGATTACGATTTGTTCGGGGAGCCTGTCTAAGACTTTGACTTAGCTCAACTACGCTTTCATAGTTTTTTGGAAATACTTTTGACATTTGGCAAATGTTTATGTTTTGCCGGATGCTGGCTTTTCCAATTCAAAATTCATTTTCTGCCACCTTAAGTAGATGGGGCCAAAAGTGTTCTTAGGCACTTTAAGGCTATTTTATGGCTTTTGTTCAAATCTTCAAAAACTGATAATGGTCATGGTAATTGAACATGGGGATAGGTATTTTTAATACATAAAAAATAGCATTTATGTAATGCCTGAATTCTTGTTTTCAATCACAAAAATGACATGCAATGATTGTCGATAATCAACTATAATACTTATGAACCGGAATCAAAATAAACTAAAGGCAAGTGTTACCCTGCTACGGATATTTATAGGGTGGCACTTTTTATTTGAAGGTGTGGTGAAGATGTACAATCCCGAGTGGACGTCTTTCGGGTATTTGGCTACCGCACAGGGACCGTTTAAATGGTTTTTTACCATGCTGATCGGGGATGCGACCATAGGTTGGGTGGATACGCTGAACATTATTGCCCTTATGGTGGTCGGGGTCACTTTTACCCTCGGTGTTTTTGAGCGTATCGGCGCCATTGTGGGCATTGGTCTTCTGGCACTGTATTTTTTCGCCCATCCACCGTTCCCGGGACTTACACAAATCAACGTGGAGGGGAGCTACTGGATCATCAATAAAAACGTGATCGAGCTTGTCGCCTGTATCGTTATCTATCAACTGCCCACGGGCGCTTACTTTGGCTTGGATCACCTAAGAAAGAACAAACTTAAAACTCAGGAACAATGAAATGGACTAGAAGAGACCTTTTAATAGGATTGGGAGGGCTGCCCATACTGGGAGCCGTATGGTGGGCCGGGGCGGCGACCTCTGTTGGTTCACGTAAAAAGCGTTCAGAAATATTGGAACAGCTCAACATAAGACCATCATTGCCACCTGCGGTTCCCGGAATAGGAGGGGATCCTGTGAAAATAGGGGTAATCGGTTTTGGTATCAGGGGCGAACAGCTGACAAGGGCCTTGGGTTTTGCAACAGATCAGTGGAAAGAAGAGATGCGCTTGGCCGCTGAAGAAGATCCCAATAATAAGAGATTGGAAGATTTTGAGGCTCAAGAACCGCTCAATGTTAAATTAGTGGGTATTTGTGATGTGTTCGATGTACGCGCAGAGCAATTTATCAATTCCTTTTCTACTGATGCCAATAAGATCAAGAGATACCTGACATACAAAGATATGATTCGAAGCGGGGATGTAGATGCCGTGGTAATTGCAACACCGGACCACTGGCATGCCCCCATGTCCATAGAGGCGCTGAACAATAATGTACACGTGTATGTTGAAAAACCCATGACGCACACCGTTGGAGAAACCTATGTGCTACGGGAGGCGGCTGAAAAATCCGATGCTGTATTTGCCGTGGGCCATCAACATAGGCAGACCCTGAGCTTTGGTACGGCCCGCGATATTGTGGAAAAAGGCACCCTCGGTCATGTGTCCTTGATTCAAACCAACACCAACAGGAATGATGATAATGGAGCTTGGAACTACGATATACACGAAAAAGCAAGTCCCGAGACCATAGATTGGGAGCAATTTTTGGGAACTGCCCCAAAAGTGCCGTTCAATAAAAATCATTTCTTTAGGTGGCGTAAATGGTGGGCCTACGGATCTGGATTATCTGGAGACTTGCTGACCCACGACTACGACCGTCTGAATTGTGTGCTGAACATGGGTATCCCAGCTGCGGTCAGTGCATCGGGTGGCATTTATACCCATAACGATGGGCGAAATGTGCCCGATGTGATTCAGGTGAACATGGAGTTTCCCGATTTCACTACGGGGAGCAGTCAATCCAAAGGCAAGGAAAAAGGGATGACGTTCTGCTATAGTGCCACCTTGGGCAACGGGTTCAACCGTCCGACCATTTTAATGGGGCATGATGCTACCATGGAACTGGGCAATAAGTTAACAGTTTGGCCAGATGGTGCATCTACCCGTTATGCGGATATGCTGGAATCTGAAAAAATGCGACCCAATGTGCCCATTTATCAATACGACCCGGCAGCTACGGCAACGGATGCGGTTTCTTCTGCAACATCGCAATATTTTGCCGACAAAGGCTTAATGTGGACCTATATTGATGGGGTTCGGGTAGATTCCACCTTCTTGCACATGCGCGAATGGTTGAGCGTCATAAAAAATGGCGGAAAGGTCAGCTGCGGTATCAACGAAGGTTTTGATGAGGCCATTTCTGCCCACATGGCAGGTTTGTCCTGGAAACTGGGAAGAAAAATAGAATGGGATGCTGCAAGTCAAATGTTGAAACAGATTGAAGGTGTCGACTTTGATCAAGTGCTCTTGGCCAACGAAAATTGGAACATACAACCAGAAATGGTTGGATGAGGTTTCTTGATTTTTATGGATTCTGGTCCGGAAGGTGGGATGTTGCTGAAACGGAATTTTGTTTCAAGAGGTAATGTCCCACTTTTTCTACTTTTTGCGATTTAACTCATAATTATAAAGCTCCCTTCCCAACTGGGCCAAAAACGGGATTCCCACTTCATCGTATTCGTAGGTGTTATCATTAAAAATACCATTGCTGTTAACCAGAACTGTGGCCGTGATCATTAAATCTACATTGTTTTTGGTGTCCTTTATATAAGCGCAATCGGTCAATGTGCCATAGGCATAGCCTACCTTGTTGTATATTTTGATGTGGTCGGGCATTGTTCCGGTAGTATCGCCGAACATAAAAAACTTGACATAGCTATCGTAAAATTCTTCCTGATCATAACCTACTTCAGATGGAAGCGTGTGCATGGCATCCAACAAATATCCGCGTTGGTCATCATTAAGGTTGAAACGTTGCCCTTTTGGAAAGGCCTGGGGAAAAACAATGCGTTTTAAAAGTGCAGTTTGAGCTTCAATGGGATAATAATTTTTCAAAGAGAAATCAAAAGGGCCAGTTTGTAAAGATCCATCTACAATAAATCCCATCCCTTTTTGGATGCCTTTCAATTCAATTGGTTTTATGGGGGAATTTATAATGGGTTTACTTAAGTAAGTGGTGGAATCATTTAAATAAAACACCAATGGCCTGGTGGTAACATCATCGGCATTGTCCGTAGATAAACGGTGGGCTATCCGGATGGGTGAAACGCCCCTTCCCTGCATTCTTCTGTTCAGGTCGTCCTGTCCTAAAAACTCGACCAAACGATTATTGGCTGCATTGTCCGAAACTGCAAAAATTTCTGAAATTGCCTTTGCAAAAGTTGTTACCACGGAATCCCCTTCAATAAAGAAGCGGGTGTCCAGTGAAAGAGAATCAATTTCGTTGAGTTTTTCCAAAGTTGCTACCGCTGCGGGAAATTTTACGGTGCTTGCCGGGTAGAAATAGCTGTTTTTGTCAACCTGAAAATCATGATCCGTAAAAATAATGCTGTCATTTTTTCGGTCTATCCGGGTATATCGGACCTGGACTTCGTGCTTGTCCAGATGATCCATTACCTTTTTAATTTTTGGATCTTCGGAAGAAAGGGCATTGGCCAGAGGGTCGGTCGGGTTGTTCTTTGCACAAGATACGCCCCACAAGAGCAAGCTCGATACGGCAACTCTAAGCCACATAGGTAAAAAATTAAATTTTCCCTGAATACACTTGGCCCCGATGAGGTTTAAGAATGCTTCTTACCTCTTTAAGTTCGGCCTCGTCCACCACCAAATAGGCTATACTGTGTGTGGGGCTAAAATGTTCCAAGCCTTCAAGGTCGTACTTGAGTTCCTCGACTTGGGCAAACTCTTTAAGGTGTTTAAGGTAATGCTCGGCCGTATGTGATGCGGTTGGCCCCCTAAAGTCCCAAATAATCTTTATTTTCCTGTCCAAAAGTTTTTCCATTGTTGTTGTTATGAATTGAGCACAGATGTGCCATTTTCCGCAAAGGCCTTAAAGTCTTGCATATATTTTAACGACTGTTTTTTAAATGCCCCGGGCATTAAAATCCCCATAAGCTTCATCCCGAATCCCGAAAATTGAAATGCTGATTCGGATATCCACCTGGTTGAGCCATTCTCTTCCTTAAAGTAGTTTTTTTGAATGTTGTGTACGCCCTTGGCTTCGTAAGTCATGTGTATTTCTTCTGGAAGGTTTTTTTTAATGATGGTCTCTACCATGTCCATTTTCCGTTTTCCCATTTCGTAACTTAGGCTCATGCGTGAACCTTCCTGTCCAGGCGTGGCGGACAACTGTTCGTAGCCAATGAGCCCTTGCTGCCAATGCTTCATGTTGTCCGGGTCATCCATTTTTTTGATGAACTCTTCCCTTGGGACATCAACAACAATTTCGGTAGAATACTTCATGTCTTGGTTTGGTTTTGCACTAAAGTAGCAATTTCTAGGAATCTATCGGTCACAAAAAATCTGTTAATGAAATTAGAACCTTCTTGTAAGGGACTTTGTAATTGTTATTTTTGCGAAATGCTTAAGCTCCAAAAAAATAGATTGTTCTTTGTTTGCTGTATTTTGGCGATCATGGTTTCTTCTTGTGAGGGTATGTTCAACAAGGAGGAGGAAAAGGAGCCATTGGCCCGCGTGGGCGAAGCCTACTTGTACAGAGAGGATATCGCCGCTCTGGTCAGGGAAGATATGACGGCGGAGGACAGTACCATATTTGTTACCAATTACATCAACAATTGGGCGTCTAAGCAATTACTGTTGTCCAAATCAAAAATTAATCTTCCCGAGGAGAAGTTGGCGGAGTTTGACCGTTTGGTGTCGGATTACCGTGCGGATCTGTACACACGTGCCTATATTGAGGCCTTGGTGAATCAATCCCAGGATACGGCCGTTACCAAAAGCCAGCTGCAAGAATTCTATGAGCGAGAAAAGGAAAATTTCAAACTCAACGAAAAACTGGTGCAATTGAGGTTCGTGGGAATGTCCGAACAGTTTTTGGACAGGGATGGGGTAGAGGAGAAAATCAAACAATGGAACGATTCGGATAAGCGGTACTTGGATTCCATCGCCGTACAATTCAAAAAAATACATTTTAACGACTCCATTTGGGTGAGTGCATCAAGGGTTATCCAGGAAATACCCCCATTAACACAGGCAAATGAGGAGTCCCACTTAAAAAAATCACAATTTTTTGAGCTACAAGATTCGTTAGAGGTATATTTGGGATTGGTAACCAACGTGTTGGAGGTCAACGAAACAGCACCTTTCGATTATGTTGAGCCGGATATCAGGCAATTGATTTTGAACAGGAGAAGGTTGAACTACGTAAAAAGACTGGAAACCGAAATTATAGATGAAGCCATTAAGAAGAATGAATTTGAGGTTTATGACAAAGAAAATTAAAGGACTTTCCATGGCATTTTTTGCGATGCTGGGAATGGTCCGGGCACAGCAAGCGGACCAAGCAATGAGTATTGACACCACTAGCAGCACAAAAAAAGTTAAGCTGGACGGGATCGCCGCGGTAGTGGGAGATTATGTAATCTTGGAATCGGACATAGATAAAACATTGATCGATCTTCAGAACCAAGGCGCATCCACTGAGGATGTTACCCGTTGCGGGCTTTTGGGCAAGCTAATGGAGGACAGGTTGTACGCCCACCAAGCGGTGCAGGATAGTTTGTTGGTGTCCGACGATATGGTAAATGCACAAAGCGATAGGCAGATCCAACAATTGACACAGCAGATAGGAAGTGTTGAAAAGATGTTGAGCTATTATAAAAAGCCGGACATGGAAAGTTTCCGTGAAGAGCTATTTGAAATCAACAAACTGCGTATGCTTTCGGAAAAGATGCAAGGAAAAATCGTAGAGGAGATTGAAGTGACCCCGGAAGAAGTTCGTCAATTTTTCTACAAAATCCCGGAAGATGAACGCCCGGTTTTTGGCGCGGAATTGGAAATTGCCCAGATAGTGAAACAGCCCGAAGCTCCCGAGGAAGAAAAACAAAAGGTAATCAACCAACTTAAGGAGATCCGTCAGGATGTACTGGAAAACGATGCCAGTTTTAACGTAAAGGCCATTTTGTACTCACAAGACCCTGGATCAAAGTCCAAGGGAGGTTTTTATAGCATGACCAAAGAAACTCCTTTTGTAAAAGAATTCAAGGATGTTGCTTTTAGTCTTAGAGAAGGAGATATTTCTGAACCTTTTGAAACCACATTCGGTTATCATATAATTTTTGTTGAAAAGGTCAGGGGGCAAGAAAGAGATGTTCGTCATATTTTGATGACTCCTGAGATTCCACAAAGTGCCATTGATAAGGCGACAAAAGAATTGGATTCCATTCGTCAGCAGGTTTTGGATGGTAAATACACATTTGCAGAAGCAGCATTGAATTTTTCGGATGAAAAGGAAACCAAGTTCGATGGTGGATTGCTGCGTAATCCCGTGAACTTTGATTCCCGGTTTGAATTGACCAAGATGGACCCTACCCTGTATAATCAGGTGAGGAACCTTAAAGATGGTGAAATATCACGCCCTATCCGTGAGGATGATCAAAGAGGTGGGGCACCAAAGTTCAAGATCATGAAGATTTCCAACCGTTATGATGAACACGAAGCGGACTTTGCAAAAGATTACATGAAAATCCAGGAACTGGCACTAAGGGAAAAACAGTTCAATGCCATAAAAGAATGGATGGACGAACATATCGATGATACCTATATTCATGTAGATCCAGAAAGTAGAGTCTGTGATTTTGCAAACAATTGGGTAAAGGAGTAGCCTTATGTCGGATGTAGTTGCGGTAGAAAATCTGGTAAAAAAACACCAAGAATTAAAAAAAGAGATTGCCAAGGTCATTGTAGGCCAAGAATCGGTGATCGATCAAATACTACTATCCATTTATACGGGAGGGCACTCCTTGCTGATCGGTGTGCCGGGTTTGGCCAAAACCTTAATGGTAAACACCATTGCCCGAACATTGGGACTGGACTTTAAAAGAATCCAGTTCACTCCCGACCTTATGCCGAGCGATATTTTGGGAAGCGAGGTCTTGGACCAAAACCGCAACTTTAAGTTTATAAAGGGGCCGGTTTTTGGAAATATCATTCTAGCCGATGAAATTAACAGGACCCCACCAAAAACCCAGGCAGCATTGCTGGAAGCCATGCAGGAGCGTGCCGTCACTATTGCCGGAAAACAGTACAGGTTAAATCAACCCTATTTTGTGTTGGCCACCCAAAACCCTATTGAGCAAGAAGGGACATATCCGTTGCCAGAGGCCCAATTGGACCGTTTTATGTTTGCCATAGAACTAAAATACCCATCGGTCGAGGAGGAAATCCAAGTGGTGAAGTCCACCACTAGTGATGATCAGGCCACAATCGATACCTTGTTTACAGCGGATGAAATCATTGAGGTGCAACATTTGATCAGGCGCATACCTGTTCCGGACAATGTTGTGGATTACGCGGTAAGGTTGGTCAATAGAACAAGGCCTGGACAAGAAGGAGCATCGGAATATGTTGAAAACTACATAGATTGGGGTGCTGGGCCAAGGGCATCACAAAACTTGATTTTAGCTGCGAAAGCCCATGCTGCCATCAACGGAAAGTTCTCTCCGGACATCGAAGATGTAAAAGCGGTAAGCCTTGGAATCCTTCGCCATAGGATTCTAAAAAACTACAAAGCGGAAGCTGAAGGCATTACCGAAGAGAAAATTATCACGGAATTGTTGTAAAAAATAAGCAGGACAACACTTATTTAGTACGATTCTAATTCCAAAATACTTCACTATTTAGTAAATTTACCGAATTACGAAAATCTTAAAAACTCAATTGTAGAATGGCATTTGATATAGACATGATTAAGGGTGTGTACGCTTCCATGGGGGAACGCGTGGATAAAGCCCGTGAATTGGTGGGCAAGCCCCTGACACTTTCAGAAAAAATCTTATACTCTCACCTTTGGGACGGTAAACCAACGACAGCCTTCACAAGGGGCAAGGATTACGTTGATTTTGCCCCGGATAGAATCGCTTGTCAGGATGCCACGGCACAAATGGCCCTGCTTCAGTTTATGCAGGCGGGAAAAGATAAAGTGGCCGTGCCGACCACAGTTCACTGTGATCACTTGATTTTGGCCAAGCAGGGTGCTGCTGCGGATTTGAAACATGCCAACGAGACCAGTAAAGAGGTTTTTGACTTTTTAGGGTCTGTATCGAACAAATATGGAATTGGGTTCTGGAAACCGGGTGCAGGTATCATTCACCAAGTGGTTTTGGAAAACTACGCATTTCCAGGAGGAATGATGATCGGGACCGATTCCCACACCGTAAACGCAGGTGGATTGGGAATGGTGGCCATTGGTGTTGGTGGAGCGGATGCTGTTGATGTAATGGCGGGAATGGCTTGGGAACTCAAATTTCCCAAGTTGATCGGTGTTAAATTGACCGGAAAACTTTCTGGTTGGACAGCTCCTAAAGATGTTATCTTGAAAGTGGCCGAAATTCTTACCGTAAAAGGTGGAACAGGTGCCATTGTAGAATATTTTGGCCCAGGTGCGACCTCTATGTCCTGTACCGGTAAGGGGACCATCTGTAACATGGGTGCCGAGATCGGAGCTACCACATCTACTTTTGGTTATGATGAATCCATGGAGCGCTATCTAAGAGCTACCGATAGATCGGACGTTGCCGATGAAGCCAATAAAGTAAAAGAGCATTTGACCGCTGATCCAGAAGTCTATGCCGACCCAGAACAATATTTCGACCAAGTGATCGAGATCAACCTATCGGAATTGATGCCGTTGTTGAACGGTCCTTTTACACCGGATTTGGCGACCGAGGTAGGTGCCATGAGGGAAAAAGCAGAAAAAAACGACTGGCCTTTGGCAGTTGAATGGGGGTTGATAGGTTCTTGTACCAACTCTTCCTATGAAGATTTATCAAGAGCATCATCCATTGCACAACAAGCTTTGGACAAGAAACTAAAGACAAAAGCCGAATTTGGAATCAATCCGGGTTCGGAACAAGTAAGATATACCACCGAGCGTGATGGTATCCTGGAGATATTTGAAAAATTGGACGCCAAGATCTTCACCAATGCCTGTGGACCATGTATCGGTCAGTGGGGACGTTACGAAGATCCAAAGAATGCTCCCAAGAACAGTATCGTTCACTCTTTCAACCGTAACTTTGCAAAGCGTGCCGATGGAAACCCAAATACCCACGCATTCGTGGCATCTCCGGAAATGACGGCCGCCATAGCCATCGCGGGTCGTTTGGACTTTAACCCATTGACGGATAAGTTGATCAACGAGGATGGTGAGGAAGTAATGTTGGATGAACCTACAGGATGGGAATTGCCACCTAAAGGATTTGAGGTAAAAGAGAACGGTTACGAAGAGCCACGCAAAGACGGAAGCGGAGTAGAGGTTATTGTGGCCGAAGGCTCGGAGCGTTTGCAACTATTGCAACCTTTCGTACCCATCAAGGCCAGTGATCTTCAAGGAATGAAACTATTGATCAAAGCTTTCGGAAAGTGTACTACGGACCATATCTCCATGGCCGGGCCTTGGTTGCGTTTCAGGGGGCATTTGGACAATATTGCCAACAACACCTTGATCGGGGCGGTCAACGCTTTCAATCAAAAGACCAATTTGGTAAAAAGCCAATTGACAGGTGAGTACGGAGGAGTTCCCGATACCCAGCGCGAATACAAGAAAAAAGGAATCATGACCATTGTTGTGGGCGACCATAATTATGGTGAAGGTTCTTCCCGTGAGCATGCCGCTATGCAACCAAGACACTTGGGTGTTGCCGTTGTATTGGTTAAATCCTTCGCAAGGATCCACGAGACCAACCTAAAGAAACAAGGTATGTTGGCCTTGACATTTGCCAATGAGAACGATTACGATCTGATTCAAGAGGACGATACCTTCAACATTGTAGATGCGGCCGAGTTTGCACCGGACAAGCCTTTGACCATTGAAGTGGTGCACGCCGATGGAAGCAAGGACACCATAAAGGCAAACCATTCGTACAATGATGCGCAAATTAAGTGGTTCAACGAAGGTTCGGCCCTGAACTTGATCAAAAAGCAGAATGCTTAAGTGTATCTGATATAATCTATAAAAACTCCTGATGTTGTTAAAGATATCAGGAGTTTTTAATTTTTGAGAAATAACAATTCATGAAAATCAGTAAAAAGACCGTTCTCAATATTGTATTGATTCTTTTTGTGCTATCATTTTTTGTAACGCCCATCGGGTACTACGGAAAAATTTGGCTGAACCGTTTATTTGCTTTTTCCCCATCTGTGATCGAAAAAGCGGAGCAACAAAAAATTGTCGATTACAACTGGAGGCTAAAAGATCAGGAATGGAATTTTTTCAATTTTGAAGAATCCAAAGGTAATGTGGTCTTGATCAACCTTTGGGCTTCATGGCGCCTGCCTTCCGAAGCAGAGCTTGCAAGTGTTCAGGAATTGTACGACAGATACAGGGGCAAGATGGATTTTTATATCATAACAAATGAGGAGCAGGAACCTGTTGAGGCCTTTATGGAAGAACATGGCTTTACTTTTCCGGTCACCTATTTGATCATTGGTGAAAAAATGGCCGTGGATACGGGTAAAGTACCATCATCTTATTTGGTGGATAAATCTGGAAATATTGTGATCCATGAAGAGGGAATTTCGGATTGGAGTACGAAAAAAGTGTACAGGTTGTTGGATGAATTGATCGACGAATGAAACTGACCAAGGAACAGATCGGCAACGGCATATGGATATTGGCCATATTGCTCATTCTTTTTACACCCTTAGGCTTTTATGCCAAAGTTTTGGTCAATAAAGTAGTGGCCGCTGTCATTAGTCCAAGTACTATTGATGAAAATGAGCAGGCAACCTTGGCCGATTACAATTGGGGCCTCATTGATTTGGAGGGAGAACAAATCAACCTTCAATCTAAAAAAGGAGAAGTGATCTTGATCAATGTTTGGGCCACTTGGTGTCCGCCATGCGTAGCGGAGCTCCCGGGCTTTATTGAACTATATTCGGATTATAAGGAAAAGGTCACCTTCGCTTTTGTGGCCAACGATGAGAAAGATAAAGTCATTACTTTTCTAGAAAAAAAAGGATACCAATTACCAGTTTATTTTCAGGCATCGGCAACACCTACGGAGTTGGAAAGCAGAAGTATTCCCGTTACCTATATTATTGATAAAGAGGGCAAAATTGTAGTGAACAAAACCGGGGCCGCAAATTGGAATTCAGAAAGCACGCGCAATCTTTTGGATGGATTGCTAAGTGAATAATCAATTTTTCTTAAAATATTTAAACGGAACAACCAACATCCCAAAACATTCACCATCTTCTTTGCCCAAATGTTTGTGATGCATCTTATGTGCCCTTCTCACACCTTTTGCATACCGATTATTGGCGTTTCTGAACATTTTGAATCGCTGGTGGATAAATATGTCATGAACAGTGAAGTAGGCTATCCCATAGGCCAAAATACCAAAACCTAAAGGCCAACCGTACCAAAACGAAGTGTAGCTGCCCAGATAGAAAAGCGTCATGCTCACAATGGCATAAAAGATAAAGAAGGCGTCATTTCGCTCAAACCATGAATCGTGGTCCTTTTTATGGTGGTCTTTGTGAAGGCTCCACAAAAAACCATGCATTACGTATTTATGGGTAAACCACGCCATAAACTCCATAAAGCAAAAAGTTGCCAAAAAAACCAATATCCAAAGTGCTACTTTCATTGTACCAGTTGTAGTTTGTAATTTACGTAAGATTGTGCCAGCAGACCAAATTTTTGGTAATTGGGCACACGGATCCTAGTGTTCTTGATTTCTAGGGGAGGGGTGCTCTGTAATTTTTGAAGCAGTTTTTTGTAATAACGATAAGCGGTATATACACCAAATTTGGCCTGCTCCGGCAATTGTACAATTCCAGAATAACCCAATGCAAAATCAGCTTTGATCTCGTTTACGATACGTCTTTTGGATTCCTCGTCCAGTTCCAATAGATTGGTGTTGGGGAAATAGGTACGGTTCAAATCCTCATAATCTGCTTTTAAGTCCCGAAGAAAGTTCACTTTTTGAAAAGCTGAGCCCAAAGCCATGGCAGATTCTTTTAATTTCTCGTATTTTTCTTTGTCGCCTTTAACGAACACACAAAGGCACATTAGGCCCACCACGTCGGCAGAGCCATAGATGTACTCGCGGTATTCATCAAAAGTCTCGTAATTTTTCTTGGTAAGGTCCATTCGCATACTTTTCATAAAAGATGCTACCAAGTGATGCGGAATGTCATACTTATGATAAGTGTATTGAAAGGAATTCAGAATAGGGTTTAAACTTATTTTGTCCGCAATGGCCTGTTCCATATCATTTTCAAAGGCATCAAACAATCTGCCCTTGTTGTAATCATGAAAGGAATCCACAATCTCATCGGCAAAGCGTACAAAACCGTAAATGTTGTAAATATCCCCCCTGATCGAGGGTGCCAACATTTTGGTTGCCAATGAGAAAGAGGTACTGTAAGATTTGGTTACAACCTTGCTGCAGTAATAAGAAACATCGTCAAAAATAGTTTTCATCTTTTAACTTCTTTAGTGATTAAATCAGCCACCAGTTTACCGGAGATCAGGGATGGTGGGACCCCTGGTCCGGGTACGGTCAACTGACCGGTAAAGAACAAGTTTTTTACCTTGCTACTTTTGAGGTTAGGTCGTAAAAAAGCAGTTTGGCGCAACGTATTTGCCAAACCATAGGCATTTCCTTTATAGGAATTGTACTGCTCCACAAAATCGTTCACACAGAAACTTTCTTTAAAAATCACCGATTTTTTTACAGATTGGTGGGTCATTTTTTCAAATCGATCCATCACAATATCAAAATATTGATCCCTGAGTTGGGGGGTATCCTCCAACCCTGGGGCGATCGGAACCAGAAAGAACCCTGTTTCTCGGTCTTTTGGAGCCATGGATGCGTCGGTCACCGATGGAAAATTTGCATAGAACAATGGATTGCTGGGCCATTGCGGGCTGTCATAGATTTCCTTTGCGTGTTTTTCAAAATCGGTATCAAAGAACAGGTTATGGTGTTCGATGTTTTTCAACTTTTTGTCAAAACCGATGTAAAATAATAATGAGGAGGGGGCATAGGTTTTTTTGTTCCAATATTCTTCGGTGTATTGTCTGTATTTTTTGTCCAACAAGGTCTCGGAATGATGGTAATCCGCGCCACTTACCACATAATCTGCCAAATGGTTGGTTCCCTTGCTGCGTATGCCCAATACTTCACCGTCCGATACCAGGATGTGTGTCGCAGGACTGTTGGTATGTATGGTTACACCTAATTCTTCGGCCAAACTTTTCATTGCTTTGATGATTTCGTACATCCCTCCCTTGGGATGCCATGTCCCCAGACCAAAGTCGGCAAAGTTCATAAAGTTGTAAAAAGAAGGGGTTTTGCTTGGTTTTGCACCCAAAAAAAGCACAGGAAACTCCAGGGTGGAAATCAATTTTGGGTCTTTGAACCTTTTGCGGACCTGTTGGCTGATTGTTTTAAAGAACTGATCAACTTTTAATACCGTTTCCTTGGTCACCAGCTCCAGTGGTGAAAGTCCAGGTCTTAAAACTACTTTGTTGATGGCGATATCATAGTTTTCTTGGGCCTCCTTGATGAATTGTTTGAGACGCTCACTGCTTCCGGATTCGATGCGTTCGAATTCGGTGCAAATGTTCTCCATACAATCGCCAATGGTGATGGTGTCATCCTCAAAGAAAATTTTATAGGCAGGGCTTAGTTTGTCAAGCTGGTAGAAATCAGAGGTTTTTCTGTTGAAATCATTGAAAAATTTATCAAAAATATCGGGCATCCAATACCAGCTCGGGCCCATGTCAAAAGTAAAGCCATCCCTTACCAATTGGCGGGCCCTGCCACCAACAGTATCGTTCTTTTCGAACATTTCTACCCCAAACCCGGCCTTTGCCAGATAGCAACAAGCGGAGAGCGAGGAAAAACCGGAACCAATGACAACTACTTTTTTCATTTGAGTTTAAAGAGAATCTACCAAATGGTTAATGGATTTAAATATTTTGATGGGCCCCAGTGGATTTACTTCCCCAAATTCTTGTATTTGATGCCCTAGGACATAGAGCTTGGAGCCGGATGATTTTTGTAGCACCTCGCGGAACCGTTCAAAATAATCATTGATCTCGTCCTTTGTGGGAGCTACCGTAAAATAGGAAACAAACCTTAGGTTGTTATAGTATTTTAGCAGGTCCTCCAAACTTTCTGTGGGCATGGTCTGCCCCAAATAAATGGTTTTGTAGCCCTGTAATGCCAATTGATAGTTGATGTACAACAGTCCCAATTCGTGTATCTCGTTCTCTGGCAAAAACAGTACATAAACTTCATCCTTTTTGGTGGGGGCAACCAATTGAAGATTTTCCGTATGAATGTAAATTTTTTGTTTGATCAGGTTAGAGATAAAATGCTCGTGTGCGGGACTGATGGTGTTGGTCTGCCACAAAAGGCCTAGTTCGTTCAATAGCGGGATAAATACTTCGTTAAAGATCTGGGTGAAGGATTTATCCTCCATTAAGTCGTTATAAGTTTTAAGAAATAGCGACTGGTCAAAATTGAGCATGGCCAATTTCAATGAATTGAGGGCATGGCTCTTTTCGCTTTTTTCAGAAATGATGTCTTTCACCAGAGCGGGAATCTTTTCCTCGCCCATTTTGGCTATTTTTGAAATCTTATACCCATTGTTGTAGAGTAGGGTTACGTTCAGCAGCTTTTGCAGGCTTTCAAGGTTGTATGTGCGGATGTTGGTGTCAGTTCTCTCGGGGCTGAACAAATTATATCTCTTTTCCCAAATTCGGATGGTATGGGCCTTAATACCGGAAAGGTTCTCCATATCGCGAATACTAAAGGAAGTTTTTATACTGTTCATCTTTTTTGTTTAAACATTAAACAAATTTACAATTTAAAAGATGCCATCCTATTTTTTTATCATAAAATTTAGAATTGTCCTTACATATATCAGTGTTTTAGGAAAAGGGTTGTGAATTTTTCAAGGTTTGTTTAATTGTTCAGTAGTAGAGTGACTTGATAAAATGCGGCCCGGTTCTATTTTTTAAAAATCAATTCTTTGTAGTTGATAAATTCTTTTTTTACATAGGGAAACAGTATAAGGAGACCTATCATATTGGGAAAGACCAAGGCCAATATCATGGCATCGGAAAATTTGATTACGGCATCCAAGGTAATGGCGGCCCCCAAAACAGTGAACATTAAATAAACGATCTTGTATGTAAGGTCCATGATCTTACTTCTGCCAAATAGATATTTCCATGCCTGTAATCCATAATAGGACCATGATAGAATGGTACTGAAGGCAAAAAGGCATACGGCCAACATCAAAATCCACGAAGAACCGTTTATGGAGCTTTCAAATGCCAGTGAAGTAATGTTGACCCCGCCCAATCTGCTACCATCGTTGAGCAAGGCTTGTCCTTCCAAAACGTTTCCGTATACAAAGACGCCATCCATATTGAACAAAATGATGACGATCGCCGTCATGGTACAAACCAGAACGGTATCTATAAAAGGCTCGAGCAATCCTACCAATCCTTCAGATGCCGGATATCCTGTATTGACTGCAGAATGCGCAATGGCTGCAGATCCTGCTCCTGCCTCATTTGAAAATGCAGCCCTTCGGAACCCTTGAATCATAACACCGACAAAGCCACCGGAAACGGTCGCTTCAGGTGTAAAGGCACTTTTAAAAATCAAAGCGAAAGCATCATCGACCCATTCAATTTTTGAAAAAATGATGAAGAGCGCGGCGCCCACATACAGTATGGCCATAAAAGGAACCACCTTTTCGGTGACCTTGGCAATTCGCTTGATACCTCCAATGATGACGACTCCGGCCAAAATGGCAAAGACTGCCCCGATAATACTTCCCGTGGCATTTCCCGTAAGGCCAAAACGTTCTATGATCTGAGCGGCAGCTTGATTGCTCTGAAAGGCATTCCCCCCGCCAAATGATGCCCCCACGCAGAGTATGGCAAACAGTCCTGCCAAGAATTTGCCGAGTTTGGAAAGCCCCTTTTGGGCAATTCCCTTGGAGAGATAGTACATTGGCCCTCCATAGACATTCCCCTTCTTGTCAATATCCCGGTATTTTACCCCAAGGGTACACTCCACGAACTTTGTGGACATCCCGAGAAGGCCGGCAAGTATCATCCAGAATGTAGCTCCCGGGCCTCCGATGGAAATGGCCACGGCCACCATGGCAATATTGCCAAGTCCCACAGTGCCAGAAACGGCCGTGGCCAATGCCTGAAAATGGTTGACTTCTCCCAAGTGCGCCTCATCTTTTATGGTATCCACCAAATCACCATCTACCTCATAAATCTTTGGTTTTGACTTAGGCCGGTTTTTTTCGAGTTCGTCATATCTCCCTCTTACCACTTGTATCGCGGTAGGGAAGTGACGGATGTTGACAAAACCAAAATAGATGGTGAAAAATAGCGCACCCCCAATTAAAATGATAAGAATCAAAGGAATTCCTTGACCGAACATGGGGATTTCCGCCAAGATCAAATTCTCCCACCAAACGGCAAAAGGCATAAACGCATCATTGATTTTTTCATCCAGTCCCTGATTGGATGCTCTTACCATATGCGGTAGGGAACAAAGAGCTAGAGTGCTGTTGTAAAGTAGATTGACCATAATCGAAAATTTGCCTGAATTTCGATTTTAGGTTTGATTATAATGGGGTTTGTCGGAATGGATTTGGAAATGTCAGTAACCGGACGGCAGATAGGGTGATGGTAACTTTCTAGTTGTCAATGAGTATGTTTTCTTTTGGAATGCGGAGCCTTATTTTCCTTTCCCTATTTTCCGACATCTCGAACAACGTGGTTTTTAGGGGTTCATAATGTTTGTCCTTGGTCCAATTTTTTTTGCCAAAAAGCCCATTGAGAAGTGCTTCCAGTAACCGTTTTAATTCATTATGGTCATTAATGTCATAGTCTTTCGAGACATCAAAATTCTTAGGTTTTATTTCCAGCCAGTCATCCGGCCCCACCAGCTTTCGATTGGCAAATGTTTTCAATAGACGATATAGGGCCGGAGTAAGTTGAACTATTCTGTCTTTATCCCCCGGAAACCCGATCAGGGAGACGGAATTGCTGTTTCCAAGGGTTTTTTGACCATTTTTATGAAGAGATAGTTTTAGTTGATAGGGTTCGGGAATAACGGTTTCGGTAAGCTCTTTGACCCAACTTAGGGCAAGGGCAAAAAACAACATGATCAACGATGTTTTAAAAATTGCCGAGAACAACAATAAATTGATATTGTTGTCCATCAACTTGTAAATCTGTGCCAAAAGAGTGACCAAGATCGTAATGAGTGCCAGCCAGCCCAGCAAGGGCAATCTTCTTTTAATGAAGGATTCCCAAAGTACGAAACCTAGAAAGATCAGGGTCAAAAGTGCATATACAACATCCAGTTCGTTGATTACATAGGCTTCTCGTACCAAGAACATTTTAAATAATGTGGGGAAAAGTGCAAATGCAAAAGGGATTCCGATGATGTAGGGCCAAAACTTAGACTTGATCAGGGCCGTAAAAGGTTTCGGCAAATATTTGAACCATGGAAGAGCCAATAATATGAACAAACTATTGATCAAGGAAAGAATGCTAACAAGTCCGTCCTTATAGTGCATATAGGTTTCCGTAGTGTTGAGGATAATTTCCACAAGGCCGGACAAAGCCCAACAAAGTACGGAGAAGGCAAGCCAAACGGGGCCATAATCGAATTGCTTTTTACCGATATGATACCAAATTGACATAAGGGAAAGAAAGGCAAATAGGCAAACCGAAAGCTGCCACCAACCATAGAACATGGAAATTTCATTTGAAACCTGGGTGTCCATGTCAATGTTTTTTTAAGAAATAGCTTTTCAACTTCAATCGATTGGGAATGAAATGGAAAATAGGCAAAAAAAGTAAAAGTAAAAAAGTAAGGCCGATCAAAGTGTCCACGGAATCCCTTAAAATAAGAAAACCGCAATTGCTTGCGGTTTATGTGCCCACGACTGGAGTCGAACCAGCACGTCCTTACGAACACTACCCCCTCAAGGTAGCGTGTCTACCAATTCCACCACGTGGGCCTACTGAATTTTGAGTGTGCAAATATAATTTTTTTGGGCAAAAGGGCAGGGATTTAATGGTTTTTTATGATTCCGTGGATTGGAACGAGAACTGCTGCGACTTTTCACAAAGTTTACAAAATCATAATATCCGCCTCCTCTTATTTTTCTGAAATTTGTCTTTGATGAAACACCCCCATACAAATCAGGCGCAGCAAGAACTAGCCCTTCGCGTCCAAAGTTCGGACAGGGAAGCCTTCAATTCATTGTTTTCCATGTTATGGGAGCCCATGTATACCTATGCTACTTCCCTGATCATGAACCACTCCCTTGCCAAGGACCTTGTTCAGGATATTTGGATAGATTATTGGCAGCGAAGGGAACATGTTGAGGTGGAAAACATCAAATCATACTTGTTCAAAGCTATTCGCTATAAGTGTTATAACTTATTAAGGGATGCCAAGTTCAACAAAACACAGATTGATGCTGCCGAGTCGATTTATGTGGCTTCCGAAATTGAACAGCAAGAGGATATGCTCGAACTTTCCAAACGTATCGATAGGAGTATGGCCAACCTCCCGCAACGATGCCAAGAGGTTTTTAGGTTGAGTAGAATCCACAATATCAGCAATAAAGAGATTGCAAGGCAGCTCAATATCTCCCATCGTTCGGTTGAAAATCAGATTTCTTTTGCGCTCAGGCGTCTTCGTAAGGACCTTTCCATTGTTAAGTCAATGTTCCTTTAGGCACTTTCTTTTTTAGCTAAAGGTTAAGCGCCGCCGGTTAAGTTTAAGTAATCATTAAACCGCATTTTTTGAATGTGCGTCCCTGTGCGTTTCTGGTACTTGTAGTTGAAACGGGCATACAATGACTGAAAATGAGATTAAGGTATTGATGAAGAAGTACCTCAACGGGACCATTACCAAGGAGGAAGAATCCCTTTTGGAAGTGTTTGATCACAAACTGCTCTCAAAGAATCATCAAAACGTATTTAAAAACTCCAAGCATAAAAACAGCATCGGTAAAAAGCTGGCCAAGGGCATCAATAATTCAAAGAATAGGGGGCCTGTGCTCAAATGGGCCCAAGTTGCCGCATCGCTCATCCTGTTAATGGGACTCACTTATTTTGTTTACACCAATACTGCAGAACAAGGGGTAGTGGAACCTTACCAGGAGATAACTAAAAGTACGGATTGGGGGCAAAAACTGAATCTGGTCCTGGCCGATGGTACAGAAGTGTACCTCAACTCGGGCAGTACCATAAAGTTCCCCAAACTATTTGAGGCCGATAAACGGGTAGTGGAGTTGGAGGGCGAAGCTTTTTTTGATGTGGCAGAAAACCCGGATAGGCCGTTTATCATAAAATCCGGGGAGGTGGAGACCACTGTTTTGGGAACATCTTTCAATGTTAACACCTATCCCCAGGACAATCAAGTGGCGGTAACCGTGGCCACAGGAAAGGTAAAGGTGGCTTCCAGGGAAAAGGAAATCTTTTTGGAGCCAAATGAACAAGGTGTGTTCGATAAACAATCAAAATCCATTTCTAAGAAGAAAATTGATATCACTGCATTGCTACATTGGAAAGATGGCATTATACATTTTGAGGATGCAGAACTCTCCGAAGTGCTCGAGACCATGGAACGATGGTATGGGGTGACCTTTGTGGTGGATAATGAAAACATCGGGGATTGCCATCTCACCGCATCCTATAACAATGAAAGGTTGAGTGCCGTACTGGAGAGCATAGTTTACGCGAAAAAGGGAATCAGCTATGAGTTCCTGAACAGCAAAAAAATTCAATTAAAAGGAAAATGTACAGACTAAAACCGACTTAAATTAAACACCGACAAACTATGACATAAAAAAACAAGCTAAGAAAAAAGAGACAGCCCATTACACTTTGGCGAGCGGAAATAGGCTGTCGATAGTTCAATAATTACAAATAATCATAACCATTTAAACATTATGTGAAATTATGAATTCACTAACTATTAAACAATTAATCAAGTTGACATTCCATACATTTTGCTTTCTGATTGTTTTGTCCCTACTGAATCCGGTGCTAGCTGCCGATGCCAGAGGCCAGAACCTGGAAAGTTTTAAGGTGGACCTGTCCGTGGACGACGCCACCGTAGTAGATGTACTGAGACAAATTGAGGACCAAACGGACTTCAAATTTGTATATGACCGCAAAGTGGATAGGTTGCAAAACACCTACAACATTGCATACCAAAACGTATCGCTCAAGTCCGTTTTGGAATTGATGGCAAAAGATGCCGACCTAACTTTTAGAAGAATAAACAATACCATTTCCATTGATGTAAAGCCAAAAGCTCCTAAAAGAGTGGTTGAAGTGGTTTTTCTGACAGTTACCGGACAGGTAACCGATGAAAACGGAGTTCCCTTGGCAGGTGCATCCGTTATGGAAAAAGGAAAGGGCAACGGTACCATTACCGATTTTGATGGAAACTACACCATTGAGGTCGAGGATGATGCCATTCTACAGGTTTCCTATTTAGGGTACAAATCGCAAGAAGTTGCGGTAAACGGGCAGAGTACTATCAACGTACAACTGCTTCAGGATGCCACCATGTTGGAAGATGTTGTTGTGGTTGGATATGGAACCCAAAGAAAAACCGATGTTACAGGTTCCATTGCCTCGGTGGACAGCGAGGATTTTAACAAAGGAATCGTAATGAACCCAGGCCAGCTTTTACAAGGTAAGGTCGCCGGTGTAAATATTTCCAACGTGAGCGGGGAACCGGGTGCAGAGCAAGATGTGATCATTCGGGGCGTAGGTAGTCTTCGTTCCGGGACAACGCCATTATATGTAATTGACGGATTTGCTCTGGACAATACCAGCACTGGCGTGCCGACCAACCCGTTGAACTTCATCAATCCACAGGATATTAAAAGTATCGATGTGCTAAAGGATGCCTCTGCCGCTGCCATTTATGGGGCTAGGGCAGCCAATGGTGTAATTGTGATCACCACAAAAAGGGGCAAGGCCGGAAGGACCCAAATGGATTTGAACGTGTCCACTGGTTTTTCGAGCTTGGCCAATCAAGTGGATGTTTTCTCTGCAAATCAGTTTAGACAAGAGGTTGTTGCCGCAGGCGGTACCTTGGATGATGGCGGGGCCAATACCAATTGGCAAGATGCCCTTAGCAGAACCGGTTTCACCAAAAATGTAAACTTGGCCATGAGCGGAGCATCCGATCAATTTTCGTACCGTGCCTCTTTAGGTGTGAATGATCAAGAGGGAATTCTTAGGGGCAACGACCTTAAGCGTTATTCAGGTCGATTGAACTTGACCCAAAGAGCATTCAATGATCGGTTAAAAGTCGAGTTCAATATGACCGCTACCAGAACGGAGAACCTACGTGCCGATTCCGATGCCATAGTTCGGGATATGCTTCAATTGAACCCCACCTTGCCATTGTATGTTGATGGTGAGCCAGCTTTATTAGACAATATGCTCAACCCTTTGACAAGGGAACGAATCTATAGCGATGATGCCGTTAACCATCGTATTCTGGCCAATTTGGCGCCATCGGTAGAAATCGTGAAAGGCCTTACCTATAAGTTGAACTTGGGTGTGGATTACTCTTCTACCGCTAGGGACATACAGCTAAAACCATACTCGCTGTTGGAAGATTTTGTCAGGGGCGAACTGAACAGTATCTATACGACCAATAAGAACAGCCTTATCGAAAATACCTTGACGTACAATCTGATGACTGACAGGCACAACTTTACTTTCTTGATCGGGCACACCTACCAAGAAACCTTTGTGCACCAGAAAAGTTTTGAAATGGAGGATTTTTCCGATAACGGAATAGATCCAAAATATCAAGATCAGATCAGCTCCGAGGATATGCCCACCTACATGAACACCTATGCCACCGAGAACGAGCTGCAATCTTTCTTTGGAAGGGCCAATTATGTGTTTGACAATAGGTACATGTTAACAGCCACAATGAGGGCGGACGGCTCCTCCAAATTCGGGGGAAACAACAAGTACGGATATTTCCCTTCCGTAGCGGCAGGATGGAATATTATGAACGAGGAATTCCTTAGTGACAATGCTACCATCAACAATTTGAAGCTAAGGGCCAGCTGGGGTAGAACGGGTAACCAGGAGATTCCCTCAAAAATCACCAAAAGAAGTTTTACCGATAGCAGGGACAATAACGACTCCTATCCCATAAATGGTGACGAAAACACTTTGGCGGATTATCCTTACGGCACCATATTTACACGTTTGGCAAATCCCGATATCCAGTGGGAAGTATCGGAACAGTTGGATTTTGGTCTGGATTTTGGACTGTTCGACAACCGTTTGTCCGGTACCTTGGATTACTTCAACAAAGTGTCCGAAAACATTTTATTGGAAGTTACCCCGGCAGACCCTGTTCAACCTACCGATAAATATTGGACCAATATTGCGGATATGGAAATCAAGAACAGCGGTATAGAACTCTCCTTGGACTACCAAAGCGATTACAGCAGGGACTTTTCCTTTAATATAGGGGGGAACCTTGCGTACACCAAGAACGAGGTGACCAATTCACCATATGAGGTGTTGACTACGGGTGCTGCACAGGGAGCGGGACAAACCGATGCCACCATTAACGGAAACATCAATGGAGAGCCAATAGGTGCTTTTTACATGCAGGAGTTTTTGGGAATCGGGGATGATGGGCTCAGTATTTTATCCGATGATAGACAGGTTGTGGGAAGTGCATTGCCAGATTTGATCTATGCATTCTACCTGAACTTCAATTATAAGAATTTTGACCTTGGATTGAATTTTAACGGAGTGTCAGGAAACAAGGTCTACAACCATACCGCCATGTCCTTGTTCAGTAAAGGGCTCCTGACTTCCAACTTCAATACCACATCCATTGCCACACAGTTTCCCGAGGAGGATATTACCAACTCCAATGCCGTATCCACCAGATATTTGGAAGATGGGGATTTCCTAAGGTTGAACAATGCCACATTGGGATACAATCTGAATCCGGCGTTGATTGGGCTGGATGGATTGGTCAATGCCATTCGCTTGTCGATAACCGGACAAAACTTGTTTGTGATCACGGATTATAGTGGGTTTGACCCTGAGATCAATTCCAACTTGACCATAGACGGGATACAGACCTTTGGTATTGATTACTTCAACTATCCCAAAACAAGAACCCTTGTTTTTGGCCTAAACGTATCATTTTAATCAAAAAAACACTTCAAAAAATGAAGAATAGAATAATAATAGCATTATTTGGAATAGGCTTGCTTACCAACATAAGCTGTACCGATCTTGAAGAAGAAGTTATTGATGAATCCCTTGAGGGCAGTGGCCAGGCCGAAGCCATCAGCGGAGCCATTGCCCCGGCCTATGGGCAAATAGCATGGACTTGGCGGCACACCAACTATTATGGACTGCAACTGATTCCTGCGGATGAGGCCATTTTGCCCTATCGCGGTGGGGTGGACTGGTACGATAACGGAAAATTTTTGGACGCCCATTCACACGATATTGCACCCAGCAACGAACTTGTGGGAAGCTCCTGGAACGAGCTTACCCGAAATATTTCCAGAACCATTACGGCAATAGAAGTCTTGCAACCTCTTGCCCAGGCCGGGGATGCCCAGGCAGAAGGAGCTTTATATGAGATGATCGCTTTGAGGGCCTATTTGAACATGCTGACCTTGGATAGTTGGGGATTGGCCTTCAGGAAGGAAGTTTCGGGAGACCTTTCAGAAATTATCAGAGGGCAAGAAGCCATCGATTATATCGAAAGTGAACTATTGTCCGTTGTGGATGTGATCAACACGAGCAGGGGCCCTGGTAGGGTCACCCAAGCTGCCGTATGGGGCTTTTTGGCACGATTGAGCTTGAACGCTGCCGTATATCGCGACCCATATGGAACTCCTGATTTTACTACCGAGGATATGAACAATGTCATCGAGTATACCGATAACATTATCGATTCGGGCATGTTTTCGCTGTCCCCAGAATATTTTGAACTCTTCAATGATGAGAACCATGATAATCCAGAGTTGATTTTTGCATTGGACCAACGAGGTGTCATGAACAACGAACATAGCCGCTGGGCCTATTGGTCCTTGGCGGGTTCATGGTTTCCAAGACCCGAGCATCCCAGTGCTGATGGTACTGATGGCCCGGCAATTACATCCGATTTCTATCAAACATGGGTAGATGCATACGGGGATGTAGATCCAGCACAGGCAGATGCTCGATTCTATCAGGAAAACCAAATGATTCCCGCTGAGCTACAGGATTTGACAGGCGTTTCCCCTGAAAATGATCAAGACCATTATTACTGCGTTTCCGCAGAAGATTTTGAAATCAATAGGGGAATCATCCGAGGTGTTCTTTGGGGCCCACGTAAAGACGAAAATGGAGCTTTCTTCACCTGTGATGAAGGCTATCGTATTTACCCCGTTGTCCAAAATAAGGGGAATGGTCCAGACCGGGATGTGGATTATGTGAACCATAGCTTGCAAGTTGATTTTACCAACCAGGGCAGATTGCACAAAAATGGTTACCGCGTTTCCAAGTATCAGTTTAGCCGCACATCACCGAACGGGAACAACTACAGTAGTGTTGATTTGGTGTTGATGCGCTTGGCAGAGATATATTTAATGCGCGCCGAAGCAAAACTACGAACGGGAGATAATGCCGGTGCCCTTGCAGATGTCAATACCGTAAGAACCTCAAGAACGGCCCGTCCGGCTCAAACTCCGGCAGGGTTACCGGCAATTGATTTGGAAATTTTGTTCCGCGAAAGAGGATTTGAACTCTACTGGGAAGGCTTTAGAAGAGGGGACCAGATTCGATTTGGTCACTACGAGGACACTTGGACGGAAAAAACGGACGACAATGTATATCACAGATTGTTTCCGATCCCACAAGATGCCATCGATGGAGCATCCAATGTTGCAGGGTACCTGGAACAGAACGAAGGTTATTAGATCAGGTGTATTTTTTAGCTAAGCGGCAAGTTGGTCTTACCACTTGTCGCTTATATTTTTAAGGATGAGAAAAATAACAAAATGAAGATTTCATATCAAATGGTTATTACGGCACTGGCCGGTTTGGGTTTGCTGGGCTGTAGTGCCAAGAAGGAGGAAAAGCCAGAAGAAGTTGGCAACAAAGAGCCCTTGAGCATTATTTTTATGATAGGGGACGGGATGGGTGTCCCACAAGTCTCCACAGCATATTACTTTGGCGATAGTTTGCCCAACTTTTCACGCTTCGAGCATATTGGGCTCCACAAAACATCCGATAAAAAGTATGAAATTACAGACTCGGCCGCAGGGGCCACCGCCTTTTCAATAGGACAGAAAACCTATAAACGGGCCATTGGGGTCTCGGTGGATTCCATTTCGCAGGAAACGATTTTGGAGCGTTTAAAAGGTGAGGGTTATCAAACAGGATTGATAAGTCTTACCACCATAACCCATGCAACACCTGCCAGTTTTTATGCCCATGTGCCCGACCGTGACATGCACGAGGAAATTGCAGCTCAGTTGATAGATGCGGAGGTCGATTTTTTTGCCGGGGGTGGTAAAAAGTTCTTCAATAAGAGAGATGATGGCAAAGATCTTTTTGCCGAATTGCTATCCAAGAATTATCATTTGGACACCCTAGGACTTTCAAAACCTGAAAGCAATAAAAGGAATGCCTATGTTTTGGCAGATGATGGTATCCCATCAAAAATTGAGGGTAGAGGCGATTACTTGTCCGAAGCGACAAAAAATGCTTTGGATTATTTCGACCAAAGAGAAGCACCGTTTTTTATGATGGTGGAAGGATCGTACATTGACTGGGGCGGCCATGCCAAAAACGCAGAAATGATGATATCCGAAGTCTTGGATTTTGATAAGGCCCTTGGTGTGGTTTTGGATTATGTGGAAGCAACCCCCAATACGCTATTGGTGGTCACCGCAGATCATGAAACAGGAGGGGTAAGCATTGGCAAGCACTATGAGATGGACGAAAGTACCGGAGAAAAAAAGGAGGTTCCCGAAAAAGTATCGGTATATTTCAATACGGATCAGCACAGTGGCGAGTTGATTCCGGTTTTTGCCAATGGTCAGGGAGCGGAAAACTTTCAGGGAATTTACGAGAACAACGAGATTTACCATAAAATGTTAAGAGCCATAAATCAAGCAAAATGAGAAAAAGAACCTATTTGTTGATTATTGCCGGATTAATACTGTTCATTTCCGGAAAAGTTTTCGCCCAGAACAGTTACAAAATCCATTCACATAACGATTACGCTCAAGAATTGCCGTTCTGGTTCGCATACAGTAGTGGAGCATCATCCATCGAGGCTGATGTTTTCTTAAAGGACGATGAGCTGTACGTGACCCACGCAGAAAATGAAATCGTGGAAGGGAATACGTTGAAAAGCCTTTATTTGGATGGACTGAGAAATCTGGAAGCATCAGGAAAACTAAGGGAACTCCAATTGCTCATCGATATGAAGTCGGAAGCATATGCTACCTTGAAAAAACTGGTAGATGTCTTGAAGGAGTACCCAGAATTGATATCAGATGGCAAAGTCAAATTTGTGATATCCGGTAATCGACCCAAACCAGAAGAATACAAAAACTACCCCGATTTTATTTGGTTCGACCATCAAAACCTGGAGGAGCTCGGTACCATCGATTTGGATAAAGTGGCCCTGGTAAGTACCAGTTATAAAAACTATTCAGTTTGGAACGGTTACGGAAGAATGACCGGACCGGACCTAGCCAAAGTGGAAACAGCGATAAACAAGGC
>JANSXF010000002.1 GCA_024743095.1 Flavobacteriaceae bacterium
AATTTTTAAGCGCAATACCCGTACCTCGAACAACTGCCCTCAAAGGATCTTCGGCAATATATACGGGCAAATCCGTTTTTTGGGAAAGACGTCTGTCCAGCCCTCGGAGCATGGATCCCCCACCAGCCAAATAAATACCGGTGTTGTATATATCCGCGGCAAGTTCCGGTGGTGTCTGGGACAAAGTTTCCATAACAGCATCTTCAACGCGTAAGATACTCTTGTCCAGCGCCTTTGCAATTTCTCGATAGGAGACTTGGACCTGTTTTGGCTTTCCTGTTAAAAGGTCGCGCCCTTGAATGGATTTGTCGTCCGGTGGGGATTTTAAATCCTCGGTAGCGGAACCGATTTCTATTTTGATGGCCTCCGCCGTACTTTCACCAACATATAAATTGTGCTGCGTTCTCATATAGTAAATGATGTCGTTGGTGAACACATCACCTGCAATTTTCACGGATTTGTCACAAACGATACCGCCCAATGCAATGACAGCGATCTCCGTGGTACCACCACCTATGTCCACGATCATGTTTCCTTTGGGCTGCATAATGTCCAGACCGATACCGATAGCTGCTGCCATGGGCTCATGGATCAGGTACACCTCTTTGCCATTGACACGTTCCGCTGATTCACGTACCGCTCGCATTTCCACTTCCGTTATGCCCGAAGGAATACAGATGACCATGCGCAGTGCAGGTGGAAACCATTTTTTCTTGAGTGCTGGAATATTCTTGATGAACATACTGATCATCTTTTCCGATGCATCAAAGTCTGCGATCACACCGTCTTTCAACGGTCGGATGGTTTTGATGTTTTCATGGGTTTTCCCCTGCATCATATTGGCTTCGCGGCCCACCGCGATAATTTTTCCTGATACGCGGTCCCTCGCTACAATGGACGGACTGTCTACGACCACTTTGTCCAAGTGGATGATCAGGGTGTTTGCAGTACCAAGGTCAATGGCTATTTCCTCGGTCATGAAATCAAAAAATCCCATAAAAAAAGCGTCTATTTCGGATTAACGGTAAAATTTAACGGCTAAAGTACTAAAATTAATGTTTAAAATGTCGAGTACCTGTCATCACCATTGCCAATCCATTTTCATTGCAATAATCAATGCTCAATTGATCTTTGATCGAGCCTCCCGGCTGGATGACGCTTTTAATGCCTGCTTTGTCCGCAATCTCCACGCAATCGGGGAATGGGAAGAAGGCATCACTTGCCATGACGGCACCTTCCAAATCAAATTCGAACGACTTGGCTTTATGAATGGCCTGGTTCAGGGCATCAACACGTGAAGTCTGTCCTGTTCCGCTGGCACACAATTGTTTGTTCTTGGCCAAAACAATGGTGTTGCTTTTGGTGTGCTTGCACAGTTTTGAAGCAAAGATTAAATCCTCGATTTCTTCGGAAGTGGGCTTTTTGTCGGTAACAGGGTTCAAGTCTTCTTTAGCATCGGTTTTGGAATCTTTATCCTGAACCAGAACACCGTTCAAACAGGTTCTTACCAAAGTTTCTGGCAATTCAATCTCGTTTTGAACCAAAATGATCCTGTTTTTCTTGCCCTTCAAGATTTCCAAAGCCTCATCAGAATAACTTGGGGCGATAACCACTTCGCAGAATAGATTGTGGATTTCTTCGGCTGTTGGTTTGTCGATTTCAACATTGGAGATCAAAATACCTCCAAAAGCAGAGACCGGGTCACCGGCCAAGGCATCCACATAGGCTTGTCTTATGGTGCTGCGAGTGGCCAATCCACAGGCATTGTTGTGCTTTAGGATGGCAAAGGTGGGATCGTCATTTTTAAATTCGCCCATCAGGTTTACCGCGGCATCCACATCCAATAGGTTATTGTAGGACAGCTCTTTGCCGTGCAATTTGCTGAAGATGGCATCAAAATCACCAAAGAAATATCCTTTTTGGTGCGGGTTTTCCCCGTAGCGCAATACTTGACCTTTGGTCTGGCTGATCTTTAGTACGGTTTCTTCTTTTTCTTGGTTGAAATAGTTGAAGATGGCCGCATCATAATGCGAAGAAATATTGAAGGCCTTGGTGGCAAAACGTTTTCGGTCATCCAAGGTAGTATTTCCTTTGCCTTGAGTGATCACGTTCAAAAAGTCTCCGTAATCCTCCATGGAGGATACACAGAGTACATCCTTAAAGTTCTTGGCGGCAGCCCTGATCAGGGAAATCCCGCCAATGTCGATTTTTTCGATAATATCTTGTTCCGATGCACCGCTGGCAACGGTTTTTTCAAAAGGGTAAAGATCTACGATCACAATGTCCAACTGCGGAATTTCAAATTCTGCCATCTGTGTAATATCACTTTCATTGTCCTGACGGTTCAAGATCCCTCCAAAAACCTTGGGGTGCAATGTTTTTACGCGGCCGCCCAAAATAGAGGGGTAGCTGGTCACATCCTCAACAGGTACCACATCGATACCGAGGTCACGGATAAATTTTTCGGTTCCCCCTGTGGAATAAAGGGTTATGCCGAGTTCATCCAATTTTTTAACGATGGGTTCCAAACCATCTTTGTGAAATACTGAAATTAATGCAGCGGAGGCTTTTTTAGCAGTCATCTTCTGTGTCTTAGAATCAATTTATTAAGCGCACAAAAGTACTTTTTTTGAAGCTAAAATGCAGAACGGTTTATCAACAAAATTCGTTAAGTTTTACAGAATCTTGGCCACTTCGGCATTGATGAATTCCAAAAAGCGCTCATCTTCTTCTGTAAATGGGTCGGGAGTATTGGAATCAATATCGATTTGCCCCACATTTTCGCCATTTACAAACAAGGGAACCACAATCTCCGCTTTTACGGTAATACTGCATGCGATATAATTGTCTTGGGCGGCCACATCGGGTACCACAAAGTTTTGATTGCTCACGGCAACCTGTCCACAAATACCTTTTCCAAATGGGATAATGGTGTGGTCGGTAGGGGCACCAGCGTAGGGTCCAAGCTTTAACTCTTGCTTGTCGCCATTTTTAAAATAAAACCCTACCCAATCGTAATGGTCCACATTATTGCGCAGAAGCTCGCAGATTTCGCCCAAACGGGTATCCGCGGATTTGTTTCCATCCTTCACTATTTCGAGCACCTTGGGTTCCAATGATTTTAGCATGAGGTGTTTTTTTGCAAATGTATTGAATAGTGGTTTTGTTCGACAAAAGAATAGAACCTTACATGCAGAAAACAGATAAAGTTCTGTTAAGCAAAACAATAAATGTTAATATTTTGTAGTTTTGTAGTCGAATGAAACAGATTTTTCATCAAATACTATCCTCTTTGATGGCCCTTTTGGTCTTGGCCTCTACCGTTTCGTGGACGGTGGACAAGCATATTTGTATGGGCCGGGTGATGGATATTTCCCTGTTCGCCCATGCCGATGATTGCGGAATGGATATGGATATGGAAACATCCTGTTGCGATGAGGAATCGTTCACCGTTCAAGGTCAGGACGACCTAAAAATTGCTTTGGAAAAATTTGATTTGGGCCAACAGGTTTTCTTGGTAAGCTTTGTCCAAACTTATTTTCAACTTTTCGATTTAGACTCTGACGGACCAAGCACTTTCAATGCGTACAACCCACCACCGTTGATACGGGATGTGCAGGTTCTTGACCAGATCTTCCTTATTTGATTTAAATGGATTGAATGTACCCGGCCAAACTGGTCGGGCAAATGCGTTTAGGCGTGTTTTTAGTGTCAATCTAATGTTTAAATCAAACCTTTATGCTGAACAAAAGCATCAAATTTTTAATAGAGAACAAATTGGTGGCCGTGTTGCTCCTGCTGTTATTTATGGCATGGGGCATGGTGAGCACTCCCTTTAATTGGGATACCGGTGGCATTTTGCCAAACAATCCCGTTGCGGTGGACGCTATTCCCGATATCGGGGAAAACCAACAAATTGTTTTTACCAAATGGCCCGGACGTTCTCCTCAGGATATCGAAGATCAGATTACCTACCCGTTGACCACCTCCTTATTGGGCATTCCAGGGGTCAAGACCGTTCGTAGTTCATCCATGTTCGGTTTTTCGAGCATCTACATAATTTTTGAGGAAGACGTGGAATTCTACTGGAGCCGCAGTCGCATTTTAGAGAAACTCAATTCGCTTCCCAACAACTTATTGCCCGATGGGGTAAACCCTGCCTTGGGGCCGGATGCCACAGCTTTGGGACAGATTTTTTGGTACACCCTGGAAGGTCGTGACAAAGAGGGAAAAGTTACTGGAGGATGGGACTTACAGGAACTCCGTAGCGTACAGGATTACTATGTAAAATATGCGCTTTCTTCCGCATCTGGGGTGTCCGAAGTGGCATCCATTGGAGGATTTGTGCAGGAATATCAAGTAGATGTGGACCCCGAACTGATGAAGCAGTACAATGTGGGGTTGGATCAGGTGGTAAAGGCCGTTAAACAGAGCAATAGGGATATTGGTGCGCAGACGTTGGAAATCAATAAAGCTGAATATTTGGTGCGTGGCCTAGGCTTACATCAAATCTTTGGACGATATCCAAAACGCGGTGGTCACGGCAACGGATTATACCTCTATCCGTGTTCAGGATGTGGCCCGTGTTTCTTTGGGCCCCGCCGTGCGTCGAGGAATTTTGGATAAGGAGGGTGCTGAAGTGGTCGGTGGTGTGGTGGTTGCCCGTTATGGGGCCAATCCATTGGAAGTGATCAATAATGTAAAGGAAAAAATCAAGGAATTGAGTGCGGGCCTTCCCTCGAAAGTTTTGAAAGATGGTACCACTTCACAACTCACCATTGTTCCTTTTTATGATAGAACGGAACTCATCCAGGAAACCCTTGGTACTCTTAATGAAGCTCTGACCCTCGAAATTTTGATTACCATTTTGGTGATTGTGGTGATGGTATTCAATCTAAGGGCTTCTGTTTTGATCTCTGGATTGCTACCTGTTGCTGTTTTGATGGTTTTCATTTCGATGAAGATGTTTGGTGTTGATGCCAACATTGTGGCATTGTCAGGTATTGCCATAGCTATTGGAACCATGGTCGATGTCGGGGTGATTCTTTCCGAAAATATCATCAGGCACATGGATGGGAATAAGGGGGGGCTATCTATAAATGAAGTGGTTTACAATGCAACTTCCGAGGTTTCAGGAGCTATTTTGACAGCGGTGTTGACGACTATCATCAGTTTTATTCCAGTGTTTACGATGGTAGGGGCCGAAGGAAAACTTTTCAGGCCATTGGCCTTTACCAAAACCATGGCTTTGACGGCATCCATTATCGTAGCCTTGTTTTTGATTCCACCCTTTGCAGCTATCATTTTTAGAAAGAAAGGTTCAAATCAAGTGCTCAAATATATTTGGAACGGCATTTTGATTGTTTTGGGATCGGTTGCCATCGCCTTCGGATATTGGCCGGGCTTGGCCCTGATTGCCTTTGGTGCTATAGGAATCCTCAAATTGAGAAATATTGTTGATGAGAAGAAAGCAGAAATGCTCAATGTGGGTAGTTGCGTTGCCATCATTGTTTTCTTATTGGCCACGTATTGGAGGCCTTTGGGCTTTGATCGTAGCATAGGTGTCAATCTCATCTTTGTTGGATTGATTTGTGGTGTCTTGCTCGGTGTTTTCTATCTCTTCAGACAATACTACAGCCGAATCTTAACGTGGGCCTTGGAAAACAAATTGTTGTTCCTGTCCATTCCGGCGGTCATCGTTGTTTTTGGATTCTTCATTATGCGGAACACAGGTCAGGAGTTTATGCCCTCATTAAATGAAGGTTCGTTTTTGTTGATGCCAACCTCATTGCCGCATTCTGGAGTTGAAGAAAACAAAAGAGTGGTGCGGCAGCTGGATATGGCCGTGGCTACCATTCCGGAAATCCAAACAGTGGTCGGAAAAGCAGGAAGAACAGAATCCGCTTTGGACCCTGCTCCACTCTCCATGTACGAGAATATTATTCAGTACCGATCGGAGTACCAAAAAAATGAAGCGGGAAGTCCACAGCGATTTAAGGTCAATGCTGACGGTTATTTTGAATTGCGTAACGGAAAAGTGCTTGCCAATCCAAATTTGGAGGTAACCAATGAACGAAACTATAAGGACATCCACGTAAGCGAACCCTTGCGAATTGATAGGGGTTTATTGATTCCGGACCATGATGGGGAATATTTTAGAAACTGGAGACCAGGGATTCAAGGTCCAGATGACATTTGGAATGAAATCGTGAAAGTTACCAAATTGCCTGGGGTCACTTCGGCTCCCAAATTACAGCCCATAGAAACACGATTGGTGATGCTTCAAACAGGGATGCGTGCGCCCATGGGCATTAAGGTAAAAGGTCAGGACTTGAAAGAAATTGAAAACTTTGGTCTTCAACTGGAACCTATTTTAAAAGAAGCTACCGGAGTTAAGGATGAAGCGGTTTTTGCTGATAGAATTGTGGGCAAGCCTTATCTGCTTATCGATATTGACCGCGAAAAACTCGTTCGCTACGGTCTCGTGATAGAAGACGTTCAGCAAATTTTGGAGGTTGCACTTGGTGGGATGACGCTGACACAAACTGTTGAAGGAAGGGAACGTTACGCAGTACGCGTAAGATACCCAAGAGAGCTACGGGAAAACCCGACCGATATAGGAAATATTTATGTTCCCGTACAAAAGGGCAGCCCTGTTCCGTTGAGCGAATTGGTGACCATCCGATACGAGCAAGGACCCCAAGCCATTAAAAGTGAGGATACTTTTTTGGTGGGCTACGTGCTGTTTGATAAGCAAGAAGGTTATGCTGAAGTTGATGTGGTTGAAAATGCCCAGGCCAAGATTTTGGAAAAAATAGAAAGTGGTGAATTGGTGGTGCCCAAAGGCATTGGCTATCAATTTACAGGCTCGTATGAAAATCAGTTGCGAGCCAAGAAAACCTTGTCCATAGTGGTTCCGTTGGCATTATTGATCATCTTTTTGATCCTGTACTTCCAGTTTAGGTCAGTGGCCACATCCTTGATGGTCTTTTCAGGGATTATGGTGGCATTTGCCGGTGGATTTTTAATGATTTGGTTCTATGGTCAGGATTGGTTCCTCAACTTCAGTTTTATGGGTGAAAACCTGCGCGACCTTTTCCAAATGCATGCCATCAACCTGAGTGTGGCCGTGTGGGTCGGATTTATTGCCCTTTTTGGTATTGCCACGGATGATGGGGTGGTGATGGCCACCTACCTCACCCAAACTTTTGATAGGAACAAACCGGAAAGCTTGAAGGGAATCCGTGCTTCGGTATTGGAAGCAGGTGAAAAACGTATCAGACCTTGTTTGATGACCACGGCGACCACTATTTTGGCACTATTGCCTGTTTTGACCAGTACAGGAAGAGGAAGTGACATAATGATACCTATGGCCATTCCAAGTTTTGGGGGCATGTTGATTGCCTTGATTACTTTATTTGTAGTGCCTGTATTGTTCAGTTGGAAAAGTGAAATGCAACTTAAGATGCAAAATCGATGAGAAAAATAGTCGTTTATATAGTTTTTGCTTTTGTAGCAATCGGGCTAAAGGCCCAGTCATTGGAAAGCTATCTTCAAGAGGCCCAGCAGAACAGCCCCATGATCCAGGCCTTGGAACTACGCTACAACATTGCCAAGGAAAAGGTCAACGAGGTAAATACCTTGCCCAACACCACTTTGGGTGCCGGGTATTTTGTGAGCGAACCAGAAACCAGAACAGGGGCGCAACGGGCGAAGTTTTCGGTGTCGCAGATGTTGCCTTGGTTCGGAACTATCACGACCCGTGAAAATTATGCAAGTTCCATGGCGGAGACCGAATATGCGGAAATTGTAATCGCCAAACGAAAATTGGCCCTTTCCCTAGCACAATCGTACTACAGATTATTTGGAATCCAGGCCAAACAAAAGATACTTCAGGAAAATATTCAATTACTAAAGACCTATGAAACTTTGGCCTTGACCTCTGTTGAAGTGGGAAAGGCATCTGCTGTGGATGTACTGAAACTTCAAATTCGCCAAAACGAATTACAGCAGCAGAAAGATGTGTTGGGGCAATCTTACACCGCAGAGCAGGCGGTGTTCAATAATCTGTTGAACCGTGACGAAAGTATTGCCGTTGATGTGGTGGATAAAATGAATATTCCAGAAAATGATCCTATACTCAACAAAGAGGATTTGAGCCTAAACCCGGAATTATTGAAATACGATCAATTGTATGAATCAGTCACGCAATCCGAATTGCTCAATCAAAAAGAAAATGCCCCAAGCTTTGGGGTTGGTCTCGATTACATTCCTGTCTCGCAACGTGATGATATGGCTTTTAGCGATAACGGGAAGGATATTGTAATGCCAATGGTCACTTTTTCAGTGCCGATTTTCAACAACAAGTTTAAATCGACCACCAAGCAGAACGAACTTCGTCAAAAGGAAATTGAACTCCAAAAAGAGGAGCGCTTGAACGTTTTGGAAAACGCCTATGCCAACGCCATTTCGCAGCGGAACCAGGCTCGAATAGCCCATCAAACACAAGAAAAGAACTTAAAACAGGCCAAGGATGCCGAAGAAATCCTGATCAAGAATTACGAAACGGGAACGATCAACTTTAACGATGTGTTGGATATTCAAGAGTTACAGTTAAAATTTCAAACCAATCAAATACAATCAGTGCAGTTGTATTACCTGCAATCCGCTATCATCAATTATTTAATAAACAAGTAAATTAATTTTATCAAAAATGAGAACAAACATTAGAACAATTATCGGAATCGCATTCGCTTCAGTATTGGTGCTTGCCGTATCCTGCAAGGGCAAAACAGAGGAGGTAAAAGAAACTTCTACAGAGGCCACTATGGATCATGAGGGACATGGGATGGACACTATGGAAACTGCCGATAAGCAAGGCAAGGAGTACACCTCCAAATATGTGTGCCCAATGCACTGCGAAGGTAGTGGTAGCGGCGAAGAGGGTAAATGCCCCGTTTGCGGTATGACCTATGTATTGAACGAGGATTTTCAAATGGAAGGCCACGACCAACACTGATCAAAAATTCATTTGTCCCGAAGATGCGCATTAAAGTAAAAAATATGGTTTGCGACAGATGTAAGGCAGTCCTAAATCAAGAATTTGGGAAGGCTGGCATTGAAGTGGTGCAGATGGAGCTGGGGGAAATTCAGTTTGCTGAAAATGCCCAGAGACAAATGGAACGTATTGGGGAGATTCTGACAAAAAATGGTTTTGAATTGATAGATGATCTAAGCAACAGTTACATCGCTGAAATAAAAAAACATTTGATCAATGCCCTGCAAAACGATAGTCATCAGAATCTCTCAAAGTACCTTTCCGAAAAAATAAACAAGGAGTATTCTGTGTTGAGCAAAATGTTCAGCATAAAAGAAGGGTTGACCATTGAAAAATACTTTATCCTTTTAAAAATAGAGCGGGTAAAGGAAGAGATTCAAATGGGTGCCAAAACATTTTCAGAAATCGCATACGACCTAAATTATAAGAGCAGTAGTCATTTGGCCAAGCAGTTCAAATCCATAACAGGTCTGTCCATGAGCGATTATAAGAAATTAAAAGATTGGAATAGGAAGCCTTTAGATCAAATTGTATAAAAAAGACCCATAATTGTAAAAAGCATCCAACTGGTGTTCAGCTAGTTTTGAATAAAAAACAAACAAGATGAAACATACCTATCACATACATGGAATGAGCTGCAATGGTTGTAGAAACCATGTGGAGCAAACCCTATCCAAAGTTGATGGGGTCAACGCAGTTGAGGTCAATTTGGAAAAGGCCGAAGCTGTGATCGAGATGGAGGAGCATATTCCGATCGAAAGGTTCCAAGAAGCTTTACAAAATGATGGAGGAGGGTATAGTATTCATACGAACGCTGATCATAAACCTAAGGAGAAAAAGAAGAAGCCGAGTTTAAATGGCAGCGGTACATTTTATTGTCCCATGCATTGCGAGGACGATAAAACCTACGACAAACCTGGTGATTGTCCCGTTTGTGGAATGGATTTGGTAGAGGAGCACAATACATCATCCAGTTCCACACAACAATGGACTTGCCCCATGCATCCCGAAGTGGTGGAGGATGGTCCAGGTTCCTGTCCAAAATGTGGAATGGACCTCGTGCCCAAGGAGCCCGAAGCCAGTGCGGAGGAAAGAGCCTATAAAAAATTGCTTGCAAAGTTTTGGGTGGCATTATCATTTACATTGCCCATCTTTTTGATTGCCATGAGCGATATGATTCCCAATAATCCGCTTTATGAATTAATGGTGCCACAATACTGGAATTGGGTTCAGTTTGTACTTTCACTCCCCGTGGTCCTTTATGCCACATGGATGTTCTTTCAACGCGCTTACCGAAGTACCAAAACATGGAACTTGAACATGTTCACCTTGATCGGAATTGGCGCAGGGGTAGCATTTGTATTTAGTGTATTTGGGTTATTGTTCCCTAGTTTTTTTCCTGATCAGTTTAAGGGTGGAACAGGGGCCGTTCATGTTTATTTTGAAGCGGCAACCGTAATCCTCACTTTGGTGCTTTTAGGTCAATTGTTGGAGGCAAGGGCACATAGCAAAACCAACAATGCGGTAAAGGAACTATTGAAATTGGCACCGAACAAAGCTGTTCAAGTTGTTGATGGGGAAGAAGTAGAGGTAAGTATCGATGACATTGAACTTGGAGATATCTTACGGGTAAAACCAGGAGATAAAATTCCTGTGGATGGAATTATTACCGAAGGTGAGACCTCTGTGGATGAGTCCATGATCACAGGGGAACCTATCCCTGTCGAAAAAGGGGTTGAGGATAAAGTGAGCAGCGGTACCATTAACGGAAACCGATCCTTTTTGATGAGAGCCGAGAAGGTGGGCAGTGATACCCTGCTCTCCCAAATCATCAACATGGTCAACGAAGCCAGTCGAAGTCGCGCACCTATTCAAAATTTGGCCGATAAAGTATCCGCTTACTTTGTGCCAACGGTTGTTATTATTTCTATGCTGACCTTTGGGGTGTGGGCCATTTGGGGGCCACAACCCGCTTATGTGTATGCCTTGATCAATGCCATTGCAGTTTTGATCATTGCTTGTCCATGTGCATTGGGACTTGCCACGCCAATGTCCGTAATGGTTGGAGTGGGAAAAGGAGCCCAAAATGGAGTGCTTATCAAAAATGCAGAAGCTCTGGAAAAAATGGCCGATGTTGACACCTTGATCATTGATAAAACCGGGACCATCACTGAAGGAAAACCCACTTTTGACAAATTGGAAACATTTACAGAGGCCTACTCCGAAGAGGATTTGCTGCAATACCTGATTTCTGTAAATGCCAATAGTGAGCATCCTTTGGCCCAAGCGACGGTGAAATATGGTAAGGAAAAGAACATCAAAATCCTGAAGACAGAATCCTTTAATGCTGTCACAGGAATGGGTGTTGAAGGTAAGGTCAAAGACTCGGAAATTCATTTGGGAAACATTAAACTGATGGAAAAAACCAATGTGGAGATTTCTGATCAGATCAGGCATAGGGTCAAAAAGGCACAAGAAAGGGGAAAAACAGTATCCTATCTGGCCATTGATGGAGAGTGTCATGCATTTGTGTCCATTGGTGATAAAATCAAGGAGACAAGCAGTAAAGCCATCAAAGCGATTCAGGATAAGGGAATTTCGGTAATCATGCTTACGGGCGACAACGCAACTACGGCAAAAGCAGTTGCCGGCGAACTGCATTTAGATGACTTTAAGGCCGAGACTTTGCCCGAGGATAAAATGAAAGAAGTGGAGCGCTTGCAGAGTGAAGGAAAAGTGGTTGCCATGGCGGGTGATGGTATCAACGATGCTCCGGCATTGGCCAAAAGTGACTTGGGTATTGCAATGGGTACCGGTACCGATGTTGCCATAGAGAGTGCCATGATCACTTTGGTAAAAGGCGACCTTCATGGTATTGTAAAGGCACGGAACCTAAGTGAGGCGGTCATGAAAAATATAAAACAGAACTTGTTCTTTGCGTTGATCTATAACACCATCGGCGTGCCAGTCGCAGCGGGTGTGCTCTATCCCTTCTTTGGGGTCTTGCTCTCACCGATGATCGCCGCCTTGGCCATGAGCTTTAGCTCGGTGTCCGTTATCGCCAATGCATTAAGGTTACGAACTAAATCAATCGACTAAGACAAAAATGGTAAAACGGACTACAGCGGTCAAGATTAGAAAGGCCCACAGGTACTTGGGTATATTTTTGGGCATTCAATTCATTATGTGGACGGCCAGCGGATTATATTTTAGCTGGACGGATATTGACGAGATCCACGGAGACCACTTTAGAAACATGGATTATCAACCCGCTGCATTTGATGGTCTTATCGGGTTTTCCCAAATCAGCAACCCCGCTAAAATCCGTTCGTTGAGTTTAAAGGAAATCGCAGGGAAACCCTATTATTGGATCAATAATAAGTTTTTGGTGGATGCCAAAACAGGCAATCCTAAAGAAGGGATTTCGAAAGAAGAAGCTCTCGCTGTTGCCGAGCGTGAAATGTCATCTGAATTAAAGATAAAGGAAGTTGAGATACTTAATGAGACCGATAGGCATCACGAGTACCGCGAAAAAAAGTTGCCTGCTTATGTCATCAGTTATGATTCCCCGGAAAATATCAAGGCTTACGTTTCAGTTGCCGATGGATCGTTCCAGACAGTTAGGCACCGGGATTGGAGGTGGTTCGATTTTCTTTGGATGACCCACACCATGGATTACGAAGGTCGGGACGATTTCAATACCACCGTACTTCGAGCTTTCTCCCTTTTGGGATTGATTACCGTGTTGAGCGGATTTTTACTTTGGTTTACCTCCTCACCAACAATGAGGAAAGTCGTTAAACGAAAAAAATAAAGTATGAAAAAGGAAAACATCATTTATATCGGAATTGCCGTCGTGGCCGGCCTATTGATCGGATACCTCATATTTGGCGGTAATGCACAAACAACCACTTCGGATGAACATGACCACGGCACGGAAATCGCTTCGGGCGAAATGTGGACCTGTTCCATGCACCCGCAGATCATGCGGCCAGAACCGGGCTCTTGTCCTATTTGTGGCATGGATTTGATCCCTGCTGATAATGGAGGCGAGGGATTGGCCGCTAACCAAATTAAAATGACGGAAAATGCCATGGTATTGGCAGGTGTGGAAACCGTAATGGTCGGAGCTGGGGTCGATGGTGAAGAAAGTATTAAGATTTCCGGTAAAGTCGCGGTCAACCAACAATCGGATGCAGTTCAGTCAGCGTACTTTGATGGTAGAATAGAAAGTATCAGTGTCAATTTTCAAGGGGAAGAAGTACGAAAAGGTCAAAGGTTGGCCACCATTTATGCCCCGGCATTGGTTGCGGCGCAGCAGGAATTACTAACGGCGGCCAATGTAAAAGAGTCCCAACCACAATTGTACAAAGCCGTTCGGAACAAATTAAAGCTTTGGAAGTTGTCGGATGCTCAAATAAATCAAATTGAAAGCTCTGGACTGGTACAGGAAAACTTTCCAGTGTATTCCAATGTGGGCGGAACGGTTTCCGAGATCATGGTGGAGGAAGGCGATTACATCAAAACAGGTTCCCCTTTGGTGAAAGTGGCCAATTTAAGTTCCGTTTGGGCCATTTTTGATGCCTATGAAAACCAGTTGAGCCTAATTAAGGAAGGTCAAACATTGAATGTGACCACAAACTCCTATCCAAATGAAACCTTTGGTGCCAAAATTTCCTTTGTTGCTCCCTTGATGAACAAGCAAACCAGAACATTGGAGGTACGTGCAGAGCTCGACAACAAACAAGGAATGCTCAAACCTGGCATGTTCGTGCAAGCGAAGGTCGAGGTGACAAACAAGACAGATGGTGAGGTGTTGACCATTCCTGAAAGTGCTGTTTTATGGACGGGTAAGCGCTCCTTGGTGTACGTGCAACCCAACCCGAACAATTCAACCTTTGAAATGCGTGAAGTGGAGCTCGGAAATTTAATGAATGGAAGTTACGCTGTCATTTCAGGATTGCGGCCGGGAGAAATGGTCGTGGCCAAAGGGACTTTCACAGTAGATGCTGCTGCTCAATTACAGGGTAAAAAATCCATGATGAACCAAGGAGGGGAAACCATGCAAATGGGCCACGAAGGACATTCTAAAATGGGAGGAACTATGCAGATGGATTTTTCCCAAGAGGCGGAAACAAAGTTCGGTGAACTTTTAAAGGTCTATTTGGACTTAAAGGATGCCCTGGTCGCTTCAGATCGGGGCCAAGCACAGAAATTGGCACGGAAGGGTGCTGGAATGGCTTCTCAAATCAATGGGATGCAAATGGATGACATGGGCAAAAGCCATATCGAACAATTGGAGAACCAACTAAACGATATGGGTTCAAAAAGTAACTTGGAAGGTCAACGTGAAACATTTGTGTTGCTCTCCCAAAACATGATTCAAATTGGTCAACAAATGCAAGGTCTGGAGGTGAAACTCTATGTGCAACACTGCCCCATGGCCAATAATGATACGGGTGCCAATTGGCTGAGTTTGGAAGAGGAAATCCGAAATCCGTATTATGGCGATGCTATGCTCACCTGCGGAAGCGTGGTGGGTAGAATTGACTGATTTTTATTTTAGTTAATTTTTAGCCAAATAAAATCTACGGATTCAAATCTGAAATACATTTACTTCAGTTTTTAATTTATTGACTGATGAAACAAGCAAAGTCAAACGGAAAGTCATCTCCGGCTAAAGCTGTAAAGCCTGTTGCCAAGAAGACTGCCCAAGCTACTGGTAAGAAGAAGTAACTTGTGGTTTTGGTTCTCACGCAGAACCGTACAACTTAAGAGAAAAGAAAACGCCCCGATGCAAATCGGGGCGTTCCTATTTTATTTGACGGGATGCTATTACATCATGCCTGGCATTCCTCCGCCACCTCCCATTGGGGGCATTGCAGGAGCGTCTTCCTTGATGTCGGTCAATGCACACTCCGTAGTCAAGATCATTCCTGAAACAGAAGCAGCGTTCTCCAAGGCTATACGGGTCACTTTCTTGGGATCGATGATTCCTGCTTTAAGCATATCGACATATTGGTCGGACTTGGCATCGTAACCAAAGTCTTTTTTACCTTCCAATACTTTGGAGATAACCACGGAACCTTCACCACCGGCGTTCTCTACGATAGTACGCAAAGGAGCTTCGATGGCCTTGGCCACGATTTGTACACCTGTGGTTTCATCCAAAGAATCGGTAGCCAATTTTTCAAGGACTTTTTTGGCCCTTACCAAGGCAACGCCCCCACCGGCAACAATGCCTTCTTCTACAGCGGCACGGGTTGCGTGCAAGGCATCGTCCACACGGTCTTTCTTCTCTTTCATTTCAACTTCGGAAGCGGCACCTACATAAAGCACGGCAACACCACCGGCCAATTTGGCCAAACGCTCTTGAAGTTTTTCTTTATCGTAATCAGATGTAGTGGTCTCGATTTGAGCTTTGATCTGGCTTACTCTCGCTTTTATGTCAGAGGCGTTTCCGCTACCGTTCACGATGGTTGTATTGTCCTTATCGATGGTTACGGTCTCAGCAGTACCCAACATGTCCAAAGAGGCATTTTCCAAAGAGAACCCTCTTTCTTCAGAGATTACGGTACCACCTGTCAAGATAGCGATGTCTTCCAACATAGCTTTTCTTCTGTCACCAAAACCTGGAGCTTTAACAGCGGCAATCTTAAGTCCACCTCTCAATTTGTTCACTACCAAAGTGGCAAGGGCTTGGCCCTCTACGTCTTCAGCAATGATCAAAAGTGGTCTTCCTGATTGAGCGACTGGCTCAAGGATAGGAAGGATTTCCTGTAGATTGGAGATTTTCTTGTCGAAAAGAAGAATGTAAGGATTCTCCAGATCGGCAATCATTTTATCTGTGTCGGTAACAAAGTAAGGAGAAAGGTATCCTCTGTCGAACTGCATACCTTCCACTACGTCAACGTATGTGTCGGTACCTTTTGCTTCCTCAACAGTGATAACACCCTCTTTTCCTACTTTGGTGAAAGCAGTGGCGATAAGGTCACCGATAGCTTCATCGTTGTTTGCGGAGATGGAAGCTACCTGCTTGATCTTGTCGGAATCGTTGCCAACCTTTTTGGTCTGTTTTTCCAAATCGGCCACCAAAGCTTCAACAGCTTTGTCGATACCGCGTTTAAGATCCATTGGATTTGCTCCGGCAGCAACGTTTTTAAGACCTTCTTTTACGATGGCCTGAGCCAAAACGGTAGCCGTAGTGGTACCATCACCGGCCTGGTCATTGGTTTTGGAAGCAACTTCCTTCACCATTTGCGCACCCATATTTTCAAGGGCGTCTTCCAATTCGATTTCTTTTGCTACAGATACACCATCTTTGGTTACTTGTGGTGCCCCAAAGGATTTGCTGATGATAACGTTTCTACCTTTTGGTCCCAAGGTCACTTTTACGGCCTCGGCCAATTTGTCAACGCCTCTTTTCAGTCCGTCACGTGCATCTATGTCAAACTTAATATCTTTTGCCATTTCTATTTAGTTGATTTTTTAGTTATACAATTGCCAAAATATCGCTTTCGCGCATCATCAAATAGTCGGTGCCATCGAACTTGAGCTCGGTACCGGCATATTTTCCATAAAGGACGGTGTCACCAACCTTAACGGTCACTTTTTCGTCCTTGGTTCCAGGTCCAACGGCCACAACAGTTCCTTTTTGCGGTTTTTCTTTTGCGTTGTCCGGGATGATGATACCGGAGGCAGTTTTTGTCTCAGCCTGTAGCGGCTCGATCAAAACCCTGTCTGCCAATGGTTTGATATTGATTTTAGCCATATTTTTAATTTTTAGGTGTTTGTTTTAAAAATTCTTGAAGATAAGAGACAGAAATTGTGCCAATGCACAAAAACTGACAATCTGGAAAACAAAAATGCCAGCTTGTCATTTAAGCTGGCATTTTTCTATGCTTTGTCACTTCGTATTATCCAATGGTATCTACTGGACTTGTAGTGCTGGCCGGTGGAAGTTGTTCAGGTACTTCCTCTGGAACCGTTTCTGGTATTTCAGTATCGTCTCCCTGTAGTAATTTGGAATCTGCTTGGCTATAGTTTCCTTTTAAGGAAACATTGGAAAGCAAAATCAAAACAATCAACAAGGTGGCAAGTGTCCAAGTACTCTTGTCCAAAAAGTCCCCGGTCTTCTTAACACCGCCAACAACTTGGTTGCCACTTCCTCCAAAGGACGAGGACAATCCACCTCCTTTGGGGTTTTGGACCATAATGACCAAGACCAACAAAAGGCACACGATAATTATCAGTACCAAAAAAATTGAAAACGTGCTCATTTCTTATCTTTTTCTTTCTGCAGCTTTTTCACTGCCTGAATTTGGTCTGCAAAGAAACCACTTTTTTCTGGATATTTCAAACTCAATATTTTAAAAGCTTGAATGGCTTTTTTATACTTTTTTTGCTCTAAATAAACCTTTGCCAAAGTCTCGGTCATTAACTCGTTTTGGTCAATTTTGGTAGACTCTTTTATGTTCACTTTTGGGTTGGATTCTTTTGGAACTATTTTAGGGTTGTTCTCAATGAACTTATCCAAGAGATCAAATTTTTTCTTGCGCTCCAATTGGTCCGGCACATCTTTGTCCCGATCCCCATCAATGGCATCTTGTTTCACAACGGGTTCGTCGTGGGTGGATGTTAGTTGAAGCCATTCGGTAAAGGAATGTTTCTCCTTTTTGGTAAATGGAATGGGTTTGCCCAAATTCAAATCGGTATCGGGCCCTTTTTTGATTTCCTCTACTTTTTCGATCTTCGGTAGGGGCGTTCGGGATTCAAAAAGCTTGGGGTCCAGGATCTGCTCAGCATCGTTCAAATTCTGGGGCAGGGCAGGTTCGCTGGATTCTGAAAGCATACTTGCCGTATTTGGATTGGGCTGGATTTCTTCGGACACAGCTTCTTGATCCTCAAGTTTGGATCCTCTACCGGCAATGGCATCCGCAATATTGTTTTGAACGAATTCTTTGGAGGTAATATAGTCAAAAAGCACATCCCTATCTGTGGTGTGTGCCGCAGTTACCTTTAAGGAATTGTTGTATTTATAGCTGTCCAGATTTTTGAGTCCCTTCAAATGTAATGCCCGTGCAGCCTGAAAATAGGGATACTCTTCAATAATATCTTCCAGTTCCCGGGTTTGTTTGGGGGATAGGATGGTATTTGAATTTTGAAGAATATGTATAAAATCTGAAATATTCATATAGTATTACCAATTTCCCAGGGAGGCATTAAAAATGTCCTGGGTGAGTCGTTCAAAAATTTCCTCGTGCGCAGCGGCCTGCACGGACGGTAGGGGAGCTGCGGCATCAAAATCGTAAAAGAAGGAAAACCTTCTTTCAAAATCAGCATCTTCTTTAGTGGTGTTGTAGAACCGGACATTTACGCTCATGGTCAATCGGTTTTGTGAGGTTCGCTGGTCGGCAGTGGCCGTCATGGGCACTACCTTGTACTCCACAATTTCGCCTTCATAGATCAAATCGCCATTGCTTCCGGTAAGGGAAAGGCTTGTAAGGTTGTTGATCATATCCTGAAGCGCCAAGGTAAAATCCCTGCCCAATCCAGGCACGATTACCGAACCCGGTGTCTGGTCTGCATAGTTTTGGAAAAAATTGACCTGAAAACTCTGCGCGGTACCAATATCGGCACCGGAAAAGTTATAGGCACCACAACTTTGCAAGAAGAAAACCAATCCTAGCAATCCGATTTTAATTCCATTTTTTTTCATCTCTGACTTGTAACTGTATTGGGTGTAAATTAAAGGTCGTACTGCTTTATTTTTCTGTAGAGCGTCCTTTCCGAAATGCCGAGCTCTGCAGCTGCAGCTTTTCTTTTTCCTTTATTGCGCTCCAATGATTTTTTGATCAATTCGATTTCCTTTTCCTGTAAAGATAGGGTTTCTTCTTCTTCGATTTCCTCAGCAAAATGATATCTATCTTCCGGGGGCAATTGCGACGGGGTAGGAGCTGGTGGTTCCAAGACTGGTTCCGGCAAATGGAGCAATTCGGCAGGTGTTTCCTCATGCTCTATTTCTTCTTCAGGCTCTTGATTGCCATAGATTTTACGGATCAATCCTTCGTTTTCCCGTTGCACTTTATTGGAATCGTTGTCCTTTAGTAATTCCAAAGTCAATTTTTTAAGGTCGTTCAGGTCGCCCTTCATATCAAAGAGCACTTTGTACAATATTTCCCGTTCGTTGCTAAAATCACCTTCCTTTTTGGCCTGGCCCACAACGGCCGGTAAATTGGAACCGGTGGAGTTGGGAAGATAACTCTTCAAGGTTGAAGCGGAGATATTCCTGTTTTCTTCCAATACGGAAACCTGTTCTGCAATGTTCCTTAATTGACGGATATTTCCGGGCCAACGGTATTTTAAGAGCAGGTTCACCGCATCGTCTTCCAAACGAATGGTCGGCATTTTGTATTTCTGGCCAAAGTCGGAAGCAAATTTCCTGAAAAGCAGATGGATATCCTCCCTTCTATCGCGAAGCGGCGGTAAATTGATTTCGACCGTGCTCAATCTATAATAAAGGTCTTCCCTGAATTTTTCCTTCTCTATGGCCTCGAACATGTTCACGTTTGTAGCGGCCACGATCCGAACATTGGTTTTTTGAACCTGTGATGAACCAACTTTCAGAAATTCGCCATTTTCCAAAACACGGAGCAAACGCACCTGGGTGGTCAATGGAAGTTCACCCACCTCGTCCAAGAAAATAGTACCTCCATCGGCTACCTCAAAATAACCACTACGGGTTTGTGTGGCTCCGGTAAAGGCCCCTTTTTCGTGCCCGAACAATTCACTGTCGATGGTTCCCTCGGGAATCGCACCACAGTTTACCGCAATATATTTGGCATGCTTTCGGTGGGACAGCGAGTGGATAATTTTGGGAATGGATTCCTTCCCCACACCACTTTCACCCGTTACCAGAACAGAGATGTCCGTAGGGGCGACCTGTATTGCTTTTTCTATTGCCCGGTTGAGTTTTACATCGTTCCCGATAAGCTCGAACCGTTGTTTTATGGATTGTACGTTTTCCATATGGTATTGTTCCTGCAAACGCTGGAACGCTATTTTTTTGATTTTTCATGAGCTCGCTCTATGCCCGGCATCATGAAGAATGACAAAAGATTATTAATTGTTTTCTGAATATCCTACTGCTTCTCCGATAAGGGTGGCCGAGGTACATTCGTTGATTTTTACGTTGACAAAATCACCTATTTTGTAGTGTTCTTTTGGGAAAACTGCTACGGTATTCTGTGAATTTCGTCCCATCCAATGAGCGTCCGATTTTTTGGATGTCCCTTCGATCAAGATTTCTTCGGTTTTTCCCAAATGCTCCTGTGTGCGATAATGGCTATGCTTTTGCTGAAGGTCGATGATTTCCGTTAATCTCCTTTTTTTGGTTTCTTCAGGAATGTCGTCATCCATTTTTCGCTCTGCAAGCGTTCCGGGACGTTCGGAATAGGCAAACATGAACCCAAAATCATATTTCACATATTCCATCAAACTTAGGGTGTCCTGATGGTCTTTCTCGGTTTCTGTAGGGAATCCGGTTATCATATCCTGACTTATGGCACAATCTGGAATCAGCTTTTTGATGTTGTCGATCAACTCAAAATATTCCTCACGAGTGTGCAAACGGTTCATTGCCTTTAAAATGCGGTTGCTTCCGCTTTGGACGGGCAGGTGAATGTACTTGCAAATGTTTCTGTATTTGGCCATGGCCTGGATTACGTCCAAGGTCATATCCTGAGGGTTGGATGTCGAAAAACGGATGCGCATCTTGGGCTGTGCCTGTGCTACCAGTTCCAAAAGTCCGGCAAAGTTTACGGAAGTGGCCTTTTGCATGTCCGTTGCCTTGTCGAAATCCTTTTTCAATCCGCCACCGTACCAAAGGTAGCTGTCCACATTCTGGCCCAACAAGGTGATTTCTTTGAAACCTCTGTCCCATAGGTCGTTTACTTCTTCCAAAATGGATTGTGGGTCGCGGCTTCGTTCCCTTCCCCGGGTAAACGGAACCACGCAGAAGGTACACATGTTATCACATCCACGGGTAATGGAAACAAAAGCAGAGACTCCGTTGGTATTTAATCGGACCGGCGCCACATCACCGTAGGTCTCATCTTTGGAGAGGATAACGTTCACGGCATTCCTGCCCTCGTCTATTTCTTGTATCAGATTGGGAAGGTCCTTGTATGCGTCCGGTCCTACCACCATGTCCACTATTTTTTCTTCTTCCAGGAACTTGCTCTTCAAACGTTCGGCCATACATCCCAAAACACCCACTTTCATGTTGGGCCTTGTTCTTTTTACGGCGTTGAATTTTTCCAAGCGCTTGCGTACGGTCTGTTCGGCCTTTTCTCGGATGGAACAGGTATTTACCAGAACCAAATCTGCGTCGTTCAGGTCTTGGGTGGTATTGAAACCTTCCTTTGCCAAAATGGATGCAACAATTTCACTGTCCGAAAAGTTCATCTGGCAACCGTAGCTCTCAATGTAGAGCTTTCGACCGTTCTTTTCGTTGTTTTCCAGTGACAGGCTACTTCCCTGTTGGCTTTCATCTATTATCTTTTCCACGCTTTTTTCCTCTATCATAAATGTTTCAATGGGGTGCAAAGATAGTGCTTATTACATTTTAGTGACAATATGGCAGTATTTTTTAATAATATATTGCGATATCCCTTGTTAATATTACCTTTCACTTTAAAAAACAATTTAAACAGTACAATGAATTTCACCAGTCTTTCCAATAGAATACAACAAAGTGTCCCGGTAGAATTCGGGTCCGTGTTCAACAACTCCATTGAACTTTTCAAAAAAGTATGGCTGCAAGGCTTTATTACCCTTGTATTGACATTTGCTGGGATTCTTCCGTTCTATTTATTGATCTATTTGCCGATGATAGCGGTGGGCATAAGTGACCCTGACATATTTGAACAGCAAGAAATGCCGCCGGTATTTGCAGGATTGATGACTTTGATCATGCCCTTGTTTATGATTGGTGTAATGACAATAGGTATCTGTCTGAACGCCGCTTTTCTGAGAATCTGCAGAAAATATGATTTGAACGAATCCGGTAAGGATGACTATTTCTACTATTTTAAAAAGGAATATTTGGCCAAGGCATTGATCATTTCCTTGATTATGGTGGGTCTGTCCTTTTTGGGCGTGTTGGCTTGCGGCTTGGGAATTATTTACCTGATGGTGCCCATGTCCCTGTTTCCTGCATTTTTTGCTTTTGACAGGGAACTCACCGCTTTGGAAGTGGTGAAGGCAAGTTTTGCCCTTGGCAACAAAAACTGGTTGATGATATTCCTTTTGATACTTGTTTCAGGGTTCGTTGGTCAACTGGGGGCGATTCTTTGTTTGGTGGGAGTATTGTTTACTGCAATGTTCAGTAAGATACCGATTTATTTTATTCATAAAGATACCATTGGCATTTCAATGGACGCATAATTTTATTGTGTTAAATGGCGCAACTAAATCCTTTGGTTTGCATCTAAGTAATTAAAGAACAAACCGCTATGAGAACCAAGGTCCTTTTATTTTTATGTCTCAATTTAGTATTGGCCACCTCTTGCTCCGATGATGATTCCAATGGGAGATATGAAGAATATTTGGTGGCCCGTCCTTTGACGATGAATAGGGCAGAGTTTGCCAATAGTGTAGATATTATCGCCCCCCGCCCCATGGACGAATCAGGCAAGGTCTACACGTATGGGGATTATATCTTGGTCAATGATAAATATAAAGGAGTACATGTAATAGACAACAGTAATCCGAACCAACCCGTTAAGGTGGCCTTTATTGAGATCCCTGGAAATGTGGATATTTCGGTGAAGAACGATTTTCTTTATGCCGACAGTCTAATGGATTTGGTGATTTTGGATATTTCCGATCTTGATAACATCACAATAGCAAATCGGTTGGAAAATGTGCTGCAAAGCTATGTGGCAGCTCCATTTGAGGCAGATTTGGTCGATTATAGTGATTATGGTTATGATTCCGAAGAAATTGTAATTGGATGGGAAATGGTTTCCGAACGCTTGACATCCGAACAGTATCGATCCCGTTTCGGGAATTTCGGAATTGCCTTCGCCGAAGCGGCCAACGATGCCAATGCGCAAATAGGTCAGGGTGGGTCGTTGGCAAGGTTCAAAATTGTGGAAGATTATTTATACGCTGTCGATAGTCACAACATTAATATCTTCAATATTTCGGATTTGGACAATCCACAGGTTATGGACGATGTGCACGCTGGTTTTGATATAGAGACCATATTTAACAGGGACAATTATCTGTTCTTGGGAAGCATGAGGGGAATGTACATCTATGATATTTCATCTCCTGCCGCACCAGCCTTTGTGTCGGAGTTTCAACATGGCACGGCCTGCGATCCTGTTGTGGTGGATGGGGATTATGCTTACGTGACTTTAAGGGGCGGAAATATGTGCGGCGCTACCGAGAGCGGATTATATATCGTGGATATTTCCAATATAGAAAATCCTGAACTGGCCATAACCTATCCCATGGAAGGGCCGTATGGTCTGGGAATCAAGGATGAAAAAATATTTATCTGCGACGGGGATTCAGGTCTTAAGGTGTACGATAAGACCGATATTAATGATTTAACCGAATTGAACCATTTTGAAGATATTGTCACCTATGATGTCATTCCAATGGAAAACCATCTGATCATGGTCGGTGATGAAATATTGTATCAATATGAATACCTGGACGGAGGTATCAAGTTAATAAGTCAGATAGGGCTCAACTAGATAAAAAAATCAACGCTTCCCATCCCACTTTTAGTGGGATATTTTTTTATTGGTAAAGGGCAAAACCGCAAAATCGAAAAATTGATATACTTTTGTTGGGACAAAACCAAGTGCATGCCAAAGAATTTAGTTATTGTAGAGTCCCCCGCCAAAGCAAAGACCATTGAACGATTTCTAGGAAAAGAATTTCAAGTCGAGTCCAGTTTTGGGCATATTGCCGATCTTCCCTCAAAGGAGCTTGGCGTAGATGTTGAGAACGATTTTAAGCCGAAATATACTGTTGATAAGGAGAAAAAAGCCTTGGTGAAAAAACTCAAGGACTTGGCCAAAAAAGCGGAAACCATATGGCTTGCCAGTGATGAAGACCGAGAAGGGGAGGCAATTTCATGGCACTTGGCAGAGGAATTGGGACTGGACAAGGAAAAGACCAAACGAATCGTATTCAACTCCATTACCAAATCGGCCATTCAAAAGGCGATAGAAAACCCAAGGGACATTAATTACAACTTGGTAAATGCACAACAGGCCCGTAGGGTTTTGGACCGATTGGTGGGTTATGAGCTATCACCCGTTCTTTGGAAGAAAATAAAACCGGGGCTCTCGGCAGGGCGTGTGCAATCCGTAGCGGTACGTTTGATCGTTGAGCGGGAAAGGGAAATCGAAGGCTTTACCCCCGAGGCTTCTTTTCGTATCAAAGCTGAATTTAAGACAGACGAAGGAAATGCATTTGCAGCAAAGCTGAGCACTACGTTTCCGACGAAGCAAGCGGCAGAATCATTTTTAAAGGAAAATATCGGGGCGGACTTTTCAGTTTCCGATTTGGCCCAAAAGCCGGCAAAAAAATCTCCGGCAGCACCGTTTACCACATCTACCTTGCAACAGGAAGCTTCCAGAAAGCTGTACTTTTCGGTAAGCCGAACCATGCAGGTGGCGCAGCGCTTATATGAAGCAGGTCTCATCACCTATATGAGAACGGATAGCGTCAACCTATCCAACGAAGCATTGGCCGCCGCAAAAGAGGCCATTCTGGATAATTATGGCGAAAAATACAGTCAAACCAGAAACTTTACAGGAAAATCCAAAGGAGCACAAGAGGCGCACGAGGCCATCCGTCCTACCGATATGAAATTGCAATCGCCCCAATTGGAGCGAGATCAGGCCAAATTATATGAATTGATATGGAAGCGTACCCTGGCATCCCAAATGAGCGATGCGCAGTTGGAACGTACCAATGTCAGAATAAAAGCGAGCACACACAGCGAAGAATTCTCCGCGAATGGAGAGGTTGTAAAGTTCGATGGTTTCCTTAAAGTATATCTGGAAGGTACCGATGATGAAGATGGGGAGGAGCAAGATGGAATGCTTCCGGCCATGAAAGTAGGGGAACCGCTTCAAAATGTGTTTATTTCGGCAACCGAAAGATTTTCAAGGCCCCCTTACCGTTATTCGGAAGCTTCTTTGGTAAAGAAATTGGAGGAGTTGGGCATCGGTAGACCATCTACCTACGCACCTACCATATCTACCATTCAAAACAGGGGCTATGTGGAAAAAGGCACCGTAGAAGGCTCAGAACGTAACTATGTACAGTTGGTATTGGAAGATGGAAAAGTGTCCGACAGTCAACTCAGCGAAATGGTCGGTTCCGAAAAGGGAAAGATCGTACCTACCGATATAGGGATGATCGTAAACGACTTTTTGGTGACACACTTTACCCAAATTTTGGACTACAACTTCACGGCGCAAGTGGAAGAAGATTTTGATGAGATAGCATCCGGTGACGAGGATTGGCAGGAAATGATGAAAAATTTCTATAAAGATTTTCATCCCAATGTACTTGAGGTTGAGGAAAACGCTGAACGTGCCAGCGGAGAACGTGTTTTGGGAACTGACCCAAAATCTGGCAGACAGGTGTCCGTACGATTGGGCCGCTTTGGACCAATGGTGCAAATTGGGACCGTAGATGATGAGGACAAGCCGGAGTTTGCCAGCTTGTTGCCAGATCAGTCCATAGGTACCATTACTTTTGAAGAAGCCATGACACTTTTTGAGCTCCCAAGAAAGTTGGGTGTTTACCAAGGGGAAGAGGTAGAGGCCAATGTGGGCCGATATGGCCCTTATGTACGATTTGGTAAAAAATTTATATCACTGGATAAGGGCGAAAGCGCTTTTGACGTGGATATGGACCGTGCCATTGAACTGATCAAGGCAAAACAAAAAGCCGATGCGCCCATTGCTGCTTATGAAGGTAAAGATGTTACCAAAGGAGTAGGTAGGTTCGGACCGTTTATCAAGTGGGACGGCATGTTCATCAATGTGAACAAAAAATATGATTTTGACAATCTATCCGACGGGGATATAGGTGAGTTGATTGAGGCAAAGAAGAAAAAAGAGGCCGAGAAACTCATTCAGGAGTGGCCCGAAGAAAAGATACGGATAGAAAAAGCCCGTTGGGGAAGACACAATATTATAAAGGGCAGGGTGAAAGTGGAGCTTTCCAAGGATGTGGATGCCACAAAAATCACATTGGAAGAAGCCCAGACTCTGCTGGAAAAGAAATCACCAAAGAAAAAAGCCAAGACAAAAGCTAAGAAATAACTATGGCATTCGATTTTCTGGTTCCGGTCAAGGAAAAAGTATTGGCACATTCCGAATTGTTGCCAGAACAGGCATTGGGCAAGAATATCCACATGCATACCGCAAAAGATGGGCTGCCTGTGTTCGCTCAAGCTGATGTCGCTATTTTTGGAGTCTTGGAATCCAGAAACGCTTTCGAGAAAAAGCCCGAGAAATTGGACCTTGATGAGGTCCGTATCCAGCTTTACCGGTTAATGATGGGTAACTGGAACTCCACTATTATAGATATTGGCGACGTAGAGGAAGGAAATACCGTCGAGGATACTTATTTTGTGGTAAAGGAAATCGTGGCAGGCCTGCTCGAGGAAAACATCATACCGATCGTCTTGGGTCTTACCCAGGACATTACCTTTCCTACCTACCGCGCTTTCGACAAAATAAAGAATATGGTGAACCTGGTCTCCATCGATAGTCGGTTCGACTTTGGGGAGGATGACGAACTGATCTCATCACATTCCTACATGAGTAAGATCATTACCGATAAGCCCAACAACCTTTTCAATTTTTCCAACATTGGCTACCAGAGTTACTTTAATGCCCAAGAGGAAAAGGATTTGATGGAGCGTCTTTTTTTTGATGCTTATCGTTTGGGTGAGGTTGCCGCGAACATTGAATTGGCGGAACCGGTATTGCGGAGCAGCGATATCGTAAGCTTGGATCTAAGGGCAGTTCGAGCCAGCGAAATGGGCGGCTCAAGAAATTTTTCTCCCAACGGGTTTACCGGAAGGGAGATATGTGCCATTGCCCGTTACGCCGGAATAAGTGATAAAGTAACCCTGATTGGTATATACGAGGGAGAGAATTCCTATCAAGCCTTTCAGATGATCGCCCAGATCATCTGGTACTTCATAGAAGGGTTGAGTTTTAGAATAAAAGAATACCCAAGCTCTAAGAGCGAAGACTTCACAAAGTTTACCGTGCCCACGGACACCGAGGAATTGGTCTTCTTCAAAAGCCATGTTACAGAAAGATGGTGGGTGGAAGTGCCAACAATTTTAGCAGAACATACTAAAACAAATTCGGTGGCGTTATTACCATGCACCGAAGAGGACTATCTGGATGCTTGCAACCAGAACATTCCCGAACGGTGGTTCAAAGCCTACAGAAAAGGGCTGAACTAAATAAATTAAATTTTGACCATTAATTGTTTTTACACAATAATTCATTCAAAAATCAGTTTTGAGAATAATAAACCTGTGTATTACAGTTATAAATCTTGAATCGAATAATTTAACCTAAAGTATGAGAAAGCTATTCTTTTCATCTATAGCACTTGTTTTTTTGCTTACCAGTTGTGGCTCTAAATCAAGATCAAAAGGTGAACTAGTTGGGGTCAGTGGTAAAAAATGGCATCCAGAAAAACCCTATGGAATGGAACTGATTCCCCGCGGCGCCTTTGTTATGGGTAAAGCCGAGGAGGATCAGGCGAAAGTATTGAACGCTCCCACAAGAACGGTTACCGTACGTTCCTTTTATATGGACGACACGGAAATCACCAATAGTGAGTACCGACAGTTCGTGGAGTGGGTCAAGGATTCCATAGTAAGAACAAGATTGGCCATTTTGGCCGACGAGCTGGGAATAAGCCCAGAGGATGAAGGTATCGGGGAGTATGCTTTTAAGGATACGGACACTACCGAACTTTCCGTTTATGACAAATACATGCTCGACAACTACGCGGGTCTGGGAGCGACCGGGTACGAAGGAAGGGCTTTGAACAAAGATGTGGATTTGGTATGGGATACATCCGAATATCCAGATGAGTACTACGCAGAGGTGATGGATTCCATCTACCTTCCTGAGGAGGAAAGCTACAATGGATTGAGAAGTGTTGATGTTACCAAGTTAAAATATAAATACAGCTGGATGGATATCGAAGCTGCTGCCAGGGCAAGAACCGGTAACAGAAAGGATTTCATCAAGCACGAAGAATTGGAGATTTATCCTGACACCACAGTGTGGATCCGGGATTTTGAATACAGCTACAACGAGCCAATGCACAACGATTACTTCTGGCACGATGCCTACAGTGATTATCCTGTAGTAGGTGTTAACTGGATGCAGGCCAAAGCTTTCTGTAACTGGAGGACCAAGTTCAAGAACGACGACCAAAAAAGTCGTGGCAAACAGTTCGTAAACCAGTTTAGGTTGCCGACCGAAGCTGAGTGGGAATATGCTGCAAGAGGTGGGATCGAAGGCGGAACATACCCTTGGGGCGGTCCTTATGTGATCAGTGATACCGGATGTTTTATGGCCAACTTTAAGCCCCAACGCGGAGATTATGCCGCCGATGCCGCTCTGTATACCGTAGAAGCTAAGTCTTTTGAACCCAACGAATACAACCTGTACAATATGGCCGGTAACGTTGCCGAATGGACCAACTCCAGCTTTGATGCAGGTGCTTACGAATACTTGTCCACCATGAACCCGAACATTGGTTCACAGGACAACCAACGTAAAGTGATCCGCGGAGGGTCTTGGAAAGATGTTGCTTACTTCTTACAGGTAAGTACCAGGGATTACGAATACCAAGATTCTGCAAGAAGTTATATCGGATTCAGAACCGTTCAAGATTACATGGGTGAAGAAGATTCGACCAACGGTAGCAGAAGCGGACTATAATAAAACAACGAGAGAACATTATATAAACAAGTAAGAGTAGTAACCAAATACTTATTTTTTATATAACTTAATTAAAACTAGAATTATGGCGCAGTCAAAATCAACAAAAAAGCTGTTTAACATGGCCTACGGGCTTGGAGCATCGGTAGTAATTATTGGTGCATTGTTCAAGATCCTTCACTGGGAGTTCGGACCACTTACCGGTGGACTTCTTCTCGCAGTTGGACTTATTACCGAGGCATTGATCTTTGCCATCTCTGCATTTGAACCAGTAGATGATGAATTCGATTGGTCTTTGGTATACCCGGAATTGGCCGGTGGTGAAGCAAACGCTTCCAGAAAACAAGAAGCTAAGGACGCTCAAGAAGCTGAAGGTCTTCTTTCCAAGAAATTGGACAACCTACTTAAAGAGGCCAAAATCGATTCTGATCTTTTTGCCAACTTGGGCGAAAGTATCAAGAGTTTTGAAGGTGCCGCTAAGAATATCACCCCTACAACAGATGCTATCCAACACACTAAGAAGTATTCTGAGGAATTGTCTCACGCAGCAGCTCAAATGGAATCTTTGAACAGCCTGTACAAAGTACAATTGGAAAGCGCTAGCAGACAAGCTTCCATCAACGAGGAAGTTGTACAGAATGCAGGTGCTTTGAAAGACCAAATGCAATCATTGGCCACTAACCTTTCTTCTTTGAACGGAGTTTACGGTGGTATGCTTACAGCCATGGGCGGAAGAAACTAATTAGAGTTTGATCAACAGAAAACAAACCAAATCAAATTAATTATTAAATCTAATTAGAAAAACATGGCAGGAGGAAAACAAACACCACGTCAGAAGATGATCAACCTTATGTACTTGATCTTCATCGCGATGTTGGCCCTTAATATGAGCAAGGAAGTACTTGCGGCATTCGGACTTATGAACGAAAAGTTGGAGACTTCCAACACAAGTATGGATTCCAACAACGCTAGCTTCTTTGCTAGTTTGGAAACCAAAGCTTCCGAAAATGCTGAAGAGTACGGAGAGCTTTACCAAGATGCCCAAAAGGTAAAAGAACTTTCCGATAGCTACTACAGCTATTTGGAAGGATTGAAAAAAGAAATGACCGCAGATTTGGAAGACCCAAAGGACTATGTGGTTATGGATAAATCCGACTACTTGGACCAAAAATTCTTTCAAGGTGACAATTTGGGCCCGGAAGGAAAGAAGTTCATGGAATACATCAACAACTACCGTGATGGTGTGATCAATGCATTGCCGGAAGGTAAGTTCGAATCTTTGAAATCTGCAGTAAAAGCTCGTTTTGCTACAGGTGATGAAGATGGTAAAGTTGAGAAAAGAGACGGTACACGCCAAGATTGGATCAACTATCACTACGAAGGATTCCCATTGGTGGCTTCTTTGACCAAGATGACCCAATTGCAAGCCGACATCAAAACTACCGAGCAAGAGGTGTTGAAAACCCTTTTGGAAGGTGAATTGACCGAAGCTGTATCGTTGACAAACTTTGCAAGTTCATTGTCCGCTCCAAAAACGGCTTACTATGCAGGTGAAAAGTATGATGGAAAAATCATTGTTAGCAAAACTGACAAGACTTCCACTCCTGTTAAAGCTGAGTTGACCTTGGACGGAAGACCAATGACAGAAGGTAAGGATTACGAATTGGAAGCTGGTGGTATCAAAATGTTGATCAGTGCCGGTACTCCAGGTGACCACACGATCAAGGGAACCATGACATTCATGCAGGATGGTGAAGAAGTTCCAGTAGAGGTGAACAACACTTTTGCTACGATTTCCATGCCCAATGCAGCGGTTATCTCCGCAGATAAGATGAACGTGGTTTACCGTGGTGTTGCCAATCCAATGACGATTTCCATTCCTGGTATTCCAGATAACAAGGTATCTGCAAATGCTCCTGGTTTGAGCAGAAGAAGTGGAAGCCAGTATATTATGAACCCCGGTACAGGTAGGTCTGTGACCATTACAGCCTCCGGTACATTGCCGGATGGTAAAGGTATCAGTACCAAGTCCGAATTCCGTATCAAGGATATTCCAAGACCGAGCGGTACCGTTCGTGGGGAGTCTGGTAGTATCAAAATGCCAAGAAACAACCTGGAAATTTCCACAGTTAGCGCTATGTTGGAGGACTTTGATTTTGATTTGAACCTTGCTGTAAGCCAGTTTAAGTTCAAAGTGCCTGGTCAACCTACGGTAGTCGTAAACGGAAACAAATTGGATGGTAGAGCCAAATCTGCACTTAAAAGAGCAGGTAGGGGCGAGTCTGTCCAGATATTCGATATCCAAGCTTACATCACAAACAACAAGAGCTACAAGTTGAAAAAAGTATCTCCTGTAGTGGTTGAGCTTACAAACTAAGAAGTATAAAAAGTATACAAGTGATCATGAATTGGAAAAACGCATTATTAATTGGATTGTTGGGCATATTGCCGGTATCAATCATGGCGCAGGCAAACATTTTGAATGCCAAGCTGCCCGAAGATATAGGCAAGAAAACCCAAGCTCAGATAGAGCAAGATGCCGATGAGCCTTTGGAATACGGTTATGTGGACGATAGGGATATTCTTTGGTCCAAGACCGTTTGGGAAATCATCGATCTTGACGAGCGGGTTAACTTTCCATTGTATTACCCGACCGATACCATAGGTATTGGAGCGGATAGAAGGTCCTTGTACCATGTTTTGATGAAAAACATCAGAAACGGTAATCTTACCGAGGTATATGCAGACTCTTACTTTACCGAGAAGAGAAAGCTGGAAGACCTATCGGCGACCTTGCGCAAAGTGGATACCACCGACCTTGGATATGAACAATTGAATGCCGGTGAGCAAATATCCCCTGAGTTTATCAACAGAAGGGATTTGACAGCCGCTGATATTGAAGAATTCCGTATCAAAGGAATCTGGTATTTCGATAAACGTCAGGGAGAACTTAAGTATCGCTTATTGGGAATTGCCCCTGTTGCTCCCGATGTAAACTTCATCGATGATGAGTCTATTGGTGCAGGGGAGAACAAAGTGGAACTGTTCTGGGTGTGGTATCCTGCAGCACGTCAGATTTTGCACGATGCCAAGGTATATAACCAGCGCAATTCAGCAAGACCACTTTCTTTTGATATGCTATTGAACGCGCGTCGATTCAATGGTGTGATCTATAAAGAGGAAAACGTTCACGAAGACCGTGAAATAAGCGACTACATTTTTGATAATGCATTGTTCCAGCTCTTGGAAGCCCAAAGAATAAAAGAGGGTATACGGGACAGGGAACAAGATATGTGGGCGTATTGATCGTTCACGGAATATTTCCAATTCAATAAAACAAAACGTCGCACTTAGTGCGGCGTTTTTTTGTATAAAACCATTGCCAGTCTCGTCAAGGAATCAATGAGATGCCTAATTTTGCACTATGTTGGATTATATCGTAGTAGGTCTGGGTTTGGCAGGAATCTCTTTTTGTGAGGTTCTGGAAGAAAATGGGAAAACTTTTAAGGTGGTTTCCGATGATTCCCAACAAGCGTCCCAAGTTGCAGGTGGCCTGTACAATCCAGTTATTTTGAAGCGCTTCACCATGGCTTGGAACGCCAAACAACAATTGGAAGGTGCAAAACCATTTTATCAAAGATTGGAAGAAAAATTAGGGGTCAGATTTGATTACGAACTTCCGGTTTTGCGAAAATTTGCATCGATAGAGGAACAGAACCTATGGTTTGAAGCTTCTGACCGCCCAGATCTAGATTATTTTCTTTCCACTACAATAGTTGCGAACAACAATCCTTGGGTGAATGCCCCTTATGGCCTTGGAGAGGTCAAACATACCGGTAGGATTGACACCAGAGCTTTGGTCCGATCTTACAAAAGCTATCTCAAAAAAAGTGATTTACTTTTGGAAGCGCCGTTTGATTTTGATTTGCTATCAATCTCAAATAAAATAGCATCGTATAAGAACATTACTGCAAAAAATATTGTATTTGCTTGTGGTTTTGGTCTCAAGCAGGATCCATATTTCGGTTATCTGCCCTTGAACGGGACCAAAGGGGAGTTGCTGATCATCTATGCTCCTGATTACAAAGAGCAGAACGTGATCAAATCGTCCGTTTTCACCATACCGATGGAGAACGACAGGTATTTGGTCGGTGCCACCTATAAATGGAAGGATAAGACCAATGAGCCCACAGAGGAATCCAAGAACGAACTCTTGGAAAAACTCAAGACCTTTTTACAATGTGATTTTGAGGTAGTGGATCATGTGGCGGGCATTAGGCCTACAGTAGTGGACCGGAGACCTTTGGTGGGAAGGCATCCAGAGCATCAAAACCTTTATGTCTTGAACGGATTTGGCTCTAGGGGCGTGTTGATAGGACCGTACGCCTCCAAACAATTATTCGATCATATAGAAGAACAATCCCAGCTAGACCCCGAAATGGATATAAAACGATTTACCAAAAAATACTACTCGGATTAACCCTTTACCGTTTGGTGCTTCTTGGCCAAAGTTGCATCGTATTTCACAAAAAAGTTGATCCATATGTTTCTGGACAATCGTATTATTACAGGCATAAAAACCACCAAAGTGCCCACTATGGCAATAAAAGTAGTCGGTAGTGAGGCATCAAGAAACAAAAAGGAAATCACAAAGGCAGCTACCGCAAACGCTATACCTACGCCATAGCTCACATACATTGCACCATAAAAGAACGAAGGCTCGATCTTATATTTTAAACCGCAATGCGAACACCTTTCGTTCATGCTGAAAATTTTGGAAAGTGTATAGGGATTGGACTTTTCATACATACTCTCCTCATGGCATCTTGGACAGTTTCCTGTTAAAATGCTGTACATTTTGGTTCCTTTTTTTAACATTTGCACGGCTTTTGTACAAAGGTATGCATTAGCCGATCAAAGTTTTGTAATCAAGGTCACATAATATGCTAAATGTTCATAATCTATCCGTAGCTTTTGGAGGGGAATATCTGTTCGAGGAAATATCTTTTCGTCTTAATGGGGGCGATAGGGTCGGGCTTATCGGAAAGAACGGTGCAGGAAAATCAACTATGCTCAAACTCCTTGCCAAGGAAATGTCCTTGGACCAAGGAGCCATAGCAACCGAAAAAAATATCAAGATAGGCTTCTTAAAACAGGATATCGATTTTGAGGAAGGTAGAACGGTGTTGGAGGAATCTTATCAAGCATTTTCGGAGATCAAGAAAATGGAGCTGAAACTCGATGAGATAAACACAGCGCTGGCGGAACGGACAGATTACCAGAGCGAGGGGTATCATCAATTGATGGTAGATCTGAACGATGTGACCCACAGATATGAAATATTGGGCGGGTACAACTACCAGGGCGATACCGAAAAAGTATTGCTTGGATTGGGTTTTAAACGGGAGGATTTCAATAAACTCACCGATACCTTTTCCGGTGGATGGCGCATGCGGATCGAGCTCGCTAAACTTTTGCTGCAGAACAACGATGTACTCTTGCTCGATGAGCCAACCAACCACCTGGATATTGAGTCCATAATATGGTTGGAACAATTTTTAAAGAACTTTACCGGAGCGGTGGTAATCGTTTCGCACGATAAAATGTTCCTGGATAATGTCACCAACCGAACCATCGAGATTTCCTTGGGAAGGATATACGACTACAGCAAGCCCTATTCCGAATTTTTGGTGCACCGCAAGGAAATCAAAGAGCAGCAATTGAGCGCACAAAAGAACCAGGAAAAGCAAATTCAGCAGACCGAAAGGTTGATAGAAAAATTTAGGGCAAAATCCAGTAAGGCATCCATGGCCCAATCCTTGATCAAGAAGTTGGACAAGATGGAGCGTATCGAAGTGGATGAAGAGGACAATAGTGTGATGAACCTTCGGTTTCCTGTTTCGGTCAATCCAGGAAAAGTAGTTGCCGAGATGGAAGGGGTTTCTAAAAGCTATGGACAAAAAAAAGTACTGGAAGACATCGATCTGATGGTCGATAGAGGGAGTAAGACCGCATTTGTAGGTCAAAATGGCCAGGGAAAAACGACCCTTGCCAAAATTATGGTGGGGGAGTTGGAATACAAAGGTGATTTAAAAATAGGGCACAATGTCCAGTTGGGCTACTTTGCCCAGAACCAGGCCGAATATCTGGATGGCAACAAAACCATTCTAGATACCATGATAGATGCAGCCAATGAAAAAAACCGTAGTAAGGTGCGGGATATCCTCGGGTCATTCCTTTTCAGGGGCGATGAGGTGGACAAGTATGTGAAAGTGCTCTCCGGTGGTGAACGTAACCGATTGGCCTTGGCCAAGATGCTCTTGCAGCCTTTCAATGTTTTGGTGATGGACGAACCCACCAACCACTTGGACATCAAATCCAAGAATGTTTTAAAGCAAGCTTTGCAAAATTTCGAAGGGACATTGATTTTGGTATCGCACGACCGTGATTTTCTTCAAGGATTGACCGATAGGGTCTACGAATTTAAAGACGGAGGGATCAAGGAATATTTGGGAGATATTGATTTTTACCTAGAACAACGTAAAATGGAAGATTTCCGTAGCGTTGAAAAAGGGGATCAAAAAAAGGAAGAAAAGTCCCAAGAAAAAGCAAAGGAGAGCGACTACCATACCCAGAAAAAGCAAAAATCACTGAAAAATCGACTCAGTGGAGTGGAAAAGCGAATCTCGCACTTGGAAAAGGAGATTTCGGATATTGACCATGACCTTCTTATGGATTACGATACAACAATTGCCAAGCCTGATTTTTTTGACAAATACGAAGGGAAAAAGAGGGAATTGGAAGGACTTCTGGAAGACTGGGAAACTTTGTCCCACGAGCTGGAAGCATTGGATTAAGGAATATTCCCTTTTTTACAACGTTTTTTGATGAATTCACAACATATTGCGGTGAGTTTGTCGATAAAACTTGTAGGATGTTTCGCATTTTTATTAATTTGTATGTAAATTTCCTACAACTAAATAAGAAAAAATGCTTCGTATTACGATTTTTCTCTTTTGTTTGATGTCCTTCGCTGGTATATCGTTTGCCAATGGACAGGTTTCCCCTAAAGAAAAATCTGCATTGGTAGACCTTTATAACAGTACCAACGGCAAGGAATGGAATTCATCGTGGGATTTAAATGCCCCGGTGAACACTTGGAAAGGAGTGGAAATCAAACAAGGCCATGTGGTCGGTCTAACGCTTTTCATGAACAATTTAAGTGGTACCTTACCTGAAAGCTTGGGCAACTTAAAATATCTTTCCACATTGAACTTAGCTTTCAACCAGATTACGGGCACACTTCCCAAAGGCATGGTGAAGCTAGAGAAATTAAAAACTTTTCGTTTGGAGATGAACCGAATCAAAGGTGAAATTCCAGAGGGAGTCAACAATCTTGAACAATTGGAAGTGTTCTCGATGTTCAATAACTTTTTAACGGGAAGTATACCGGAAACCTTTGGAGAGCTTAACAACTTAAGGGAACTGAACTTATCGAGCAATAATCTCAAGGGGGGCATACCCAAATCTATCGGGAATCTTTCAAACTTGGAGGCCCTGGGCCTTTTTGAGAACAAATTGGAAGGCCGGATACCTGCAGAAATCGGGAATTTGATTCAGTTAAAAGAGCTGGTCTTGTCCAACAATCAATTGGGCGGAGAGATTCCGGCCGAGTTCGGGCAATTGGCAAGTTTAAAAATATTACAACTTCAAAACAACAGGTTCGATTCTTTCAATGCCCTGCACGGAATGGACTCCAAGCAGTTTTTGGTATTCGATACCGATGATAAGACTTTGAAACCAAAATTCAACGAAATTCAAATAGACCGTACTCGAATGGCAGATACCAAATTTGAGGATGAAAACGAAAACGAGTAGTTAGTATTACTTTAGTTTGTTTGGTTTGGGGATACAGGCGTGTATCCCCATTTTTTATGACAAAATCTTTGTTGGATTTTATGAAATATTTAACCATTGTAAAAAATGTAGGGGATAGATTTGCAGCGACTAAACCAACTAGCACATGCGAAAGCTTATAATATCGGCTGTGGTCGGAGGTGTTATTATCTTTGCCTCTCTATATTTTGCCGGACTAATTGCAGATAGTAAGGTAAACAATAGGCCACCATCGCAAAAAATAGTGAAGACCGTTTTTGTGGATACGGTACAGAACGGAACTGTGCCCATTATGGTGCCGGCAAATGGCAATCTTCAGGCAAAAAAAAGGGTAGAGCTGTACTCCGAAGTGCAAGGCGTGTTCAGGCCGGGGAGCAAATTGTTCCGAACAGGACAGGAATATGCAGCAGGCCAAACATTGATTAGGATCGATGCAAGCGAGTACTATGCAACCGTGCAATCCGCCAAAAGTAACCTTTACAATTTGCTCACTTCCATAATGCCGGACCTGCGTTTGGATTACCCGGAGATCTATCCCAAATGGCAACAATATCTCAATGGCTTTGATTTGGAGAAGACCACTCCGGAACTACCAGAGTTGGATTCCGAAAAGGAAAAGTTTTTTATAACCGGTAGGGAAATCATCACGACCTATTACAATGTCAAGAATTTAGAGCAGCGTTTGTCCAAGTATACCATAACCGCCCCATTTACCGGGGTATTAACGGAAGCTTTGGTCACGGAAGGAACACTGGTGAGATCCGGACAAAAACTAGGGGAGTTTATTGATACGGGTTTATATGAACTGGGAGTTTCGGTAAGCAAAACCTATGGCGATTTTTTGAGAGTGGGCAGAAAGGTGGAACTGACCAATTTGGAAAAGACACAATCGTATATGGGCGAAGTGACCCGGGTAAACAGCCGGGTGGACCAAAATTCACAGACGATAATGGTCTATATCGAAGTAAAGGGAGACAACCTAAAAGAAGGTCAATATCTTGAGGCCAACCTTGAGGCCAAGGAAGAGGCGAACGCCATAGAAATCAATCGTTCCCTGTTATTGGAAAACAACCAGATTTTTGTGGTACGCGATTCCATTTTGGATTTAATGGATGTTGACCCCGTATTTTTTACGGACAAGACCGTTGTGCTCAAAAATGTTCCTGACGGTCAAGTGATCGTTGCCAAACCGATGACGGGTGCCTATGCCGGTATGTTGGTGCGCACTTTTGACGAAAGCAAATCTTAAAAAACCCCGCCATGAGAAATCTCATCTCGTATTTTATTAAATACCACATGGCAGTAAATGTCTTTATTTTGGCATTTTTTGTCTTTGGGGTCGTAGGTATTCTTTCCTTGAAATCATCATTTTTTCCACTCAACGAAGCTCGGAACATTACCATAACCATTGCGTATCCTGGAGCATCACCCCAAGAAATAGAGGAAGGAATTGTTCTAAAAATAGAGGACAACCTCAAAGGACTCGAAGGGGTGGAACGGGTTACCTCCACATCAAGGGAGAACAGTGGTACCATCAATGTAGAGATCGAAAAGGAACGGAATGTTGATTTTATGCTATTGGAGGTTAAAAATGCGGTTGACCGTGTGCCGACCTTCCCAACGGGCATGGAACCCTTGATCGTGGCCAAGCAGGAACCTGTAAGGCCGACCATCAGTTTTGCGGTAAGCGGAAAGGATATTCCTTTGGCAACATTAAAACAAATTGCCCGTCAGATTGAGAACGATCTTAGAGCGATCGACGGTATTTCACAGATACAAATAGATGGCTATCCGGACGAGGAAATAGAGATTGCAGTAGATGAGAACAGCCTTTTGGCATACAACCTGTCCTTTGCCGATGTTGCCCAAGCCGTTTCCAACGCCAATATTCTGGTAACTGGAGGTAACATCAAGACCGTGACCGAAGAATATCTGATCAGGGCGAACAACCGTTCCTATTATGGGGACGAGCTCTCCAATATAATAGTTCGGGGCGATGCTGCCGGACGTGCAGTGCGGTTAAGGGATGTTGCCGTTATCCGGGATAGATTCTCCGAAACGCCCAACGCTTCCTACTTTAATGGTGAGCTTGCGGTAAATGTCACCATTACAAGTACAAATACGGAGGATTTGATGGGTTCTGCCGAGAATGTAAGGCAATATATCGAGGACTTCAACGAAAAATATACCAACGTACGGTTGGATGTAATAGATGACCGTTCCACGACATTGACCCAACGAACCCAACTTTTGACCGAGAACGCAATTGTGGGAATGATTTTGGTGTTGGTGTTTCTATCACTTTTTTTAAACACCAGATTGGCATTTTGGGTAGCCTTCGGACTACCTATCGCATTTTTGGGAATGTTCGTTTTTGCACCAATGTTCAACGTCACCATCAACGTACTTTCCCTTTTTGGGATGATTATCGTTATCGGTATTTTGGTAGATGATGGAATTGTGATCGCAGAAAATATATATCAGCATTACGAAGATGGAAAATCACCTGTGCAAGCCGCTCTGGATGGTACCATGGAGGTAATACCACCCATTATTTCGGCCATCATCACGACCATATTGGCTTTTTCCATATTCTTGTTTTTGGATAGCCGTATCGGTGAATTCTTTAGTGAAGTCTCCGTAATCGTAATTCTCACCTTGGTAGTTTCCTTGGTGGAGGCATTGATCATATTGCCTGCTCACTTGGCGCACTCCAAGGCACTGCACCCCCAGGTTGATAAACCCAAGACCGGAATAGGAAAAGTGTTTGCAGAGTTGCGGGTGATCAACAGAATAGGCGACAGGATAATGAACTACATGCGGGATAATTGGTACAGCCCGGCACTCCAGTTCATGTTGAACTACAAGTTTTTGACCTTTGCCCTATTCTTTATGGCATTGGCGTTAACTCTGGGGTCCATAGGTGGAGGAGTTGTCCGTACCGCATTTTTTCCAAGAATTGCGAGTGACCAAGTATCCATAGATCTTACAATGCCCAATGGTACCAATGAAAAAGTGACCGATTCCATTATTAGTCTAATTCAGGAGAAAGCACATATCGTAAACCAGGAATTGACAGATGAATATTTACAGGGCATGGACAAAATGCTCTTTGTGAACATGATCAAAAACCTTGGCCCCGGTTCATCTACGGCAACACTGGAAATCAACTTGTTGCCCGGTGAGGAGAGACCGGATGGCATACGTGCCGATATGGTCACCACACGTCTTCGTGAACTTGTAGGCCCTGTGATCGGGGTGGAGAGTTTGATCTACGGTTCGGGCGGTAATTTTGGTGGAAACCCGGTATCGGTATCCCTGTTGGGAAATAATATCGAAGAGCTTAAAGCTGCGAAAATGGAGCTTAAGCAAGCTATGGAAGCCAATTCGAATTTAAAGGACGTAACGGACAATGATCCTGCGGGGATCAAGGAAATACGTTTGCAGCTTAAAGAGAATGCCTATCTGCTCGGATTGGACCTTCGTACGGTAATGAACCAAGTTCGAGGTGGGTTCTTCGGTGCACAGGCGCAGCGTTTCCAAAGAGGGCAAGATGAGATCAGGGTGTGGGTACGCTACGATAGGGGAAACAGGTCTTCCATTTCCGATTTGGACGAAATGCGGATATTGGCCCCAAGCGGCGACCGTATCCCATTGAAAGAAATAGCCACGTACACTATCGAAAGAGGAGATGTGGCCATCAACCACTTGGAAGGTAGAAGGGAGATACAGGTGTCTTCGGATTTGACCGACCCCGAAACCACGAGCGGAACCGATGCCATGTTGTGGATACGAAACGAAGTGTTGCCAGATATATTGGCGAAATATCCAACCATCAGTCCATCATACGAAGGACAGAACAGGGAGGCCAATAAACTGATAGGATCTCTCGGGTTTGTAGGCCCTATTGTATTGTTCCTCATTTTTATAACCATTGCCTTTACCTTTAGAAGCATCAGTCAGCCGTTACTGTTGATTTTTATGGTGCCATTCAGTTTAATAGCTGTGGCTTGGGGGCATTGGTTACATGGTTTTCCGATCAATATTCTTTCCATGTTGGGAATCATTGCCCTGATAGGTATTATGGTCAACGATGGACTGGTGCTCATTGGCAAGTTCAACATCAATCTAAGAAATGGGATGAAATTCGATGATGCCCTATATGAAGCTGGCCGTTCACGTTTTAGGGCCATTTTCTTGACATCCGTAACCACTATTGCCGGTTTGGCACCCTTACTTTTGGAAAAAAGCCGTCAGGCCCAGTTCTTAAAGCCCATGGCCATTTCCATTGCATACGGAATAGGTTTTGCCACCATTTTGACATTGCTCATGCTCCCTTTACTGCTTTCCTTTGGAAACAATATTAAAGTTTTGGCAAAACGGTTGTGGACAGGAGAGGAGGTTACACCGGAAGAGGTGGAACGCGCCATTCGCGAAAAGCATGAAGAGGAAGAGATGCGCTCAAACAGGGTAAGCCTGAACGGAACGGACAATACCGGTATGCCACAAAAAGGAGAAGAAACCTCAAAAGTTGCAGAAGAGACCAGATAATGAAAAGCTTTTTTTATAGACTACCCCTGATTTTTATGTTGATTGGCTCATTGGTTCATGCGCAAGATGAGGTGCTTGCCAAGCAAGAGGCCATCGACTTGATTTTGGAAAACAATCTGGATATCAAGGTCGCGAGAAACACCAAGTTGATCGACGAGAACAATGCCGATATCCTAAATTCAGGCTATTTGCCTTCGGTTACCGGAAATGCCAGTGGCAGTATCGACAAGCAAAATTCCGAGGGAGTTTTGGCAAATGGGGATACCAGAACGGCACAAGGGGCGGAGACCAGAAGGTACAGCGCAGCGGTAAATGTCAATTATACTTTGTTCGATGGTCTGGGGAGGTATTACAATTACAAGAGTTTTCAGGAAAGATCAGAACAATCGGAGCTTGAGGTTAGGCAGACCATTGAAAATACCATTCTACAATTATTTACAGTGTATTACGAGGCGGCCCGTCTTACCGAAAATACAACGACATTGGAACAAGCCTTGGAGATTTCCAAGGATAGGTTGACAAGGGCGCAGTACCAATTTGAATTTGGACAGAATACCGGTTTGGATGTATTGAATGCCGAAGTGGACATCAATACGGACAGTATCAATTTGTTGAATTCCAGACAGCAGCTAAGAAATACCATGCGGGATTTGAACCTGATACTCAATCGGGACTTATCCGCCCAGTTTGCCGCTGATACAACGGTGACATTTGTTCCTGGCCTTCAAATGGAGAATATGTACAACGAGGCCCAAATGAACAATGTTAGGCTTCAAATTGTGGAAAGGGACATCAACATGGGGCGAAACGATATCAGAATAGCCAAAAGCGGTTATTTGCCCACTATTGGGCTTACCGGAACCTATGGTTGGAACGAGTCAAGTAACAACAGTCCATTGGCCTTTGCGCTGCAAAATACCTCTACCGGCGTAACGGGGACCGTGAATCTTACCTGGAATTTGTTTGATGGGGGAACTACGATCACCGGAATAAAAAATGCCAAGATTGCCTACCAGAATCAGGAAATTGCAAAGAAGCAGATACAGTTGGAGGTAGAACGGGATATTAGAAATGCATGGGACAGTTATACCAATGCGCTCTATGTTTTGGAAGTTCAGGAGAAAAATCTACAGACCAATCAGAACAACTTCAATCGTACCGATGAAAGGTATAAACTTGGTCAGGTCACTTCCATTGAATTTAGGCAGGCCCAGTTGAACCTGTTAAATGCCGAATTGGCCAAAAGCCAGGCCAAGTACAATGCAAAATTGGCGGAACTCCAAATGCTTCAGGTTAGCGGACAATTGCTCAATATTGACTTTTAGGCCATGTACGAGCATTTTTTTCAATGTCCATATTGTTGGGAAGAAATTTCCTTTTTGTTGGATGTCTCCGTGGTAAAACAAACCTATGTGGAAGATTGCGAGGTGTGCTGTAATCCCATCGAGGCCACCGCAAAGTTCAGTAATCAAGAGCTGGTCTATTTTCAGGCCAAGGAACTCGGCCAATAAAAAAAGCCGAAGTCTAAGCTCCGGCTTTTGGTCGATTGGAATAAGTAATGGTACTTTTCCAAAATCTTGAAATTGCAATTCTCAGTAATCTAACTCGTTTGCACTTGAATTGTGTTTTACTGATATATTCTTACGTAATCAATTTCAAAGATATCTTCGGTGAAATTCGCAGGTACATCACCTCCCAAATTTCCGCCTATAGCTATGTTAAGGATCAAATAATGTTCATGGTTGAACGGTTTGTTGGTGCCGTTCTGGAATTCATGCACCAAAGTATCGTCCACATAGGTCTTGATGGTTTCGCTGTCCCACTCCATGGAGTATATATGGTATTGTGAATCGGCATTTTCAACGGCCGTTTCGCCACCTTCATCACTGTACACCTCCGTATTTAAGTCTCCCCAATGAAAATGCGAGATAGTACTGTTTTTGTCCCAGCCTGTTTGTTCCATAATATCTATTTCACCACAAAGGGGCCAGCCTACGTTTCCATATTGGCCACCAAAATAGTTGCCGGTTTCATTGGAATTTGCGCCCAAGGTCCAAATGGCGGGCCATGTGCCCGCGGTGCTTGGGAGCTTGGCCCGTACTTCCACACGTCCGTAGGTAAAGGCGAACTTGGCGTTCAACCTGGCCGAGGTGTATTCCTTTGTGCTTCCGTTAAATGAGTACTGCTCTTTGATGGCCTTGATTTTTAAGGTTCCATCATTTACATACGAGTTTTCTTCCCTGTCCGTATAGTGCTGTAGTTCATCGTTGTGCCAGCTGCCATTGTTCGGTGGAATTATTTGATAATGCCATTTTTGATCATCCGGTCTTCCCTCGTTTTCAAATTCATCGGAAAAAACCAATGTAGCGTATGCTTGATCGGACCTGTAAACATCCACACTATAACTCTCATTGATAAATTCTCCCGACCCGGAATAGGCCCAGACCGAAATATTATGGGTGTTGGTCCCATTTTGAAGGAAGGTGTGTTCTATGGTCCCTGTTTCACTATCAATCTGGTCACCACTGCCAAAACGGAAGGCGTACCTGACCGCATTGTTGGCCGAAGCGGTTATCTGGACCGTTCCTGAACCATCTCCATTGGGGTTGCCATCATTTGTCCCAACAACGGAAATGTCGACATTTAGGTTGGTAGGGATGTCGTTGGAATCGGAATCCCCTGAACTGCAGGAAATGGCCAATAGGAGAGATAATATAGAGATATTGAAAATGCTCATTTTTACTATTTGATATATGGATACTTTGTTTTTCATAGAAAACCTTAGTTGGATCAGAGCCCCTTTCCGACAAGGAAAGGAGCTGATCCGTTTGCTTAATTAACTAACTCAAATCAATTTATGATTTGTTTCTTTATTATGTGTGTTATTGTTAGTGGAAATAGATATTATCCAAGAAAATGGTGCCATCGCCATCAAACTTCAACTGGATTACATCAGTTAAATCCACTACTCCCGAAAATTCTGTCAAAGGAATGTCCACACTTACCCATTCTCCAGTGGTTACTTCGAATGCGTATGGAGTCTCAGTAGGCCCTGTGCTGATCAATGATAGGTTAAGGGCCGATGAATCCTGTGTCCAATAATCCACATGTACCATCGTCATACCAGAAACATCCAATGCAGATGTGAACTGTGTTCCTTGATAGTTAAGGCCTTCATATTTTAAGGTACTGTTTCCAGCTATATCCTCTTGCGTAACCAAAGTGGCCTGTCCCCAATTAGGATTGAAATCCGTATCGGCAATATCCGTGTATGAATCACTAAATATAGAGATTACATCGGCCTGTGCCAATGTAGGGGTAGGTGCTCCAGCTACAGGCTCAGTGGGAGGAGGTGAAAAGAAGTAAATATTGTCCAAATAAATGGTTCCGTTACCATCTAACTTCAATTGGATTACATCCGTCACATCTACCACACCGGAGAACTCTGTCAAAGGAATATCTATGCTTACCCACTCACCAGTTGTAATATCAATGGAATACGGAGTCTCAACAGGTCCAGAACTAATTAATGATAGATTAAGCTCTGACGAATCGGAGGTCCAATAATCCAAATGAACCATCGTCAGACCGGAAACATCCAATGCAGAAGCGAACTGTGTTCCTTGATAGTTCAAGTTTTCATATTTCAAGGTATTGTTGCCAGCGATATCTTCTTGTGTTACTACGGTAGACTGACCCCAATTGGGGTTGAAGTCTGTGCCTGCAGCGTTGGTATAGGTGTCACTGAACACGGAGATCATATTGGCCTCGGGCATGGTCGGTTCCGGGGCTCCTGCTGTTGGGGCATTTGAAATTCCTGCTTCATTGTAGAAGAGTACATTGTCCACATATACCGTGTTTGCTCCGCTAGGGGCGCCCACGAATATCAACTGGGCAATATGCTCTTTGGTAGTAAGTCCTGTGAAATCAGACAGTGGAATATCAAGGGTTACCCATTCTTGCTGAGCGGGTGCTTCAAATGTCAATTCGTGCTCTACATCGTCACCTCCCTCAAAAGCACCATCTGCTCCAAAGTCTACCAATTTTATTTTGAACTCGGTTGCATCGCCTGTCCAGATATCCGTTCTAAAATGGGTCATCCCAGAAGCATCAATTGTACTGGAGGTGGTTTCTACTCCTACAAAGTTAAGCTCGCTGTACTTTTTAACTGCATTCCCACCAATTTCGATGTCCTCCAATGTTGCGTTGGACCAATCGGTTCTCCATGTGTCCACGGCAACGGTGGTATATACATCGCTGAACAGAGAAATTACTTGTGTTGGGTCAATGGTTGGGTCGGGAGCAGGGGCGGTAGGTTCGCCAGTTTCCACAGGCTCCTCCACTTCACCGCCTTCGCTCATCACGATATCGTCGAAATAATGGATGGTTTCGGCACTTTTCTCACCATTGAAATCAAAGAACAGAATCATTCTGTCAAATTTGTCGGAATCACTTGGTGAAAAAACAAATGATAATTCCTCCCATTCGTTGGCGACCGTTGTGGTCGCTTGGACTTCTTTCGCAATGGAATCATCGGTCTTGTCCTCAAACTTCATCAGTACAATTTGGTCTGCAGCAGGAGAATAGACCTTTATTTTTACAGTTTGCATTTCGGTGAAATCCACTTTGCTGGCCAAATCAAAAAAGAAGCCTGCCCATGGTTCAATGTCGGCTGTTTGAGTATATTCCACTACGGTTTCCGATGTATTGATGCCGGATGGATCTGGATTTTCTATGTATTCAAGGGTAAAGGAGCCATCTTTTTCTCCAAAGAAGGTTACTTCGGGTCCCCCGCATTCAAAATCCATTCCTTCGGACAATTCGGGGACAATGGTAGAGAAGGTGCAGTCTTCACCTGGTTCGGGCTCGGGTTCCGGTGTTGGAGGAACATAGGCGGAGGGTGGCGGAATATCGTCCTCCGTTTCGCAAGAAATAATGGTGCCCAATATGCCCAAGGCCATTACCAGGGCCATTATGGGCAATTTTGAACGGGATATGTTCTTGTTGTTATGGTGCTTTTTCATCTTTCAATGTTATAAGTTAATGCTAGTTTGTGCCGGTTTAGTTATACCCATCGTTTTGAGGGTAGTTGGGTCCTAAGAGGTCCATTTGTTGCTGTGGAATGGGCCAATTTTGCATGTACTCCCTAAGAATATCATTTGGGTTACCTTCAGGATACGATTCGTTCATATTGTCGTTGTTCATATGATCTAAAAGGTAATCGTACAACAATCCGGTACGTTTTAGGGTGAACCATCGTTGACCTTCAAAAGCAAGTTCGCGGGCTCTTTCTTCCAATATGGTTTCCAAATCAATGCTGTTCACTGGAGCGGTATTTGCCCTTGTCCTTACCTCATTCAGATATTCCAATGCCTTGGCAGAATTGTTCAGCATCATATGGGCCTCGGCACCGATCAAATAGGTCTCGGCCAAACGGTAGATCATAATGTTCTTAAAATGATTTCTATCGGTAGGCTCCACCGTATCATCAAAAAACTTGATGATGCCCGGATTTTGCCTTCTATAATAGAGCATAAACTCATTTTGATCGTCCTCGCTGTTCTCGTACAGGTCCAATGGGTCGCCCAGTTCTCTTCCGGGAGGAAGAGCAGTTTCGTCGTTGTAGGCGTACTCAAAAATGTAGTAAGTGTTGTTTTTTCTATCATCATTAGGGTCCTCGTTAAGGAGGTCGATGGTATATTGGTTCAAAGAAATAAATCCAGCTCCAGCACCACCATTTTCCACGGACTGAATCAAACCTGGGGCATCGGCATAGCTGGCAACCATGTTCCAGTTCATGATATGTTCACTTCCACCTCCAATGGTCTGTCTTTCAAAATTGATGGCAAAAAGGGTCTCGGAATGATTGAGTTCTCCTGCAAACACTTCTGCCGTGGTCTCGGTCAAACTATGGCTGCCACTTGTAATGAGAGCATCGGTTTGGGCGGCTGCTTCGGTCCAGTCGTTTTCCCACATGGCCACTTTGGCTCTCAGGTGTCTTGCGGCGCCTTGGGCCCAACGTCCAAATTGAGGCGTAGCATAGTCCAAATTTGCGATAGCGAAGTCCAAATCGGAACGCAAAAGTGCAAAGATTTCTTCTTCGGAAGATTTGTCCTGTGGTACATCAAAAGCATTCTCGGGCGTAGTGGGCTCAGTGGTGATAAAGATGTTGTTGAACAGGCGGTAAAGCGTGAAGTAGGCATGGGCTCGCATACATTTGGCCTCTGCGAGAATCTGGTTTTTTCTACTTTCCTCGATATCTTCCAAATTCTCTGCCCCTTGGATCACGGCATTGGCCCGGTCAACTATTTTATAGTAGTTCACCCAGTAGGCATTAATGCCCGAGGTGGTACCGTAATCGCCCAAACTGGCTCCCCACAGCAAACGGCTGTACAGGGAAACCTCTCCGGTGATACCTACGCCCAAATCACTTTTTGCCTGTGGAATTAGTGGGTAGGTCCCATTTAAATCCAAGTTTTGGTAAAGGTCCCTGTTGAGGGTATACAGCCCTACAACGGCATTTTCCAGGCCCTCTGGTGTGGAGTAGAGGAAGTCGACCGAGGTATCGGACAAGAGTTCGTCTTCCAATTCTTTTTCGCACGATGCGAACGTGGTAACGAGAAGCAGTATTGCCAACGTCTTTTTTGATGTTATGTGTTGAAATATATTTTTCATGACAATTTTTTTAGAATCCTAATTTTACACCTAGGGTTATGTTTCTGGTCTCTGGGAACGCAGAGCCATTTTGGTCATTGTTCAACGGGGTCTGTTCGGGGCTGTACGATCTAAAATCGGTAAAGGTGAACAGGTTGGTTCCCGTTAAGTATATCTTGGCGCGTTGCAACCCAAGCTTGGAGAAAGCATCTTTAGGTATGTTGTACCCCAATGTAAGTGTTCTCAACCTCACGTAAGAAGCATCCCTTACAGCAAAAGAATAAAGGTGCAGGTGGGTGTCAGGTTTTGGTCTTGGGTATTCGGTGGATGGATACTCTGGAGTGTAATATTTGGTCCTGATACCGTTTATGGCACCCTTCCAAAGCTCACCATTGGCAAGAACAGGATTTAATCTTGTTGCATTTTGCACAATGTACACATCGGCAAACAGGTCAAAGTTCTTGTAGGTGATCGTGTTGGTGATCGAACCGTACCAATCCGGGTCGGTGTTTACAAAAACATTATCACGGTTATCTATTTGTCCGTTGCCGTCCTGATCCACCACGCGAACATCACCTGGTTGGGCCAATGGATTTCCAGAACCGGCAATATCATCGCCTTCTTGGTAAATGCCATCGTATTTTGGCAGCCAGATATTGTTGATGGACTGTCCTATGGACAAACGTCTTCCTGAATTGGCATCGGTTATATCAATAGGATTGCCTTGATCGTCAAGTTCTCCCGTTAGGGAGATTACCTCGTTTGTGTTTCTGGAGAAAACGAGTCCCAAAGACCAACTAAAATTTTCTTTTCGGATAATGTTGGAGGTCAAAGAAGCTTCAATACCTTGGTTTTGAATTTCACCTGAATTGAATCGAATCACATTAAAACCTGTGGTTCCGGCAATGGCCCTATCCAATAACAAGTCAGTTGTATTGGCCTTGTAATATTCAAAAGTTCCTTGGAAAAGGTTATTGAACAGCCTAAAATCGACACCTGCGTTCAAAGTGGTGGTGGTCTCCCATTTTAGGTCGGGGTTGGGCAATCGGGACGATGCAGTGGCACCTGCCACTGTTTCATCGCCAAAGACATACGGTAGGTCGTCGGCAACCCCTAAAGATTCCAATGGGTCTATTCCTTGATTACCTGTGGCACCATAACTCACCCTAAACTTCATCTCGTTGATGGCATCTATATCTTGCATAAAGGGTTCCATATGCATTTTCCATGCTAGGGACACCGCTGGGAAGAAGCCCCATTTGTTGTTTGCGGCAAATACCGAGGCGCCATCCGCACGCGCGGTCGCTTCCAAAAGGTATCTGTCCAAATAACCATATCTAATCCTTCCCAAGAAAGAAAGTAGTCTACGTTGGGAAACATCCCTAACGTTGTTCAGAAGCTCAGTGGCATTGCCATTGAAACCAAGGGCATCGTTGGTAAATCCGGATTTATCCAGTTGTGTATACTCGGTACGGCGTTCATCAAATGCCTGTACGGCAGTCAAATCAAGGCTGTGCTTGTCATTGATTTGAGGAGTATAGTTCAGGATGTTTTCTACAAGCACTTGTTTGAACAATGTATTGGACAATACCCCCAATCCATCGATGCCTTCGTCACCTGCAGAGTGCAATGAGGAACGATAAATGCCTTGGTTGGTGTTCCGGTTCCTCAAAAAGGTCTTAAGGGTATAGCTCAAATTGGGCGCTATGTCGTAGATAAGGCTCAAGTTGACATCCGTAAGGTTGATTTTGGTCTCATCCGTAGACTCCCTTTGGTCCCACAACGGGTTTACGGATGTGTTCGATGGGCCGAGGTAGAACTTCTGGAGCTCACCGTCCGCAGTATAAGGTTGTGCAAGCGGTGTTATAGTGGTAAAGTTTATTCCTCCTGTTTCGCGGTCCTGTTTTGCGTTCTGATAGTTGATGATTCCACGGAATGTCAATTTATCAGATATTTTTTGTTCTAAGTTTAGTTTGAATGTGCCTCTGTCAAAACCTGAATTTGGAATAATACCTTCTTGTGAAAAATAGTTGAAACTGGAAAAAACCTTGGTCTTTTCGCTACCAGCGGAGAAGCTTAGTGCATGGCTCTGGATTACTGCATCCCTAAGTACCAAATCTTCCCAATCTACAAAATCTTGGTTCTCAATGGCATCTAGTTCAAAAGGTGTGAAAATGTTCACATCGTTCAAGTAGTCGCCCGTGAACCTGTTCCTGTTGGCTTCTCTTCTTAGGTCTATAAATTGTGAGCCAGTGTATTGATTGAAGTTTTTGGTCAACGTTTGTACGGTAGTGTAACCGTGGTAGTCTATGGTAGCTTTACCTGTTTTACCCGTTTTCGTTGTTACCAAGATAACACCGTTGGATGCCCTTGAACCATAAATGGCGGTTGAGGAAGCATCTTTTAGGATCTCAATGTTGGCAATGTCGTCAGGTGCCACATCATTTAGGTCGTCAAAAGGAAGACCGTCCACAATGATCAATGGAGAGTTTCCTCCGGGAGCAACGGATACGTTACCCCTAATTACGATGTTGGAGTTACCACCGGGTCTTGCGTCACCAAGGTTTACCTGAACACCGGCCGCTCTACCCCGAAGCATTTCGGAAACGTTGGTGGTGGGCACATTGGTTGCTTCCTCCACCTCTACGCTTGTCACGGAACCGATAACGTTACTTTTCTTTTGGGTACCGTAACCCACAACAACAACTTCATCAAGTGCTTGGGTGTCTTCACTTAATGTAATGTTGATTTCATTCTGGGAGCCAACGGGCACTTCTTGGGACACAAAGCCAATGTAACTGAATACCAAGGTATCGTCATTGGAAACATCGTCAATGGTGAATTCACCATCAAAATCGGTAACAACCCCATTGGTCGTTCCTTTTACAAGTACGTTTACACCCGGCATGGGTCCCATATTGTCGGATACCGTACCTGTTACGGTTTTAGTTTGTGAATATCCATAGGCGGTACATAAAAGCACTATCCATGTTAAAAATCCATATCTCATTTTTGAGTAAATTTAGTTTGGACATAAAAGTAAGTGGCTTAACGTCTTCTTAACAAAGGAGCTACCTCTATAAAAAACCTACATCGGCAATTTTATGGGATTAAAATTGATGTTTTGCTATTTAAACCCCTTGAAATATGATGATTTGAAAAAAATATACCCCTGATTATACTGTCTGGCAAATCGCTGAATTTGAGGTGATTTGTGAAAATGTAGAGTTATTGTAGGGGTAATTTTAAGAAATGTAGGGCTGTGATGTGGGAAAGTAGAGTTGCCTAAAAGTTTAAAATGTAATCTATAAGGTTATCGTGGTGTGGCAGGTCGAATTTTTTACGGAGCCTGTAGCGTTTCATTTCAACACTTTTTACCGATATATTGAGCAATGGTGCAATCTCCTTGGAGGAAAGATTTAATCTTAAATAGGCACACAATCTTAAATCGTTATTGGTTAGACTATCGTGTTTGCTCTTGATTCGCTTTAAAAAGTCTTTGTCAGCATTGTTGAATGCATCTTCAAAGAACTTCCAATCATCTTCGCTGTTTATGTTCTGGTCTATTTCCCTGATTACGGTTCTAATGTTCCTGTCTTTGTCGGGCACCTCTTTAAGTTGCGATTTTAGAGAGGAAAGAAACTTATTTTTTTTGACCAAACTCATTGTGGAAATGGCAAGTTCACGATTCTTGTTGTCAATTTCGTTTTGAAGTTTCTCCGTTTGTATTTGGGCAATGCGTTCTTTTTTCTCCAATTCCCTTCTTTCGAGTTCTTTGCGGTTCTGTTTAATAAGGGACTCTTGTTTTTTCCGATAGTAGTTGTTGTAAAGCCCGTGCACCAAAATAAACAGTAAAGTAATGGATATAATGTATGCCAACAGTGCAAGATTGGATAGGTACCATGGGCGAGATATGGTAAAACTGTACGAAACGGTATTCGAACTCAAGTTATTGCCCACCATGGCCCTGACCGTAAATGTATAGTCTCCAAAGGAAAGGTTCTTGAATGTGACCTCTGTGTTTTCGGACCATTCATTCCAGCCTTCGTATAAATTTTCCATTTTATATTGGTACCGTACTTCGGTGTATTTATCAAACTCCGGTACACTGTACTCGAACCTAACATTGTTGTTGACATATTGAAATACCCCGTCTGAGTTAGTAGGGGTTTTGAAGGACAGTTCTTGGTAACCTCCAAAATAAATGGAATTTATCTGTACTTCTTGCTTAGAAGGTTCAACCTTGGTAAGGTCCAAAGAAACAAATCCATTTGAACTTCCTATCAAATATTTGAAGTCGGATATTTTTGAGATGTTCTCAAATCCAGAGACCCCTAAATTGGCACGGATGTCCTTAGGTATGGAAATATGGGAAGTACTAAGTTTATTGCTAAGGGTACTTTGGGTAACATATTGTATGCCGTAATCTGTGAAAAACCAGAGCCGTTGTTCGGAATCTTCGGGAATTATAATACTGATTTGCCCATTACTTTCATTAAAGATCATTTGGGTCAAAGTGCTGTCCAGTGCAATATCATTTTCTCCATCAATATTGTAGATGGCTGCATTGGTTTTATAGTAAAGTTCATCCTGAAAACTAAAGATGTTCGAACTGTGACCGATACGTTCCACATTGGTTACCTGCTTAACTTCTCTGAAGCTTGGATCGAGCTCGATAAAATACAGTCCTTTTTTTTCATGGTCCACGACTACTTGAAGGGAATCCATCTCAAAAAAACGACTGGAAATGGTAAAACCATCGATGGCATTCCGGAATTTCCAAGAACCATCTACCTTTTCAAGAATGCTCAATCCGTTGTAATTTCCCTGTAATAAAAGGTTGTCATGTGCTTTTATAGGTTTTACGCCCCATGTCCCGGGATAATCCGAAATAAGTTCGGCCCTGTTTTCCTCGATAATGAAAGTGCCATTATTGTGTCCGCAGAAGATGGTGGAATCCAAAAGCTGAAGATTCCATACTTGTCCTTGCGTGCCATCGATCAACCTAAAAGGGCCTTGAGAGGCGGTCCTTCGGTAAAACAAGCCCTGATTGGTGCCCAAATATAAGTGTCCTTCGTGGTCCAGTGCGGAATATACCAGACCAAGGTTGCCCAATTTGTCCACATACTCGTTAAACGGGGAGTAGAGGTTGACCGTGGCAATCCCATTGTCAAGGCCCAGCCATAAGTTGTTTTCGGCATCTTCAAAAAGTGACAATACCGTATTGTTGTTCAGCCCCTTTTCTTGGTCTATGTTTTGTATGATGGTCCCACCATCCGGGGAGAGGTGATAGAAGCCATTGGAAATACTGCCCACAACAAAAGAGCTGTCATTCAGGCGGATGCTGCTGTAGAGCTTAATGTTCAGATCATCCAATGCGGTTTCCCATGGCGTAACAGTTTCCGAATCATATCTGTAAAACCGGGAACTTTCGGTAAGGATCAATAGGTCATTTCCAACACCGTACAGCCCAACTATGGGCTCTTTGGTAAATACAGGGTCGTTGCTTACCAATTGTGCCTCTCCATTTTGAATGGTGAACAAACCTTCTTTGGCAATTTGAAAATAAACATTGTTGTTTACGATACCCATGTTTGCCTTGTCCGATTTTGCTTCGATCACCTTAAAGCTGCTTTCAAGGTTGTCATGGATATAGATTCTGTCCAGTGATTGGAAGAGGACCCACTGGTCCAGGACAACAATATCCCAAAATTCTTCGTCCTCGGAAATGGGGGTCTCCATTTTTTGGGATAATGAGGTATATGCAAGTTCGCCATTTGCTTTTTTGGCCCAAAAACCAAATTCACGGTAGGATCCCGTGTAAATTTTGTCCCCAACGGCCTTTACCGAGCGAATTACAGGAGATGTAGGTAATTTATATTGGTGCCACTTGCTCCCATCAAACTCCAAAAGACTGGTGTGGTTGGCTACATAAATGTTCTTTGAAGGGGATTGTGTGATTCCCCAATTCTGAAATTCCCCATTATATTCCTTTGGGGTATAATTTTTAATAGGGGGAAGCTCCTGACCAACCAGCGTTGAAGAAAATACAAATAATAAAAAAGCGATTAGGAGTCTCAAACGGAACCGATTTAATTAAGTATCAAAACTTTTAAATATAAAGGTAAGTACTATAATTAAAACTTGTTTTTTATCTGTTTGGATAAAATCAAGGGGCTTTTATGATAAGCCCCTTGATTTCTGTATGGATTGTAAACTACTTATGTTTTGGTTCCCAAATAAGTCGCAAAAATGAACTGAAGCGCTCATTCTCCCTGCTAATGGGAACTCCCGCGATAATGCCTATCATTAAATTGTCAGCGATTCCGAGTCGCATTTGGGGGCGCATGGTCATATCAAAATCACTGCCCTCCCAGGTTTTGTTGAACTCTACCCCAATAAAGTTCCTTGTACCTGGAATCATATAGTGAAAACTGGTGTTAACATCATAGGATGTATGTACTTCCCCGCTTTCGTATTCGTGACCTATCATAGGACCGGTATACACCAAGGAGTGGAAATTGTTGCCCCAACGTTTGGCAACCACCAAGAAAGGGTTGTATACATTTCCAGAGATCAAGGGCTTGCCAAAATTTCTGAAGTCCGATAGTTCGAACTCATTGATATACCCGATTGCCATCGAAGTGGCCATTCGTTCATTTACAAAGAACGACCATTGGGTCGCAATTTTGATACTGTTCAATCTATTGGAAGGTGTTTGGACCCCGCCATTGTCCGCCAACGGAGAATAAAAGGTAAAGGGCAGTTCTACTTCAAGGCCCAACCTATCCATTGGGGCCCATTCGTACTCGATAAGAGCTTCGTAGGAATCAAAAGTGAGCTCGTCTGTCAGCCCCAATCCAAGGTTCCACTCCCGTTCCCCTTTTCGTGCACCGAGGTCACGTATCAGGTCAATATATAAGGGTTCTGCGTGCAGCACCTTGGCAGGTTGTTTTTTTTCCTCGATTTGATTTATGTAAAGACTGTCTTTCTCGGTATTGCTAATTTGGGAATAAGCTGTACCGGATGATACCAACAGAACTATCGGCACCATTTTTTTTATGATGTTTTTCATGTATTCTGATTTGTTTTATGTGAATGTTGAATTGCCCGAACCTTATTGTGAAAAGGGACGGGTTTGGCTAAGAAAACAAATCATACTTCGGGAGGAGGGGTGTCCTTCTGGATGTATAGATGGGTCAAGAGAGAGTTCTTATCTGGAAACTTTTTCTTTTTACCCATCAAAATATGGTATCGGGAATAATCAGGGTTGGGTTGATGTACGGTTAGCTTAATTTTAAAACTGGAGCCACTATTATGGTCTTCTTTATCAGGGTCGTCGTATTCTTTAAATACATCCCCGTAGCCCAGGACCTTTTCAACCAAGATCTCGATAATACTCTCTTGATCGTTAATGGATAGGTCTTCGGGAACATGGTCGGGATACCGGTCCGGTGAGTCCACACTGATGTTCAATAGGTAAAGACCCATCAAACTCCAGAATATCTTTAGAAAAGTGCTATTTCGTATAAGGCCGAACACGCTGTAAAACTAAGACTCTTTTTTTCTTTTGGATAATTTTTCCATGTAAAGAATCACAATTCCTATCACACCGCCGATACAGGCCAAAATACCTCCTACAACACTGGCGTAGTTGAATCCCAGTCCAAAAACCATAGGTAGACCACCAAAATAAGCGCCCGAGGCATTTCCCATATTAAAAGCACTTTGGTTCATGGAAGACCCTAGTTTCTCTGCGCCCTTGGCAGCTCTTATGATGGCTATTTGGATGGGTGCTGAGATAGAAAAGGTAATAACGCCGACAATAAAGCTAAGTATGTATATGGCAATGTTGTTGCTTGCGAAAATAGAGTTCAACAGAAGTATCATTGTCATGCTAAACATGCTTATGACCACGGATTTTACGGGATTGAAAGTTTCCACCATTCTCGCCCCTAAAAAATTTCCAAAAAACATCCCGAATCCTGCCACGATCATAACGTATCCAACGTTTGCTTCGGGAAGCTTGGTTACGTTGATAACCAAAGGGGCAATGTAGCTGTACCAGGCAAAAAAGCCGCCGGTACCCACAGTGGTAAGGGCAATCAAGGCCCATAATTTTTTGTTTTTTAGGCCGGGTGAAGGGTTTTTAGAGTCGGAATTATCAGCTTCATCCAATCCTTTTTTTGGCATCCAAAAATAAAGGCTGCAAAAAGTGGCAATACCAGCAACCCCTACCAACATAAAAGAATAACTCCAATGCAGTTCCTGTCCAATATATGTGCCTAGCGGTACTCCAATAATATTGGCGACGGTCAAACCTGAAAACATTACGGCCATGGCCTGAGCAGCTTTGCCCGGTTTGGCCAAATAACCCGATACCACAGCACCAATGCCAAAAAACGCTCCGTGCGGCATTCCCGAAAGAAAACGGAAAAGCATCATTGTCCAATAATTTCCCGAAAAGGCCGACAATGTGTTGAAAATGGTAAACCAAACCATTAAGAACAACAAGGTTTTCTTTGGATTGAGGTTGTTGGTGATCCTTGCCATTACGGGTGCGCCGATAACCACCCCAAGGGCATAGATGGCTATGAAATGCCCTGCTTTAGGAATGGAAATATCAAGAGAACCGGCAATATTGGGAAGAATTCCCATAATCACAAATTCTGTGAGGCCGATTCCGAAACCACCTATTGCGAGAGATAAAAGGGCTTTTTTATTGGTTGATTGTGAAGTCTTGTCCAAGCTTATTTATTAAGAGGACAAAGGTAATTGGAATCCCTCAATTCCTAAGCAAGGATATTGGCTTAATTCTATATTCAATTACCTTACGGAAATAAACAGCCTTGAAGTTTGGACTAATTCAAATACATTCAAAAAATGAAACAAATACTTTTGAAAGGATATTTTGGGTTCAAGGCTGTTATTTGCTGTTGATTAATCTGTTGCCAAATTAGGGCAACACCTGTTTTTTCTCGGAAACCCTCAACCACAAGTACTCTTTCCCGATGTATTAGCACCTTTTTTGCCAAAAATGAAAGACCCGCTCCAAATGAAGCGAGTCTCTTTCTTGAACAAGTTTGTAAAAAATCAATTGATACACGGAGATGGATTGGGTCCAAATGGCCCCAAAACCTCGCCCTCGGGTGTTTCAACGGTGTACACGTGTTCTTCTTCAAAAGCACCACTGGTGTAGGAGACTACCAAACTGCTGGTTCCTTCGGGCACATTTACATTAAAAGTCGCTGCATCACCAGCGGTAAACGTATAGTCAGTCGTGACCCCATCAATCTCGAAGGTTACAAAGGCACCGTCCCATCCATCACCAAACAAGTCCTGCATTTCTATTACCCAAGTTCCGGGCACCGTCGTCCCTGAAATGGGAGAACACTTTACAAGGACAATAAAGTTGAACGCCTGCAATTGTTCAGGTTGCCCTGTTAGGGTTGCGCTATAATTGGCAACGGTGGTCACTGTGCCATCAGTTCCTGTGGATTCTCCCAAAAACCGGATGAAGTCGCCTCCGGAGATATCATCCACTGTTATGCCCAGTGTACTGGCAATGTCGGTATAAGGAATGGAAAGATCGCTCGGGAACTCTGTTATTGTCGCCAACGGTACGGTATCGGAAGATACTCCGCCAGACTCCAAAGTTACGCTCAAATCCCATGAGGCTACGTTGTCGCTTGGGTCGTCAACGGTGCCGGAGAAAGTAGAATTGGCCAAGTCACCTTTGGCAACAATGGTTTCGTCCAGCTTTATCCTTACATAAGGTGCGGCCGAATCTTCCAGTTCAAACACGTTGAGTGGATTTTTGTCCTCGTCTTCACAGGCCGCTATTCCCAAAATCAATAGTGATAGACCAAGTATATGTATAAAGTTACTTTTCATAAGTATTGTTTTTAGAATTAAATCAATCAACGAAACCATCGGGGTTGGTGTCCCAGAACACTGGAGTGCTCGGTGCACTTTTCTGTGTAATGTTCGTGTTACTGTCGGCAGCGGTCTGTGAATACCACATGGATCTTAGGAATGGCCCTGGGGCGTTGGTGGTAAAGGCAGGTGTGAGGTTATCAGGTTGACCTGTTCTTCTATAGGTGTTGTATGCTTCAATTCCGTTGCACCATAAAGCAATAAAGTATTGCTCCACAATAATTCGAAGTTTGTCCGTATCGTTGCCGGCATCATAGGCTGCCAATATCTCTGCAACATGATTGTCGACGGCTGTTGAGGTCGGGACAAATCCCGTACCACTTGCCAAGGACGCTCCAAAGTCCATAACGGTGCCAATGGATTGTCTTATGGCTGTTTCCAAATAATCCCGGGCACTTCCAGTGGTATTTAGTGTCAATGATGCTTCTGCCAACATGAAATGGGTATAGGAGGACATCAAAATAGGTGATATTCCTGCGCCTGAAAGCCCTTCGTTTACCGCTCCGGAACCTGATACATTCCTAAAAGAGTCGTCATCGAACGGTCCGCCAACCGGGTAGGTTCCGTGCAGCGTCCTAAAGGCATCATCTGGTGGAATACCGTCATCATCCAAATGGTTTCTGCCCCAATATCCGCTTAAACCATTGGTGGCGGGAACCAAACAGTAGGGTTCGGAAGGGTCCCACCATGCAGGTAGTGATATTTCGGTAACACATTCCTTGGTAACCACATCAGCCCCGGAAAAGTCGGATTGTTGCCTGTAGAAATAGTAGCGAATCCGTGGGTCAGGCTCTCCATATTGGTTGGCCATCAAATTCATATAATAATTACAGGTATAAAAGTCTGAGCTTGGTCCCGCACCATCGTAGTTGGCATCAAAATAGGGGTGTCTACTGTCCGGAGATGCATTATTGGTCCCCCATTGAAAGAAAAAATCATCAGCAGGATCCAAAATCAGTTGGTTGCCCGCAATCAATTCATTGATACGCGAAGTGGAAACGGATGCTCCAAAACCTTCGGCAGATGCCAAACGGGTCTGAAGATATAACTTCAAGCGCATGGTGTTTGCCACTTTTGTCCATTGGTCTTCATTAGCATTATAAAATAGGTCATCCGATGGGAGGGAGGTTTCGTCCTTGTTCAAATTGGCAATAGCATCCACCAAAAGTTGGTCCGCCGCTTGGTAAATGGTAGCTCCCGAGTCAACAGTTGGGTTTAAAATTCCCTCGCCGCCCATTGCGGCTTCAGAGTAAGGTACATCTCCAAAGAAATCAACCATGGACATCATAATGTACGCTTCCAATATCTGGCCAATGGCAATATGTGTGAATTGCCCTGCTTCTTCGGCCAATGGGTTCATGGTCCTAATATCTATCAAGGCCCTGGCATACACATTGTCCCAAACCCTATCAAAATCCGAAGGATCGTAGCTTTCACGATAGGTAGGACCAAAACCATGTTGTATTCTCACAGGTTCCATTCCAAATTGACTTAGGCCATTTTCGGCACGGCCTTCCTCACCGGAATGAATCTGGGCGGTCATTAGTTGTATTTGATTCAAAAAGAAATCAACGCTCGCCTGCGACGGGTTTAATGCATTGGGGCTCTCCACTACATCCAATGTAGTGCTCTCGCAGCCCAGCATAACTGTCAGTGCAGCGATTATGAGACTTAGTATATTTGATATTTTTTTCATAATATTTCTGATTCTTGTTAGCTGCGATTAAAATGATGCCCTTACGGTAAGGCCATATCTTCTGGTGGACGGACCGGTGAAGAAATCAATTCCTTGTCCGTTACCAACTCCTGTACTCGATGAGTTGGTATCGTATCTGACGTCATCGGGGAAGTTCACGGCCTTGTACCATAAGTTGGATCCTGAAAGCGTTAATGATAGGCTTCCGAAAGGGGTTTTCTCCAACATTTTCTTTGGAATGGAATACCCCAATGAAGCTTCCTGTAACCTGATGGTGGTGCCATCAAATACGTTTACTTCGTTGATATCTCCCCCAAAAAAGGTATTGAAACCAAACTCGGTTGCTGTAATGGCTACGTTATTTGGGCTTCCATCGGCAAAAACCCCTGGGAGTATATAATTTGATTCTCTATCAATTGGATTATCAGGATCAACAACTCCACGCCCTATCAGTCCTGCCGTTGTTACCGAATACACATCTCCACCATGGCGATATTGCAAGTTGGCCGAAAGGGTGAAGTTCTTAAAGCTGATGGTCGGAATCATGGCAGTGGTCCAATCTGGGTTTGGATCACCAATTTCTGTGATGTTGTTGTCCACCAGGTATCTACCATTTGGCCCTACCACTTTGTTGCCGTTGTCATCTCTTTGGATGGTGCTGCCGAGCAATACCCCAAATGGTCTGCCTTCCACGGCATAGTTGGCAGCTTCACCGGCTACCGCGAAGGTCAACAAAATGTTGTTGGTTCCCTCAGCCAAGTCGGTCACCGTGGTTTCACTGGCGGTAAAGTTTCCTGCAAGGTTAAAACCGATGCCTGCTTCGCTTTCCCTGAGTATGGTAAGGTCGTAATCGGCTTCTATACCTTTGGTTTCAACCTCCCCAATATTTACAAAAGTGGAGCGGAAACCTGTTGAACTGTCCAATGTACGGTTGGTAATAAGGTCCGTGGTCGATTTTTGATACAAGCTGACATTAAAGTTCAACCTATTGAAAAGGCGTGTATCCAAACCTATTTCAAGTTCTTGTACTCTTTCTGGCGAGAGGTCGCGGTTACCCAGCACATCGGAAACAGTATTTCCGGAAACTACATTGCCATTGAGGTCCACAAATGTTCTGGAATTCAAGGTGAGTACATCCCTAGTGTTAAATGGAGTTGGGAAACCTGCTGAGGAACCATAGCCCACCCTAAGTTTTGCATAATTGAGCAGATCTCCCTGCAATGCCGGAAAGGCTGTAGTTGGAATAAAGGATAAACTGGCTCCCGGGTAAAACAGGGAATTGTTTTCTCTTTCCAATGTGGACGACCAGTCGTTTCTCCCCACGATGTTGAAATACAATAAATCTTTATAGGATAGGGTCGCATCCAAATAAATACCAACAAGGTTTTCCTCGAAGTTTTGATTCAGGTCGGTCCCGGAAAAGGAGTTTATGGAGGATGGTGTGGTAAAGTTAAAGTGTTCAAGTACTCCAAATACCAATTGTCCTTGACTCTCTATGCCGTCCTGAGCATAGGTGTCCCTACGGCTATTGGCACCCAACGTGGCGGTCAGGTTCAAATCTTCGGAAAGATTTTTCTCTGCACTAAGAATCAGATCGTGGTTCCAAATCGAGTTTCGAACGGAGGTAGTTCTTAAAATTCCCAAAGTGGGCCCATCCACACCACCTCTGTTCTGTCCGTATGAGTTTAATTCGGTATAGGTGTCCAGACCTACCCGATATGTCAGGTTCATCCAATCGTTCAAGGCATAGCTCATGGAAACGTTCCCGGTAAATCGATCGGTTTCTTGACTGGTTCTTGAGTTGGCAACGGTCCAGTATGGGTTTTGGATATCGTTACCTGACCTATAGTATAAACTTCGGCCATCCGCCGCTTGGAACGGGAGATTGGTCAAATCGATGTTTCTTGGTGTGTAGAGTACGTCACCAAATATGGCGGAACCGTTAAAAGCGGCACCGCTACCCGTACTCACGGCATTTGGCGGCGATTTATAGCCCGTTCTTGCAAAATTGAATACCCCGGAGACCGTAAAGTTGTTGGATAGTACCGCATTTCCCCCTAAACTGAAGTTGTTACGTAGCAACTTGTTGCCAGGGGTTACCCCGATATCTTCCGTACGACCGTAATTCGCATTGAAATTTACTTTTTCGGAACCACCACGAACATTTACGGAAGTGCTGTACACATATCCCGTTCTGAAGAATTCTTCTACCCCATTGTATGATCGGTAAGGGTACTCCAGGTTCAATAAATCTTCGTAACCGGCAATTAAGGTAGGGTCTGCTATATAGTTGAACGGATGCCGGGTCAATGCCACTCCGTTTGGACCAGTTCTTATGTATTGGGCTGCCGTGGCAATACCATCATCGTCCGTACGGTCAAAACGAGGGCCCCAGTTACTGAAGAAGAACCCAAATCCTTGATGGAATCCACTTCCATAGTCGTTTTGGAACTTTGGGAGTACGGCATTGGACATAAATATGGACTGTGTAACGGAAACTTCTGTTTTGGAAGGGGCATCTCCAGAAGCGGAACCTTTTGTTGTGATCAGTATCACACCATTTCTACCTCGGTTACCATAGAGTACCGTTGCGCTCAACCCTTTCAATACGCTTACACTTTCAATATTGTTCGGGTCAAGGTCAAGAAATCGGCTGGATTCCGTATTTCCGTCCAAAAAGTTGGTCTGTGTATTGGTTCCTGAATCAAAAGGAATCCCATCGACAATAAATAAGGGCTGATTGGACTGTGTTGCCGAAGAATACCCTCTAATGATTATGTTGGTTCCCGAACCGGACATACCGTTATTGGAAGTAATGTTCACCCCGGCAACTTTACCGTTCAGTACCCTGGCAACATCCGCTTCCGGTCTTGATTCTACCTTGTCGGATTCCACCGTGGTTACCGAATAGCCCAAGGAACGCTTTTCCCGGACTATACCCTGTGCGGTGACCACTACTTCTTCCAGTTGCGATGCGTCTTCCTCCATTTGAACGTTCAAAACGCTTGCTGCACCTACGTTTCTCTCAAGTGTTCTTTGCCCTAAATAGGAGAATACAAGGACATCTCCTTCGTTGGCCTCGATGACATAGTTGCCATCAAAATCGGACTGAGTTCCCTTAACGGTGCCTTTCACAACAATGTTGACACCGGGCAAGGGTACCCCGTCTTGGTCGGTGACCGTACCGGTAACCGTTTTTTCTTGAGCGTGGACAAATGCAATGGATAGACACATGGCCAATAGCGCTCCAAACAGTTTCTTTACTTTCATACGAATAAAGTTTTGTTAGTAATTTGAAATGAGTTAGTGCAACTGAGAAAGGTGGACGGCGCTAGGAAATTGATAGCTAATTCAAATAATACTTCTGGGAAGTGAACAAAACTCAATGGATTTTGTCTTTTTAAGAAGTAGAGCCTCTCACCGCCCTACCTTTACAATTGCATAACAAATCAACTTATAAGTGTGTAGGAGAGGGTACTTTTTAAACGGCTAGAACCTCAAAAAGATGGAAGCCCTTGGGGAAGTACCGTTTTTAACACTTCTCGCAATGTTTTATAACAATTTGATAATGAATCATTAAAAAACCTCTTGGTGTTCCAAGAGGTTTGTGTGGGAATAGCTCTTAACGATTTAGATTCCGCCGTTACACCATTTGCATTTCGTGTTGCCTATCGAAATTAGTGCTTACCGCAGCTCGGTAATCGTTGGGGCTATACCCGGTAATTTTCTTAAAGGCGCTGTAAAAGCTGTTTTTACTGTTAAAACCAACTTCGTACATAATCGCCTTTACACTGAGGGAGGGGTCTTCTACCAGAAGATCTTTGGCCTCTTCAATTCTGTATTCGTTCAAGAACGAATAAAAATTCTTGGAGAAGAAGGTATTGATTACCTGTGAAACCTTATACCTGTTTTCCTTAATATGATCAGCAAGGTCATCAAGGCAAAGGGTATTGTTCCGGTAGATCTTGTTCTGATCAAAGGCATTCTTGATTTTTCTTCGAATCAAAACAGCTTCCTCCCCAGTTAATCCGGACTTTTTGTACTTTTCATGACTGTTCGTTTGGGCCAAAGTCCGTTCAGGGCCCACAACGTACTTTACAACGAATTGTTTAAGTAGTCGTTTCATTGATTGATGATTTTTGATTGATGACTACTAGTTAGTTAGAAAACCAATGTTTTTAGGTGTTCCCGATAAGAGTTTACCCTTGCCTTAGGGCATTGAGGTATTCGCTGGGAGTAAGTTGGGTGTCTTTCTTAAAAGCTTTATTGAAAGAGACTTTGTTGTTGTAGCCGACCTCGTAGGCAACATCAATAATGTTCAGTTCATTTTCTTGAGCCAGCAGTTCCTTTGCTTCTTGGATACGATGGGAGTTTACAAACTCACGAAAGCTCATATTAAAGTGCTCATTGATAAGTTGCGAGGCATTGTGGCGTGTCGTGTCCAATTTTTCGGCGACCATATCCAGATTGATATCGCTTTTCCTGTACAATTTTTCATTGTGGAAGAGGTCGCTCAACTGATGTTTCAGTTCTTGTGACAAACTATCTGTTAGCCCGGACTTTACATATTTCGGAAAAAGAGGATTGGTATAGGCATATCGTCCACTGAATACATCGGGCTGAACATTGGCGGCATATCCCACGTATAATACCATAGTGCTTAAAAGAACAATGGGCGCATGGTAAAGGAACCCACTATTGTTACCGGTTATAATGTACGCACCATATATAAGGTAGATTACAACATAGCTAACATGTATTAGATAAATGTTCTTTTGCCAAGTCCTCGTCTTCTTGCTCAGTTCGGATGTATTCTTGCTCAAGATCAAGTGAACAAAAAAGGCATATATCCCGAGGGATAAGGATTTGAGTGCAACCATTAGCACTAGCTTGGTTGAATCCCCAGGATTTAAACCTTCTTCCAGTCTTTGCAGCATTTGGTTGATTTTTTCTGTCCCGGAAAACCCATAAACTGTAAATATGAGATAGATTGTCAGGATTACTGTTGGCAGAAAGTGCCACAAATCCGTTTTATTTAAATCCGATGATTTTGATACCCTTTTGAAATATAGAAAAAGCAGGGGCCCATATAAAAAGGAACACCAGGTCGACATCAAATAGGTGTGGGGAAATACGAACACATAATTGGTCTGGTTGACACATATGTTCAGAATAAATAGGGAATGGATAAATACAAATGTGGCAATAAGGTTTCTAGCCTGTTTATCAATTTTTTTGTTGATGACCAGCATGAACGTTACGTAGAACCCAATAAGGGACACAAAAAAGTAAAATACGGACCACGTATTTATTTTTGGCAAAACAGTGCCCGACAATTTTTGAAATTCTTGGTTCCCTCGAATTCCATCAAAATCCTCATGCAATAAAAAAGTGGGCTGAAAATCGATTTTGAAATAATCGTATATATGTCCTATTGACTCTTCTGGTTTCTTCAATGCAGCCTGACTAAGGGCCAACTTTTTTAAAATGTGGATTTTATCTTCCTCATTGCTAACGTTAAGATTCTTTTGATATAAGGGGACGGCCTCTTCAAATCGGTGAATATTGAAATAATAGTCTGCCCAATCCAATGAATCTTTAAAGGTTTCTGCTGTGGGTGCAGGAAAACCACCATAACCGCTGCTTACGGTAAGGCCATAGGTAAACGTGAGGTTTAGCCACAGAAAGAGTAAGACAATATAGTTGGTAGATTGTCTCATTTTGATTGATGATGAATTAGTATTAACAATTTATGAAAATACCATGTTAAAAACGTTAACAAACTATTAAAGTAGGTAAGCCCCGATAAAAGATTACCCTTGAAATACCCCTGTTTAGGCTAACTACGATATTTGCATAAACACAATATCCCATAGTGATCCGCTCCTGGAACGATAACTGGGAACAGTTGAGTGCCTATTTTGAATACACTGCTCCCATTAGAAAGCTAATATACACCACAAACGCCGTAGAGGGCTTTCACCGCCAGGTACGAAAAGTGACCAAGACCAAAGGGGCTTTTACCAATGATATGGCGCTATTGAAGCTGGTTTACCTGGCAACCCGAAGAATAGAAAAGAAATGGAACTCTCCACTGCAGAACTGGGGCTTGGTAGTTCAACAATTGGCCATTAAATTTGAAGGCCGACTGGAGTTGGATTTAGCAACCAATAAAACGACCGGCTAAAATTTTTCCTTCCGGGGGTACCCCCGGAAGGAAAGGCAGACAGAGTTGAGCTAACACTCCCATTTCCTTTCCCTTACCTACATAATTTTCGATGATTTCGGCAGTCTTGCCCCAAGCTACAACGGTGTGCCAGTCGGTGGACTGTACCTTTTCACCCTTGTTGTTTTTGTAGTGGTCATTCGTGGCGATTGAAAAACGGGCTACTTTTTTACCACTTTCAAGGTTTGTGATGGTTGGTTCTTGCCCAACGTTTCCGATTAACTGTACGTGATTTTTTAAAGTACTCATAATAAAAAATTTAAGGATTAATAATGCTATCTGAACCATTCAGACAGTTTGCGTTTCTATTTTTTTTCAAGTGATTTACTTATTATATCTTGAGCTTTTTCCTTTTTCGTTTTTTTTGGTGCCGCTTCCTTTTTGATGTTTTTGTACGATTTCATAAGGTTCATTTTAGATTTACTTCCCATAGCGCCCTCGCCGTTACCTTTTTTTGTTGCTGATACATTTTCAATATTTGGAATTGATAAGGACTTATAAAAGGGAGGCACGACCGGTTATGCAGTCCGTTCAACTTCCAAATGTGTCAAAAAAAGGGGGACAGTGAGGGTACGGGAGTAGGTCTAAAGGCTTTTGTGAAGTACCAATACATAGGAAGCGTCACCAAATGAATAATGGAATTCCGATGGAGCGGACTCCGTTCACGATTTCGGATTGGGAATGCAGTGTTCCTTCCCAGAGTATCGGGAAGGGTTAATGGAATGGAAAGGAGAAATTGGGGATGGTGTCCAAGACTTTTTAGGGAAGCTCTTTACCCGGAATCTAGCTTTCCGCGGAATGCAGGGGAATGTGCTGAGTGATTTTTATATTAATCATAATAATTATGTATCTTTGTTCACAAAATATTCGTGTTCACGAATAATGAACAAGAAAAAATAGTGAACAATAAAATGTTTTTGTAATGACTGAATTAGATATTTTCAATAATGCCATTCATAATTTAGAGAAGGATATCCCGATTACTTGGGACTGGAAAACCATTGCTCCTAATAAAGACATTGGGATAGATGGAGAATTGGATATAACCCTGAATGATAAGAAGGTCTTATTAATGGTAGAGATCAAAAAGGATGTTAAAAATCATCAAATACTCAATATACTTCATTACAACAATGAATTTCAAAACTTTCTATTGGTTGCCGAAAAGTTATTTCCAAAAGTAAAGGAAGAACTGAGAGAGCATAACGTGAACTATTTAGAGGGCAATGGAAATGTCTATATAAACCATAATGAAGTATTCCTATATATTGATACCAATAAGACACTTAAAACTAAAAAAGATAAAGGAAATAGGGCATTTACCAAAACTGGACTTAAGGTCATATTTCATTTTTTATTAAATCCCCACTTACTAAATCAGACACAGAGAGATATTGCTGAGCTTACAAATGTAGGCTTGGGAAATATTCCTTTAATTATAAATGGGCTATTGGACACCAACTTCATTTTAAAATTGAATAAGAATGAATACGTCATTAATAATTATGAAGAACTCCTCAATAGATGGATTACAGAATTTGAACAAACCTTAAGACATACGATTTTTAAGCAACGTTTTAGATTTCAAAATAAAAATCAAGATTGGAAAGAGATACAGTTCAACGAAGGGAAAACCGTGTGGGGAGGTGAACCTGCAGGGGATATACTCACCAATCATTTACGCCCAGAAAAATTTATAATATACACCATAGAGACTGTAAAAGAACTGATGCTCAACTATAGACTAATCCCAGATGATGAAGGAGATGTATGGGCATACGACCTCTTTTGGAACCCCCAATTTAATGAGAATACAGCACCCGCAACATTAGTTTATGCAGAATTGATGATTGGGAACGATAAAAGAAGCAAAGAGACTGCAAACATAATTTTCAATGAGCAAATCAAACAAAACCTATAAGGAATTAGCAATCCCTTATTTTAAAGAAGTTTTTGACATTATCGATGATGTATTGGTAAAACTGAACATACCATATTACCTCATTGGCGCAAGTGCGGTAGCCTTAGAACTATTGAAAGGAGGTATTAAACCGAGTAGGGGAACAAAAGATATTGATTTTGCAATAATGATAGCTTCCATACAGGAATTTGAAGCTGTGGTTGAAGCACTTCTCAAATATGGATTTAACAAAGTAGAAGCCCCGTGGACGCTCTATAATGACAAATTCAATATTGCCATTGATCTTTTACCTTTTGGGGAAATTGAGGAAAAGTTTACCATACAATTTAATGAACGTTATACCGATTTGCACGTTTTAGGTTTTAGCGAAGTGCTACAAGAATCCAGGACCGTACAAATAGAAGAAAAATCTTTAAAGATTCCGTCCCTTCCTGGAATGGTGATTCTTAAATTAATCGCCTGGAGTGACAGGCCAGAAGATAGAGATAACGACCTCTACGATATTTTAAGAATTATAGAACATTACTTCGATTTAAATTTTGATGAAATAGTAGAACATCATAATGATACTTTTCCGGAAGAAGATGACTTGGATCAATTCAAAATTGCAGCGAGAGTATTAGGGAGAAAAGCAAGTCATTTTTTAAATATTTCAGAAGCCATTAACGATAGAATTTTAAAAACCATTAACGATAATGTCGCAAATGCCAAAGATTCAGAAATCGCCAAACAATGGATAAGAAATAGAGAATGGAATTTAGAATATGCTGTTCAAATTTTGGAAGAATTTAAATTAGGCTTGATTGAAAATAAATAGATAAGAAATAAGAACCATCTAAACATAAACTAATTCAATCACTTAAAAGGGATATTCAGGAGTAAGCCTGCTTTTTAAAAAATATTAAAGTAAATGCCACTGAACCATATGGGTCAACAGTAAATAATATCAAATTGTATATCAATATCAAAAATGGCAAAATGTTGTACCCAGTCCATAAAAAAAGGCCTCACATTTCTGTGAAGCCCTGTCTTTACTAGTAGCGGGGACTGGACTCGAACCAGCGACCTTCGGGTTATGAGCCCGACGAGCTACCTACTGCTCTACCCCGCGATGTGGACGGCAAATATACAACCCTTTTTTCATCATTTCCAAACTTAAACCTAATATTCCTTTTTACTTAACGTCTATCCCGCTCAAAATCCATAAATTGGCCGTTTTTACCTTATGAAAGCAATCAACGATTTTATATCCTCACTTTTGCCCTACACAGAGTGGCCCATGTTCATTCTTCTTATTGGTGGCGGGTTGTTTTTGGCTTTTTACTCCAAATTTGCACCCTTTCGCCATTTTGGTCATGCCATAGCCGTGGTCTCGGGAAAGTACGATGACAAAAATGCAAAAGGAGATGTGAGTTCGTTTCAAGCATTATCGGCAGCAGTAGCGGCAACGGTAGGATTGGGAAACATATCAGGAGTAGCGATTGCTATTCACGATGGAGGGCCTGGCGTTGTATTCTGGATTTGGATGACCGCACTCTTGGGTATGGGCATTAAATTTTATTCAGGGAGCTTGGCCATAATGTATAGGGGGGTGGATTCCGAAGGTCATATGCAAGGAGGTCCCATGTTCTATATCACCAAGGGAATGGGCAAATGGGCAAAACCCATGGCCATATTTTTTAGTATTTGTGGCTTGTTCGGTTTTTTGGGGGTGTTTACCGCCAATCAATTTACCGAGGCCTTTATGGGAGTAGTGCAGCCACACGAAACCTTATTTGCTACCAGTGAATATAATTGGAAATTGGGAATAGGCTTTTTTCTGGCTATCATCACATCCATCGTAATTTTTGGTGGACTGAACAAAATTGCCAAAGTAGCTTCTGCCATTGTACCATTTATGGTGGGAATTTATCTGTTGGCAGTCATTTTTGTGATGGCTAGTCATGCAGGTGAAGTTTGGCCTGCCCTAAAGATGATTTTGGTCGAAGCTTGGAACTTCGATACCGCCGTAACCGGAGGTTTTTGGGGCCTCGTAATCGTAGGGGTCCGTAGGGCCATGTTCTCCAACGAAGCCGGTCTGGGTAGTGCACCTATGTACCACGGGCAATCCCGTAACGATGAACCGGCAAAAGAAGGACTCGTTGCCATGTTGGGTCCATTTATCGATACCATTTTAGTGTGTACCTTTACAGCGGTGGTGATTATTTTGAGTGGTGCCTATCTTGAGGATGGGAGTGGAATTACCATGACAATGTCCGCCTTTGAAACCACCTTGTACGGAATAGGAGATGTGCTCTTGATGGTAATCGTGGCAGCTTTTGCATTATCGACCCTGTTCACATATTCGTATTATGGTGTGAAAAGCTTGTCGTTTTTAACGAATGCCAAAATCGGAAAGTGGTACAATGTATTTTTTATAGTGATGATTGTTTTCGCCGCAGTGGCATCCTTGAAATTGGTAAAAAACCTGATTGACCTATCATATGCATTGATGGTCATCCCAAATATGATCGCTGTGTTGTACCTTTCACCAAAGGTGAACGCAGCATCCAAACAATATTTTGAAAAAAGAAAGAACGGTGGCGCATAAAGCAGGATTTGTAAATATTATCGGAAACCCCAATGTGGGCAAGTCCACGTTGATGAATGCCTTTGTGGGCGAAAAATTGTCCATTATCACCTCCAAGGCGCAGACCACCCGTCATCGTATTTTGGGCATTGTCAATGGGGATGATTTCCAAGTGATTTTGTCCGATACCCCTGGTATTATCAAACCGGCCTATGAGCTGCAAACCTCCATGATGGATTTTGTGAAATCCGCTTTCGAGGATGCGGATGTGTTGCTCTACATGGTGGAAATAGGGGAGAAAGCGCTCAAAGACGAAAATTTCTTCAAGAAACTACAGAATAGCAAGATTCCAGTATTGCTCCTTCTCAATAAAATTGATAAATCCGATCAGCAAATATTGGAAGAACAAATGCAGTATTGGCAGGAGCAATTGCCCAGCGCAGAAATTCATCCCATATCCGCTTTGGAAAACTTTAATGTAACCGAAGTGTTCAACCGTATTTTGGAATTGTTGCCCGAGGCTCCGCCGTATTACCCAAAGGACCAAATGACTGACAAACCGGAGCGGTTTTTTGTGAACGAGACCATCCGCGAAAAAATCTTGCTTCACTATAAAAAGGAAATCCCTTATTCAGTTGAGGTAGAGACCGAGGAATTTTTAGAAGATGAGGACATCATCCGCATCCGTTCGGTAATTATGGTGGAACGCGATACCCAGAAAGGAATCATTATCGGGCACAAGGGCAGTGCCATTAAAAAAGTAGGGGTGGAAGCCAGAAAGGATCTTGAAAAGTTCTTTGCCAAGCAGGTGCACATCGAACTCTATGTAAAAGTGAACAAAAATTGGAGAAGCAACTCCCAGCAACTTAGGAGATTTGGGTACAATGGCTAGGCATCGCTATTTATTCTTTCAAAAGGCGCAATAGTGTCCCGAACGAATTGTTTCAACTGTTCCATTTGGTCTTTTCCTTTCGATTTTCCCAACCGGCCAAAAGCGTAAAGTGCGAACCAAATCATCACTAAAAAGAACATGCCCACTAACCAGAAGGTAACATCCTTGCCCAAGGAATAATTGGAATAGGCAAAAACCCCCATGATAATAAAAAGGGTGCCGATCCCAAAATGGAGGAACATGAAAAAGGTCCAAAGGGTGGGATTGGGGCCAAAGACGCCACGAATATTGCTGACACCTTCCTCGAATGAAGATAGTTCCAAATGAAGTTGTGGTGTCCAAAAGTTGGTTTCCGCTTTTTTGAACTTGACAAAAATATGTTCATCCAGTCTTTTGATCAAAAATGGATATGCGGTGGCACTGTCAAAAATGGATTCCAATTGTTCTAAATTTGCCCTCAAGGAGAGCCGAAAACGGGGCCGTAAAACTATCTCGTTGGTCAAGTCGCTCATAATCATTTGAAAATGATGAAAAAAGGTATCATTTTTTCTTCATAATAAATGGTATTTTTGCCAAAAATTAAACCTAATGGGAGCTATTGTAGCCATTGTAGGAAGACCCAATGTTGGGAAGTCCACTTTTTTCAACCGACTTATTCAACGCCGTGAGGCGATTGTGGATGCCGTAAGTGGTGTAACTCGCGACCGTCATTACGGTAAAAGTGATTGGAACGGCAAGGAGTTTTCTTTGATCGATACAGGTGGTTACGTTTTGGGCAGCGACGATGTTTTTGAGAAAGAAATCGATAAACAAGTTGAGTTGGCCATTGATGAGGCCGATGCCATCATTTTTATGGTGGATGTGGAGTCCGGCGTAACCGGAATGGATGAAGATGTGGCCAAGCTCCTTCGCAGGGTGGACAAACCCACGTTTTTGGCCGTAAACAAGGTGGACAATACGCAACGTATGGCCGATGCTGTCGAGTTTTATTCCTTGGGATTGGGCGAATATTATACGCTTTCAAGTATCAATGGTAGTGGAACGGGAGAATTATTGGATGCCCTTGTTGAGGTGTTGCCCGACGAAAAAGAGGAAGAAAGCGAACTCCCCCGTTTTGCGGTAGTGGGAAGGCCCAATGCAGGTAAATCATCCTTCATCAATGCCTTGATAGGTGAGGATAGATACATTGTGACCGATATTGCCGGTACTACCCGCGATAGTATCGATACCAAATACAATCGTTTTGGATTTGAATTCAATCTGGTGGATACCGCCGGTATCCGAAGAAAATCCAAAGTGAAGGAAGACTTGGAATTTTACTCCGTTATGCGTTCGGTGAGGGCCATTGAATACTGTGATGTATGTATTGTGATGATGGATGCCACCAGGGGTTTTGATGGACAGGTTCAGAATATTTTTTGGCTCGCACAGCGCAACAATAAGGGAATCGTAATCTTGGTGAACAAATGGGACCTAGTGGAAAAGGAGACCAATAGCGTAAAGGAATACACAAAGGCCATTCACGAAATAATTTCACCATTTGAAGATGTTCCGATTCTTTTTATTTCGGTATTGAACAAGCAGCGTATCTATAAGGCCATCGAAACCGCGGTGGATGTTTATAAGAACCGCTCCAAGAAAATACCAACACGCAAATTGAACGATATTATGCTTCCCATCATTGAGAAAACACCGCCGCCGGCAACCAAAGGGAAGTACGTTAAAATAAAGTTTTGTACCCAACTGCCCACTCCATATCCGCAATTTGCCTTTTTCTGTAACTTGCCCCAATATGTGAAGGACCCTTACAAACGGTTTTTGGAGAACAAAATCAGGGAGAATTTTGATTTTACCGGGGTTCCGATGACTATTTTTATGCGGAAGAAGTAATCATTCGCCCGAAGCGGAACGCACTTCCACGACCTGTTGAATTCGATTGCCTTGATTGTCAACGGCCGTGAGCATATATTCACCAGCCTCGACGGGTAGAATCAGCTCATGGAAATTCTCTGTCTTGCCAATGAACAGTTCATCCAAATACCAATAAATGATGGCGTTGGATTGTCGGTGTGCCAGTTTAAGGATAATTTCCGATGTTTTGTTGCCCAAATCCTTCGGGAGGAGCACGGCTTCATTTCTTTTGGGATAGATGAATTCCATCAAATTGTTTTCCAATGCAGAACAACCGTCCAAATAGGGGGGCAAAGGCGTATAGTTTGGATAGGAGGAGGCATAATAATATTCCAAAATAGGAGGGAACACCAACCAATTTTTGGCGACCATATCTTCCAAAGGGTAGCATTCGGAGTTTACCCTATACTGTTCTGAAGCATCCAAAAACACTTGCTGATGATAGGGGCAGGGACCACTTCGTGTTCCATGTGCGGGCACCCATTGTTTTTTGACTTCATCACAATATACCGAAGCGCGAAAACCACTTTGGGCACAAACCTCCAACTCCACAAGGTCGTCAAAAGGTTCTTGGAACCAACCGCTTTGTGGAAGCGCATCCAAGACATCAAAAAGAAGTGGAGCTGCAGCGGTGATTCCCGTAAGTCCGGGTCTGCCTTCGCCATCGGCATTGCCTGCCCAGACCCCAATGGCATATTTAGGGGTAACCCCAACGGCCCAAGCATCCTTAAAACCAAAACTGGTTCCGGTTTTCCAAGCAATGGGCTGGGAGGAATCAAAAAACTGCCAATTTTCATCGCCTTCAGGTCGGTTGACCTCATACATCGACTGAAATGTACTGTAAATCGAACCTGCGCCAAAAACCAAAGGGTCAAATTGTTCCTTCCCAAAATTTGTGGTCTCGTTTTGTAAATAGGTGGCCTCGGTAAATTCTTGGTCTCGGTAGGTACTGGAATGTGTCAAAAAGAAATTCAGGCTGGAGGCCATGGAGGCATAGATGGAGGTCACTTCCCATAGGGAACTTTCCGCACCACCTAGAATCAAGGATAGCCCATAATATGAGGATGGTCTGTCCAAAGATATCATCTTCATTTTGTGGAGCTTGTTGTAAAACTTTTGAAGCCCATATTCACGCAACAATCGCACAGCGGGTACATTAAGTGAACGTGATAAGGCTTTGCTTGCTGGTACGGCGCCGACATGTTTCAAGTCAAAATTTTGGGGGTGGTATCCGTTGATTACGGTAGGTACATCTTCCACTAGACTATGGGGCAGCAGTTGACCTTCATCTAAGAGGGAAGCAAATAAAAAAGGTTTTAATGTGCTGCCCGTACTTCTTTTTTTTGTGATGATGTCCACATAATTGGCGTGTGACCCATCCGATGGTGAATTGCCTACATAACCAAGCACTTCTCGGGTTTCCACATCGAGCACCAGAATGGCCAGATTATGGATTTCATTGCTTTGCAATTGTCGATAATGGCGTTCTGCCAAGAGATTTAATCGTTGTTGCAATTGTCGTTTTAGCGAAGTGGTCACACGCTGGCCCGGATGCTCATTTCGGATTCGTTCGGTAAGATGCGGCGCCAGATCTGGCAACGGGAAGGGTTTTTGTGGCAGTGGCTCGGCTATCGCCAATTCATAAGTGGTCTTATCAATGATTTTTTTCTCCCATAATTTTTTCAATAATCGGTTTCGTTTATCCAGAAAGGCCTGTTCGTTCCGTCCAGGAAAAATCAGGGCAGGGGCATTGGGCAAAACCGCCAATGCCGCGGATTGTCCCCAACTCAGTTCCTGGGCAGGAATTCCAAAATAGCGCCAAGCCGCGGTTTCCAAACCCACTACATTGCCCCCGTAGGGGGTGTGGGAGGCATAAAGTTTCAAAATTTCTTCTTTGGAGTAACGTAGTTCCAATCGAGTGGCCATAAATACTTCGATAAGTTTCTCCCAGTAGGTCCGACTTTGGTTTTTTCTGCTCAACCGTACCACTTGCTGTGTGATGGTACTGCCTCCCCTTCGGTTATCTTTGGTAAGATTGTGCCCAATGGCTTTAATGATGGAAATTGGGTTAAACCCGGGATGCTGGTAAAAATACTCGTCCTCAAAAAGTAGAACACTCTGCTCGAAGCGTTCGGGAATCGAATCCATCTCAGGAAATCGCCACTGCCCATCATCTGCAATCCGTGCTCCAATGAGTGAACCTTCGGAACTGTCCACAACCGTTGATGTTGGATCTTCGAACAGATTTTTGGGTAGGCAAAACAACCATAAAATCAAAATGATGAAAAACACACCTAACTTGATTTTATGGTTGATCAGGATTCTTTTTACTGGCGATAAAAATTCACTCATTCAACATTACTGAACTATTTTGACCCATTGTCCTTTGTTTCGGGCTTGGTAGTTGTTGTCGTACATCGCTTCAGCTTGGGCACCGGGCAAATAGTAATCACCCAAGAACGATGCATTTAATTTAATGGTAAAGACTTTTGATTTTTTGGCATCCAAATCAAAATACAGATGTGTCCGGTCGTCCCGTGTATCCACATAATCCGCTTTGGATGCATTTTCATCGTCTCCGCTTACAAAAGAGGTGTCCACAATTTCCCATCCGCTGGGTACAATGTGTGTCAGGCCCACATTGTCTATATAGTCATCGGAACTGTTGAAAATGGTCACTCTTGCCTCGAACTCTGTTCCTTGTCGCAACTCGCCCAAATTGACCGAGTTGCCGAGCGGGTCTAAATAGCTCACGGATAATCTCAGGTTTTGCTGTTGTGCCAATTCTTCGCCCACGGGTAGTTTTCCAGTTTGGGTAAGAGTAGCGTAAATAATATTTCCCTGATTGTTTTTCACTTCGATATCTTCTTTTAACGAAGTGACGGAAAGTTCCCGTTGTGCTATTGCCCTATCAGTTTTTACACTGATGCTTTTTCCATTATTGGTAAAAGTAAGGTCGATGGACCTGCCTCCATTTTTTATCACCATTTTGGACATGGCCAAAAGTGCAAATGCAGTTTCTTGGGTACTGTACCACTGCTGTGACGATAAGTTTTTTGCCAAGGAAACGGCCAGTTCCCTTTGTTGAGTATCGCCCAAAATCACCATGGTTTCCAATGCCATGGCACGGTTTCGGAATACGGAACCATAGGTTCGGTAGTTGTAATTATTGGCGGTAAAGTTGATGTTTGCCTTCTGCACTATGGCTTCCGCGACCTCTTTTTTACCGACCAAGGCATAGGCGGCTGCCAATCTCCATTTAGCTTCGTTGCTGAGGTTTGTAGTTTCCCGTAAACGGTTCATTGCGGCCAGTTCGGGCTGTTGTGCCAAAGCCAAAGTGTACAAACGATAGGCTTGTGATACATCATCGTTATAATAGGTGCTCTGGTTGCTCCATTGGCGCGCGGCATTCTTTTGGTATCTCAACCAATTGCTCAAGAATGTCAAAGGAAGTTGGTATCCTTCCTTTTTGGCCTCCAGCATAAAATGCCCTGCGTAGGAGGTTCCCCAATCGTCGGCATTGCCGTGACCCGGCCAATAGCTCAATCCGCCATTGGGAACTTGGAAATCCCCAAGCCTATCGATTGCAGCCTTTATATTTTTCCCAATCTCTTTCTTTTTATCAAAAGTAATGTCCAGTACATCTGCCAAGAATAATTGAGGGAATGCTGCAGAAGTTGTTTGCTCCACGCATCCATGTGGGTAACGTAACAGGTAATCCATTCGTTTGGAAAAATCCATTGGTGGAAGCGTCGAGAATTCTATGAATGCTTCATTAGTGCCCGATGTGCCAAAAGTTTCCATTGAAATGGTCTGGGAACCATTGGGGTCGAGCGTGTACAATTCACTTTTGGTAGTGACAGGATTTGGATTTTCCACATCGATTTCGGTCTCGTTGGATGCGCTTTCTCCAGCTCCCGTAGCCGTAACTTTTATGGTCTGGAAGGATGATGTTGGATTGACTTTAAAATCAAAATTGACAATTTGTTCCCCAACAGCATTGAAAGTAATGTTTTTGGAAGTTCCATTAATGGGCTCCAAGGCCTTTCCTACATCAATATGGACCTTGACATTTTTCACTTTGGCCTCCATGGCAAATACCGTAACTGGTATGGTCACGGTCTCGCCGGGGGATAATTTTCGTGGAATGGAGGTCAATACCATCAAAGGTTTGCGCACCGGGGTTGTTTTGTCAGCGTTACCGTAAGCACTGTTTGGGTTGCCTGCAACCACCATGGTGCGAACGGAACCCACGTAGTTCGGCATATCGATGGTGTGCGATGCTTTTTCACCTGCCTTTAGGGTAAACGGACCCAGATAGGTAACGACGGGTTTAAAACGTTGTGCCTTTCGATTTTTGGCGCCAGCTCCAATGCCACCACCACCAATGGCGTAGATGTTGTCCACGCTTACGGAGTAGGCGCCCATAACGTCATCGAAAATATCAAAAGTCTTTACCCCCAAAGCTTGTCGGGCATAAAATGAACTGTGAATGTCGGGAGTGGTAAAACGTGTCAGGTCCAAAAGACCATCATCTACCACGGCCAATGAATAGGTCATAGGTTTCTTGTTTACTTCAGATACCGTGACCTTATAGGACGTTTCTGGTTGCAGCACATCGGGCATGCTGATTTGCGGCTCCAGGAATGTTGCTGGATTTTCTACCAAAAGCGGCACAACACCGTACAATCGGATGGGCAGGTCGTTCTTGACCTGACTGTGCGGTTGCAACAAGGAGATGTTCACGTAGGCATTTGGAGCCATTTCCGCTGAAATCGGAATGGTGGCCCTAGTTTCCTTGGCAGAGGTTTCTATCCATTGTTGGGAGAGTACTTCGGTGCCGTTCTCGATACTGACCAAAGCACGACCGCCTTTGTCCGATGGAAAAGTTACGGTTGCTTCTTCCCCAAGAGTGTATTTTTCTTTGTCGGTAGAGAAAATCAAAATTTTTGAGCTTTCGGCATCCGCAGATGATGGTCTTCGCCACCAATTGCGATAAAAATAAGCCGTGCGTCCCGTTGCGTGACCGGAAACTTCGTCGATCACACGGATGAGGTAACGTCCGCCTTGCTCATCGGGAACATTGATATTGAAATTGGTCTTGCCATCGCTCCCTGTGGTTACCTCCATTTCTTTGAAGGGTCGGTGCACGGTGGCATTTTCATATCGTGATAGGTTATCATAACCTCGGTTCCACCACCAGCGCCATTCAATTTTGAACACTTGCACTTTTAGTTTCCGGTTGCCCGATGGATTCCCCTGTGCATCGACCGTAACCACATCAAACGTATTGTTGTCGTCCGTTAAGAAAGAGCCATATTGCTTTGCTTGGGGTGAAAGAAGGCCGACAAAGTTGGAAAAAGGTGCTAAATTTTTAGAGAACACATCAATGGAAAAATCCCCGCCTCCTTCAAATACTTTTGTAGTGAAGGTTGCTTGTAACATTCCCGGTGCGTTGCCGTTCATGTCAATTTTTTTGTTGATATCGAGCACACCATTGGCATCCAAGTTTGATGAAATCCACTGCAATTCGGTTTGGTTGAAAGTCCGAACAGGGTCTTGGAAAACATAGCCTTTATATTTTGGAAAGGCCGTGGAGGTCTCGCTCAAGGTGGCATTGATGTCTATTTTAAGATTACGGGCAGGGGCGCCGTGCAGCCATTTTACTTCGGCTTTTCCCCTGTTGATGGAATTGGCCTGCAGTATTTCATCGTCAAAAGCGAAATCCACTTTTAATCGGTTAGGTTTTACCGTGGCCACTTTAAGGGTTTTACCGAACTGAGCACCTCCCACGATTACTTTGGCCGACCAGTTTCCTGTAGGGGCGGTAGCTTCTGTCGCAATGGGGAAGTAGTAGAAATTCTTTTCCTTTTTGGCGTACAGACCATCGGCAACGGGAATACTGCCTTCTTTTAAAACATGGCGTTGCACCAATTTACCGCGTGCATCACTGACCTCCAAAGCCACGGGATGTCCTTTGGGCAAGGGGTTGGCATTGTCATCCAAAACAAAGGTCAAATGAATGACATCACCAGGTCGGTGTACGCCCCTTTCGGTATATAAATAGCCTTGCAGCCCTTTTTGCAGCTCCTCGCCGGAAACATCAAATTTACTGAGGGACAATGCATTTCCATCCGCTAGTTTTGCATAGGCAAAGTTGCTGTTGTGCTCGGCCACCGCAAAGGCAATGCCCTTGTCACTATCATAAGCGGTAAGACCTTGTGCATCGGTCGTAACCTCGCCGATATATTGCTGTTGATAGTTGTAGAGCTTTATTCTGGCTCCTGACACGGGTTGGGTAGTGAGCAAGTTGGTCACTGCAAAATGATGGGAGCGGTTGCTTCCTTTTTTGACGATAAGCCCTAAATCGCTGCCCAACAAGTTGGTCGCTGCTATTCTTTCGTAGTTGTAATATGCAGAGTGGCATGGATTGTCCCGTTCTTCCCAATTGTAATCATAATTTCTGTAGTTGTAGATTTCGTTGTTCCAGTAGCGCTCTTCTTCCGAGGCTTCATCGGAGCTTTGCTCCAAAGCATAATCGGTGGTTGGTTCTTCGGTTTCAGCGCTATCCCCACAATCGTAAGTGGTGTGTTCCCTCTTAAAACTGAACTCCACCCGATACAACGAACCGGGATTTATTTTTATCAACTCAGACAAATCGAGTCCGTGTGCCTGCCAATAACTGGTGTTTTTGTTTCCATCTTCGGTGAGCGGAATCACTTTATAAGCCACCCTACGGCCAACGGGCCTAAAATCTGGACTGTAGTTTTCAGTAAGGTCATAATTTTGAAGATACTGGAGCATATTGTCTTGATACACTTGAATCACGCGAAGTTCGACGGCAGCGAGGTTGACGGTTTCAAAATAAATTGGGGTTGAGGTTGCGTTGGGCAAAATAGTTCCTTTGGAAATCAATCGCACAGCAGGTTTTAGCTGCTCAAAAGATACCAGTTCGGAAAGGTCGTTTTTCAAGGTAAACCCATATTCACTTTTGATACCTTGAAATACATTGACGCGTACTTCGCCCAAAATGCGATTGGATGGGTAGACGTTCAAAACGTTTCCGTTGATCTCGTACCGGAGACTTTCAGCATTTTCAATGGTCACTAAACCATTCAGGTTTTGGTCTTGTTTTAAGGGTTCAGAGAAATTCAGTGTAAGCACCGCATTGGGCGATGATGTGGTTTTGGCATCAATGATCACAAATTTGTTCTTGCCGGGTATCGTATAGTTTTCCGAACCTTCATTTTCAATGTTGTAAGCGTTGCCGGTCCAATTGATGGTAAGTTGGCTATCATCGGTTTTTCGGGAAATGCTATCAATCTTAAAACTGAAGTATTGTGCGTTTTCGGCTGCATTGTCCCATTTTACAGGAATAGTTTTTTCTCCCTGTTTTACGGAGAGTACCGTTTTTATTTTTGACACATCCAGAATATCCGAAGCATCCAAAGTGCCCGTGAGGTATTGCCAATCTTTGCTGTAGGATTGTAGATTGCCGAGATTGATTCTAAAATTGGGCGCAATGGTCTTAAAACTGAAGGTGTAGGTCTTGAACTCACTTTTGATGTCATCGAAGAGTTTGTTTAGCTTCAGGCTAACGGTATATTCTGTATTGGGCTTTAAATGTTCAGTCGGTTGGAAGGTTAGCTCCCTTCCATTATCAATGATCAATTCGCCATCCACCTTTGGTGAGATGTCCAAATATCCCTTGGGAAGTTCTTGGGTCAGTTCAAACTGGTCCAATTGTTGGGCCAATGCAATAGTGATTGGAGAGGAAATACTTTGGTTGCCGTTGGTATGATAGCTAATGTAATCCTTGAACTTGAAAAGATTATCGGTTTCGGAGCTATTCTTTTTTTTACAGGATGCAGCTAGGATAAGTAGGGCGATAAGAATCGTTTTGTGGGATCGAGACATGAGAAGACCGGTGTTTTTGTTCAAAAGTTAATCTGAAAGCAAGATACTTAAAATTGAAAAGCAGCAGGGTATAAGTTTACGGATGGTGCTTTTGAGTTTACGTATGAAGGTTTAGGGTGTTGGTTTATGGGAATTTTCTCAAAGTTTAGTTAAAAGTGCCCTCACTTAATTTACCAAACCGATATTTAGGAGTCTAAACACAGAAGTAACCAAACAAGACAGTTTCAAATTGAGAAAAAATTACATTCACTACGCTCTAATCCTATTGTTTTTTTCATTCTCCTCCCTTCACGGCCAAGATTTTTTGGTAAAAGGTAAAATTGTGGATGCCCTTACGGGCTCTCCAATCGAGGCGGCCACTATTTATGCGGAAACATTGAGGGATAGTACTTTGATTACCTATACCATAACCAATTCGGACGGAGTTTTTGCATTGGAGGGAAGAACGGCATACAAAAAAGCAAGATTGGCTTTTTCCAGCAATGGCTTTACACCCCAAATGCGTGAAGTGACCCTGGAACCTGTGATGGAGATGGGCGCCATTAAAATGGAGGAACGGGTACAGGAACTGGACGGGATAGACTTAATAGGTGAACGTGTGCCGATCACGGTTAAGAAAGATACCCTTGAGTTCAACGCCGATTCATTTAAAACTAGGCCAGATGCCACGGTTGAGGATGTGCTAAAAAAGCTCCCGGGTGTTGAAGTGGACAGTGACGGTGCCATAAGGGTAAACGGAAAAGAGGTCAATCGAGTACTCGTAAACGGTCAAGTTTTCTTTAGTACGGATCCCAAAGTGGCTACCAAATCACTCTCCAAGGATGTAATCAGCAAAATACAGATTACGGACACCAAGACCAAGGAAGAGGAATTTATCGGTGAATCTGGCAACGGAGAGACCAAAACCATCAATCTTACTTTAAAGGAAGATAAGAATAAGGGCTACATGGGCAGGTTGGCAGGTGGATATGGTACGGATGATAGATATCAGGCAAACGGTCTTCTAAATTATTTCAACGATACGGAAAGAATAAGCGTTCTGGGTAGCAGCAACAACATCAATAATCCCGGTTTTTCCTTTGATGAAGTTTATGAGATGGTAGGTAATTCAAGGGGAGGAGGTGTCAACATCAATAGAAATGGTTCCTTTTCCATTGGAAACATGTCGTTCGGTTTTGGTGAAGGTATAGTCACGTCCTCTACTATTGGTGGTAGCTATGCCAATCAGGACAAGGGTAAATATAAGGTGGATGGAAATTATTTTTATGCCTACAGTGATTCTTACAATGATGAACGGACATCCAGGGAAAATATATTGCCCGATGGAAGTTTTTTTACCGACACCGAGAGCAGTTTTGTGGGCGGGACCATATCCAACCAGACGGCGGCAAACTTAGAGTTTGATGTAAACAAGACCACAAGGATTTCCATACAGCCCAATTTAAGCGTAAACAATACCAACTCATCCAATCTTGAGAATACCGTTTCCAGTGATGGGGATGGCAATTTGATCAACGATAATTCATCTTTGCAGGTTACCGATGGTTTCCAACGAAATTTTGGCAATAGGTTGGAGATTATGAAACGACTGGACACGTTGGGGAAATATGTCCGTGTCTATTTTAATAATGATAATCGGGTAAGCGATTCTCAGACCTCGTTGAATTCAGAAAGAAATATTTATGGGGACGACCCCAGCCAAGCTCTCTTGGACCAAAGGACCTTGGTGGACAATTCCAATGATAATTACGAACTTGGAGGGTCCTATAGACAGCCGCTTAACAAGGAACTGTATTTGGATTTTAGATATGGCTACGAAAAAAATGAACAGCAGAACCAGAGAACCGTTTCCGATTTTGATGAGATTACGGGTCAATATGTGTATAATATGGCCTTAAGCTCTGATTTTGATTTTAAGGTGAACAAACACCTTCCCGAAGTGGGTATAGGTTTCAACGGCAAAAAAATGAGATTTAACCTTAGGACCCGTTTGGAGAGCAATAGGTTGGAAAACGAGGATTTTATACAGGAAACATCGTTCTCCAAAAACTATAGCAATCTACTTTTAAGTTCTTACGCCAACTACGATTTTGGCAATAACAAACGGATGAGTTTTAACTATCGTTCCCAATTGCAGGTACCATCCATAAATCAAATGCAGCCTGTGCCCAATGTGAGCAATCCATTGAACATTATTCAAGGTAACCCTAATTTGGACCCGCAGATAAACCACAATTTTTATTTGAATTTCAATAACTACAATTGGAGGGAAAGAACGGGGATTTTCTTTTGGGCCAATGTGGGGATAGATGAGGATAGGGTAGTTTCCAGTACTACTACGGACGAGGATTTTATAAGGACAACTACTTATCAAAATGTAAAGGGCAATTATAACGCCGCAATGGGCGTCAATTATTCAAAACAGATCAAAAAGGACAGTCTATACACCTTAAAATTCACCCTGAGGCCCAATGCGAGCATTAACAAGCAGGTGGGTTTTACCAATGGAGCGCTACTGGAATCCAATTCGTTTGCGATAAGGCCAAGTGCGGGACTATTGTTCAACTACAAGGAAATGCTGGAGATCGAACCTGAGTACACTTTGGCCGTGAATGCTGCGCGATATAATTTGGACAATGTGGAAGATGTTGATTTTACGACTCATAATCTGTCTTTTAAGCTCACCTCTTATTGGCCAGAAAACTTGGTCTGGGGGAATGACATTACCTATAGTTACAATGGTAACCTTGGTGCTGGGTTTGATAAGGATGCCATATTCTGGAACATGAGTCTGGGCCTGCAAATGTTCAAAAAGAAAGCAACGTTAAAGGTGTTGGCCTATGATTTGCTGAATCAAAATATCAACACAAGAAGGACCACGGGTCAGGATTTTGTACAGGACTTTCAGGGTACCGCGCTCAAGCGTTATTTTATGGGCAGTTTGACCATAAAATTCGACTCATTTGGAGGTAGTGGGGCACCACAACAAAGAGGTGGAAGGTTTAGGAGGCTTTGATTAGTTGCTGGGAATATAAAAAGTGATGGATATTGGGAGGCTGCCATATTCTTGCAATTTATAATCATAGGGAATGGCTGTCTCAAGACCTTCTATCTCGGTATAGGAACCGCAACATTCACTTTGCCTAAAAGTTGTGTTGAAACTTACAGATGATGACTCGCCTTCAACATCTATGGTGAAAGATTTTTGGCCGAATTCTTCGGTTGAAACAGGAACAACCATAATCATTCCTGTGGACGGGTATTCTTCTATAGAAAATGTCACGGTTTGGTTTTGCCCGTTGAGAATTTGAATGTCTCCTGAATCCAAAGTTTCATTTGCCAATAAATTCTCATCGTTTTCAACACCCAAAAACTTTAAGTGGATGGTATTTGAAGCAACTGCACAATCCACCAAAGAACAATAATCTATTGAATTGTCGTCGGATTTACACGATAAAACTAATATGAAAACAAATAAGATGGATAGTTTTTTAGGCATGAGGTCTTTTTTAATGGATGGAAAATACAAGCTTTGGTTGCTTTTTTTGCATTACCATCCTCCAGAGGCACCGCCTCCGCCAAATCCGCCCCCACCGAAGCCACCACCAAATCCACCTCCGCTGAACCCTCCACCGCCACCAAATCCACCGGAAGAGCCGGAACTACGGCCCATATTGCTCAAAATGATCATATCCCAAATGTCAAGTCCACCGCCGCGGCGACCGCCACGACCGTTACCGCCCCCTTTATTTTTACGGCTCCAAAGAATAATTACGATTACAAAAAAGATGATTACCGGGAAAAGTGCATCTATCGGGAATTTTTTGCCCCTGCCAAAATTACGGTCCTCGGTAAACTCGCCCGTCAAAACCTTGAAAACGGCTTCTGAACCTTTGTCCAGACCACTGTAATAATCTCCTTTCTTAAATTCTGGAATAATAACGGTCTCTATGATCCGTCTCGACATTAAATCGGTGAGACGGCCCTCCACGCCATACCCAGTGTTGATTCCGATTCTGCGATCGTCCCGAGCCAAAAGAATGAGTACGCCGTTGTCCTTGTCCGCCTGTCCAATGCCCCATTTTTGTCCCCATTGCGCACCCAAAAAATTAATGTCCTCCCCTTTGGTGGAACTAATAATGGCCACTACAATTTGAGTGGAGGTGCTATCGGAATATCGGATTAACTTTTGTTCAAGTGAATTACTTTGCGAAGGTGACAATAGGTCTACATAATCGTATACACTCGTTTCCTTCTGTGGTTTTTCAGGTATGGTAAATTGCCCCCAAGCCAGGGAGACCCATAAAAACAACAGTAAAAAACTAGCCTTTGGATATTGCATCGTTCAATTCGTTGGTGTCGTCGTGGTCCCACGGAAAATGTGATCGCAGTTCTTTCCCTGCCATAAGAACGCCCTCGACGATTCCTTGTTTAAAGTTCCCTTTTTTAAAATGGGAGGCGATTACATCTTTTGTGGTGTCCCAAAAGCCTTTGGGAACGGCTCTGTCAATGCCTTCGCCGCCATATATAACGAATTTTCTATCGTCCACAGCTACGTACAGCAAAACTCCATTGCCCTCTTTGGTGTTGTCCATTTTGAGAAAATGAAATACCTGTTGGGCCCTGCTAAAGTGGTCTATTTTTGAAGCGGGTTCAATATGGACACGAATCTCACCTGAGGTGTTTTTTTCGGCTTCAACAATGGCCTTTACAATGTCCCTTTCTTCTTCAGCAGTTAAAAACTCTTCTACGTGCGACATGGTTTAGTCAAATTCGAAGTTTACATCCGGAGCGTTTTCAGAACCGGCATCAGATTTAAAAAGTGGCATGGAGTCAAAATTTCCAATACTTGCCACAATATTGGTCGGTATTTGTTGTATTCTGATGTTGTACTCCCCGGCCAAATCGTTGAAACGGTTGCGTTCCACATTGATTCTGTTTTCCGTGCCCTCCAATTGCGATTGCAGTTCCAAAAAGTTTTGACTGGCCTTTAGGTTGGGGTATCTCTCTACGGTGACCAGCAGTCGGGACAGGGCCGAAGATAAGCCAGTTTGTGCCTGTTGGAACTCGGCCAGTTGTTCAGGTGTAATGTTGTTCGCATCAATATTGGTCGATGTGGCCTTTGCCCTGGCTTCTATGACATCTGAGAGGGTTTCGCGCTCGAAGTCGGCGGCACCCTGAACGGTTTTCACCAGGTTTCCGATCAAATCGCTCCTACGTTGATAGGAGCTCTCCACATTGGCCCATTGCTTGGTGGCCTGTCCTTTCATGTTGATGAGATTATTGTTGGTTCTCACATACCAACCCACAATGATTACCCCTAAAATCCCGAGGACAATAATGGCTATGATACCTTTTTTCATTTTTTATTGGTTAAAATGTTTACAGTTGATCTTTTATTTTGAGGAGCTCTGCCTTTACTTTTTGAAGCTTCTGAATTACTTCAAAATTGGAAAGGGTCTTCTGTTTTTCCTCCTTCAAATGGGTTTTGGCACCTTCCAAAGTGAATCCACGTTCCTTGACCAGATGATAGATCAATTGGAGGTTTTGGATATCTTGAGGCGTGAACTTGCGATTTCCCTTGGCATTTTTCTTGGGTTGCAGTACATCAAATTCCTTCTCCCAAAAACGAATCAGTGAGGTGTTTACCCCAAAGGCTTTGGCCACTTCGCCAATGCCATAATATCGTTTTTCGGGTAGATCTACGTGCATTAATCCAGTGATTGGTTCTCTTGGTTGGCCAATCGGAGCATATTGTCAAACTCTTCGGCAGATAAACTTCCATAATAGAAGTTGATGGGGTTGATTCGTTCCCCGTCCTTGAATACCTCGTAGTGTACGTGGGGAGCTTGGGAACGTCCCGTACTGCCCACAAAACCGATAAGGTCGCCCCTTTTGACCTTTTGGCCCACGGTAACGTTGTATTTGCTCATGTGTCCGTACAAGGAGATATAGCCGTAACCATGATCGATGCGAACGTGCTTGCCATAACCGGAAGACCTATTGTCGGCACGGACCACTTTTCCGTCGCCGGTAGCATATATTGGTGAGCCCCGAGGAGCGGTAAAGTCCATGCCCCAGTGCATCTTACGTGCTTTGGTAAATGGGTCGGAACGCCAACCATAACCAGAGGCCATCCGTGTCAAATCTTCATTGCTTACAGGTTGTATGGCGGGAATAGAGGCCAAAAGTTTTTCCTTCTCTTCGGCCAATTTGGCAATTTCGTCCAAGGATTTGGATTGGATGACCATTTCTTTTTGGATGATATCCAGCCGTTGGGTAGCATCAATAATAATCTCTGAGTTATTGAAACCTTCAAGGTCTTTGTAGCGGTTAATACCACCAAAACCTGCTCTTCGCTGTTCCTCGGGTATCGGGTTTGCTTCAAAATATAATCTATAAATATTGTTGTCCCTTTCTTCGATATTGGAAAGAACCTGTTCCATTTGGTCCATTTTCCGGTTCATGATATCGTATTGGAGTTCATAATTACGAACTTCACGTTCCAAGGAAAGTTCTTTGGGGGTGTTTACCCATCTAGTATTTAAGAGAATAATGAGCCCCAAGAAACCGAATAGCGCGGAGCCCAATAGGAACAAGACAATGTTCCTGTATCTTTTGGATTTTTTCGGCTCGATCTTTCTGTACGAAAGGGTGTCCGGATCGTAATAGTACTTTACTTTAGACATGAATGGATTTTATCCTATTTTTGCTCACTCATTTTAATCAAAACAAACAAATATAAAAATTGTTTTGCTTAAACTGTTAAATTTAAGAAAACCCTAGGAATTCAATGACATCCCAAGAAGTTAGAAAGCAGTTTTTAAACTTTTTCAAAGAAAAGAACCACAAGATCGTACCATCTGCGCCCATGGTGATGAAGGACGACCCAACCTTGATGTTCACCAATGCCGGTATGAACCAGTTCAAGGAGTACTTTTTGGGGAATTCCGTTCCTAAGAGCAAACGATTGACCGACACCCAAAAATGCTTGAGGGTGAGCGGAAAGCACAACGACCTCGAAGAGGTAGGGAAAGATACCTACCACCACACTATGTTCGAGATGTTGGGAAACTGGAGCATTGGGGACTATTTTAAAAAGGAAGCCATTGCGTGGGCTTGGGAATTGCTCACGGAAGTTTATCAAATTGATAGGGACAGTCTGTATGTTTCTGTTTTTGAGGGAAGCAAAGATGATAATCTCCCGCTCGATCAAGAAGCATACGATTTGTGGAAAGCCATTGTGCCTGAGAACAGAATTATCAAAGGGAACAAAAAGGACAACTTTTGGGAGATGGGCGACCAAGGTCCCTGCGGCCCCTGCTCGGAAATCCATGTGGATATCCGCTCCAAAGAAGAAAAAGCCAAAGTTGATGGCGCTTCCCTGGTAAACCAGGACCATCCACAAGTGGTGGAAATCTGGAACCTGGTTTTTATGCAGTTCAACCGCAAGGCCAATGGCAGTTTGGAACCACTTCCCGAGAAGCATATCGATACAGGAATGGGTTTCGAGCGCCTTTGTATGGTGCTTCAGGGCAAGCAATCCAATTATGATACGGACGTGTTTACCCCGTTGATTCGCGAAGTGGAAATTATCACGGGAAAAAAATATGGCAAGGACAAACAGACCGATATTGCCATTCGCGTAATCTCGGATCACGTTAGAGCGGTGGCATTTTCCATTGCCGATGGGCAATTGCCGAGCAATACGGGAGCAGGTTATGTCATCCGAAGGATTTTACGCCGGGCGATTCGCTACGGATTCACTTTTTTGGATACCAACAAGCCATTTATTTACAGATTGGTGAAGGTGTTGAGCGAGCAGATGGGCAAGGCTTTCCCAGAGTTGAAGGAGCAACACCAATTGATAGAAAACGTTATCAAAGAGGAAGAAAGTTCCTTCTTGAGCACTTTGGAGCAGGGACTGGTGTTGTTGGATTCGGTGATCAAATCATCAAAAGATAAGACCATCGCAGGGGATAAAGCTTTTGAGCTGTATGACACCTTCGGATTCCCTATAGATCTGACCGCCTTGATTTTAGAGGAGAAAGGTTATAAGTTGGATACCGAAGGATTCGAAAAAGCATTAAAAGCGCAAAAAGACCGTTCCCGGGCAGCATCGGAAGTATCCAAGGGCGACTGGAACATTTTATCGAACGATACCGAACAGGAATTTATTGGTTACGATAGCTTGGAAGCCAACGTAAAGCTGGTCAAGTATCGTAAGGTTACCAGCAAAAAGGAGGGTGACCAGTACCAACTGGTGTTCAATTTGACCCCGTTCTACGCCGAAGGCGGTGGTCAGGTAGGGGACAAGGGCTATCTGGAAGCTCCCAATGGCGATGTCACCTATATCGTGGATACCAAAAGGGAGAACAACGAGATCGTGCATTTCGCCAAATCGTTGCCTAAAGAGGTTTCGGGAACTTTTAAAGCGGTGGTCGACGAAAAGCAACGTTGGAGAACGGAATGCAACCATACCGCGACGCATTTGTTGCATCAGGCATTACGAGAGGTTTTGGGGACTCATGTTGAACAGAAAGGTTCTGCCGTGCACTCTAAATACTTACGATTTGATTTTTCCCATTTTTCAAAATTGACGACCGAGGAACTTAGACAAGTTGAAAACTTTGTGAACGCCCGTATCGACGGACACCTTCCTTTGGAAGAAAGTCGGAATGTTCCCATGAAAGAAGCGATGGGACAAGGAGCCATGGCACTTTTTGGAGAAAAATATGGCGATACCGTCCGAACCATCCGTTTTGGACAATCCATTGAACTTTGTGGCGGTACCCATGTAAAGAATACGGCCGATATCTGGCACTTTAAAATCGTTTCTGAAGGCGCGGTTGCCGCTGGAATCCGAAGAATAGAGGCCATTACCTCCGATGCCGTCAAAGAATTTTACTTCAATAATAACCGCATGCTCTTCGAGATCAAGGATATGTTGAAGAACTCTCAAGACCCTGTAAAATCGGTATCAAGTTTACAAGAAGAGAATGCTGCACTTAAAAAGCAGGTGGAGCAATTATTGAAAGACAAGGCCAAAGGACTCAAAAACGAATTGATTGCCGAACTGGAAGAAGTCAACGGTGTCAAATTTTTGTCCAAAAAAGTGGATTTGGATGCAGGTGGCATCAAGGACCTTGCTTTTGAAATCGGGGGTCAGGTAGATAACTTGTTTTTGTTGATGGCTTCCGAAATTGATGGTAAGGCAATATTATCTTGTTATATCTCCAAGGAGGTGGTGGCTGAAAAGAATTTAAATGCCGGGGCCATTGTTCGTGAACTGGGCAAGTATATTCAAGGAGGTGGTGGCGGACAGCCATTCTTCGCTACGGCAGGCGGTAAAAACCCTGCTGGGATTCCAGAGGCGCTGGACAAAGTGAAGGAATACCTTCTAAAATAGTTTCCTGAGAATTCCTTTGTCACATCGAGCGCAGTCGAGATGTGGTGCCATGTTGTTCTCGACTTGGCTGGAACTGACATTTATCAAATTATGGAACTACAAACCAAAATACCTTTAACGCCCAGCGATAATCCCATCGATTATCAAAGTAAGTTGGTGCTGTTAGGATCTTGCTTTGTGGAAAATATTGGCGCAAAGCTGGACTACTTTCAGTTCCAACAATTACAAAATCCCTTTGGTGTACTGTTCCATCCTTTGGCCATTGAGAATTTGGTGCAAAGAGCCATTGAAGGGAAAACGTATCAGCAAGCGGAAATTTTTGAGCAGGGTGGGGTTTGGCGTTGTTTTGATGCCCATTCCGATTTGCGTTCAGGGTCCTCAGAGGAACTATTGCAACTTCTCAACCAAAGGTTGAAAGAAACCAAGACCAATCTTGAAGCATCTTCCCATATCATCATTACTTTGGGTACGGCATGGGTTTACGAGTATAATACATCAGGTAAAGCAGTGGCCAATTGCCACAAGGTTCCTCAGAAGCAGTTCACTAAAAAACTATTGAGCAAAACGGAAATTGAACTGAGCCTTCAACATATAAGGAGGTTGATTCAAAACGTGAATTCCAAAACTCAAATAATCTTTACGGTTTCTCCTGTTCGTCATATCAAAGATGGTTTTGTGGAGAACCAACGAAGCAAGGCTCATTTAATTACAGCCCTGCATCAAAAAATAAATGGACACAATGTGTCCTACTTTCCGTCCTATGAAATTATGATGGACGAACTACGTGATTACCGTTTTTATGGAAAGGACATGATACATCCCAACGAATTGGCCGTCGATTACATTTGGGAAAAATTTAAATCCGTCTGGATTTCTTCAGAATCATATGCCGTGATGGATGAAGTGGATGCCGTTCAAAAAAGGTTGTTGCACCGGCCGTTCAACCCCGATTCCGAAGGCCATCAAAAATTCAAAACATCGCTCCGCGCAAAAATTACGTATCTTCAAGAAAGGTTTCCTTTTATGAAATTTGAATAAATGAAGAGAGTATTAGTTGGAGCGGTAATTGTATTGGCCTCGGTTTTGATCTACAAATCTTGTGCCGATGACCGGGAGCAAAAATCAATATTGGAAGAGAGTTCTATGCTGATCCAGCAAGAACTGCGCAACGTTTCCAAATTAGTGGTCACTGAAGGACATTTTGCCGAGGTGTACAATTATAAGGATTCCAAAGAACTATTCGGCCCATTGGTCACCGCCCATAAAAAGGCGCTAGTGGTGGTCAATGCCGATGTGACCATCGCCTACGACTTAGCTCAAATAAACTATGATATTGATGAAAAGAACAAGGTGTTGACCATTACGCAGATTCCAAATCCGGAGATCAAGATCAGTCCCGATTTTGAATATTACGACGTGACGGCCGATTATTTGAATCAATTCAATGCCAATGATTATAACGCTATCAAACGGAACGTGAATGCATCATTGATGAAGAAAATCGAGGCTTCCTCGCTTCGGTCCAACGCCGAAAATCGTTTGGTGAGCGAACTGTCTCGAATCTTGGTGCTGACCAATACCATGGGTTGGAACTTGGTGTACAACAACACTCCGGTTGAAAATTCGGAGCAATTGAAAACTTTTTTGGATTAAGCTGTCACATTTTTTGGTTTGATGCGTCTATAAGATACATCAATCAATCAATACCATGTTTAAAAGAGTACTCCTAACCGCCCTTTTATCCACTTTTCTATTTTCTTGTCACCAAAATCCCGAATCGGATATCAGTTATGAAATTTCTTCCGTAACGGAGGACAGTATCCCGCAACTTAAAATTAAAATGACATTGGCCGCCGAGAAGGACGGGACCACAACTTTATCTTTCCCCGATGAAGCTTGGGGTGAGGAAGGACTCTATAATTCGTTGGGCAAAATGCAATTGTTGAATGTAGAGGGAGCCGTAGAGAAGGATGCAGATAGTGGTCGTATCGTTCTGATGCATCCCAAAAATGTGAAAGAGCTGGTTTTTGAGTATCATCTAAAACAAGATTTTAATGGCGAAATAATTACTCGCCAAGTGTATCGCCCCATCATCAATAAGAACTATTTTCACTTGTTTTCGCATAATATGTTCATGATCCCGGAGGATGCGTCGGATAGTGATGCTATGGATATCCTGCTTGATTGGACTTTCTTACCGGAAAAGTACACCGTTCACAACAGTTTTGGCAGCAAGGAAAAGATGCAGTTGCTTAAAGCCCAGAATATTGGATTGTTCGGCAGTGCCATTTTTGTCGGAGGGGATTTTAGGGTCTTCAATGGTGAGATAGCAGGGAATAAAATCAGTTTGGCCACACGCGGCGAATGGATTCCATTTGAGGATGAAAAAGTTTTTCAAGTTTTGGAAGAGACCCTCACCTACCAACGTAATTTTTGGAACGATCACTCACAGAAATATTTCACCGTCACCATGCAGCCGTTCCCACAGGAAAACGGAAGCAGTTTCCAAGGAACAGGGCTTACCAACTCCTTCGCAACCTCCGTTTCCAATAATGATCAAACGGATATCGGTCAAATGGTATATCTTTTCAACCACGAATTGATGCACAATTGGATTGGACACACCATCAAAAACGATAATGAAGAGAAACAGTATTGGTTCAGTGAAGGGTTTACCGAGTATTACACTTTCAAAAATATTGCGAAGAACAAGATCAATGGATTGGATGGCGGTTTTTTTATCGAAGAGTTGAATAGGACCGTTCGCGACCTTTATGCATCATCGGTGGGGGAGGCCCCGAACTCCGAGATCAACTATGATAATTTTTGGACCAACTACGAATATTCCAAACTACCCTATTGGCGAGGGGCTATTTTTGCTTTCTACCTAGATCAGAGGATTCAGAGGGCGAGTAACGGATTCAAAAGTTTGGACGATGTGATGCATCACATTTATAGAGATGCCACTCTAGAGGATCAAAAGCTTACGCACGGTTATTTCAAAGGTTTGATGGATGGTTATTGGGATGGAGATTTCGATGTTGTTTTTGAAAAGCATATCGAAGAAGGCCAAAAAGTGGATTTGGTAGCTCTCTTTGATAATTTAGGTTTGGAATACAGCCCCGAAAGCGATATTTATGATCTTGGTTTTGATTTTACCGAGGACAGAAAAGGAATTGCCAGCGTTGTTGAGGGCAGCCAAGCATGGCAAGCAGGTGTAAGGGTAGGGGATGAAGTTTTTTCACGTAGTATCTGGCAAGGTAGCATTGACCACGAGGTGGAACTGGGTCTCAAACGAAACGGTGAAAAGATAAATATTGTTTTTTTTCCCATTACCAAAGCGGCTGTTCCCCAACTGAAGCCCACTGCAGAGAATGTAGAAAAACTGGGGTTTTAACTTACCAAGGTCGCATCCACCAACTGTAGACCGTCATCAATTAAATGACCCACTTTGGGATTGTCCAACTTAATATGTTCCAAGTGGTCCAGAATCTCTTGCTGAAATTCATGATTGTTGTCCTGCTTGGCCAATTCATACAATTCTACGGACAATAGCCAATCTTTTGGATGGTTCTTTTTCAAGGCTTGGAATACTTTGTTTCTGGAAATGGTAGTGTTCTTTCCTTCCCTGAAATGGCGTATTTGTTGGTAGAAAAGTTCAAGTTGTGCACGCGTTTCATCTTTTTTCGATTTGATGGTGTTTTCCGTGATTTGGTGTGTAATGAGGTCAAAACTGTTCAAATCTGCAGGGCCGTTGTAGGCCGAAACAATATGTTGTCCCACAGCCATATGGTACAAGCCCCATTCAGGTTGGAACAGCACCTTGTCGTTATGGGTAACGGTGCAATTTTCAAAAGTGATGAGAATGATTTTACCCATAAGGTTTCTAGTGCCAGTAACAATAGTTCCCTCTACTTTGATGCCGCCTTCAAATTCAAGAACAATTTGTTCCCCTTCATAGATTTTATAGGCTTTGAGGTCACGAGGCCCCATATCCTCGATGGCAATATTGATACCTTTCAATTTACCGATAGGGGAGGCGAAGCCGTCCTTATGGTGTGCAATGCTATGCCCGACCAATTCTTTTTCACGATAGGCCAATGCGGTTTCTCCTGTGGTCTGTAAGTAAATCGGCTTTCCGTCATTTTCGATAACGTTACTGAACTCACCTGAAATTTGTAACCCTGTGCTCAGTTCGATGGTTCCTAGCGCTTGGGACCCAATCAATTTCTTGATGCCCGATAACCCGCCTGTGCGAACGGCCATGGTATTGGCAAAATCCTCGAGAACCTGGCTCAAAAAGGCAAAATCCGGGGTTACAAATAATTGGGGCTGTGGTTTGGTGATGTCAAATTCGGTACGCGTCGCTTCAATGGAGTAGGGAATCTTCTTCACTTTGTCGGTCATGCACCATGCGCTTTCCCCGATGGAGGAAAGCAATCCCGCCCCATAAATTTTTGGGTTGTCCACAGTGCCTATCAAACCATATTCCACGGTCCACCAATGTAGATTTCGGATAAGCGCCATTTCACTGGGTTCGCCCATATTTTGCTGCAGGTGTTCGATATGTTTTTCCGCTTCCTCAATTTCATCTTCAGGGGTGCCATTTGCTTCTTTAATGATGGAAAGGTGCCGCACCGCATTGTACAGTTCATAATCCTTGGCGCTGGATATGGCCTTGCAACCAATCTCTCCGAACCTACGCAGGTATTCGGCGTATTCCGGATTGGCTATGATGGGTGCATGTCCAGCTCCCTCATGGATAATGTCGGGAGCAGGGGTGTACTCAATGTTTTCGAGCTGACGAATATCCGAAGCGATGACCAAAACATTGTATGCCTGGAACTCCATAAAGGCGGAAGGGGGGATAAAACCATCTACGGCAACAGCGGCCCAACCAATTTCCTTAAGAATACGGTTCATACCGTACATGTTCGGGATATGATCTATGGAAATCCCCGTCTTTTTTAATCCATCCACATATGATTTATGGGCCACTTTACTTAGATAATCCACGTTTTTTCGCATCACATACCGCCAAACTGCTTGGTTTATGGGAGTGTACTGCTCATAATTCTGTGGTTTGATGAATTGCTTGAGGTGCTTTGGAAGTTTGTCCAGTATAGGATTGGATTCGTAGCTCATAGATTAATTTTTGTGCGAATTAAAGATACGAAATAGGGAATGGAAATTCGCTTAAGTAAAGTTAAGGACAATAAAAAACCGCCCATTGGGCGGTCCGTATTTTTAGTTGGAGGCCACCGTCATTTGCGGTGGATACTCCTCGAGGATCTGGGCAACAAATTCTTTGATGCGCTGTTCCTTTTTCTCAATATTTGAGGTATTGTTCAGTGTGCCTACACCACGACCTTGCCATACCAATTCCTTTTTGTCGGCATCGATAACGTCAATGTACAAAGAACCTTCGGTGCGGGTGCTCACATTGTTGCCGCCCCAGCCCCAGCCCCAACCGGGACCCCAGGCCCAAGGACTATAAAATCCGCCCCAGCCCCAACCGTAGTTGTTGTAGACATCGACACGCTCGCGTTCCTTGGTGAAAATACTGATCAAAACATCTGGGTTGTCGGATTTCACGAATCCCCGTGAACCCAATTCAGCTTCAATGGCCCTCAAAATTCTTTTCTTGTCCAAATCCGAGATTTGGGCCTTGTCTATCCCTGTTTTGTAAAAAGCATAGCTTTTGTAGGTATTAAAGTTGGCTTTTTGATCATAATCAGAGACAACCCTCACAGAGCTGCAAGAAGCCAATAAGCCAAAGGAGAAGACAATGAGTGCTAAGTGTCGTAATCTTTTCATAGTATATTTTTTTTAAATTCTTGAGATGTAATCAATTAAGTCACAAATATTGTGCCGAACAACTAATTTTGGGTGTTGGTTTTGGAATTATATCCATAGGGACAATGTCGGCAGCCACTCTCACAGCAATAACCACGTTTTAGGTGGTATTTTTTGGTAAACACCCGGTACCCTTGTTCCGATAAGTAATAATCACCCTCTTCCAAGGGAATGCGTTCTTTCATGTAAGGCACTGATTTTGCTATCTAAATGTAAGACTTTCAAAAGAAAAGGACGAAAGTTTTAACCTTTTCAATACAAGGTTATTCACCGAAAATGTTAATCTTATTTTTAATCGGGTCAAATTTTCGGGCTTTTTTGAAGTTATATTTGTTGTGAACCTATTGATAAGGAACAGGTGATATTAGTCTTTAAACATTTCTTCTATAAAAATTATGTGGGCCTTTCCCTTTGGCCGTTCATATTCCTAAAGGAAGACTCCCTTAAGGCCGATGAGGTGCTTATCAATCATGAGCGCATCCACCTAAAACAACAGCGCGAACTGTTGATCTTGCCGTTTTATATCCTATATATTTCTGAATGGCTATTTCGGACAGTGCTCTATCTGGATAGTTATCGTGCCTACCAGAACATTAGTTTTGAAAGGGAGGCGTATGCCAATGAAAAGGATATGCAGTATCTTTCCAAACGAAGATTTTTTGGATTTTTGCAGTACCTGACCCGTTAATTATCTGGATTGAACATAACCAATGATCATATTGATATGCCCCTTCTGCGTGAAAAGGGCATCGACCTCTATCTAAAACGGGAGGACACCATTCATCCCCATATTTCTGGCAACAAATACCGAAAGCTCAAATACAATCTACGTGAAGCCAAAAAACAAGGAAAAGACACTTTGCTCACCTTTGGTGGGGCATATTCCAACCACATTGCGGCTACGGCCTACGCTGGACATAAACAAGGGTTAAAGACCATTGGCGTGATTCGCGGCGAGGAATTGAAAGGTAAATGGCAGGATAATCCTACCCTTAATCTGGCCCACGAGCATGGCATGCAATTCCATTTTGTGTCCCGAAGCGATTACCGGCTCAAAAACGAAGCAGCTTCTTTTGAACGGTTAACGGATACATTTGGGGATGTCTATATGTTGCCCGAAGGAGGCACGAATGCCTTGGCGGTAAAAGGTTGTTCCGAAATCTTGACGGAGGCGGATAAAAAGTTCGATTACATCTGCTGCGCTGTTGGAACGGGGGGCACCTTGGCAGGATTGATCAATGCCGCGCAACCGCATCAAACGGTTCTGGGGTTCCCTGCGTTAAAGGGTGGTTTTTTAACCGAAGAGATTCGTACATTTGTTCATAACGACCGTTGGAAACTCATAACCGACTATCATTTTGGGGGTTATGCCAAAGTGGACCGGCCGTTGATAGATTTCATCAACCTCTTTAAAAGTAAAACAGGGATACCCCTGGACCCCATATACACGGGAAAAATGCTTTTTGGTATTTTTGACCTTGTAAAAAAGGGTGTGTTTCCTCCTGGGACCCAAACTTTGGCCATCCACACAGGGGGCTTACAGGGAATTAAGGGGATGAACAATATATTGAAAAAGAAAAATTTACCGTTATTGGACGTATGATCAGGCGAATAGGATATGTATTGATTGTGGCTCTATTGCTATCTAGCTGTGGCGCCAAAAAAAGAAGGTCGACTCAAAAAAAAGGTGCTCCCGTTGTGGTAAAGACGGAAAAACCGACGACTAAAACTACGAACGATCTTGATGCCGAAGAGACCCTCGACCTGTTCCCCATGCCAGAGGATACCGGCCGTTTTGAACGCTTCCCCATCTCCGACACCGAGGACTATATTGACAACTTTGCCGAGATTGCACAGTACGAGATGCGTGCTTTTGGCATTCCTGCCAGTATCACGTTGGCGCAGGGCATTTTGGAAAGCGGCTCGGGCCGTGGCGAGCTTACCCTAAAGACGAACAATCACTTTGGTATTAAATGTCATACAGGCTGGCAGGGCGAGTTTGATTTCCATGATGACGATGCAAAGGGGGAATGTTTCAGAAAATATAACCATCCCATGTATTCCTTCCGAGATCACAGTATATTTTTATCCACCCGTTCGCGCTACGCTTTTTTGTTCAATTATAGAAGGGACGACTATAGAAAATGGGCACACGGATTACGACAGGCTGGCTATGCGACCGACCGAAGATACCCGGAAAAATTGATTGCCATCATCGAACGCTACCAACTGCATGAGTACGATGAGGCCGTTGTGGAAACCGGTCTGTCCCCGGTACGCCAACCAAAACAGTATGATGTGTTCACCCATACCGTGGAAAAGGGCGATACGCTCTATGCGATATCCAGACGTTATGATATTTCGGTGGATGAGCTTCGCAGACTCAATAATCTGAACGATAATATTATCTCCATCGGACAGGTGCTGAACATTCGGGTTTCGCAATAGTTTTTTTGTTAATGGTTTCTGGTTGATGGTTTTCCGTGTGGTCACATCGAGCACAGTCCAGATGTGATGATGTGGTTCTCGACTGCGCTCGAACTGACATATGATTTGTGCCCTGAGCTGAGTCGGAAGGTGCTAGACAAAATCATTTCCCAAAAAGTTTTATCCTCATTACCTTTGCCTAGTGCAAGTCCAATTGAATTTTGCTTGTCACATCGAGCGCAGTTAAGATGTGATGATGTGGTTCTCGACTGTGCTGGAACTGACATATGATTTGTGCCCTGAGCGGAGTCGAAGGGTGCTGAACAAAATATACTAAAATAGATTCCCGTCTGCACGGGAATGACAAGATATACTTATGATCTACCAACGAAGCAGTGCCCTGTTCGCGGAGGCCAAAAAATACATTCCCGGAGGCGTAAACTCGCCTGTACGAGCATTTAAAGCGGTAGGGGGCGACCCTATTTTTATCAAGGAGGCCAAAGGTGCCTACCTGTACGATGAGGACGGCAACCAACTTATCGACTACATTGCTTCGTGGGGACCGCTTATTCTGGGCCACGCTTACGAGCCGGTGATCAATGCGGTAATCGAGAAGGCCAAAAAAGGAACTTCCTTTGGAACTCCCACCGAAATAGAGACGGAACTCGCCAAACTGGCGGTGTCCATGGTGCCGAATATTGACAAAATCCGTTTTGTGAACAGCGGAACCGAAGCCTGCATGAGTGCGGTGCGCCTCGCGCGCGGGTACACGGGCAAGGACAAGATCATCAAATTTGCGGGTTGCTACCACGGCCATTCCGACTCCTTTTTGATACAAGCGGGGAGCGGTGCCGTTACCTTTGGCAGTCCCAACAGTCCTGGGGTAACGCAGGGCACGGCCAAGGATACGCTATTGGCCGATTACAACGATCTTGAAGGTGTAAAAGCCTTGGTGGAAGCCAACAAAGGTGAAATTGCTGCCATTATTTTGGAGCCCGTAGCGGGAAACATGGGCTGTATTATCCCTAAAGATGAATTTATACAAGGATTGCGCGACATCTGTACCCGAGAAGGCATTTTGTTGTTGTTCGATGAAGTGATGACGGGCTTTCGCTTAGGAAAAGGCGGGGCGCAAGAAGCTTTGGGCATTGATGCCGATATTGTAATGTTCGGAAAAGTGATTGGTGGCGGACTACCTGTTGGGGCGTTTGCAGCGCGAGCTGAGATTATGGCACATTTGGCGCCCGAAGGACCGGTCTACCAAGCAGGAACTTTGAGTGGAAACCCGTTGGCGATGAGTGCCGGATTGGCCATGTTGACCGCCCTGAACAATCAGCCTGAAATTTTTACCAGCTTGGCCGAAAAAACGGAATATTTGCACAAGGGCATAGCTCAAACCTTGATTGAAAAAGGCGTGACCCACCAAATTAACCGTTATGGCAGTATGATCTCAGTACACTTTACGGAGAAACCTGTAGTGGATTTTACCAGCTCGGCGAAAGGCAATAACGATACCTTTAAAAAATACTTCCACGGGATGCTGGAGAACGGGGTGTACTTACCGCCCTCAGCGTTTGAAAGCTACTTTTTAAACGATGCCCTCACCTATGCCGATTTGGATAGGACGATTGAAGCGGTGGGGAAGGTATTTTAGTAATAGTTCGATAGGGTAAGTATTGGCGACATGCCAAAACTAAACCTTGATAAATAAAGATTTCTATAACTTTATAAGCAGGAACAACCCACCTGTAAAAAGTTAAGGGTTTATTCCTTATAGTTTGCTCTTCTCGTTTTTTTGAGGCTAGGCAGCCATATCATCATAATTTCAACAATGATCAAGGGCACAAAAGAGAATATCCATTCGTTGACCGTCCGTTCTACTTCTAAGTTTTTGATAGGGCCATACAGAAATTCCAATGGCAGTATTTGGTACAATCTAACAAAAACAAAAGCCAATGCGAGGGTATAGCTTCGGGTCATAAATTGTTGGTGGGCGACTATATTTTTCCTGCGAATGGCTATCCAAGCGCACGCGGTGGTCAGTAGAAACAGAACCGATAGTAAAAACAAAGGGTAACGGCATCCAGCGCAATCGTTAATCAATGAAAGTCGTAAGGCTGAGATTCCGGCAATGAGCGAGCCAACAATGTAAAGTTTACCAGCCATTCGGTGATAGCGTATATACTTTTTACGAATGGACTGCCAAAACTGCACAGGTCCCAAAAAGAGCGAGAAGGTGGCGCCCACCATGTGGGCAACAAACCAAATTTGATTATCGAACAGGGTAGTGCCAAATCGTTCGTTCCTATAACCAAAAAAGTATCCAATCGCATTGTAGAAATAGAAATACGCCGAAACAGCCAAGATCACTGTCCAGAAAATGAAGATCAATATTCTTTTTGTTTTCATAGAACAACCGTTTAGTTGGATAATATTGCGAACAAACTAGCAATACACCGACATGGTCATGCAAGGTATTACAGGTCCATTTTTAGAGAATAAAGGAGAGGGAGTTGTTTTCAAGGTGCTAATAATCAATAAAATATAGTCAATAAGTAATAAATAATGATAAAATTGACATTCACCAATGGTTTAATGGTGGAAGTCAGCTAGGCTTTGATCATGCTTCGTAAAAACGTTTCAATCGCCGGGGTTCGACCCAAAGGTTCCAAAAAGCAGATGTAGATATTCACCAACACTGCCAAATAGGTGCCCGGGTGTCTCAACTTTTGATATTTCCATGCCGTAATCATAAGCAGGGCTATAATGATTATCTGGGTTACATACACCGGCCCCATGATGTCCACATTGGGCCAATCCTCAAAATGAATACCGATGTAGGTGTTTTGGATACCACGGGACAAAGCCGGCATCAAGATCAAAAACACAGAAGTAATCAACCACCAAGCGTGGTTTTCCAACTGCTTTCGCTGGACTATGGAAAGGATGATGGCCACGCCAAAGGATAGGATCATCACAATTTCTACCGAGGCCACTCCGTAAAAGAACCAAGGTTCAAATGGACCAAAACGTTCCGGTTCGGCAATGGAGAGGTCTGCCACGTGAAGGTCACGGAACATCATACTAAATGCAGTAAGGCATACACCTCCAGCCAAAAACATGCCGATAATTCCGTTGGTACGGTGTTTTGCAAGTTGACCATGGGTAGCGTAGTAGGGTTGTATGATCAGGTAGATATACCAAATGGTCCCGGTCCAGTAGTGTACGTGAACCGACCAAGCATTATCCGTAAAGTCTCCCCAGTAATCTCCAAAAATTCCCAGTTGCATTACCACCATGGGCAAGAGCATCCAAAGGTGGAGGGACTTATATTTTTCCATTTTTCACAAGGATGGTTTGTAAATAATGGGGGAATTTTCTGGTTTTAAGGTAGTTAAAATTTTGAATAGGCCGAATAATATTTTTCAATAATCAAAAACCAATGACCAATCCTATCCTTTTTTCTTTTCTTTTTTGTCCTTCGCAGTTTCCTGTACGTTCTTAAACTCGATATCATCGTCTATGATACCTTTGAATGCTTTGATCCAGGCATTTTTAAAGATGTTGGTCACAGTGGGCCATGTTTTGGTCTTAACGTTCTTTAGGTCTCCCTCAATGGGCACCTTGGTGGCGAGGGTATTTTCCTTATGGTTTTTTAGGATGAACTTGAAAAGCCCCACAAAACCTTCCCAAAGCGTTTCCAAAAAGGCATCTTTCTGGCCAATGAGCTTGGCGTCCTTGATAATAGGTTTTATATAGCCTTGAAGGTAGCCATCGGCAATGGCCATTTCGCTATACAGGTTAAAATTGCCCTTGTCAAAATCGAGTCCGGCGTAGTGATTCGTAAAATCGTTGAGGGATGTGGCGTTGGCATTCTCCAAGGTCAGGGAAAGGTCCATATCGGGAATCTGCTTTACCAAATCCATTTGCCCTTCCAAATGCAGGTCGCCACCACCAATACTTACCGCATCGGCAGATAGGTTGCTGGGCAATCGCGCTTCTTTCCGGACCACATTGCGAAGGTTGGTCGCGTAGAGCTCCAAGTTTTCCAAATGCAGGTCGATGTTCGGGTCGGCCGTCAGCTGTACAAAGGCAACCTTACCGTTATGGATTTCCAGCTTGTTGATGTCGATGGGTACCAAATCCGTAAGCGCCTTGGACCAATCTTCCACATCGGCGTCTTGGGGCGTTTCTTTTTGTTGGTCCTCGAATACATAGATCATCTCGGGGCGCTCCATATTGATCTCACTTACCACCTTTCCTTTGAACAGGGAGCTCCATTCCACGGAAATATTGGTTTTTTCAAAATGAAGAAAAGGAATCTGTGAGCCGGCGTTCAGACGGTTCAGGTACAGTTCGTCAATGGTATAGGCCCCTGTGATAAGCGAAAGGTCAATGTCCTCCACATGGCCATAGTGGCCGGGAATATCGGCCAAAACTTTGTTTACATAGTTTTTTACAATGTAGGGCAGCGCAATACGGAGCCCTATCAACAAAATGAGAATGGTCAAAGGGACCAGGTACCGCTTCCGTTTGTATATTTTCTTTTTGGCCATCCTATTTGTCACGTTTTTTACCGCGGCCGGTCATGGTGGACACCAAGCCTTCCTTTAGGTTGATCCATAAATAATTGAAGAAGGATTTATCTTGATTTCTACTTACTTTGAAATTTCCATATCGGAAACCGTCTTCATCGGTCTTGTCGCCCTTGTTGGCAAACAGGTTTACCACGGCGGTCAGTAATTTATTTACTCCCAAACGGTCTTTTTTCAAGACGATGAATTCAAAATCCTCATATCTCATCTTCATGTCGCCCTGCGATTCCAGTTCGTTACCGCTGATGGTAAAATAAAGTTGTTGTACGGAGCCCTGTACCTCTGCCCCCAAATTAGACTTTAAAAAAGGATTGATGCTCTGGGACTGGAAATTGGAAAGGGAACCCTTTGCTACAAAATTATTGGACATGTTTTTGGGATCAAAGGACCAGGCCAAAGTAAAGGGGCCATTGTCCATAAGCTTGGCATTTATATCAATATCAACATCGCCCTGACCTCGGCTGTTCAGGTTTTTAACGACTGCGTCGATGTTGGTAAATAGTAGGCTTTCGGGTTGAATATCTTGCTTTACACGTTCTTCGTAGGCAATTTTTCCGTTCGAAATTTGAATGGAGTCCACTTGAAGGTCCACTTGTAGATCCCTAAGTGCCTGATTGTACATTTTTTTATGCGTTGTATCATCCGGTAAAAGTTTATCGCGGTATACATAAAATACTGGATGTTGCAGCTGCATTTCTTCCAAACGGAAGAAGGGAAGTTCATTTTCCATATCAAAATCCCAATTGTTCAGGGCAATGGAATCAATGGTAAGGTCGTAGTGGTCGTGCTCCACGGCAAGCCTGCGCGAGAGTTCGGACTTGGAGTATCTGGTGCGCAGTACAAATTGTTGAAAACTGCCGCTGTCCGGGGTCAATTGCATTTTTTGAAATTCAATAAACTCAAGGGCGCTCATGTTGAAATAGCCTCTTTTGGTGTTCAATTGGTAACCCCCGTAGGTAAAGGGAATTTTTTCTTTGGCGGTATTTTTGTCAAAATTAATGTTGGAGAGGGTGAAATCAATACCTTGAACGGTAGCAGCAGTACTGTCCGCATCCTTGTTCAGCATTTGAAAGCGTCCGTTTTTGATACGGAAATTTTCTACTTTATACTTTTGCTTCGGACCTGCTTTTTTCTTTTTTGAAGTGGTATCTCGTCCTTTTTGACGATACACAATATCCGGTGATACCAAATCGAGCTCACCAATGGTTATATCCCCGTTTTGAAGCAGCGGCCAATATTCCAGCCTCGATACGGTAACCGATTCAGCTTTAAAATCCATGGTGTTGCCCGGGTCGTTGCCACTAATTTGGGTCAGACTGATTTTTCCCAAAAACACATTAGTGCTGATATCTCGATAGGTGAAGTTGAGTTTTTTGGGAATCTTTTCATTCAGGACAGTCTTTACTTTGCTGGAGAAGGACCATTGTGCCGCAATTGAGGCCAAAATCAATATTAAAATGATTCCGGCCCCAATTTTTAAAATACGTGATTTTTTGTTTTGCGGCATATGTGTATTAATGGAATGTTTATAGCATGTACGAGTGGGAGGGGGAGCTCTAGTCTTCGTCTTCCAAAAAGGGCACTACCTCCGAGGGGGTGTCAATCTGTATTGCTTTGTCCCCGTTCACAATAATGGGTTGCGTTACCACTTTGGGGTTGTTTTCCAAAACCTTCAACCAATCGTCCTCACGCTTCAAATCTGGGTTTTCGCCATATTCCTTTATAAAATCCGCATGGTCTGTATTGATCAATCCCTGAATGGGCTTGTTCAATAGTTCTGCCAGTTCAGCCCATTGGGTGGCCGTTACCTTTGTTTTGCAAAGGTCTATGTTCAGCACCTCTTTATTGCTGGATTGAAGATAGGCAAAAGTCTGTTGCCCTTTATTGGTATTGCCATTATAGAACAATTGTATTTTTCGATTATCTGTTGATATTACTCCCATGTCGTCCTTCATTTTGATGTCTTTTAGAATAAAGTAACCGCTTTTTGGTGTTTTGCCTTAACGCTATCGATTTTTTTAGTGTCTTAAAAGGGGATAAAAAAAGCGGGACCAAAGGCCCCGCTCCTCACACAAACTAACTCAAACTGAACCATTCAGGATGATAGGATAACAAAAGGTAGTATGGATCTAGTGTTGAGCATCTGAATAAATGAATTTTTACAAGCGTTCGTAAGTAAACTGGTAATAGCCCCTTTCACCTTCGCTGCTAGTGAAAGCGGTAAAGTCGAATTTGTAATAGTTACCGTCCACATCTTTTAAAATAAAGTACCTGTCGTCGTTGACAATACCTCCAAAGGCATCTCTCCAACCACTGCCCATAACAGCTCTATTGTCATATACAAAGGCAGACTCTTCTACATCGGCCATCGTGAAATTAGCATAAGATGGTACATCAAATTCGGTTACTTGATCTGTCTCGGAATCTACTTCGTACAAGGTAACTTGATAAAGCCCGGTACCTCCCAATGTATTGTGCACAACATAGTCGGAAAAGGTTAAGCCAGCAATAGTAGGGCCTTGTGCACCGTAATAAGCGAAGACACCGCTAAGGTTGATGTCCCACTGTTCTTTGGTGGGCTCTACGCTTACGGTTTCCCCGTTGGTCAAACTAAAGGCGGTAAGGTTGTAAGCGGTATTTTTTGGAACGGTCACTTCAGTGTACGATTCGGTTTCTGCTAACTCTGCGTACTGGATGGTGTAATTGCTGCCATCACTCAGGACCCTTACTTTTAAAAACCCGCGATGATCGCCTGAAGTGTCAATACTCCCAGGGTCGATAGGGGCCTCAAGTTCCTCTATAACTGGGATTTCATTGCCCAAACTTACAATGTACACATAGTTTTCTTGGGGATTGGTGGAAATTTCGGCAAAGACAGTATCATCCAAATTGCCTTCGGCATAATCGGTAAAGGAAATTCCTTTTTCCAAATTGCCATATTGAAAGTACCCGACCGGCAAGCCTTCCAATAATTCGGATATGGTGTTCACGGTCACCGGTTCGGGTTGGAACATGGCGTTCAAACCTGTCAATTCCATAGGTTCTGTAAGGTTACTGGCTTCCGTAATGGCAAGTAAATCGGTTTCTCCGGTAATCTCCACAGCAGATACAGCAAGTGCAGAATTTAGGAACACACGATTTTCGGTACCGTTGTATAATCCAATTTCCCAGGTGTCCCGTTTAACAATGGTTTGAGTTTCCGAACTAAAATCAAAATAGACTTGGTTGGGTATAGTGGCACCGCCATTATCCGTATCGACCACCCCACCTGTGGCTGCAATAGGGGTGTAGCTCACTAAAGTAGATGCTGTGGAACCTTGTGACCAATCTGTTCTGTCGAAACCATCAATGGAGAAGGTTACGGACTTCGTGGAACCCTCGATGGCATTGGACAGTTTGTTGAAGGTAAACGATGCATTCTGGTCACCTGCTGCTACGGAAATCGCAATAGTCCCCGATGCACCATCTGGTGTTGTGGTAAAATCCGTTCCGTACTCGGCATTGGAGCCAGTATAGGTCACGTTGATGGTCCCTGGCTCGGATGCAGGTCTTGAAAAGCTCAAGGTAATTTCTTTTGAAGTGTCCTCTTCGGTAGTGCCAACAGTTTCACTGCTAAAGTTTACCGTAAAGTCTATAAGGTCTTGGCCTTCATCATCGCTACAAGAGCTAATGATGAGCAGGAGTGCGATTGCTTTTAAAAGGATAGTTTTTCTCATTGGTTTTAATTAAAATTCAGATTGTATAATAGTTTTAGGTAATATGATCTTCCATTGCCGAACAAACGACTTGGTGCTCCACCGCTCCCGTGGGCCCCGGTGGGTGTATCAGAGGCATTCACCCGAACAATATCGAAGATGTTCCGTGCGCCTAGCGTTAGGCTTAAATTTTTGGTTATGTTGGTCCGTGCAGAGGCATCCATCCAAGTAAAATCATCGGTCTGGCCTACAACAGAGCCATCCGTACCACTGAGTACAACTTGGGACCTGCCGGTGTATTTCAGTTGTGCGGACAACATGGTATTGATAGATGGAATGCGATAACTTAAGGCGGATTGTAGGTTGAAACTCCATAAAAAGTCACTGCTTATTCCTTCGGAGGCATCTATTGTAGTGGACTCTCCCATGTAGGTCATGCCCAGGGAAGCTTGCCAACGGTTCATCATAAGAGAGTTCTCCAATGAAAAACCCAAGATTTGGGAACGGTCCACATTGTCAAAAGTGAACAGGTTACGGTCTTGGTCGTCGGTGCTTATAATGGAGGCAATCTTACCGTCAATATCAAAATAGAAGGTTTTTAGAGCGGTTTTGAGGATGCTGCTATCGGACAATTGGAATTTTTCCTCCACATTTAAAAAGACGGAAAGGCCATCTTCGGGGTCAAGATTGGGATTACCTTGCACGTTATGGTTGGAATCCACAAAATAGAAGAAGAGCTCCTCAAAATTGGGTGCCCTAAAGGCGGAGCCCAACACAGCTTTTATCTTGAATGTGTTACTGAGGTCATAGGTAGAGGAGAGGGACCATATCAACTTGTTGCCAAACTGGGAGTTGTTGGTGAACCTTGCACCGGGAAATATGGAGAACCTGTCGGTAATATTAAAATCCATTACTCCAAAAAAGTCATAATTCTCCAAGGTGTTTTCCACTACGTCACTTGAATATTCGCCCGTAGCGATGGCATCGAAGCCCGTTTGGTGGTTGAATTCGTACCCCAATTGCATGTTGAAGAAATCTTTTCTGGGTACAATGTTGCTTATAAAACCTTTGGAGTACCAAATTTCACTCGATTGGCTCAAATCGTCGGAGATAACGGATTCTATGCCCTGCTGGAGAATGTTGTACACATATTGTCTGTAATACCGTTTTTGGGTTTGATGGGACAACGAGAGGTTGTAGGCCGTAGAGCCTTTTAATGGCCCTGAGATGTTGAGGTTGTTCATCACCCTTTCCGTATCAAAATTTTTGTCCAAGGCGGTTGGGTTCGGCATGCCCGTGTTACTATCCAACCTGCCGTTCACAAAATGGTTGTATACCGGAACGGATTCATCGTAATATTGAATTTTATAAAAGATGTTGTGTTTTCCGATGGAGGTGTACAGGTTTCCGTAAGCGGTCAACTGTTCTTTCGGATTCCACTCCATACCACGGAGGCTGTCGTTCACCACGGCGTTATCCTGAATATTGACGTAATCTTTTCCTTGGTGGCCATTGAAAAAACCAGCATTGTCGTTTCGGGAACCCCCGATGGAAATACTGGTCTTATCACTGAATTGATGGCTAAGTTTTATATTTTGTATGTGGCGGCCTTCATCAAACAGGGCATATTCGCTACCTACCGTTTCTTCCTGAACAGATAGTTGCAATTGCCATTTATGATTGTTTTCCAATCCTCTCTTTGTCACAATATTGATGACCCCTGCCACGGCATTGTCACCATATAGGACCCCCATGGAACCCTCAACGATTTCAATACGGTCCACATCTTCAAGGTTTATCTGGGTGATGTCTATGTTGTTGCCCATGCCATTGTCGCTCGCCATGGGGATACCGTCGATAAGCACTTTCACATACTGTCCGTCCAACCCGAACATACTGATGGTGGAGCGTCCGGTGGACGGGTCAGGAGTAACGGTGATGTTCAAATTGTAATTAAGTATGTCCGCAAGATTGTTCCCTGCAACTTTGGCAATATCCTGTTGGTCAATGGTACCGACGGAGAACAATTTCTTGCTCAAGGACATCACTTTGCTTTCTCCGGTCAATATCACCTCGTCCAATTGCTGCATGGACAATGAGTCTTTTTCTTGCGTTTTGGATTCCTGAGCGAGTCCTATTACAGAAAAAAGGAAGGTTAAAAATAAGAGGTCAGTATTTTTATTTAGACTCATTCTATTTAATTTGATGACAAATATATATTTTATTTTAATTCAATCTAAATAAGTTTAGTATTTTTGACCAGAACATTTTTAAAACAATCTAACACACACCAATATGAAGAAATCAATCCTGCCTTTGTTGTTTTTAGCCTTTTCAACAACTTTGGCCACATCACAAGAAAAAAAGGAATTGGACCGCGAAGCTATTTTGGATATGTGCGGCTGCTACGAGGTGAGTTTTAAATACACCGAGACCTTTGCCCCGGAAATCGACTACGAGAAACACTTGGATTATACCTCCAAAGCTTTGGAGCTCGCATTGCCCATAGTGGAGGAGGACAATAAAATATCGTTGCAACATTTATTGGTACTAAACGATACCATGGTAATCAAACACTGGAGACAGGATTGGCTGTACGAGAACCAAAAAATTTTCCACTACGATAAGGACAACAATTGGGTCTTCTCTGAACTGCCTGCCGACCAAGTGAAGGGGCAGTGGACCCAAAAAGTATACCAGGTGGACGATAGTCCAAGGTATGCGGGATCTTCTACATGGGTACATTTTGATGGAAAGCATTACTGGGAAAACCAAAGTGATTCCCCACTACCGCGGAGGGAGTATTCCAAAAGGAGCGATTACAATGTCATGAGCAGGGGAAACCGACAAGAGATTACACCCTATGGATGGATACACGAGCAGGACAATGATAAAATTATCCGTAAAGATGATCAGGATGATGTGTTGCTCGCCCAAGAAAAAGGGTACAATACATATTTGAAAGTAGCAGATGAAAGGTGTAAGGCCGCAACCGATTGGTGGGCCAAGCACAAAGACTTCTGGGCCACGGCCCGCGATGCTTGGGAAGACGTTTATGAGAGGGAGGGGGACCTTACTTTGCTAAAACAAGTGGATGGGCAGCCTATGTTTATGCAGTTTTATGAGCTGGAAGCAGCTAATGCGAATAAAGATGAAATTTTGGGATTGATCAACAAATTTGTGACGGATAATGCTTCAAAGGGGAATGCTGGCAAGTAAGGTTAAGATATATAGTGGAGTATTGATTTTCATGTCTTTTTTATTTTTTGGGTTTAAGGCGGACAAGATATCGCCAAAGCTTCAAGAAAAGATTGACAGCGCCATACAGGGAACTTATCAGGTCGAGGAATTCACCATGGAAAGGATAGTGGTCCCGTCTGATTTGAACAATCAAACTCCGTCTGAGCTGGGAGGAGAAAATCTTTTTGAGATAACTTCATCAAATAAGGAGCTAGGATATATCTATGTTGGAGTGGCCCCTAGTTTAAAGAAAACTTTTGACTACGTGGTTTTGCTGAACCCGGACCTGAGCGTAAAAAAATCCAAAATATTGATTTACCGTGAAGACCATGGTCGTCAAGTGGGAAGCCAACGTTGGCTAAAACAGTTCATTGGGAGAAAATCCGGTGAAAAATTGGTTTACGGAGAAGATATTGATGGAATATCCGGGGCTACGGTATCTGCGAAATCCATGACCCTTGCCGTAAGCAACGTATTGGAAAGTTTACAGGTTTTAAAAAATGCGAACGTTTTTTAAGCAAGTGTTTCGATTCATTTAGTTCAGAAAGGGCCATTCCGTTTTGGGATGGCTTTTTCGTTTTTGGGTGGTAGTTATAGCTGTTCGGCGAGGTACATATAGCACATTCCCGAAAGTATGGCGAGACCAAAACTTAATAGTGTCCCGATAAGTACATATTCAGTGAGCTTACGGTTTTTGCCCTTGTTGAGGTCACCAAAACGGAACACGGATTTTGCAGCTATCAACAGGCCGATGGCGGCCCATTGCTGCATCAAGATAAACCCGAACACAAAGAGCCGTTCCAGCATGCCGATATAGGTTCCTGCATTTTTAAGCGACCCCCCTTCTGTATCTGCATCGTCTTTGGCAACTTCATCAATATATGGTGCCAACAACATGCGCATTACAATACCGGAGACATAGGTCACAAATACCAAAAAAGTAATCAGTAGCAAGGTTTCTTCGGTGAGGAAAGTACCAAGGCTTATCGGAAACGGTGATATCCAGTACAGCACGCCACCGAGAACCAAAAGGTGCAATGCTTGGTCCACCACAAACAGCCAACGATAGTTTTTGGGGTTGGTAAGTGATAATTTGCCCAAATCGATGAAAAAATGTGTCACCACAATTACAATGATTGGGACAATATGCTGAAACTGCAATATGATCAATAGTGCCAGTAGGTGCACCCCCAGATGAAAGTATAGGTATTTGGACCGTCCCTTTTTCTGCAATTTGTCCTCGACCCAACGCGCCGGTTGGAGGACAAAGTCTCCAATAAAGTGGGCAAGTATAAGTTTTAGGGCCAAAAGCATCATAATTGGGCGAGTTGTGCTTTGTAAAAATGGATCATTTTTTTGACTTCATCAAATCCTGCCTTGTTCAATTCCTCGCTAATGTTACCTTGTGATTTGTTGAGGAGGGATGCCAGTTCTCTTTGATTCATTTTCGGGTTGTCCATTGCGCATTGCACAGTTCTGGAGATGGCGGGCGTCCAATCATCCATGGTTAAAAGAGCCAAACCCAGTAGAAGATTAATGTGCTTATCAAATTTCTCGTTGGGGGTTTTAATGCCCAAATTTTGTTTTTTGAGATTCTCAAAACATTCACCGGAGTTTACAAAGGAGGGACCGTTGGACTCGGTGATTTTGGGAGCGTCATAATTTTTTTCGCCCAATCCAATGGATATCCTTACATCCAACTGGCGAATTTGTTTGATGCTCGCCTTAATATAGATGGCAGCTTCCAGGGCATTTTCTGGTGAGGTCTGCAGTTGAAAACTGTCACCGCGATAAATTTCCCAATCCTTGGGTTCTTTACCATATTTGGTCAGGGCTTCCTTTAATAAGGGCATCCATTTGTTGGCCTTGTGTTGGGAGGAGTTTTTAATGTCTCCTGTTAGTATCGCTATCATGACGAAAAATAT
>JANSXF010000106.1 GCA_024743095.1 Flavobacteriaceae bacterium
TAAGTAATAAAAATATCATGAAAACGATACAAACCGATTTGATTATGAAAAGGAACGCTTCGATTTTGAAATATTTCCTGTTGCTCCTTCCGATTATGGAACTTTTGGGCTGTACGGATTTTGTGGAGGTGGACCCCCCAAAGAACGTATTGGTCTCAGAGACCGTGTTTGATGATCCGGCGACGGTGGAGTCTGCCTTGGCAGACCTTTATTTTAAGATGCGGGAGACGGGAATGGTCTCCGGAAATGTGGGCCTGACCACTCGAATGGCCCTCTACAGTGATGAACTGGACTATTATGGTTCCGATCCGCAATTGTTGGAATTCTACCAAAACCGGGTATTGCCCCCAAATACGGAAATTCTAGGCTGGTGGAGCGAGGCCTATTCGGTCATTTATGGAGCCAATGCCATTTTGGACGGACTGGAGGACGCTTCTTTTACTATGGAAGAACAGCAAAAGTTTCGGGGACAGGCCTTGTTTGTCCGCGCCTTTATGCACAGCCTATTAGCGTCCGTTTTTGGCAATGTTCCCTATGTGACCTCGACGGATTATCGCGTGAACAATAGGGTGTCAAGACTATCCGAGGATTTGGTGTATGAAAATAGTATTGCCGACTTGTTGGAAGCCGTCGCGCTGATGGAGGATATTGCCATTGCCAACGGGGAACGAACCTTTATCGATCATTTTACCGCAAAAGCGCTCTTGGCACGCATGTATCTGTTGACCGAACAATGGGAGTTGGCGGCGGGTCAGGCCTCTGACCTTATTGCGACTTTTTCTCTGGAGGAAGACTTGGATAAAGTGTTCCTCAAGGAATCCGGGGAGACCATCTGGCAATTGCGCCATGGGCGCCTGCCGGGCAATACCCAAGAGGCCAATCGGTTGATCATCCCTTCCGTTCCTGGACAGACTTTTGCCATGACCGAAGGCTTGTTGTCCGCCTTTGAAACTGGGGACCTTCGAAGAACGGCATGGGTCGATAGCATATCGAATGCCGAAAATACCGTAACCTTCTTTTATCCCTATAAGTACAAGGCCCGATTTAATGTGACCGAATCCTTGGAATATGCCATTCAGTTCCGATTGGCGGAACAATACCTGATTCGGGCGGAAGCCTTGCTTGCCTTGGGAAATGAGGTGGGGGCACGGAGCGACCTCAATACGATCCGTAGTCGGGCAGGGCTGCCCAATACAACTGCCAATACCGTGGACGAGCTTTTCTTGGCCATTCTGGCCGAACGTAGGATCGAGCTGTTTGCCGAGCAGGGACACCGTTGGTTCGATTTGAAGAGAAGTGGTAAGGCAACGGAAGTATTGGGGGGCGTAAAGCCCAATTGGGAAGAAACCGATGTGTTACTTCCAGTTCCTGAGAGCGAATTGGATACCAACCCCAACCTATTGCCACAAAATCAAGGATATTAACCGGATGGGTATGTCCCCTGTGCCACTGACCTTCGAATGGGGTAGTGCGGTGGCAGGGGAAGCCCATCCCATTAACAAAAGAACAATGAAATACATTTTATGGATATGGGCGCTTTGTTTGATGCCCTCACTGGGATGGTCCCAAAATACGAATTATACCGATAGTGGTGGATTGGTTTCCACGGCAGTACCTTTTTTGGATGCTTCCTTGGAGGAGGGGAGGCTCTTTATGGAGCTTCCGGTAACCAGCTTGGATGAGCCAATGCTCCTAACGCGTATCGGGCGTTTGTCGCGGTATGATCAAAAACAGGTCGTTTTTCGAAAGTCAGGAAACCAGCTCGTTTTGGAGGAGACCAGGGTGTGGTCCGAAACAGGGGTATGGATTGCCCTGCAAAATGATCCTGATCTGGAACGGAATGTTTTAGGGGTGTTTCCGATTTTGGAAGAACCTGGGGAGGGATATCGTTTTGATATCACCGACATGCTGTTCGATCGTTCCGTTGGTTGGGGAGCGATATCCTCCGATCCCATGGTCCCTGCCCTCAACAAGCTTATTGGGGTAAAATTGTTGGACGACGAACTGATGGTCAAAATGCAATTGGGACATCAGAAGGAAAGTGCCAAAATTATACAGCCCGTACATTATAGTTTTCTGAAGTTGCCCCCTCCTATGGAGCCCCGTAGGTTTGATTATCGGATGGGGTTTTGGAACGAGTCCAGAACAATGGGACAACACCTGAACAACTATGTGGCGAGCATTGCCCGTTGGCGATTGGAGAAAAAACACAAGGACAGGAAGATCAGTGTGCCCATCAAGCCCATTACCTTTACGCTCTCTCCGGATATTCCGAAAAAATGGAGGCCCTATGTCAAGGCCGGTATCGAGGAGTGGTTGCCCGCCTTCGAAGCTGCAGGCTTCAAGGATGCTATTGTGGTCAAAGAAGTGGATTCCTTAGATCCATGGTCGGCCTATAGCCTGGGACATTCCATCGTACGTTGGTTTAGCGACGAGAACATCAGGTATTTTGGTGAAAAGCGTGGTGGTGGAACGGTCACCTATGTCATCGATCAGCGGTCAGGGGAACTGATCAAGACCGATGTGCTCTTGGGATCAGGCTATGAATATCGTATGGATGAGTATTTTATCCGATGTGCCGCATTGGACAAAAGGGCACAGACCTATCCCTTTCCTGATGAACTGTTGGGAGAACTGATTCAATCAGTAACGGCCCATGAGACGGGACATGCCTTGGGCATCGAGGACAATAACTATGGGGAGAATCAGTATCCTGTCGAAAAAATGGGGGATGAAGCGTGGCTCAGGACCATGGGACATACCCCAAGTATCATGACCTATGCCCGGCATAATAATATGGCCCAGCCAGAGGATAACATACCTCCTTCGCTACTGATACAAAAAGTAGGGCCGACCGATGCCTATTACATCCGATGGGCCTATGAGACTTTTCCAGATGCGATGTCCAAAGAGCAACAGGCCGATAGTCTGGAGCGTATCATCCGTTTACAGGATACTATTCCATGGTACCGCTTGGCCAACCGCCATGGAGATACCATGGGGCCCGCTGTGACAGATCAGGTCGTGGAGGTCCGAGATCCAGTCCAGGGAGCGATATTGGGCCTAAAGAATTTGGAACGCGCTATGGAACTATTGCCCAGTATCAACCGTAATAGAAAGGATTACGTACGTATCGAACGCATCCATGAAAGGGCCATTTCCCTATGGTACCATTTGGTGCGGCGCGTATTTTCTATGGTAGGGGGCTACGAGATTTTTTATAGATCTATGGACCAACAAGGGGGGAATATGTTCGATCCGATACCCCTGAAGACCCAGCAGGAGGGCTTGGATTATCTGTTGCAACAGGTCTTTGACCCGCCCATGTGGTTGGTCTATCCGACATTCAAAACCCATATCAGGGTAACGACACATCCCGATCCTCTGCTCAGCAGGCAACAAATGTTGTTGAGGGAAATGCTCAAGTCAAGATTTATGAAACGTATGCAGCATATGGAAACCATCGATGGATATGAGGGTCTCATGAAAAACTATTTGGAACAGTTACAGAATGCACTGTTTAGCGAGCTCAAAGGAAGGGAGGTATCCGTAGATCCCAGAAAACAAGGGCTACAGTTGAGCTATATTGATTGGATGATAAAAGCCATTGATAAGGAGGCAGTTGATATCCATCCGCAACAACAATTGTTTGTGCATACCGATTATGCGAAAGGCTTGATGATGGAACAATTGATGCGATTGCAAAAGCAATTGGAGGATAAAATCAATGGTAAAAAAGATACGGTACTAAAGGGACATTGGGCCCATTGTTTAGCTAGTTTGGAGGAAGGATTTGATTCGTAACTTTCGCAACGATGCGGTACCTGGCTTTCCCAGAAATGCCAGTGTGGAGCTTCTCGACAGATGGCAGGAACCCGGAGATATGAAACCCGTTCAAGTGGCTTCCTCGGGATTGGCCTTTGGGGTGGGCAATGGCGACCTCCAACGCAGTAGCGATGCTGCGGTTTCGGATGCTTCTTTTATCCGGGTCAGGAACATTTCCCTGAACTATAAAGTACCCATGTTGGACAAGGGACTTGATATCCAGGTCTATTTGCAGGGCCAGAACCTATTCACCTTTACCCGCTATAGCGGGCCCGATCCAGAACAGACCCTCAATAACCGATTGCCGCCCCTGAGACAATTGACCTTGGGACTGAAAATAGGATTCTAATAAGTAATAAAAATATCATGAAAACGATACAAACCGATTTGATTATGAAAAGGAACGCTTCGATTTTGAAATATTTCCTGTTGCTCCTTCCGATTATGGAACTTTTGGGCTGTACGGATTTTGTGGAGGTGGACCCCCCAA
>JANSXF010000071.1 GCA_024743095.1 Flavobacteriaceae bacterium
GAGGCCAAACAACAGATCAAAGCACATGTGAACGCAAACGGGGACGATGTGCTCATACCCTGCGGCACCGGGATGACAGGGGCCTTGGCCAAGCTCCAGCGGCTCATGGGGCTGGTGGTTCCGGAACACCATGGGGAACGCCCAAAACTCGACCCGGACAAGCGCCCCGTGGTATTTATCAGTCAAATGGAACACCACAGCAACCACACCAGTTGGCTCGAGACCATTTGTGACGTAGTGCTGATACCCCAAACCAATGAAGGGGAAATGGACCTAAGGAGCCTGGGACGCTATCTGGGAGAATTTGAGGGACGCCCCTTGATCGTATCGATCACTGCCTGTTCCAACGTCACCGGGGTGGAGACCCCCTACCATACCATTGCGGGAATGGCCCATGCCCATGGAGGGCTCTGTTTTGTGGACTTTGCAGCTTCGGCCCCTTATGTGGACATCGATATGCACCCCTCTGAGAACCATGCCTTGGATGCCATCACCTTCTCCCCCCATAAGTTTTTGGGCGGGCCTGGAAGTTCGGGCATCCTGATCTTCAACAAAAAGCTCTACCACAAAAAAGTCCCGGACATTCCCGGAGGGGGCACGGTCACCTTTACCGACCCCTGGGGAAACCACAGCTATAAACCCGATATCGAAGAGCGGGAGGACGGGGGCACCCCGGGCTTTCTGCAGACCATCCGCGCTGCAATGGCCATCAAGCTGAAAGAGGTCATGGGTACTGCAAATATGCGCTTGCGCGAACAGGAAATCAACCAGCGGGTCTTCGCATACTTGGATAAAATTGAAGGGCTCAGGATACTCGCATCCGGGCACAAGTACCGTCTATCGATCTTCTCCTTTACCATCAAAGGGCTCCATTACGATCTGGTCACCTGGATGCTCAGTGACCGTTTTGGCATACAGGCCCGTGGCGGTTGTTCCTGTGCGGGCACCTATGGACACTATCTGATGGACATCGATCCCAGCGCATCCGAGAAGATCCAGAAAAAGAGCCGACTGGGCTGCAGCCTCGACAGACCCGGATGGGTCCGAATCTCCTTCCACCCCACCCAGACCGATAAGGAGGTGGCACAGGTCTGCCACGCCATTCGGCTGATTGCCCAAAAAGGGCACGGATGGGCCAAGGGCTATAAAAAGACCAAGGACGGCCACCTCCCCAAAAACCCAGCGGATCAAGTAAAGATACCTATCAAAGACTGGTTCGAGAGCCCATTTTTACCTGATTTGAAGGTCAACACCACCTAAAAAAAGCCCATGTTAAAGGACAAACAGCGCATATTGGTGACCGGGGCAGGGGGACAATTGGGGCAGGAACTGGTCCGCACCCTGACGGCCGTCTTCGGAGAGGACAGGGTAGTGGCCTCAGATATCGATGGCACAAAGGCCCGATATTTCAAGCAATGTCCCTTCGAGCCCCTGAACGTCTTTGCCACGGAGCACATGGAGACCATTGTGCAACATTACAACATCAAGCAGCTCTACCATCTGGCCGCCATACTGTCCGCCCACGGGGAAAAGCACCCCATGGCCACCTGGCAAGTGAACCTGGACGGGTTGTTACAGGTCTTGGAAATGTCCAAAAAAATGAGAATCGACAGGGTCTTCTGGCCCTCCTCCATTGCCGTCTTTGGAAAAGACAGCTCTCTTGAAAACACCCCGCAAAATGGAATGCGGGATGCCCGGACCGTCTATGGCATCGCCAAGGTCGCCGGGGAACTCTGGTGCCAATATTATTGGGAACGCTACGGACTGGATGTGCGCTGTTTGCGATATCCCGGCTTGATTGGCCACCGCTCCCTGCCAAGGGGAGGCACCACGGACTATGCCGTGGACATCTACCACCATGCGGTAAGGGGAGAGCCCTTTACCTGCTATCTGGCGCCCGACACCCGCTTGCCCATGCTCTATATGCCCGATGCCATCAAGGCGGCCCTGCAATTGATGAAGGCCCCGGCGGAACGGATACAGGTACGTACCGGATACAATATACAGGGCATGAGCTTTTCGCCCGCGGAGGCACTCCGCAGCATCCAACGCTTCTACCCGGAATTCCGGGTGGTCTATGAACCGGACCAACGGCAAAAGATCGCTGACGGCTGGCCCAAGGCGATGGACGATGTGATGGCCTTCAACGACTGGGGCTGGGAGCCCAAGTACGACCTCGATTTTATGACGGAGGACATACTCACGCACCTGATGGGGAAAGGAGTTAGGAGTTGAAAGTTAAGAGTTAAGAGTTGAAAGTTAAGAATTGAAAGTTGCCTGCCCTTGGCAGGGGTTCAAAGTTAAGAGTTACAGGTTTTGAGTTACAAAACCCCGAACGTACAACGATAAACCATAAACGAATAACCCAATAACCGAATAACGACAAACCACAAACCAAAAGCGGTCCATGACCGCAACCAAAAACTATAAACCAACCATGGCCCTCCACAAAAAATTCCCGACCTACCGCCAATTGGACCAGATGGACTGCGGCCCCACCTGTGCCAAAATCGTCACGGACCATTTCGGGGTACATGCCCCTTGGGACGAACTGCGGGCCAAGACCGATCTCCAAAAGGGAGGGAGTTCCTTTATGGGGCTGTCCAAGGCTTTGGAATCCTATGGCATCGGTTCCCTGGCGATGATCACCGACATCGGGGAACTGGAGCGCGAGCTGCCACTGCCGCTCATCGCCCATTGGCAGGGCAGACATTTTGTGGTGGTCTATCGCGCCACAAGAAGGAAGATCTATGTGTCCGATCCGGCCCTGGGGCTGGTCAGGTATAACCACAAAGAATTCAGGAAAGAATGGGCACCCGAAGGCAAGGGCGTTGTACTCCTGCTCGAACAGCAGGTCAACTACCAAGGGAACGGGGAAGAGGATCGTGCCAAAGGTTTTGGGTTTTTATGGACTTATCTTCGGCCCTTCAAAAAATATATGGGCCAATGGATCCTCGGTCTTGCCCTGGCCTTCGCCATCCAAATGGCCTTGCCCTTTTTGACCCAATCCCTAGTGGACCGGGGAATCGCCCACCAAGATCTTGGTTTTGTGCAACTGGTGGTTATTGCCTATGCACTTCTTTGGATCATCCGATGGGCCTCGGAGCTCTTACGGGATTGGTTCACCCTCCATCTTTCCACCCAGATCCAGATCCAGATGGTGACGGATTTTCTGGGCCGGCTTCTGGTCATGCCCATGGCCTTTTTCGATACGAGGACCACGGGGGATTTTCTGCAAAGGATCCAGGACCACCAGCATATTGATGATTTCTTGGGGGACCGCTCCCTGCTCATTGTTTTCGATGTGTTCAGTATCCTGGCCTTCGGAACCCTGTTGTTCCTTTTGGACAGTGCGATAGGCGCCCTGTTCGCTTTGGGGGCCCTGGTGTTCCTGGGCTGGTCCCTGCTATTTATGCGACAACGGGAACAATTGGATCACCGTTTGTTCGGCAACCAGCGCAAGGGCCAGTCCCTACTAGTACAGTTGCTCACCACTATCGGGGACATCAAGGTGAACGGTTCCCAGCACCGGCGGATCTTGGAATGGAAGGCCAACCAGCATGACCGCTTCCGACTGGAGGCCAAGGGGCTCCAATTGGACCAGGCCCAGCGCAAGGGGGGGACCTTTATCCTGGAGGGCATGGCCTTGGGCATCCTGTTGGTCTCCGCGCAAAAAGTGTTGTCCGGGGGACTGACCCTGGGCTCCCTATTGGCCATCCAGACCATTATGGGCAGTCTCCATGGACCCACGGCCCATCTGGTGGATTTTTTGAGCGGTTGGCAACGCGCCAGGCTCTCCTTGTTGCGGTTGGCCGAGATCCATGGCCAACCCCATGAGGAAGGACAGGTCGGAATGGATATTACGGAGGTAGAGGGACCCATCAGGGGCGTTGACCTTGGTTTCGGCTATGGGGACATGGCCAGGCCCATTTTGAAACCACTCGATTTTGAGATTCCCTTTGGTTTCACCGTGGCCCTGGTAGGGCCAAGCGGGTCCGGTAAGTCCACCCTGCTCAAACTGCTGTTAAGATTGTACGAGCCCGATTCCGGCACCCTATATGTTGGGGAGGGGCCCCTACGGTTGGTGGACCCTGACATCTGGAGGGATGCCTGTGGTGCCGTAATGCAGGACAGCAAGCTCTTCGATGACACTTTGGAACGGAACATCACCGAATCCCGATCCGAGCTCGCCACCAATTCGGAACGGTTGAAGAAGGCCATTGGCCAGAGCCAATTGACCGAAGTGGTCCATGCCCTTCCCTTGGGACTGAAGACCAAGATCGGGGAGAACGGCCAGCTGCTCAGTGGGGGCGAACGCCAACGGGTGCTCCTGGCCCGGGCCCTGTACAAAAACCCAAAGTTTTTGTTCCTCGATGAGGCCACCAGTGCCCTGGATGCGGAAAACGAAAAACGGATCATGGACCACCTTTTGGGGGATGCCGAACCCAGGACCCTTGTTTTTGCGGCCCATCGGCTCTCCACGGTGATCAAAGCGGACAAGATTTTGGTACTGGACAAGGGCCAGATCGTCGAAACGGGAAACCATGTCGAACTGGTACAACAACAGGGTCTCTATGCCCAACTGATACGGCACCAACTATGAACTGGGACAATTTTCCATCCGAAGTGCCGGACCATGGACCGGCCTATCTCCCCAGGTCCGGCCATTGGGTGTTCCGTAGGGGCATGTACCTGTTGGCCGTGGGGTTCCTGGTCTTGGTCCTCTCTGCGGGCTTGGTGCCCTATCCGTCCCAACTTTCGGCCACCGTCATCTTGCGGACAGACCAACCCATCGCCCATATCCATGCCAAGTTTACCGGGGAATTGGAAAAAGTCCGGGCGCAGGTCGGGGATACCGTGGATAAGGGCCAGGTACTGGCCGTGATGAAAGGCCTTACCCCATTTGGTGCCATTCTGGAACTCAAGGCCATGAAACATTTTGTGGATATTGAACATGCACCGTTGAACATAGAGGCCAAGGGGTCCCTCACCTCATTGGGCCCTGACCTCCAATTGTCCTACCAACGCTATATCAGGGCCAAACAGGAGCTTGACCTATTGGGACGCTATTCGGAAAAGGAGTTGTCAACGGACAAATGGCAATGGATCTTGGCGGAGGCCCGGCAGTCCGTAAAGGAACAGGAACTTACGGTCCAACAGACCGAAACAGAGCTGCAATGGGCCAAAAAACAATGGGACCGCCACCGGGCACTCTATGAAAAAGGGGTCATCGCCATCCAGGATCTGGAGTCCGTGGAACTGCACTACCGCCAAAGCGACCAACAAGGGAAGCAGGCCCGGATGGAACTGGCCCGGAAACGATCTGAACTGGAACGGCTCAAGGTAGAACGGTCCCTGGGAGCCAACACCCTCGATAGGGAGCAACGGAATACTGAAACGGAGTGGGCCATGGCCCGACAGGAACTCGCCGCCCAGATCACCGATTGGGAGGAACAACATCTGTTGACCAGTCCGATCGACGGTCGGGTGTCCCATTCCGGGGTATGGGGGGAGCACCAGAACCTAGTGGCCGGGGCACGGGCCTTTTCCATCGAGCCCTTGGAACCCCCCAAATGGTTCGTGGAATGCCAAGTACCCCTCCACAATGCCGGACAGCTTAAGGTGGGCCAGCCCCTGTTGATCGATCTGGAACACTGGCCCAGAAGGGAATTCGGTGCGCTCCGTGGCGAGATCGTCTCCATTTCGGGGATACCCTTTGAAGGGCATTACAGTGCCTTGGCGATGCTCCGTTCCAACGTCTCCACCTATGGGAAAACGATCCAACTGTCCCCGGAAATGGCCGGGACCGCCGAGATCGTCATCGAAAACCGTTCCGTATTGGGCAGCCTTTTCCAATCCCTGTCCCATGGGATCGTCCCTATCCAAACTCCACCGGGCCATGATTAGGTTTCGTTCCATCATAGCATTTTTGGCACTGTTGATGGGCCCCATGAGCCTTGCCCAGGATATGGGGAGCCAAGGAGCGCTTTTGGACAAGACCTATACCGAGCTGGAACTATTGGAAGAAGAGGCCTATCAAAATGACCATTTGGATCGTTTGAGGATGCTATGCGGGGCCCATGTCGAAAAGGCCAAACGGGAGAACAACACCATCGAAACGGCGAAGGGATACATTTACCGTGCCATCACAGAGCCCTTTGCCTTGGGACTCCAGTATGCCGATTCCATTATTTGGGCCACCCAAGGGTCCGACCATCCCCAATATCCCACCAAGGGGTATTTCATCAAGGCGGGCAACTATTATGTCGCCGGGCACTTTCGGGAAGCCCTGGAGAATTATGCCACCGCCTACCAATTTGCCCTGAAGAAGGGAAACAAGGCACAGCAACGGGATATCAGTATGGGCATCGCCGCCATCCGTAGCGTCAACGGACAGCCAAGGATCGCCGCCGACCTCTACCAACGTGCCCTCAAATTGCTCCAGGGGGAACCCGATTTTGAAAGGGAGCTCTATGGGGACCATATCCTATTGCTGTACAACCTGTCCCTGACCCATTTGCGGCTCAAACAATTGGATTCCGCGGCAAGCTTTGTACAACAAGGGATTGACCGGTCCGCGCACATGGGGGACAGGGAATCCGTTCGGGACTTTACGCTCGTCGGGGCCCAGGTCGATTTCTATAACGGGGATTTGGAGGCCTCCAGGGATACACTCCTCAAATATGTCAAAGAACTGGAAGCTGGGCCCAAGGCCATTAAGTATTATTATCTGGGAAAGATCGCCGATGCCCAGGGAAAGCCCAATAGGGCCATCACGTATTTTCAAAAGGTGGACAGTTTGGTGAGGGATACGGGAGATCCCTTCCCGGAGGTCAGGGAAGTGTACCTCCGCTTGATCACCGAGGCTAGGGAAAAGGGACAGTTAGACCGACAACTGGGCTATATCGAGAACCTGATCCATTATGACAGTCTGCTCTCTGTGGAACGGCAAGGGGTACAGGACCAAGTGGTGGTGGCCTATGATGTCCCCTTTTTGAAGGCACAGCGCAACGAGGTACTGCAACAGTTACAGGACCGAAAAAAATGGATGGTCGGCCTAACGTCACTTTTGGTAGTGTTCTTGGGTCTGGTAGGGTATCTTACCTTTAGGAACCGCCGCAACAAACGAAGGTTACGGGAACTCCTTGAAGGCCCTAGCGCCCCATTGGAGAAAAAGCCCCCCGGACCCAAAGGTGCCTTGGCCGTTCCCGAGGACATCCAAGAGGACCTATTGGCCCGTTTGGAAGCGTTCGAGGACTCCGATGCATTTACCGATGCCAAGCTCGATCTTCCCACATTGGCCGAATGGTTCCGCACCAATACCTCCTACCTGTCCATGGTCATCAACCACTATAAAAAAATGAGTTTCCCCACCTATTTGAAGGAACTACGGATATCCCATGCGGTGGCCCGACTTTCCAAGGAACCGCAACTTTTGAAATACAATTACCAAGGATTGGCAGAGACTTTTGGTTTCGGAAGCGGGGACAGCTTTGCCAAAGCTTTCCGGGAACGCACCGGTGTGTACCCTTCCAAGTTCCTCAGGGAGTTGGAGGCCCGACAAAAACACGATGATTTATAAATGAAGGGATTATGGGCTGGGGATCAAGGGAATGGAACCCTACCTTGGCCCGTATGTTTAACCCAAAAACCACATATCCAATGAAAAAAAGAAAAGTATTGCAACAGTACAAAAAAAGGGCCCTTCAACATCTGGACAAGATCCGCGGCGGCCGTGACGATGGCGGTATCGACAGGGACAGGGTCAAGCGGCAGCGCAAATGACCATTAGTGCTATTGTTCAACCATAAAAGACAAATCCAATGAAAAAAAGAAAGGTATTGCAACAGTACAAAAAAAGGGCCCTTCAACATCTGGAGAAGGTCCGTGGCGGTGCCGATGACGGTGGCATCGACAGGGACAAGGTCAAAAGGTTCCGAAAGTAGCCAAAGGATTCCAGTGAACCCTCCAGTACAAGCATAGAAAAGCCATGACAAGAAAACTCATTTTCCACTCTGTATTCTTTACCCTTTTCCTGGCCCTTTTGATTTGGGGCTGCGCTATACCACGGGAACCGCAATACCACTATCCCCCGATTGAAGGGAAGGTACGAATGGAAAAACGTTTTGGGATTTCAGTTACCGATCCGTATTCCAATTTGGAGGATAATGGGGATACCTTGGTCCAGCAGTGGTTCCATGCCCAGGATTCCCTGACGGAAGGCTATTTTAGGGACAATGCCCACACCCGAAAATACCTGGAACACTTTAGGGAACTGGAAAGCGGCGATGACCCGGAGGTCCAACTGCTACAACGCAGTGAGGACGGGAGTTATTTCTACCTGCTATACGATGTCGTAGCAGGGAGCAGCAAAGTGTACCATAGGAAATCCATGGAAAAAGACCCTGTCCTCCTCTTTGATGCGAGGAAATTTGGGGAGGGGGATACCGAGGTCAATTACCTAAAACCCTCCTATGATGGCCAGCAACTGGCCATCGGCCTCCACAAAGGGAGTGATTTTGGATCAACGGTGGTGGTGGTCAACGTAGCCTCCAAGACCCTGATGCCCGATCGGATCGAACATATCAATCCCGATTTTGGGGGCATCGAATGGTTGCCCGACAGTTCCGGGGTGCTGTACCTCTATTTTCCGGTGGTGGAACTGGGGGCCGAAGGGTATAAAAAGGGTTCCTATTCAGTGCTCCACCGCTGGGGCCAGGAACCCATGCCCATCTTCGGCGGGGGGGTGGGCCCTGATATGCCCAACGACCACTATCCCAAGGTCAAGGTGCGGTCAAGTCTGGACCGGTATGTGATCGGGTACAAGGCCAGTTCCAACAATTATTATGATGCCTATATCACGGATATCGAATCATTGGTTTCTGGAAGACCGGATTGGAAACTTTTTTTTACAGAAGCAGAAAAGGTGTTCTACAACGATGGGGAGGTCCGAGGGGAATACTTTATCTACCTCCAGGCCACTCCGAACGGAAACCGGCTTTGTCTGGTGTCCCTTCAAAATCCGGATTTAATGGATCCTGATATTTTGGCAATGGGAACGGCCGACGACCCCATCACAAAATTCGAAGTGACCAGGGACCATATCTATTTTATCCGGGAAAAATTTGGGGTGGAAGTCTCCCTCTTCCAATTGGAGGGATCCACAGACCTTCATAAGCTGGATCCACCGTTTGCTCCAGGTTGGGCCTCCTTTTATGGGGAGTCCGTGGCCCATAACGACATCGGGGCACGCATGGACGGCTGGACCGCACCCACCACCCGCTACGAACTGGATTCCAAAGGGGGGTTCATTCTGCTGCCCTTTGAGGAAGAATTGCCTATACCGTCTTTTGAGAATCTTGTTTCTGAACAGGTCATGGTGCCCTCACATGATGGGGAACAAGTTCCCCTGTCCCTGGTCTATCCCAAGGATCTTGAACGGGACGGCACCCATCCCGTCTTTATGTATGTGTACGGGGCCTATGGCGATAGTATGAGTCCATTTTTCTTCCCCATGTTCCTGGATTGGGCGGGCCATGGGGGTATCTTGGCCTTTCCGCATGTCCGGGGCGGGGGAGAGAAGGGACCGATTTGGCACGAAAAGGGAATGAAAGACCTGAAATACAATTCCTGGAAGGACCTGATCTCCTGTACGGAATATCTGATCGAAAACGGTTGGACCCGTCAAGGGAAGATTGCCCTTTATACCGTCAGTGCAGGGGGCATCACTGCAGGAATGGCCGTGAACGAAAGGCCGGAACTGTTTTCCTCCCTGATCGCAGAGGTACCACGGATGCATCCCTATGGGCTGGAGGCCTCCAGTTCGGCCAGCAGCACCAGTTATCTGGAATACGGCTCGATCACCGACAGTTTGGAGTGCCAAGGCCTGTTGGCCATGGATCCCTATCTCAACCTTTCCGGCGAAAAATCCTATCCGGCAACCCTGTTGTTCACCAGCTATACCGATGATAGAATTCCCATTTGGGACAACGGGAAATATCTTGCCCGGTTACAGGCCAATACACATACGAAAGGCCCGATCCTGATGGACATCGATTTTGATACCGGCCACGCCGATCAAGCTGGCCTTGATGAATCCGTTATCCTGCACGCCAAGATATTCGGGTTTGCCAAAGCACATTTAAAATGATCAAGGGCCCATTGAACATTTAATTCCCCCTTCGGTTGCTGACTGTCTGCTTCGGGCAGGGGTCAAAATGTACCGATTTGGTTTTAGGCCCCCGTTCGGGGACCTTTTTTAGTCCCTTCATTTATAAAAAACAGGCGAACGATATGGAAATAGCAGTTCTTTGGCCTTTTATTCTTGGACTATCCAAAGGATATTTAGGGTGCGATCAAGAACACTGTTATGGATTGGATACTTCCCAAGGAAACCTTTGAAAATGAACTGTTGGATATGGAGCGCTCCTTTCTGGACCCCATGGCACTTTGCCATGAGGGGCTCAACTACTGTGGGAACCTCTTAGAGACCTATCGCAGCCAAGTGGCCCGTTCAGGTTTTCCCGACGAGACCGCCGAAATCCAATTCTTCAAAACCGACAAACCCCTGGTCCATGGGAATTACCTCCACTATGCCCTGCGCTTGCAATTGGCACTTGACATTCCCCTGATGGATCTTGAACAGGATCGCCAGCATATCAAATCCCTTATCGAACATGCCCATAAATTTCTGTCCAGGCACCACCCAATGGCCCTTTATCTTCTTACTGGCGCGACCCATAACGATGCCCGGTATTTTTTGCGGAAGAACAGGGGCGGGGAAGGTACGGCCCGTTTCCATCTACAGCACTTTGACCCTGCCTTTTGTACCTCCCATGACGGGCTCGTTGCACACATCCGGGCCCAGAAATCCTTCCAACAGCACCTGCTGGACCTATTGGGCATCTCCCCAAAAATGGGAGGGGGGCACCCCGTCCTACAATGGACCGGGTCCAAGACCGACCTGATGGAACTCATCCTGGCTCTTGCCGAAAAAAGGACCATCAACAACGGACAGGCCACTTTCAAGGAACTGGTCACTCAGTTCCAACAGATCTTCGGGGTGGATTTCGGTGACCCCTACCATTTGGCCATGCGGTTGCGGAACCGCTCGCATCCCACCAAATTCATCGATGGCCTATCTCGGGCCCTACTAGGTAGGATAGACGACTTGGAGGGCTAAAATCCCGATTCCCTTCACATGACGATTTTGACCTATTATTTTCAATGGCCCACTCATTTCCACGTCATTCCGAACACAGTTTCGGAATGCCATACCCCAAAGTTTACGCTAGGATGTCATTGATCAAAAGTTCAAACCATCAAATCCAGCATGCTTGCCTCAACTGCCGAAATGCGACAAATAACTGGAAGGGTATTTCTCGGAGCTTCGCCCCAAACTCCATATATCGATGGCCTATCCCGGGCCGTACTGGGCAGAATCGACGACCTTGAAGATTAAGCCCCGGATTCCGTAATTCGTTCTTCCTACCTTCAACTTTCCACTTTCAATTTTCGACTCCCTAGCCCCCAGGCCTCGTACTTCGTATTTGTCATCTTCAACCTTCAACTCCTGCCCGAAGCAGGCAGGCAAAACCCAAAGACCCAAAAAAACAGCCCATGAACAGCCCATGGGCTGTTTCCGTTTTGGGATAAATAGCATGTCAACTATCCGTTGGAAGGGATGATGTCCCGTTCAAACCCAGTCTTTTGATCCCATTTTGAACCAAAAAAAGTATGGCCCAGTGGGCTGTGTATGGGCGAATGGTCCCATCTGTGTTGTCCATCTTTGCCCCGAAAGTCGAATGCTTCGGTCCCACCGTCCAAGGCTCCTAAATGGCGGTGGGATTTTTTAAAAACCATAGCACCATGCCGAGTACCATCATCACATATGAAGACCTGCAAGAATTCAGGGCAGAACTCCTAAAGGAAATCGAGGGACTATTGATCCAATATTTGGGGGAACGGCCCAAAAAGTGGCTTCGGACCCATGAAGTGGCCGAAATGTACCAAATCAGTGCCGGGACCCTCCAAAATCTCCGTGCCAATGGAACCTTGGCCCATTCCAAACTAGGGAACATCCTATACTATGATGAAGCCCACATCCAACAAGTCCTCACCCAAAACCTTGTCCCCGAAACCCGTGACCCTACCCCATGAGTAAGCATAACAAAAGGGGGCAGTGCCCCCACCCGCAAGAGTAAGCAAACCAAAAGGGGTCCATGACCCCCAAAAACCAACAACTTGAAACCAACGACTGAAAACTAACAACTAAAAACCATTGAGACATTTGATGAACTATATCCGCCATTTGAACGGGGTACTCCGAAAATTCGCCAAGGACCGTCACGCCAACCCCACCCATATCAGCCTTTATATGGCCCTGTTCCAATACTGGAACATCCACCGTTTCCCAGAGCTCTTCTTTGTGGACCGTGCCGAGATCATGACCTGGTCCAAGATCGGATCCAAGGCCACCTACCATCGCTGCCTCCACGCACTGGATTCTTGGAACTACCTGTTGTACCTGCCCTCCCACAACCCCTACAAGGGCAGTCAGATCAAGATGCTCATTTTTGATACAACCCCTGAACAAGTATTGGACAAGCATGGAACAAGTGATGGACAAGCATCGGTCCCTATACTAAAACATAACAAACATTATAAAACGGATATAAACGGCCCCCGACCCAAAAATCTAAAAGAGGCCTTGGACTTTTTTGAAAAAAAAGAAGGGTCTCCCTATGAGGCCAAACGCTTTTTCATGCACTACAGCGCCATCGGCTGGAAAATGGGCAAAGCCCCCATCCAAGACTGGCAGGCCGCCGCCGAAAACTGGATGTTAAAAGCCGACGCACAGCAAACACACCCCGACCCCAAAAATAAAAAGAGACCAGTGATCTCAGATCATTTGACCACCCAAAACGACAAGGACTATGACCAACCCCTCTAAGATCACCTTGGGCAGCACGGTCTATTCCCTCGGCCATTTCGATGGCAAACAGGTCGCCTATGATTTCGGAAAGATCCTCATCTTCCTCAAGGCCAAGGGTCAACTGCTCTTCGGGAAGGATTTTGAGATTTTTGAGGAAGACAAGGAAGTGCTCTTCAAACTCTGTAATTATGCCATCCGTGATTTCGGGACCTGCCGCAAGCTCGGAATCGACCCTGACAAGGGCATCCTCCTGTCCGGTCCCGTGGGCAGTGGGAAGACCAGCCTGATGAAGCTCCTCCGCCACATCACCCCCCACTTCAGGCCCTATGAGGTCATCCCCGCCCGGAACATTGTCTTTGGCTTCAACCATATCGGCTACAGCATTATCGAGGATTACGGCAACGGCCGCTTCTTCTGCTTCGATGACCTTGGCGTGGAGCCCACCGGCCGGCATTTCGGGAAAGACTGCAATGTGATGGGGGAGATACTGCTCTCCCGCCACGACCTGTTCATGGAGAACGGCACCCGCACCCATGCCACCACTAACCTCAACGCCCAAGAACTGGAGGACCGCTACGGCAAGCGTGTCCGCAGCCGCATGCGGGAACTGTTCAACCTCATAGCATTTGATTCCACCACAAAAGACAAACGAAAATAAAACCAACAACCACCAACGATTAACTATAACCGAATAACCAACTCCTAACCCCTAACAACAAACGACTAAAAATGAAAATCGCCTCCTACAACATCCAAAACCTCTTCCACCGCCACAAAACATTGGTCCAACACACCCTCTCCCACAACGTCCGTCAATGGGCACAAGAGCTCGACGCCCTCATGCTCCGCGCCGACAAATCCCCCGACGACATCGATAGGGTCCGGGAGCTCACCTTCCTATTGGGTTTTGAACAGGTCGATATGCACCGCTACGGCACCCTGCGCATCCGAAACGGGGAACTCTTTCTCAAACAAGGGGCAGAGGGCGGGGAACCCAAGGCCGGGACCAGCAGCCTGTGGAACGGATGGCTCCCCATCCAAACGATGCCCATCCCTGTCAAGGCACAGCAGCACAAGGCCAGGACAATTTTGGATATCGGGGCCGATATCCTGTTGCTCCAAGAAGTGGAAGATCTGCCCTCCCGCAAGGAATTCCACCAGAGCTACCTCCGGCTGTCCGCTCTGGTCGGGGAACCCGAAAGGCATGTATTCGAGGGCAACGAAGGGAAGGGCAGGGGTTTTGGGATCGTACTGCGCAACGGGTTCCATCTCCGCGGCTTTGTCACCCATAGGTATGTAAGGGATTCCAAGGGAGAATCATTGTTTACCTTGGATTGCCAGGAATACTATATCACATCGGGCACTGGGGACACCATGGTCATGGTCCTTGCCCAATTTTCCAAGGAATCCGAGCAACTTCGGAGAGAGCAGGCCCAAGCCCTCGCCGAGATCTATGAACAGTTAAGAGGGGAGGGGCATCGGTACATTGTGGTCAGTGGCACCTTTTATGAACCCTCCTTTGCCAACACCCTCGCCCCACTGCTACGGGAGACAGACCTGAGGTCCGTGTCCCGACATCCCGAGTTTATATCGGATAGCGATCTGGGAAACCACGCCCACTACCACAGCCTCACCGCCTACCGCAAGGGCATCAACCTACGGCAACAGGACTACCTTCTGGTTTCTTCCCCACTTTGGGACAGGACCGTCGGGGCAGGCCTCCACCGCAAGGGGATATGGCCCGGGAACCATGGCAAATGGCCCGTGTTCCCTAACCTCCTGAAAAAGCACCATGCCGCCAGTGAACATCCCCTCTTGTGGGCGGAAATCATCCCATAGTCCAAAAAGCATCCTTTCGACATCGCTTCTTTCCGTAATGCATTTTGTGCCGTTGCGTTGCTGACGGTCTTTCTTCACCGGGACGTTCCCGACTTGCCCGACACCCTAGTACCACTCCCTTTTTTTGGATGGCAAAATAACAACACCCATTCTTGGCACGGCGGCATAAAGCCGCTTCGCTATTTATACGCCCACTGCAAGCCTGGCTGTTGGGAGTCCAGTGCATCAAAAAAAGGTAATGCGGTGGCTCTATGGGAAGTAAGTCGAAAACAGTCCAAAATGAAATCAAATCCACAACAAATGATCGCAACGGCTCAAAAGAATCAAAAAAAGGAAAATGCTCCAGATATAATAAGTAAGCCATTTTTTAAAAATCATTGTTTAACCCGTCTGTCCGACAGGGCAGACCATAAATCCCTTAATTATGAGTTCAATTAGAAATCAAGTAACATTGATCGGAAATGTGGGCGATGCCCCCAAAGTGACCCGTCTTGACGATGGGAAGACCGTGGCACGGTTCCCGATGGCCACCAATGAGCAGTACCGCAACGAGCACGGTGAAAAGGTGCAGACCACCGATTGGCACTACATCAAGGCGTGGGGCAAGACCGCCGAGATCATCGAAAAGTATGTGACCAAGGGCAAGCAGGTGGCCGTATCGGGAAAGCTCAAGACCAGTACCTACAACACCGAAAGCGGTGACGAGCGCAGGGTAACGGACATCGTTATCGATGAGATCCTTTTGTTGGGCAGTAAATCCGATGGTGATGCAGAGTAGCACCTCAAAAAGGGATTCCAAGGCTCCCCAAAAAAGGGGCTTTGGGATCCCTTCCTTTTTACGCAACCTTAATACATACCCTATGGAAACATCTGTTAAAGACCTCAAGGAACAATTGGGCCAATTCCATGGCTCACAATGCATCTATAGCCTGCCCATCTGCCGCACCCTCTATACCGAGGGCATCCAATACCTTGCCGAGACCGCCAATGCGTTCTGGCTCTTGACGGATGCTTCGGTCATGGGCAAGAGCCTGATGGACAAAAGTAGGTTCATCACCGTGGACTTCAAACGCTATTCGGAAACGGAAAGAGAAGCGGTCGGTTTTGATGCGGTGATCACCTATGGTGATGGGAACGGTACCGTTTTCACCGAGCAAAAGTACCACATCACGGACTTTCCGATGGATGCCCTCAAACTCTACTTTGTGGACAATACCCTCTTATTGCCCTCGGAGTACTGAAAACCAAAAAGGGGTGTCCCCTTGGAAAAGACACCCCTTAGTTAATGATTATCCCCTAACCTTCGAAAGTTAAAGGACATGAAAGATAATGAAATAAAAGTAAGTTACAAACAGCGCATCCCTGCCAGTGGGTGGCCCAAGATTAGCGGTTCGCAGGATACCGCCGCCCTGCTCTTTGAGCAATGGGACCACGATACCATTGCCCTCTATGAAACCTTCAAGGTCGTCATATTGAACAACGGGAACCGTGTAAAGGCGATAATCGAGCTGTCCCATGGTGGTATGACAGGCACCATCGTCGATGTACGGCTGCTTTTCGGGATTGTGTTGAAAGTGGCTGGGACAGGGATCATCCTAGCCCACAACCATCCGAGCGCCACCTTGACCCCCAGCCAAGCGGACAGACAGATCACCGAAAAGATCAGAAAAGCGGGTGCCATCTTGGACATCCGTTTGCTCGACCATATCATATTGGCACCCGATGGGAGCCATTACAGCTTTGCGGACGAGGGCATCCTATAAAACCCTCCCGAAATGATGGCAACCCCTGAGAAATCAGGGGTTTTTTAATGCCCGATGGTTACGGGATTTTCAGTGATTTTCCCCATTTGCCAAGAATCCCGCAAAAATGTCCCAGTCGAAATCTTAAAAAATAAAGCCCATCAATAGCCTTCCGAACACTGGGATACATTCGACATGGAAACAGAACGGACCGGGGTGCACCAAGCCAAAATTTTGGCCCGGGGCACAAATTGGAAGAGCAAGACGACAACGCGCTGTCGCGACGTTGTGGGGTCATGGACCCTTTGGTATTCCTTGAATGTCAAGGATTTAGCTATGCCAAGGATCGTTCCCTTCCAACACAAAAAGTCGAACCACTGGGACAGTGGCCCCTCGGAGGCCCCATAAACAGGGGAAACCACTGTCCCATTTATACCAAAAACCGCTATGACCGTCATCTTTGCACGCATCAATTTCAGGGTGGAGACCACCAACAGGTTCCGGAAATTTTCCAAGGAATTGGACCACACCCATACCGAGACCTTGGAGGCCATGATGGACTTCTTTGTCCAGTACAAGATCAATCCCTTTGGGGATTTGGGCAAGGACCTCCAAGGCTTGGAGCTCAATCTCAAAAAACGGATCAATGCCCTGATCGCCATTGTCAAGGACATCGAAAAGCACCAGACCGGGCCGACCACCGCCATGATGCAGCTCATCTTTGAGCAGGCGCCCAGACCGGCACCGGGAC
>JANSXF010000018.1 GCA_024743095.1 Flavobacteriaceae bacterium
GCCCACCCCTTTCCATTCCGAACAGGGAAGTTAAGCCCGTTTGCGCCGATGGTACTGCCACACCAGGTGGGAGAGTAGGTCGCCGCCTTCCTCGAGCCCGATACACAACGTATCGGGCTTTTTTGTTTTTATAGGGTATCTGGTTCCGAAGTTAATAAACAAGAATACGTTCACTTGAGCATAAAAAAACTCCCTTTGACAATTGCCAAAAGGAGTTCAGAGTGTTTAGTTTAAAATTTATGTGATTGAGAGTGCTTTAGATTCTAGGTAAATCCCCCTCACCTTTTAAGGGGAGATCGGATTTGCCCATTAAGTATGTATCCACATGGTAAGCTGCTTGTCTTCCTTCAGAAATGGCCCAAACAATAAGTGATTGGCCTCTTCTTTGGTCGCCCGCTACAAATACTCCGGGAACATTTGTTCTATAATCTGAAGCAGAAGCTTTTATGTTTGTTCTCGGGTCCATTTCTAGGTTCAATTGATCAGCAACCGTGGTTTCCGAACCTGTAAAGCCCAGAGCCAATAGGACCAAATCGCAGTCCCATTCTTTTTCTGTGCCCTCTACTTCTTTTAGCATGGGTCGTTGACCAGGTTGCTTGATCCATTCAACTTCTACAGTTACCAAGCCTGTTAAATTTCCTTTGTCATCAGTGTTGAATCTTTTGGTGGAGATGCTGAATACTCGGTCCGCACCTTCTTTATGTGAGGAACTGGTACGCAAACGCATTGGCCAAAATGGCCAAGGTTCGCCTTCGGGGCGATCTGGTGTTCCTTTCGGCATAATCTCAAAATTGGTTACGGATACAGCCCCTTGCCTTATTGAAGTTCCGATACAATCCGAACCAGTGTCACCACCCCCAATTACGATTACTTTTTTGCCTTTTGCGGAAATCTCTTCACCTTTGAAGGGGATGCCATCCACTTTCCTGTTGTTCTGTGGTAAAAAGTCCATCGCTTGAACCACACCTTTGGCGTCAGCCCCGGGAATAGGGAGGTTACGCCTGACCGTGGCTCCTCCACACAAGACAATGGAGTCGTATTCTTTTTGAAGTTCTTCTGCGGTTATGTCAACACCAACATGGACACCTGTCTTAAACTCAATACCTTCCTTCTCCATCACTTCCAATCGTCTGTCTATGATGTTTTTCTCCATTTTAAAGTCTGGAATCCCATATCTTAAAAGTCCACCGAGCTTTTCATCTCTCTCTAAAAGGGTAACTGTGTGCCCCGCACGATTCAACTGTTGGGCGGCTGCCAAGCCGGCTGGTCCAGAACCCACTACAGCAACTTTTTTCCCTGTTCGAATGGTTGGGACTTCAGGTTTTACCCATCCGTTTTTAAAGGCGGTCTCTACTATATTTTTTTCAATATTTTCAATGGAGACCGCAGGTTCGTTGATTCCCAATACGCAAGCTTCTTCGCAGGGTGCGGGGCACAATCTTCCTGTAAACTCTGGAAAATTATTGGTAGAATGAAGTATCTCGGCTGCTTTCTCCCATTTTCCTTTATAAACCGCATCGTTAAAGTCGGGAATTAAATTGCCAAGTGGGCAACCGCTATGGCAAAAGGGAATTCCACAGTCCATACAACGGGCGCCTTGGTTCTTTAATTCATCTTCTTTTAGAGGTTTTGTAAATTCCTTATAGTTTTTGATGCGTTCTTTGACAGGGGCGTATGCTTCGTCCTTCCTGTCAAATTCCAAAAATCCTGTAATCTTTCCCATGTCTCAAATTATAAGGTTTGCATTTTTTCTTCTTCTAATCGGATAAGTGCCTGGCGGTATTCTTCTGGGAATACTTTAATGAATTTGGGAAGACATTTTTCCCAATTTTCAAGGATATGCTGGCCCAAAGGACTTAATGTGGCATTATAATGGCTTTCAATCAAGTCTCTCAACTGCTGAATGTCGTTGTCTTCGTCAACAGGGAGCAGATTTAAGTGATCTCCATTGCAGTTGCGTCTAAATGTATTGTCCTTATCGTAGATGTAGGCAATTCCACCGCTCATACCGGCACCGAAATTTCTTCCTACAGAACCAAGGATTACGGCGACGCCACCTGTCATGTATTCGCAACCATGATCGCCAATACCCTCGACCACTGCTTTGACCCCGGAGTTTCTTACACAGAAACGCTCACCGGCCTTACCGTTGATATAAGCTTCTCCAGAAGTGGCCCCATATAGGGTAACGTTTCCGGTGATCACATTCTCTTCGGGTTTTATGGTAGATTTAAAGGGCACTTTAACGATAAGTTTGGCTCCTGAGAGCCCTTTTCCTAAATAATCGTTGGTATTTCCATTGACTACCATGGTAAGTCCTTTGGTGGCAAATGCCCCAAAGCTTTGTCCTGCAGAGCCTGTAAAATTTAGCTTGAGGGTATTTTCAGGTAATCCTTCCTCTCCATAAATTTTTGAAATCTCATTACTAATGATAGCTCCAACGGCTCTGTCCGTGTTCTTGATAGGGAAATCCAATGTGGTTTTCTCTTTCCTGAACAGAGCGGGGTGCGCCTTTCCTATAATCTCAAATTCAATGGACTTATCTATTTCGTGATATTGTTTTTCCGTGTTGTGCAGCTTTGTGCCCTCTGGAACATCTATGCGATAGAGTATGGGCGTTAAATCGATACCGGCCGCTTTATAATGTTCGATTGCTTTTTTTCTGTCCAGTTTTTGTACCTGACCGACCATTTCGTTCAAGGTTCTAAAACCTAGTTTGGCCATAATTTCGCGTAGTTCTTGTGCAACAAAGTACATATAGTTGACAACGTGTTCCGGTTTTCCCTGGAACTTTTTGCGCAATTCGGGGTTTTGGGTGGCAATACCTACCGGACAGGTGTTAAGATGGCAGACGCGCATCATAATACAGCCCGACGCCACTAACGGAGCTGTAGCAAAACCGAATTCCTCTGCTCCCAATAGACAAGCAATGGCCACATCCCGTCCTGTCTTCAACTGTCCATCACACTCCAGAACCACCCTATTTCTTAAGTCGTTCAATACTAAAGTCTGTTGGGCTTCAGCGATTCCTAGTTCCCAAGGTAGTCCAGCATGTTTTAAAGATGTTAGTGGTGATGCTCCCGTTCCCCCATCAAATCCAGAGATCAATATGACATCTGCCTTTGCTTTTGCCACACCTGCGGCTACTGTACCCACACCAACTTCTGACACGAGCTTTACATTTACGCGAGCTTCTCGGTTTGCAGACTTCAAATCATATATCAACTGTGACAAATCTTCAATCGAATAAATATCGTGGTGCGGAGGTGGTGAAATCAATCCCACGTAAGGTGTGGAGTTTCTTGTCTTAGCGATGGCCGGGTTGACTTTTGGTCCAGGTAATTGCCCGCCTTCACCGGGTTTGGCCCCTTGTGCCATTTTGATCTGTATCTCTTGGGCACTTGTCAAATAATTGGATGTTACCCCGAACCTACCTGATGCGACCTGTTTTATGGCACTGTTCTTCCAGTCCCCTGTTTGACTTTTATAAAAACGAGCCGAATCCTCTCCGCCTTCGCCCGAATTGCTCTTGCCCCCGATTCGGTTCATGGCAACCGCAAGGTTTTCGTGTGCCTCCTTACTGATACTTCCGTAGGACATGGCCCCAGTTTTGAACCTTTTTACAATTTCTGTCCAAGGTTCGACTTCTTCAATGGGAATTGGGTCGTAGTTCGAAAATTCGAAAAGTCCACGGATAGTCATCAAGTGTTTGGATTGCTCATTGACCAGTTTGGAATACTCTTTATAGGTTTCCGGCTCATTGTTGCGTACCGATTTTTGAAGCATGGCGACACTTAATGGATTGAACATGTGCTTCTCGCCATTTCTTCTCCAGCGGTACTCCCCGCCGACCTCTATGTCGAGATTGGCGGATATATTTTGTGATAGAAATGCCTTTTTATGGCGTTTGGTCACTTCTTTTTCTATTTCGTAAAGTCCAATTCCTTGGATTCGAGTAGGGGTGTTGGGGAAATATCTGTCCACAACAGTAGTATTGATTCCGATACACTCGAACAATTGGGAACCCCGATAGGAGTTAAGCGTGGATATTCCGATTTTGTTCATCACCTTCAATATCCCTTTCCCAATAGCCTTGTTGTAATTTTTAACGGCTTCCTCGAAAGTGTAATCGGTAATATTGTTTTCCTCGATTTGCTCACCAATGATTTCGTTTACCAAATATGGGTTGATGGCACTTGCGCCAAAACCAAAAAGAAGGGCAAAATGATGAACTTCTCTAGGTTCAGCGGATTCTATAATAATGCTCAGCTTGGAACGCTTTCCTAATTTTCTAAGGCCGCTATTTACATAGGAACAGGCTAAAAGAGCAGGGATAGGTGCCATTTCGGTGCTTACCATTCTATCGGATAGGATAATGATGTTTGCGTCCTGGTCAATGGCATTTGATGCCTGCTGCAATATACCGTCCAAGGCCTCCTCCAGTCCATTATGCCCTTTGTTGATCTCATAGAGCATGGAAATGGAGACGACTTTATAGTCTGGACTGGCATCGTAATTTTTGATTTTGTCCAAATCTTCCTTGGAAATAACCGGGTTTTGGATTTTCAGCTTTCGACAATGCAATTCTGAAAAATCAAAAATGTTATGGTCGCTGCCCAAGGTCAAACTAATATCGGTAATCAATTCCTCACGGATACCGTCCAAAGGGGGATTGGTTACCTGGGCAAAGAGTTGTTTAAAGTAATTGTATATCAATTGTGGGCGCTCGGACAACACGGCAATTGGAGTATCGGAGCCCATGGAACCAATGGGTTCCTTACCATTTTCTGCCATGGGCATTATAATGGTATTGATGTCTTCTTGGGTGTACCCGAATGCAGTTCGTCTGGTCTGGAGCGGGAATTCTCCAAAGAAAACCGGGCAATCGTTATAAGGAATATCCCTCAAGTGCACCAAATTGTTCTTTAACCATTCTTTGTAAGGATGCTTTTTGGCAATGGCCTCCTTGATTTCTTCGTCGTTCACGATTCTTCCTTCCTCCATGTTCACCAAGAACATTTTTCCGGGCTCCAATCGTCCGTGGAATTCGATATCCTCCGGTTCCAATTCAACCACTCCAGTTTCTGAGGACATGATCACATATCCTTTTTTGGTTACGGAGTATCTGGATGGGCGGAGCCCATTTCTATCAAGTACGGCTCCTATATAGTTTCCATCAGTGAACGGAATGGATGCGGGCCCGTCCCAAGGTTCCATCAGGCATGAGTTGTATTCATAAAATGCTCTTTTGGCTTCGGACATGTCCGGGTTCTTTTCCCATGCTTCCGGAACCAACATCATCATTACTTCGGGTAAAGAGCGACCGGTCATCAATAACAGTTCAACTACCATATCCATACTGGCGGAATCGGATTTTGCCGGCAATACAATGGGAAGTATTTTTTTGATGTCCTCGCCAAACCAATCACTTTGCATAAGTTCTTCGCGCGAACGCATGCGTGATACATTTCCTCGTAAAGTGTTTATTTCTCCATTGTGGCACATATACCTAAAGGGCTGTGCCAAATCCCACATGGGGAAAGTGTTGGTGGAAAATCTTTGGTGTACCAGTGCCAAGCGGGTAACTACGCGCGGGTCCAAAAGGTCTTCGTAATATCTGCTGATGTCCTTGGGGACCAAGAGTCCCTTAAAAATGATGATCTTTGTAGATAGACTGGGCAAATAGAAAAACTCACTTTCCGACAGTTTGCTCTCTATAACGGTATGTTCCGTGACCTTACGTGCGATGAATAGTTTAAGGTTGAACTGAAATTCGTCCAGGTCTTCTCCCTTTCCAACAAAAACCTGCATAACATAAGGCTCGGTCTCTGCCGCTATCCTTCCGGGAACAGAACGATTAACGGGAACCTGTCGCCACCCTAGGAGTTTGAGTCCCTGCTTTTCTATATTTTCCTCAAAGACCTTTATGCAAAAGTTACGTTGGTTTTCTTTTTGTGGCAGAAATACGTTTCCGACTGCATATTCTCCAGCTTCCGGTATATCAAACGCGCAGGCGTCCTTGAAGAAGGCGTGGGGTATATCTATCAAGATACCTGCACCATCCCCTGTTTTTCCATCTGAACTTACAGCTCCCCTATGCTCCAGTTTATCAAGAATTTCGAGGGCTTTGTGTATTATGTCATTGGACTTAATTCCTTTTAGGCTACATATGAAGCCTGCACCGCAGTTGTCATGCTCAAATTCCGGTAAATATAAACCTTGTTTCTTCAATCCCATCATTAACGTATTTCCTCAAAAATATCAAAACTGATGTATAAATAACAAGGTTTTTGTTGATTATCAGATAAATAATCAACGTATTGCTTATGGGGTTAAAAAAAATTTAATTTAGGAATTAAGAGAATGTTAAATTATCATTATCTCAAATTGAGTTCTAAAAATAGGTAGCTCCCCGCTATTAAAAGAGTGTTTCGTCTTATTTGGATGTGTTTTGAGTAAATATGGCTGTTGAAAACAAGGGGGTGTAAGTAGTGTGTGTTATTTTTTGATTAGAGCCCCCTCTTTTTGGGAGGGGTGGATGTTGTTTAGTCTTTTAAGATGCTTCTAGAGATAACAATTTTCTGGATTTCGGAGGTGCCTTCATAAATCTGAGTGATTTTGGCATCCCTCATCAAGCGTTCCACGTGATAGTCTTTAACATATCCATTTCCACCATGTATTTGGACGGCTTCGACCGCTGTTTCCATAGCAATTTCGGAAGCGTACAGTTTGGCCATGGCCCCGGAGAGAGTGTAATCGTTTCCGGCATCCTTATCGCAGGCCGCCTGATAAACTAAGTGACGGGCCGCCTGTATTTTTGTATGCATATCCGCCAATTTGAATGCAATTGCTTGATGGTTTGCTATTTCTGTACCGAAGGCCTTACGTTCTTTGGAATATTTAAGTGCCAATTCGTAAGCTCCAGCAGCAATGCCGAGTGCTTGTGCGGCAATTCCGATTCGCCCGCCTGCCAAGGTCTTCATAGCGAACTTAAAACCGAAACCGTCATCGCCGATACGGTTTTCTTTTGGAACCTTAACGTCATTGAACATCAAGGAGTGGGTGTCGCTTCCCCGAATGCCCAATTTGTTCTCTTTGGGGCCAATATCAAAACCTTCCATGTCTTTTTCAATGATCAAAGCATTGATGCCGTGGTGGCCTTTCTCCCTGTCTGTTTGTGCAATGACTAGATACACTTCGGCTTGGTTTCCATTTGTGATCCAGTTTTTTGTACCGTTTAATATATAGTGGTCACCGTTGTCTATGGCCGTTGTTTTCTGGGAAGTTGCATCACTTCCGGCCTCGGGCTCGGAAAGACAGAAGGCGCCAATGATCTCACCTGTTGCCAAGCGGGTAAGGTATTTTTGTTTTTGCTCCTCGCTTCCGTAGGTTTCCAGTCCCCAGCAGACCAAAGAATTGTTTACGGATACCATTACCGAAGCTGAGGCATCTATTTTGGACAGTTCTTCCATGGCAATTACATAGGAAAGGGTGCCAAGGCCACTGCCTCCATATTTCTCATTGACCATCATGCCCATAAACCCAAGGTCTCCCATTTTTTTAACAAGCTCACTTGGAAACTTTTGGGCTTCGTCGCGTTCAATGACCCCTGGTAAAAGTTCATTTTGGGCAAAATCTTTTGCCGCTTGTTGTATCATTAACTGTTCTTCGGAAAGTGTGAAATCCATAAAACTGAATAATATTTAAAAACCACCCGCAAATATAGTCTTCTGGTGTTAATTTTATATAAAAAACATCAGTTAAATGAGAATGATTAAAATTTCATCTCATTTTTTGAAATCTATCTATTCTTGTCTCTTTATTTTTATACCAATTAGATTATGCGGAAATATTCATTTTGAATATCTTTAGCCACACAGATAACTGCTCAAAAATATTATTCCTTAATTAAACCAAACTTAACATGGAAACCCTTTTAGTTGTCATTTTTGTAATTGGATATTTGGCAATTACCCTAGAACATAATTTAAAAATCGATAAACTTATTCCGGCATTGGCGATGATGGCCATTTTGTGGGCCCTAATGGCTTTTGGTATCGACGGTTTCACAACTTGGTTCGACTCTGGAAACCATGCACTGTTGGAAAACTTTGGGTCTTTTGGCCATGAAGAGAAAATGGAACTGATGGAAGAGACCCTTCTTCATCACTTGGGAAAGACCGCCGAGATATTGGTATTCCTTTTAGGTGCGATGACCATTGTTGAGATTATTGATTACTTTGATGGTTTTGCCACCATAAAATCTTTTGTAAAGACAAGGAGCAAAAAGAAGATCCTTTGGATATTCTCCTTCTTGGCCTTTATCCTTTCTGCTATCATAGATAACTTAACAGCGACCATTGTACTTATTTCCATCCTTCAAAAAATTGTTAAGGACAGGGATGTTAGGCTTTGGTATGCCGGTTTGATCATTATTGCCGCAAATGCTGGTGGAGCTTGGTCGCCGATCGGGGACGTGACCACTACCATGTTATGGATTGGGGACAAAGTTTCAACTGCCATGCTTATAGAACATTTGTTGGTTCCATCTTTGGTATGCATGTTATTGCCTTCTTTCATTGCATCTTTTCTTCCTGCCTTTAAAGGAGAGATAGATATGGAGGAAGATGGGGGGACAGCTTCAAAGTATGGACCCAGAATGCTTTATTTGGGTCTAGGAGCAATTGTTTTTGTCCCTATTTTTAAAACAGTAACGCATTTGCCACCATATGTGGGGATGATGTTGTCTTTGGCCGTTGTGGCAACTTTTGCCGAAATTTACAGTAATAAAAAGATTGCAATTTCTTCCGTGGACCAAGAAAGTGATGAGCATGCTCACCATAGCCCGGTGCATAGTGCCTTGACAAAAATTGAACTTCCCAGTATTCTGTTTTTCTTGGGTATTTTGATGGCCGTGGCCGCATTGGAATCCTTGGGGCTGTTGTTCAATTTTGCAGAAGGATTAAAACAAGGAATGCCGTTGATCGGAACGGAAATGGCAGGTACTCGAGTGTCGGATTTGGTTGTGGTGCTATTGGGTATAGGTTCTGCTGTGATCGATAATGTTCCTTTGGTGGCAGCAAGTTTGGGGATGTTCTCCGAGCCAATGGATGACCAATTATGGCACTTTATCGCCTATTCCGCGGGAACTGGAGGGAGTATGTTGATTATTGGTTCAGCAGCTGGAGTTGTTGCCATGGGAATGGAAAAAATCGACTTTTTCTGGTATCTTAAAAAGATATCTTGGTTGGCCTTTGTAGGCTTCATTGCCGGGGCAATTGTATTTATGGTGATGCGATATTTGTTCTAAAAAATACTTTAGTTCAAAAATCTCCGTTATTATTGCAAATAAATTGGGGATTTTATATGAATATTTTACAAGAAGTAACGGAAGGCGCTGAGGCAACAGCCTCAATTTCCGAAGAAAAGACCTTATCCGTAATCGATCTTATTGTCAATGGAGGAACAGGGAGTGTCATAATAATTGTGGTACTCTTTGTTCTTCTTTTTGTTGCTATGTACATTTATTTTGAACGGATTTTTGCCATAAAGGCAGCGTCCAAGATAGATAAGAATTTCATGAACCAGATTCGTGATCATATCAGCAACGGCAAACTGGAGGCTGCAAAATTGTTATGTGCGCAAACGGATTCTCCTGTAGCACGACTTACCGAAAAGGGTGTTGCCCGAATTGGAAAACCTTTGGATGACATCAACACCGCCATCGAAAATGCAGGTACGTTAGAAGTTTACAAACTGGAGAAGAACGTTAGCGTATTGGCTACCGTTGCGGGTGCTGCTCCAATGATCGGTTTCTTGGGAACCGTAATAGGTATGATTTTGGCATTCCACGAGATGGCAAGTAGCGGTGGACAGGCAGAAATGGGTTCTTTGGCATCCGGTATCTATACTGCTATGACAACGACCGTAGCCGGTTTGGTAGTTGGTATTATTGCCTATATCGGTTACAACCATTTGGTAAACCGAACCGATAAAGTGGTACATCAGATGGAGGCCAATGCCGTTGAGTTTTTGGACCTTTTGAACGAACCAGTATAACCCTTAGCTATGAAACTGAAGGGAAGAAACAAAATAAGCCCGGAGTTCAGTATGTCGTCAATGACGGATATCGTTTTTCTGTTATTGGTGTTTTTTATGCTGACCTCCAATGCGCCCAATGCTCTGGATTTGCTCTTGCCAAAGGCAAAGGGTAAATCCACGAACACACAGAATGTCTCGGTGACCATTGATAAAAACCTGAAGTATTTTGTGAACAACGAGCAGATCAACAAAGAATACATTGAAATTGAATTAAAAAAGGCACTTGAAGGTCAAGAAAAGCCGACAATCATCCTCAGAGCAGAAGAAAACGTGGCCATTAAAGAAGCGGTCAATGTAATGGACATTGCAAACAGGAACAGTTACAAGGTTATCTTGGCGGTGCGGCCAAAATAATGTCCTTTTTAGATACGAGACACAAGAAAAAATCCTTTACGCTCACAACACTTTTGTTGAGTGCACTCCTTCTATTGCTTTTTTATATCGGATTGACCTATCTCGACCCGCCTATTGAAAATGGTATTGCCGTTAATTTTGGAACCATGGAATATGGGAGTGGGGAAGTACAGCCAACGGAGCCAGTGCGTTCCGAACCTAGGGAAGTGGAAAGTCAACCTGAACCTCAAGAAGTGGCTGAGCCTGCTGAGCCTGAGCAAACTGTAGTCGAAGAAGCTCCGGTTGAAGAGGTTTTAACAAGTAATGATGAGGAAACCATAAAACTTAGGCAACAACAAGAAGCCAAGCGTAAGGCGGAAGAGGAAGCAGAAAAGGCCAAAGCGGAAGAGGAACGCATAGCCAAAGAAAAGCGTGATGCTGAAGAGCGTAAACGACAAGAGCAGGAAGCGAAGAAAAAGAGCGTGGATGCACTTATCGGAGGAATAGGTAAATCAGACGGAACAACTACAGGAAGTGAAGGTAACGATGATCGCGCTGGCGACAAGGGACAGCCAGATGGAGATCCTTATGCATCATCCTATTATGGTTCCCCGGGAAGTGGGACCGGTGGTTATGGATTAAGTGGAAGGTCTTTGGCCAACAAAGGAAAAGTTCAACAAGATTGTAATGAAGAAGGTAGGGTTGTTGTTAGAATCACTGTTGATAGGTCCGGGAAAGTCATAAAGGCCGAGCCCGGTGTAAAAGGCACCACAAACAACGCTCCATGTCTGTTGGAACCTGCCCGTAAAACGGCACTGCTCCATAAATGGAATTCAGATTCGAATGCTCCAGCGCAACAGATAGGTTTTGTGGTTGTCAATTTTAAACTAGGGCAATAGTGACCTACCAAGAAACGTTGGACTGGATGTTCGGACAACTTCCGATGTACCAGCAAAAAGGTGCTGCGGCGCTAAATGCGAAGCTGGATCACATTATCAGCTTGTGCAATGTGCTGGACAATCCTGAGAAAAAATTTAAAAGTATCCACGTTGCGGGAACCAATGGCAAAGGTTCCAGTAGCCATATGTTGGCCTCCATTCTTCAAGAGGCAGGTTATAAGGTCGGATTATATACTTCTCCCCACCTGAAGGATTTTAGGGAGCGCATCAAAATAAATGGAAAGGTTGTCGGTGAACAGTTTGTAATCGATTTTATAGAAAAACATCAACCATTTTTTGAATACCACAGGCTTTCTTTCTTTGAAATGACGGTTGGCATGGCCTTTAGTTATTTTGCAGAGGAACAGGTGGATATAGCTGTAATTGAGGTTGGATTGGGAGGGAGATTGGATTCTACCAACATAATAACCCCTGAAGTTTCCTTGATTACAAATATCGGGATGGATCATACCCAGTTTTTGGGCGATACCCTGGAAAAAATAGCGTTGGAAAAGGCGGGGATCATAAAACCAAAGGTTCCTGTTGTAATCAGTGAGACGCAACCAGAGACGAAGATGATTTTTAACCTGATTGCTCATCAGTTAAAATCGGATATTATTTTTGCCGATGAAGAACCCTCCATGGGATATGCAACTGATCTGCTTGGAGAATATCAGCAAAAAAACATCAATGGGGTGATGGCGACCATACATCAACTGAAAAGTTTTGGTGTTCCGGAAGAAGCAATTTCCATGGGACTGAAAAATGTTGTTGCCAATACCGGACTTTTGGGCAGATGGCAAATTTTGCAACAGAATCCGTTGGTGGTCTGTGATACGGCCCATAACAAAGAAGGGCTTCAATTGGTATTGAAGCAAGTCGAAAAACAATCCTATAAAAAACTCCACATTGTACTTGGCTTTGTAAGCGACAAAGATGTGAAGTCTGTATTGACCCTTTTTCCGAAAAATGCTCATTATTATTTTGTGAGGCCGGCTATTCCAAGGGGAATGGATACAAATGTTCTAGAGGAAATGGCTAAGGAACAGGAGCTTATGGGCGAAAAATACGGGTCGGTGCAAGAGGGTTTTCAAAAAGCTTTAAATAATGCTGAGGCTGTTGATATGATTTATGTGGGGGGGAGTACTTTTGTTGTGGCAGAAGTTGTGTAATTTTTTTCATTTTTTTGTTTTTTAAATCAAAAACAGTCTTATATTTGCACTCCCATTTAGGAAATTGAATGGGCGCTTAGCTCAGTTGGTTCAGAGCACCTCGTTTACACCGAGGGGGTCGGGGGTTCGAATCCCTCAGCGCCCACGTTTAGAGTTCAAACAAAAACAAAACCTTGCAAATCAATAAGATTTGCAAGGTTTTGACGTTTTAGGACATTCCTGAATAGGAAGAATTCGGATCAGGAACAATTGTTGTGTTTATGCAAATATCGTAGTTAGCCTGAATAGGAAGAATTCTGTGTTTTTGACTCCTCTGAATTGCGCTCTAAAAGCCTTTATTTTTGCATTAAAAGATTCTGCTGAAGCGTTCGTGCTTCTGTTTATAAAATAGTTCAGGATAGATCTGTAGTTGAGGGATATCGTGTTTGCAATGGTGTTGAATGCCCTAAATCCCGTATTTTCCACATCCTTGTACCAATGTGCCAGTTTTGTGTAGGCGGTCTCTATGGAGGTTGCCGTGTCGAATATGCTCCTTTTCATTAAAAATGTTAACCGAATAAGTGTGTGAACAACTATATTACAATCACTTATCATTTAACTTTCGTAGGCAATTTTCGTTCAGTTCAACACAAAACCTATGAGAGCACGGTCTACATTTTTCAATTGGTTTTTGGATAAGCACTTCCCAGTAGAATGGCGGCAACGCAAGATATATACTCCAACAACCGTTGACACAAGACGGGTGACTTTACACACTTGATCTCAATTCATTATTAGGATACTATTTTAAATAGCAAAAAGATTATACTTTGATATTGTGTCTTTGTGGGTTTTAATATAAATATTTTATCAAATTGTTATTTTTTAAATAAAATCTTTAGCTTTATGGTATTTTCAAACGATTTGCAATGTCATATAGCGATCAAGAATTACTTTCTCGAATGGGTAGGGATGATGAAGTTGCCTATCATGAAATTTATAAGAAATATGCGGAAAAACTGTTTGCGTATGCATTGAACATATGTAAGCAAAGGGAAACATGCGAGGACATTGTTCAGAACGTTTTTATATCCCTTTGGGAAAAAAGAAAAAAGAATACGATTACCTACCTCAAACCATATCTTTATCAGGCTACCAAGTTTCAGGTTGTTAAAACACTAAGAAAGCACGATTTTTCACATGAAGAGTTGACTCGTCTGAATTTGGTTGACGCATCATTGAGCATCTCAAAAAAGATGGAGTTTGATGAGCTACTTTCACTGACCAACAGCTTGGTCAATAATTTAACTCCAAGGTGCAGACAAATTTTTATTATGAGCAGGTTTGAGGATAAATCAAACTTAGAAATTTCCCAAGAGCTTGGATTGTCGATACAATCTGTAAAAAACCAAATTACTAAAGCCACAAAACGCTTAAAGGAACAAGTCTCACCTGAACAATTGGCAATCTACCAACTTCTACTTTTTGTATTTTCTCTTTAGGAAAATATCTTGTAAGATTTTATTTATTGGATGATTTGGTATGAATACGAAAATCATTATTTGGGTCATGTTATTTTGATATGTATTCATTTTTAGCATTGAATTTTTGCTTCATTATTAAAAAAAATCAAAAAAACACAGGTACTAATTTTGAAATTTTGGTACTTAGTTTGTACAAGGAGATTTTTAGCTCTTTTCTAAGCACATGAAATACTTAAAAAACAAACAGGCCAAAAGCTTAATGGAAAAGTACCTCAATGGGAAGTGTACCGTTGAGGAGAAGAAGCTTGTTGAGAGCTATCTTGATTCATTTCAAGGAGATACAGGTCGGAATGCTGATATTGACTTTAAACTGGATATCGAGCAGCAGTTATGGGAGAAAATCAAGGCTAAGACACTCCAAACGAAAAAGACGAAAGTTTTACCGTTGGTATACAGGAATATGATGAAATATGCTGCAGTTTTTATTGGGGCAGGATTTCTATTGTTCTGGGGCTATAATGCATATAAAACCGACCAAGATATCTTGAATGCTGATAAGAAAGAGATTGTTTTACAAACGGGCCAGGACCAAAAGTCGATAGATGAACATACGGTCGATGAGATTGTGGACGAGTCTGGAAATGTTATCGCATCGATACAAAACGGTATTCTCCAATACAGACAAAATACTAAAAATGGTGACTTTGCCTTTAACGAAGTTATAGTGCCTTCGGGCAAAACATTTCAAATAGTCCTTGCAGATGGTACATTGGTTCATCTCAATGCAGGATCTCATTTTCGATTTCCAGTGGGTTTTCACCCAAGTAAGGGGAGGGAGGTCTATCTATCTGGAGAGGGATATTTCGAGGTTGCAAAAGATGATTCAAGCCCATTTGTTGTCCAAGCAAACGATATGGAAGTTACGGTATTGGGGACACATTTCAATGTTAGCGCCTATTTGGGGGAGCCCCAGCATACGGTATTGGTCGAAGGGAGTGTTTCAGTGAATAACCAAAAGACGGATTCACATGAAATCATAAAACCGGGGCAAAAAGCAGTGATAAAGGGCAATGGTATGGTTGTCAATACAGTAGATGTAAAAGATTATACCGGTTGGACACAAAATGTACTGACCTTTAGAGATGAACTGTTTCCGAACATTATTAAAAAAATTGAGCGAAGGTATAATGTAACCATTGTGAACAACTACCCGGAGTTGGACAACGCTCGTTTCAATGGTAAGTTCAAAAACGAATCGATACTAAGTTTGATGAATACATTCAAGGAAAGTGCAAACTTTGAATACAAAATAGAAAAGGGAAAAATTGTAATCAATAAAAAAACCAGCCTATGATTAAAATCTCGGATAAATAAAAATCGGGAAGTGGTGCAACACTTCCCGATATGAGTTGATTTTAAATAGAAACGTTACTAACTAATCAAAACCATTCAAAATTATGCAAAAAAAGGATTGGTTCCCAGCAATGCTTGGGAATATTCTTAACAAGAATCGAACTATGAAGGTTTCATTTGTTCTTTTGGTATTTGCTTTGCTAAATGTTCAAGCAAATTCATTTTCGCAGAATGCCAAAATAAATTTGAACATAGAAAATGAGACTGTCCAGAGTGTTTTGGAACAAATAGAGTCTAAAAGTGATTTTAGATTTTTCTATAGAAGCGGGGAAATAGATGGTACCAGAACCGTGACCTTCAACGTAAAGAACAAGAAAATATCATATGTTCTAAACCTGATGTTCAAGGGAAGGCCTGTCACATATTCTCTAGTTGATAATCAAATTGTATTAAAACGAACTACTTCTAGGAAAATAGATGAAGAGGTTGCAAAAAACGTAATCAAAAGCCCTTTGCGGGAAAAGCCCTCTGATCAATTTACCGTTAGCGGTACTGTTACAGATAACCAAGGGGTTCCCATTCCTGGGGTCAATATATTGGAGCAGGGAACTACAAATGGTGTGGCGGCGGATTTTGATGGCAATTATTCAATTGAAGTCCCTGGGCCTGGAACGGTACTTGTTTTCAGTTCAATTGGATTTGCAGCCCAACAAATTGAGGTTGGGGAATCTTCCACACTTAATGTTGTTTTACAGGAAGATTCACAAGCACTCGATGAGGTGGTGATTACCGCTCTTGGAATCAAGCGGGAGAAAAAGGCATTGACCTATTCTGTCTCTGAAGTTGATGGTGATAATTTCACCAAAGCAAGGGAAATTAATGTCGGAAATGCTTTAGCGGGGAGAGTAGCTGGGGTAACAGCGTCAGCAACATCAGGTGGCCCTGCAGCATCCAGTCGTGTTATAATCAGGGGAAATGGATCGCTAAATGGAGATAATCAGCCATTATATGTTGTTAACGGAATGCCGATCACCAATACCAACCAATCATCACCCGGTACTTATGGAGGCGTGGATAGAGGGGATGGACTCTCAAGTATCAACCCCGATGATATAGAAAGTATATCAGTTTTAAAAGGAGGTACTGCAGCTGCTCTATATGGTGCTCGCGCAGCCAATGGTGTGATTTTGATCACTACCAAATCAGGTAGCGCACAACAGGGAATAGGGGTGGAATATCGTACCAATGTCACATTTGAACAACCGATGAACTTTCTGGATTGGCAGTATAGATATGGTTCAGGTTCTTTGGGTGTGGCCCCTTCAAACCAAGAGGAGGCGATAGCTTTCGGACGCACCTCGTGGGGCGCGCCACTGGACGGCTCAATGGTCATACAACCAGATGGTGAATTAAGACCTTATTCACCTCAGAAAAAAAATGTCGAGAATTTTTATCAAATAGGGACGACCGTTACGAACAGTATTGCTTTTTCAGGAGGGAGTGAAGCCATTAATTTCCGGTTTGGAGCTTCCAATATGGACAATAAATCCATAGTTCCCAATAGTAGCATAAATCGGAAGACCTTTAATTTAAGCACTAATGCAACCCTAGCAGAAAAAATTCAGTTCACGGGGAATGCACAATACACCATTGAAGACGTTGAGAATCGGCCCTTTTTGGCTGATTTTCCCAGAAACCCCAATGCGGGAACACAATTGATAGCTACCAACATAGATGTAAGGACCCTTTCTCCTGGGTATCTCGAAAATGGTAATGAAATGCCATGGAGCGACTATATTTATGCTACTAACCCCTACTTCGCCGTAAATAAATATAGAAATGGGGATAAACGGGAACGATTTATTGGTTCCTTTACTACAAGATACAATTTTACCGACCACCTATATGCCCGAGTCCGTTTTGGAATGGACAAGATTAATGTGGATGGCTATCAGATAGACCCTACAGGTATTGCATTCAATGCACCAGGGAGCATGACCACTGATCAAAGTGTTCAGACCGAAACCAATATTGAAGGGGTTTTAGGTTTTAATCAAGAGTTTGGGAAATTTACGGTCAATGCCATGGCCGGGGGAAACCAAATGCGAAACACATTTGATGGCATTACTCTTTCAAGTGGGCAGTTCAACATCCCTTTTCGTTATTTTATTGGGAATGGAAGCAGCCAAAATTTTGATATCAACTACGGAAAGTTTGGAATTAATTCGCTGTTTGGATCATTGGACCTTGATTTCAATAACTACCTCTACCTAACGCTAACAGGTAGAAACGATTGGTTTTCAACCTTGGATATTGCGGATAATAATTTGTTCTACCCATCTGTGGGTTTGAGTTTCCTATTGACGGAGGCTTGGAAAAGCAAACCAAGTTGGCTTGATTATGCCAAAGTTAGAACTTCATGGGCTCAAGTAGGGGGGGGCGCACCAACACCCTACAATATTCTTACCACCTATTCTGCAGAATCAATTCCGCATTTAGGGCAAACATTGACCGAGGTGACCAGTGCAACCATTCCTACAAAATTGGTGCCCTATACATCAACAACTACCGAGGCAGGAATAGAACTAAGAATGTTGAACAGTAGATTGGGAATAGATTTTACGGTATATAATAGAACCACCACCGATGATATAGTAAATGCTTCCATAGCACCTTCCAGTGGTTATGATGATGTAGCCCTTAATGCTGGTAAAATGGAAAATAAGGGTGTTGAATTAATGGTTTCGGGAACTCCAATTACTTCTGAAAATGGTCTTACTTGGGATGCGATGGTCAATACGGCCTATAATGATAATACCGTTATCAAAATAGCAGATGACCTTACAACATTGCAATTGCCAGGGGCAACCACAAGGACCTTGAACGGTGGAATATACCATTTTGAGGGTCAGCCTTTTGGTATGATTGCTGGAAATCGAAAATTGACCAATGAAAGTGGGGAAATCGTGTACAACAGTTTGAGCGGACTGCCTATCGCAGGGCCGAACGAGGCGTTGGGAAGAGGTGTTCCTCCACTGTCTATAGGGTTCAATAACAGTTTTACATACAAAAATTTTAATTTAAATTTTTTGCTTGATAGTAGGTGGGGCGGGAGTATTTATTCTGCCACCAGCGCTTATGGAACCGATTTCGGTTTGGATAAACGTACCGTTAGGGATAATGTGCGTGAAACAGGGGTCAGTGTCAATGGAGTTGATCAAGATGGTAATGCATATTCGGCCACGGTCCCTGCCCAGACTTATTACAGAGGCATAGCTTACACGATTACGGAGGAATTTGTCCAAAAAGCAGACTTTATCAAGTTGCGGTCTTTTAGTCTTGGATATAACCTACCCAAATCTATGCTGTCCAGAACTCCCATAAAATCAGCCAGTATTTCATTGGTGGGGAGAAATCTTTGGTTGATTTATACAACTACGGAAAACATTGACCCAGAATCAAATTACAGTAGTTCCAATGCACAGGGGCTCGAGAATTTTGGTTTACCAACTTCCAGAAGTTTCGGTATTGACTTTAACGTCACTTTTTAAAAGGAATTTTAATTCTTCAATTAAACAAAATATTATGAAACCTATAAAACATCAACACAAGGTCGCTCCTTTCTATGTAGTGATCATGATGACATTTTTCTTAACTGGATGTGATTCTGGTTTTGAGGAACTTAACCAAAATCCAAATGCGTACACAGAACCCGATTTTCAAAGCTTGTTCACTACGAGTTTGATCCGGACTGTAGGCACTGGTACCACGGATAGAAATCGGACGAATATGAAATACCTATCAGGAGCAATGCAATTTCATGCTACCCTTCAAACTTTTTGGTATGGGGAGAAGGGGATTGTGCACCAACAGACAGGAAATTTTTTTGAAACCGTGTATACCTCCCATCTTAGGGAACTATCAGTGATTCTTAATGAGACTGAAGGAATTCCTGAGTTATCGAATCAAAATGCAATAGCAAAAATTTGGAAGGTCTTTGCGCTCCATCGGGTAACGGATGCTTATGGGGATGTGCCCTATAAAGAGGCCGTAAAAGGAAATTCAGATTTGATTTTTAAACCAGTTTATGACAAACAATCCGATATCTACCCATGGATGCTTCAAGATTTGGAATCGGCCATTGGCCAGTTGGATAACTCATCAGGCTCTTTTGGTGGTGCGGACGTGATTTATGGAGGAGATGTAGCTAGTTGGAGAACATTTGGCTATTCCCTTATGCTGCGCTTGGCCATGAGATTGACAAAGGTAGATCCAGGTATGGCCCAAGAATGGGCCCAAAAGGCAATAGAGGGAGGGGTTATGCAAAGCAATGATGATTTGGCCAAATTGGAACATACCCCAACAAGTGGAAATACATGGAATTGGGACGGCAGAGAGCTGAAAAGGGAAAGCCTTCCCGAAGGAAATCAAGGTATGGGACTCGTGAAAATGGGAAAGACGTTTATTGATCTTTTAAAAGAGAACAATGATCCCAGACTGCCTTTTTACGCTACTCTATGGGAAGGGAACATTAATGCAATGCAGTTACAGGTTATTGCAGAAACCACAGTTCCCGAACTACAACAGGGGTTACCCAATGGTTATGACCCAGGGACCATAAGTGAAGCCATTCCCGGTTGGAGCAATGCCCAATTGGTGGACTATTCAGAACCCAATACGGCTACCATAGCCAATTTCTCCTCTCCATCAATAATCCTTAGTTATTCTGAGGTTGAATTTCTATTGGCAGAAGCGGCCATTCGAGGATGGGCACCTGGAACCCCTGAAGAACACTACCAGAATGCTATCCGGGCCAATATGGAATCCTCAATGCTATATCCCAACAATGGTATTGCCCCCATGACTATTACCGAGGATGAAATATCAGATTACTTGGCCGCCCATTCCCTTAGCGGAAGTGATGAGCAAATGATGGAACAGATTTACACACAGTTTTATCTGGCCCACTATATGTATTTGGACTTTTTTGAAGCTTGGTCAACATGGAGACGTACAGGTGTCCCAGAACTAGCACCTGTCACTTATCCATTGAATACAACGGGAGGGGTTCCTATCCGACGTTTAATGTATTCTTTTGAAGAACGTGCATTGAATCTTGAAAATGTCGAAGCGGCAATCGCCAACCAGGGAGCAGATACGTATATCACCCGAGTATGGTGGGACGAAGAATAATAGTGCTATCAAGCTTTAATAGAAAAGGACATGAAAGACAACCGTAGAAGTTTTATAAAGAAAAGTACTGCACTTGCTGCAGGGACTTCCCTGATAGGCCTAACGGCTGCGTGTAAAGAAATATCCGAAAAGGATGAGAAAGTTGCACAAAAGGAAGATGAAAAAATAGAAAGGGAATGGCCCATTAAAGAAAATAATGGAAGACCGAAAATTTGTGTAGGTACCTCGAGAAACTCGGATAGGGATACCATGAGAAAAATCAAGCAAATAGGTGTTGACTATGTTTTGATGGGCGGACCTCCCATTCCTTGGACAGTAGAAAGTCTAAGGGAAATAATGGACGCTTTTAAAGAAGAAGGGCTTACTGTTATAAATATGATGATAGGGGGGCATCCCAATACAATTTATGGCAGGGAAGGAAGGGATGATGAGATTGAAAAAATAAAACAATCCCTAATAGCGGCAGGTGAAGCGGATCTTCCGGTAGTTGAGTATAATTTCTATGCCCACAGATTGATGGAAGGATACTATGAAAAGTTAGGTAGGGGAGGTGCAGGCCACACTGCATTTGATTACGAACCAGTAAAAGACCTTCCAGCAGATGCAGAAAGAGGGGAGCATCGTGCAGAGGATTTGTGGAAAAACCTCACTTATTTTCTTAATGAAGTGATTCCGGTTGCAGAGAAAGCAGGGGTTCGAATGGCTTTACATCCTAATGACCCTCCTATCCCTGTAAGTCATGGTTCGGACCAAATTATGGCTACATTGGAAGATTGGAAAAGACTAATAGAACTAGTGGACAGTCCATCAAATGGTATCACATTTGATTGCGGAGTCACCCGTGAATTAGGGGAAGACCCACTGGAAGTTCTTCAATATTTCGGATCTAGGGATCGCATAAACCATATGCATTACCGGAATGTGATCTCCGATAAACCTTATGTGAAATACAGCGAGGTATTCTTGGATGAGGGCCAAGTAAATATGTATGCCGTTATGCGGGATATAATAGGATTGGGATATACCCACGGTATTTACCCGGAGCATCCCAGAGCTTTAGATTATGACAAAGAACACCCAGAAGGGATAAGAAATCAATATCCCGGAGGTGGTGGATATACGGGTATGACCTACAATATAGGTTTTACCAGAGCGATGGAATTGGCTGTATTGTCATCAAAATGATTAAGAAGCAGCAACACACAAAAATCACAAAGCGATGAAAGACAATAGAAGAAGTTTTATAAAAAAAAGTGCGACAATGGCCACGGCATTCTCAATGGGTGGGGTAGGCATTTCTATGGCAGGTACGTCTAAGAAAAGCAACAAATCAGCTTATATCAGGGATGCAGGAATGAAGTTTGCTTTAGCGATGAGACCAGATTCCCCACGTGTACCGTATGCCAAACAAATGGATGTTATGCACGCTGTATCCGGTATTGTCAGAGACAAGGATTTAAAACCTTGGGAACCCAAGGCCATACTCGCGACAAAGGAAGCATGGGACAAACTTGGCATAAAATGGACGGTTGTGGAAGGCCCTCCATCTTTGGGGTCTGAGACCAAACTGGCCTTAAAGGGAAGGGATGAAGAAATAGACAACTTTATAACGTTCATGAAAAACCTTAAACAGTATGGAAATGTCGATACTATCTGTTACAACTGGATGCCGGTAATAAGTTGGGCCAGAACTGATAAAAATACTAAAGCTAGGGGCGGGGCAATCGTGTCGTCTTTTGATTACGAAGATATAAAGGATGCTGAGTATACCGAATATGGAGAGGTTACAAAAGATGAACTATGGAAAAATCTTGAATACTTTCTTAAAGCAGTTGTGCCGGAAGCAGAAAAGATAGGAATGAACCTGTCCCTTCATCCGGACGATCCACAAGTACACAGTATTAAAGGCATATCAAGAATCATGAATACGGTAGAAAACTTTGATAGAATGTTAGAGCTGTACCCCAGTAAATATAGTGGATTGACTATGTGCCAAGGTAATTTTTCACTAATGGGGGTCAATATTCCAGACTTGATTAGGAGATGGGGCAAAAAAGGAGCGATCAATTTCGTTCACTTTAGAAATATTCAAGAACTCAGTGGACAACTTCCAAGTACAAAGTTCACAGAAACCTTCCATGATGAAGGTGATATTGATATGTATGAAGCTATGAAAGCATATTATGATATAGGGTTTAAGGGAACTATTAGACCAGATCACGTAGCAACACTTTATGGTGAAACTAACGAACATCAAGGATATATGACATTGGGCGCATTATATGCGATGGGATATATACGCGGCCTTGCAGAATCAGTTTCTAAGAATACAATGAATGGTTAATTAAGATATAGAGATGAAAGAAAATCGTAGAGACTTTATAAAGAAAAGCGCCTCAATGGCAGCAATGGCTTCTATTGGAGGAGTAATGTATTCTTGTTCTGATAGTCAGGTCAAAAAAACAATTACTCAAACTGCAAAACTGAATGAACTTTCAAAAGATGCAGGTATAGAAATGAGTAATGCTTTCTTCTGGGGAATGAAAGATCATGCTTATTTAATAGAATTGGCAAAACAGATGGGTGCCTATGGCGCTGTTGCGGGGATTGACAAACGACTCTTTAAAGATTCAGAGGGAAAGCCTTGGGCATATGAATCCATTAAAAATGTGGTGGATGCATGGAAATCCGTAGGTCTTAACTACAATGTGGTCGAAGGGCCTCCCTCGCTGTATAATAAAACAAAACTAGGTCTTGAAGGGAGGGATGAAGAAATTGAAAACTTTATCACTTTCATGAGTAATCTTAAAAGAGCAGGTGTCGATGTCATTTGTTACAATTGGATGCCGGTAATAAGTTGGGCCAGAACCGATATGGCAAAACCTGGCAGAGGAGGGGCATTGATGACAGCATTCGATTATGACGAGGTAAAGGATAAACCGATAACTGAATATGGGGAGTTTACTAAAGAGGCGCTTTGGGATAACCTAGAGTATTTCTTAAAGGCAGTAGTGCCCGAAGCTGAACAAATTGGAATGAAGTTGGCATTACATCCTGATGACCCCCAGGTTCATAGTATACAGGGTATTCCTAGGATAATGAATACTATAGAAAACTTTGACCGAATGTTGGAAATTGTTCCCAGCGATTTTAATGGTATTACAATGTGTCAAGGCAATTTTTCTTTAATGGGTACAGATATTCCCAACTTAATTCGACGTTGGGGTAAGGCGGGTAAAATTCATTTTGTTCATTTTAGAAACATTAAGGAACTCAGTGGGCAGCTTCCAAGTACCAAATTCACAGAAACTTTTCATGATGAAGGCGATATAGATATGTATGAGGCTATGAGGGCTTATTATGATATTGGCTTTAAAGGAGCAATGCGTCCAGATCATGTCCCAACAATGGCAGGTGAAGAAAATATAAGACCAGGTTATATGGATTTAGGGAATCTTTATGCCATTGGGTACATGCGAGGATTAGCTGAATCTGTCAGTAAGGAGAATAGAGAAATTACTTAGACCATACTGATAAATGATAATCAAAAGATTAAAACATCGGAATAAAAACAAAATGAAGGAGTCCTATCCTTATTTCGGGAATGTTTTAGTATAAAACCAATAAGAACCATAAAATGAAATCAGTATTAAAAGAAATAATAGCAAAGAGCAAGAAGGAAGAAAGCACCTATAAATTAACTAGAGAGGCGGAAATCAATAGCCCAAAAACAACAGATGCCAGGCGCGATTTTTTGAAGAAAACGGCACTTGGCGGAATTGCGATGACCGGAATGGTGGGTCTTGGCATAGAGGAGACGGTGGCCCAGACGACATCAAAGGTGGGCAGGGCCTCAGCCCCTTCCGAGCTTAAGATCACCGATATGCGATATGCATTGACCAATGTAATGGGGGGGACTGCTATCATCAAAATAGAAACCAATCAAGGTATCTATGGATTGGGAGAAGTTAGGGATGCGGCCGATGTGCGCTATGCGCTATTCCTTAAAAGTAGAATATTGGGAAAAAACCCTTGCAATGTTGAAAAAATATTCAAGAGCATAAAACAATTTGGGGGCCCGGCAAGACAAGCTGGAGGTGTATGCGCTGTAGAGATGGCATTATGGGACCTTTGTGGAAAAGCATATAATGTTCCAGCTTGGCAATTATTGGGAGGAAGATATAGGGACAAAGTCAGGTTGTATGCCGACACGCCCCAGGCCGAAACAGCTGCCGAGCAAAAGAGACTGATCGACTATCGGATGAACGACCAGGGCTACACCTGGTTGAAGATGGATGTGGCCATCTCCTCCCTGCCCCCGAATTCGGGAACCTTGGTAAACGATAAATTCTGGAGAAATGAACAAGGTCGTTTGGCACAATGGGGCGACCGCAGAAATTACATGTCTTATGGGAACACAATGCACCCCTTTACACAGATCCAGATTACCGAGAAAGGGCTCGATATGTTGGCCCAACGTGTTGCGGATGTAAGGGAAATGGTAGGTTGGGAAATCCCAATCTCTACCGATCATTATGGACACTTTGACCTGAACAATGGAATCCGACTTGGAAAAGCATTGGACAAGTATAGATTGGCATGGTTGGAGGATATGGTGCCATGGCAGTACACTGAGCAGTGGAGAACTATCTCCGAAGCACTTGAAACACCGACCACAACAGGCGAGGATATCCATTTCCTGGAAAATTTCAAGCCTATCATACACAATAGGTCGGTGGATATTGTTCATCCAGACTTAGCCTCATCAGGAGGTCTGTTGGAAACAAAAAGGATAGGGGATTATGCAGAGGAATTTGGAATGGGAATGGCCATGCACCAAGCTGGCACACCTGTATCTTTTATGGCCAATGTACATTGTGCGGCCGCAACGCAGAATTTCTTGGCTTTGGAGCACCACTCTGTAGATGTGCCATGGTGGGAAGACTTGGTAACTACGGTCGGTGGTTTCAAGATGATCGATAAAGGATTTGCCACCGTGCCCCTTACCGCACCAGGATTAGGAATTGAGTTGAACGAGGAAGTGGTCAAGGGTCATTTGCATCCAAGTGACAAGAGCTTTTTTAAATCAACCAAGGAGTGGGATGAACTAAGGTCCCACGATAGAAGTTATAGTTAATTAATAGTAGTGGCTATTGTTTAGTTAAGGTAGTCCATGATAGAATACCCGTCATGGGCTACCATAAAACATTTGTTGAATCAATACAGAATTTAAATATGAAAAAATCTAGCATGTTTTTGGTGTTATTTATTTGTTTAATGGGCCAATCGGGCATAAAGGCCCAAAAAGTGGGTTCATCGCCAGAATATATAAAGGCACTTACACAAGAATGGGAGGGAGAACGTTTCAATGACGGAAGGCCCAAGGTTTCCGATGCACTATTGGAGCGCTTAAAAAAGATCAGGATCGAGGAGGCCTGGGGCTATCTACGGGGCAAAGGGTATAACAACCAATATGAAGGTGGTTGGAAAATCATTCACCCGGAGGGAGTAATGACCGGTCGTATTGTCACGGCGCAATATATGCCGCTCAGGCCAGATCTCGACCAATATATAAAGTTGCAGGGCGCCAAAGAAAAAAGGGATACCATAGGAGGGAGCAATTCCTGGCCTATTGAAATTTTGGTCAAAGGAGATGTTTATGTAGCGGATGGTTACGGAAGAATCATCGATGGAACACTGATCGGTTCCAATTTAGGGAATGCTATATATGCAAATTCCCAAAATGGAGTTGTTTTTGACGGTGGCGTCAGGGATTTGGGAGGATTACTGGAAATTGAAGGGTTCAATGGATGGTACCGTGACGAAGATCCTTCTTACTTGCAAGAGCAAATGCTGACATCCATTAATGCCCCCATTCGCATAGGAAGGGCAACCGTACTGCCAGGTGATGTAGTTTTGGCCAATAGGCACGGAACTATTTTTATACCATCCCACCATGTTGCGGAACTGGTAATTTCTTCGGAAGTAGTTGCTTTGAGGGATGAATTTGGGTTTCAGAGGTTACGGGAAAAAACGTATACCGCCGGTCAAATAGATACTAAATGGACTTCAGATATAAAATCGGATTTTATAGGCTGGTTGAAGGATTACCCGGATAGTAAACTACCCATGACCAGAAAAGAACTGGACGCTCATTTAAAAAAGAAAGATTACTAATTTTTTAATATGAAGAAGTTGTTTTTACCCATCCTTCTGGTCAGTATTTCTGTTATGTCCTGTACCACTTCAACAAAAGGTCAAAAACTAAATAAGGATATGGTACTGGATATTCTGGAACAATTTGATGGGGCCATTATAACAAGGGATGCTGAGGTTTTGTCATCACTAGCATCTGAAGACTTGACTTACGGACATTCCAGTGGTAAAATACAGGACAAAGAAGAATTTGTCAATGATGTGGTGAACGGGCCCTTTCAATTTTTGTCCATTACCAATAGGGACCAACGAATCAAGGTTTCGGGCAATGTGGCGATCGTACGGCACATTTTATTGGCCGATGCGATGGACGATGGCATGCCCGCCCAAGTTCGGATCGGGGTGGTCATGGTCTTCCAACTTGGGGAGAGTGGTCGTATATCGCTACTTGCCCGTCAGGCCTTTAAGATATGAGCATGGACTTGAAGGATGGGAAAAGATGATGGGGACCAATTATTGCCGTAATGGCGATCAGGGTGGCCGGACCCAGGTACTTCTCCTGTTCCTGACCATTTCCCATGTGTTTTTGGTAGGTTGTACCGGCAAGGACAGGGTTTACCGGGACAATGGGGGGGACCATTTGGTGACGGGCAAGGATTGGCCTGTTTATGGTGGGAGTAGAAAATCAAAAAGATACTCCCCGTTGACAGGGATCGGCAAGGAAAATGTAAGTGACCTGGAGGTGGCCTGGGTATATGATGCAAGGGACCGGGTCGAGGGGTCCGGAGGTTCAAAACCCAAGGCCATCCAGTGCCAGCCGATCGTGAAGGATGGGATTTTGTACGGTACAACACCGGAATTGCAATTGTTCGCCCTTCGTGCGGCAACGGGGGAGGAGCTCTGGCGGTTCAAGCCGGTCCAAGACCCCCGTAAATACAATATTAGTGCAAGTAGGGGAGTCACCTATTGGCAGAATGGCGATGATTGTCGAATTCTTTACACATCGGGCACATACCTATATGCAGTTAACGCAAAAACAGGTGAGCCCATCCCTAGTTTTGGGGAGTCGGGCAGGGTGGATCTCCACGAAGGCCTGGACGATGGACTGGATATGGATATGGCGCATGTCGGCATCAATGCGACAAGTCCGGGAATTGTCTATAGGGATATATTCATCATCGGTTCCAGCGTTTCGGAGAAAGGGGATGCCCCGCCGGGAAACATCCGGGCGTTCGATACCAGGACGGGGAAGTTAAAATGGGTCTTCCATACCGTACCGCACCCGGGCGAGGAAGGATATGGTACCTGGCCCAAGGATGCCTATAAGGAGCATGGGGGCGTCAATAGCTGGGGCGGCATGTCATTGGATGTGGAAAGGGGCATGGTATTTTTTGGCACCGGATCACCGTCCTCGGATTTCTATGGGGGCAACCGTAAAGGAAGAAACCTGTTTGCCAATTGCGTGGTGGCCCTGGATGCCGAAACGGGGGAGCTGGAATGGTATTTCCAGACCATACGTCACGACCTATGGGACCGGGATTTTCCTTGTGCCCCAAACCTCGCTACCATTACTGTAGATGGGAAGGAGAGGGACGTTGTGGTACAGGCTGGTAAAGACGGATATGTATATGTGCTGGATAGGGACAATGGCAAGTCAATTTTTCCAATTGAGGAGCATAAGGTCCCTACAAAGAATGGTCTTCCGGGAGAACAGCCCTACCCTACTCAAATTTTTCCCACAAAACCTGAACCGTTGTCACATCAATTTTTTCAGGAAGACATGATAACGGACTTGACACCTGAATCTTGGGCTTATGTTAAAGGAATAGCTGATAAATATGAAATTGGAAACAAGTATGGTCTACCCAGTGAAAAGGGTACGTTGATGTTCGGATATAGCGGGGGTGCGGAATGGGGTGGCAATGCCACGGACCTGGATGGGATTTTCTATCAAAATTCCAACAACGACCCTTGGATATTGGAGATGGAGGATGTGGAATCCAGAAACAAAAAGATGCAAAATGTACAGACTGGGGCCGATATCTATAGGATAAATTGTGCCATGTGTCATGGCGATGACAAAAAGGGAACAACAGAATTTCCAAGCTTGGTCAATATTGGGGATAGATTTTCTGCCCCAAATATCATATCGATTCTTGAGTCTGGTGTGGGCCGGATGCCAGCCTTTCAACACCTTTCAGAAAGCAACAGAAAAGCCGTTACGGCTTTTCTGCTGGACTTACCATCTGGAATGCATCCTAAAATGGCAAGTAATTCTAATAAGCCTGAAACAGATGAAAGGGACGATGTGCCAACATTTGGCTATGAGCCTCGATATGTTCCGAAGGTTTGGAAAAAATTGGTGGATCAAAATGGCTACCCGGGGATCAAACCACCGTGGGGGACATTAAATGCTATTGACCTCAATACTGGGGAGTATCTCTGGAAAGTTCCTTTGGGTGAATATCCTGAGTTAACAAAAAAAGGTGTGCCCATAACTGGAACAGAAAGTTATGGAGGGCCTATTGTAACTGCTAGTGGGCTTCTGTTTATTGCAGGAACAAAGGATGAAAAAATCAGGGCTTTTGATAAAAAAACGGGAAAGGTACTATGGGAGTACCAATTGCCGGCCGGTGGCTTTGCCACACCTATTACCTATGAAGTGGATAACAAGCAATATGTGGTCATTGCTGCAGGTGGGGGAAGAGGACAAAAATCAGGAGGATATTATATAGCGTTTACTTTACAGGAAAGCACAAAGAATAATTAACCATAAAACAAGAATTTTGAAAAAACCAATAATATATAAAATAAGCCTGGGCCTAGCGATTTTGGCCTTGTTGATTTTCATTGCAACAGCTACTATGGGTAAACTATCGGAGGCAGGTCCGTTCATAGTACTGTTCTTTGTGTTTTTGGGTCTTGGGTTCAGTGGCTACAAAGCTTTGAAGGGCTATGTTTTCGCGGTACTGATATTTGCAGGGGTCTGCCTGTCATTGTACTGGCCCGAATATTTTGTTGGAATAGGTGAATTTAAATTGACCAACCTGATCATCCCGTTGATCCAGATCATCATGTTCGGTATGGGTACTTCTATGAGCATCAAGGATTTTACAGGTGTCATTAAATCACCGAAAGGCGTCCTGGTGGGCGTTGTGGCCCAGTTGGCGATCATGCCTTTGGTGGGGTACGGGCTGGCAAACCTGAGCGGTTTCCCGCCGGAGATCGCCGCGGGGATCATCCTTATCGGCTGTTCCCCAAGCGGGGTAGCCTCCAATGTTATGGCCTATCTGGCCAAGGCGAATTTGGCGCTCTCGATCACGATTACCTCTATAGCGACGCTTCTGGCACCGTTTGTGACGCCGCTTCTGATGAAGCTTTTGGCAGGGCAGTTCGTGGAGATCGATGTACTGGCCATGATGTGGAGCATCACCAAGATGATCATCCTTCCGATCGGTGCGGGGCTGTTGTTCAACCACCTGCTGCACGGTAGGACCAAATGGTTGGACAAAGCTATGCCCCTGGTGTCCATGCTGGCCATAGGGCTGATCATCATCGTGATCACGGCAGCGGGCAGGGACAGCTTACTGGAGATAGGCGCGCTGCTTCTGCTGTTGGTACTGGTGCACAATCTTTTCGGGTATACCCTGGGGTATTGGTTCGCGAGGCTTGTGGGCATGGACGAGCGCGATTCCAGGACGATCTCCATCGAGGTCGGGATGCAGAACGGGGGGCTCGCCTCGGGAATAGCGAACACCCTGGGGAAGATAGCGACCATGGGGCTTGCCCCCGCGGTGTTCGGTCCGTTGATGAACATCACGGGATCGATATTGGCCTCGTACTGGCACAGGGACATACCCGGTGACGGTGCGCAGACCACTGAAAGTTTAGGGAAAAAAGAGCAATAATGTTAGTTGTTTGGTTTAGTTGACCGGGAAGGACGTGCAAGCTCTTGAGGGTACGTTCTTCCTTTTTTACAAGGACAAGGGATTAAAACTAAAATTAAAGAATGGAAAATATAGGGAAGAAAAAAGTAGTAACGTTCGGCGAGATCATGTTGAGGTTGGCCCCTTCGGGGTTCCTCCGGTTCTCGCAGGCCAACAGTTTCGATGCGGTGTACGGGGGCGGGGAGTCCAATGTAGCGGTGTCCCTTGCGAACTATGGTGTCGCGGTGGACTTTGTGACGCGCCTTCCGAGGAACGATATCGGTGAGTGCGCGCTGATGGAGATGCGCAAGCGCGGGGTGGGCACGGACAATATCATCTATGGCGGGGACCGTCTGGGGATCTATTTTCTGGAGACGGGTGCGGTAAGCCGTGGGAGCAAGGTGGTCTACGACCGGGCGCATTCGGCCATGGCGGAGATGGAGAAGGGCATGGTTGACTGGGAATCGGTCTTCAAGGGCGTGGAATGGTTCCATTGGACCGGTATTACCCCGGCGATATCGCAGGGAGCTGCGGACGCCTGTCTTGAAGCCGTAAAAGCGGCCAGCGATATGGGGGTGACCATATCCACCGACCTGAACTACCGGGCCAAGCTTTGGCAATACTGTGATGAGGCCGAACGGGAGGAGATCATGTCGGGGCTCACCTCGTACTGTGATATTGTCCTGGGCAACGAGGAGGACGCGGAAAAGCACTTTGGGATCAAGCCAGGGGGGCTTGACATCACCACGCAGGGGGAACATGTGAAGGCGGAGGCCTTTCTTTCGGTCTGCAAGCAGATGATGGAGCGTTTTCCAAGGGCGAAGAAAGTGATCACGACCCTGAGGGGATCGCTATCCGCCTCGCACAATACCTGGGCCGGAGTGCTGTATGACGGAAGGACGATGTACAAGTCCCGTGAGTACCAGATCACGCACATCGTGGACCGCGTGGGCGGCGGGGATTCCTTTATGGGCGGATTGATCTACGGGCTGCTCAAATACCCCGGAGAGGACCAGCGTGCACTGGACTTCGCCGTGGCTGCCTCGTGCCTGAAGCATACCATAAAGGGCGATGCGAACCTGGCGACGGTGGCGGAGGTTGAAAAATTGATGGGGGGCGATGCCTCCGGAAGAGTGTCCCGATAGATAGCGGGCGAGTTTGGTTTAATCCCCATGGGGCCGGAGGACCTGGCCCCATGGTCAATGGCAAAATGATATGGCAGGATATACAAGATTGGAAGTGGCAGGAACCATGGGTGATACCGGGATGGTGCCGTTGTTCTACCATCCAGATATTGGAGTAGGTAAAAAAGTACTAAGGGCATGCTACGATGGCGGGGCCCGTTTGATGGAGTTCACGGCAAGGGGGGACTTTGCCCTTGAGGTGTTCTCTGAGCTGAACAGATATGCCCTGAAGGAACTTCCCGGGATGATCATGGGGGTAGGTTCCATTACAGATGCGGGGGCAGCGTCCCTGTACATGCAGATGGGGGCGAACTTCATAGTTACGCCGTCCCTTAGGGAGGACATAGCGCTGGTGTGCAACCGCAGGAAGGTGATGTACAGCCCCGGTTGCGGGAGCCTGACGGAGATCAACAGGGCGGAGGAGCTGGGCTGTGAGGTCATAAAGCTGTTCCCCGGGTCGATTTATGGCCCCGGTTTTGTGAAGGCCATAAAGGGCCCCCAGCCATGGACGAGCATCATGCCCACGGGAGGGGTAAGCACGGAGAGGGGGAACCTGGAGGCCTGGTTCGGTGCAGGTGTCACCTGCGTGGGCATGGGCTCCAAGCTGATCTCCAGGGAGATCTTGGACAATGGGGACTATACCGCTCTGGAGAATAAGGTAAGGCAGACCATGGGCGTCATTGATTCTATCAGGAAGCATTTAATGAATTAAGTTGACTTCAAATGAGGTAGTTGATATGATTTTGTTGTTTTTGACAAAGGTTGATTTTTACGGTTAGATTTGTGATATCTAGGAGAGAAGATTGTCTAAAAGGGTCTGTAATTCAGTTAGTAATAAAAAATAAGAGTTGGAGAAAGGGGTTCGAATCCCTCAGCGTCCGCAACAAAAAGCCTTCGTTTTTAGAAGGCTTTTTTGTTTTTATATGGTGATGGATTCTCCAATACTGGGGAGAATCAATTTCTTGCCTTTTTTCTCGAAATATTCCACAGCTTTGGGTTTATCCAGTTTAATGGGAGGGAAGGTGTCGTAATGACAACCGATTACTTGGTCACATTCAATAAAGTCACTTGCTATGGTGGCATCCTCATAGCCCATGGTAAAATTGTCACCAATAGGTAAGATTGCGATATCGAGTTTCGGGCAGGTCATTGGAATCAACTCCATATCCTTGGTCAGTGCGGTATCTCCCGCAATATAAATACATTTCGAATCATCCCATAGAACAAACCCTCCCGGATTTCCCCCATTGCTCCCATCGGGCAGCATGCTGGAATGAATGGCGGTCACGTATTTGGCCGTTCCAAAATCAAAGGTGTATTTTCCTCCATGGTTCATTCCATGTCCTTCAATACCTTTGTTTCCAAACCAGCTGACCACTTCAAAATTAGAAACCAATAAAGCGTCAGGATTGTTCTTGGCTACGGCTTCTACATCAAGAACATGGTCCTGGTGACCATGTGTCAAAAAAATATAGTCGACTTTAAGGTCATCAATATTAATATCGGATGTCATCTCATTGCCAGTGATAAACGGGTCGACCAAAATATGTTTTCCGTTCATCTCGATGAGAAAAGTAGCGTGTCCTAGAAAGGTGATTTTCATAGTATTTTATTTTGTGTTATTATTTTGAAGGCCTATTTGCCTATTGTATAAAGTTAACAAGAACAAGGTTGAATTTCAATTTGAAATGGAAACGTTCAGGTCTCTTTTGCACATTTTTTTGAATCAATAAAATATGATTGCAGAAAAAGAACTTAACTTTGCAGCATGATTGCCACGATTTGTAGAAAAGCACATTTTAATGCCGCGCATAGGCTCCATAACCCAAAATGGAGCAAGGAAAAGAACATAGAGGTGTTCGGCAAATGTAACAGTCCCAGTTTTCACGGTCATAATTTTGACCTTGAGGTACGGATAAAGGGCAAGGTAGACCCTGACACCGGGTTTGTAATGGATCTTGCCGTGCTGGGCGCATTGATTCAGGATGAAGTAGAGGAGCGATTTGACCATAAGAATCTGAACGAGGATTGTCCGGAATTTGAGAATTTGCTTCCGACAACGGAATATTTTGTTAAAGTCATCTACGATATCCTAAAACCCAAGCTCAAAAAGGGGCAATTGCTGCATATTACCTTGCATGAGACATCAAAGAACTCCGCAGAGTATGGAGATTGGGATTAATTTCCGATATTGCACCCCGTTTTCAAAGGGATATTAGCTCAGTTGGTTTAGAGCGCTGCCTTGACAGGGCAGAGGTCACTGGTTCGAATCCAGTATATCCCACTTTTCTTTTCCGCTTACAATATATCCAAAACCCGTTCCAGGGCCATTCCCCGAGAACCTTTTATGAGCATTGATGCTTTTTTCAAAGGATTTTTCATCAAGTGTTCCTTTAAGGCATCAAACGATTTAAATTTGTCCAAGGTCGTGTTGGTACCATAGAAATTTTCGCCCACCAAGTAGATTTCATCAAACTGAAGTTTTTTAGCAAACTCGACAATGGCCTGATGCTCTTCTGCAGCGGTACTTCCTAGCTCGAACATATCGCCGATTATCAGAGTTTTTCTCTTGGCCTGCATTAGGTTAAAGTTTTCCAAGGCAGCTTTCATGCTTGTGGGATTTGCATTGTATGCATCGAGTATGATGTCGAAACCATTTTTTGAAAGCAACTGCGACCTGTTGTTCTCTGGTCGATAGCCCTCAATGGCCGATTTAATATCCCCCAGTGGGACATTAAAGTATTTGCCCATTAAAATTGCTGCACAGCAATTGGTAAAGTTGTATTTGCCGACCAATTGTGTGTGTATTTGAGTTCCTTTCACCTCTAGAGAAACGTATGGGTCGGCCCCAAGTAACGTTATAGTGTAATATTGATGGTCACTGGTGCTGAAGCCCATTTTCTTGGTATAGCCCCCTAATTTTTCTTTCTGAATATGATCATCGGCATTTAAGAAAACATAGTTGTTGTGGCCTATTAAATAATCGTAGAGTTCGCTTTTTCCTTGTATAACACCTTCCACACCTCCGAAACCTTCTAAATGGGCCTTCCCAAAATTGGTGATATAACCAAAATCGGGCTGGGCAATGCTACATAGGAACTCAATTTCTTTTTTGTGGTTCGCACCCATTTCCACAATGGCAATTTCGGTGTCCTCTTTTATGGATAAAAGGGTCAAAGGAACTCCAATATGGTTGTTAAGGTTGCCCTTGGTTGCTATAGTGCTATATTTTTTAGATAGAACGGCATTGATGAGTTCTTTGGTAGTGGTCTTACCGTTACTTCCCGTAAGCGATACGATTCTGGCCGAGGAATAATTTCGATGATAGGTTGCCAATCGTTGCAAGGTGCCCAATACGTCATCGAACAGAAGAAGCCTATCCGAAGTTTTAAATTCCTCTTCATCGATAATGGCATAAGCCGCTCCTTTGTCCAATGCATCTTTTGCAAAAGCATTGCCATTAAAGTTTGGGCCTTTTAAGGCAAAGAACAGACAGTTTTCGGTAATTTTCCGTGTGTCGGTACATATGGTGGGATGCTCTAAAAATAGAGCGTGCAACTCTTTCATTGTCATAAATCGAAGATAAAAAAAAGCCCCGACCTTTTTGGCCGGGGCTTTTAAAATACTCAAGAAGTTTTTATCTCGCCTTTTTGTGGCGTACGGTCTTTTTAGATCTTGATTTAGATCCAACCCTGGACATGGCACATCTAAAGCCGATATCGTCTGTAGCCATATATTGTGGCAAGTATCTACGTTGTGCAGGATCTAACCAGTATGCACGGTCTCTCCATGACCCACCCTTGTATACACGAACTTCGTTATTGATCAAAGATGTTCTGTAGTTGGATTCGTCATATTGGCGCACAATATCACCATCTTCATTGCGCTCAACCTTGTGCTTAGGTGAATCGTACATTTTTTGGTTTTCCCCATCCTCTTCGCTAAAGCGGCTAAAGAACCTTGAAGACCCTGGGTCTCCATCCCTAAAACCTCTGTTGTCACTTTTGTCGAAGTTGGTTCTTAGGTAGGTTTCTTCCTCTGTTACCGCCACTTCTTTGATTTCTCCGGGAAGATTGATGGCTACGATTTTACCGTTTGGTAGGGTGTCATATACAATTTCATCCCTCAATATTTCCACTTTTCCGTCCTCGCCAATGGCTTTTTTCATGAAAACGTTTCCTCGATAATAGTTGAAGTCACTTATTTCATCATCAACAATGGGGCGGTACACATCGGCAACCCATTCGTTTACGTTACCGGCCATATCGTATAGGCCAAAATCGTTGGGTTTGTATGATTTTACTTGACCTGTGATATCGGCACCATCATCGGACCATCCGGCAATACCGCCGTAATCACCTTTTCCTTGTTTAAAGTTGGCCAATTGGTCCCCTCTGCCCACACGTTGACCGTTTCGGGTATAATCACCTTCCCAAGGATATTTTTTTCTACCTCTGTAGTTGTTATATTCTCTTGTTCCTACAAGTGCCTGAGCAGCATATTCCCATTCGGTTTCAGTAGGTAATCTATACTCTGGCATGATTACACCGCTACTTCTCTTGGCAAAAGAGTTTATAGAATCTTTCTTTTGTTTTCCTTGAAGAGAGTCGATTTCACCTCCATAAACAGATTCTGGGTTGTTCAAATAGGCCTCGGTACTAAAGGTGCCTTCAAGGTCGCCGTTCAATACTTTGTATTTGGTATCGTCGGCAAGGTAGCCCTCTCTTTCCAACATTACTTCGTTTACCCTATCCGTTCTCCATTCGGCATATTGGGTGGCCTGTACCCAGTTAACACCCACAACCGGATATTCGGCATAAGCAGGGTGTCTTAAGTAGTTGTTGGTCATTGTCTCATTAAAGCCCAATCGGTTTCTCCATACCAAGGTATCTGGAAGGGCTCCTTGGTAAATATTGGCATATTTTGGGTCATCTGGAGGATATACCGCCTTTAGATAATCCAAATATTCTAAGTACATTACATTGGTTACTTCGGTCTCATCCATATAGAATGATTGGACGTGTTGCTGGGTCGGAGTGTTGTTCCAATCGTGCATAATGTCGTCCTGGACTTTACCTTTGGTAAAAGTTCCACCCTCTACAAATACGGTTCCTGGAGGAGTTTCTTGCTCTTTAAAATCCGAATTGTATTGAAAGCCTCCTTCTTTGGCATTGATTTTCCAACCTGTGGCTCTGGAGACGTTCTTTGATGAGGAAGAGTTTTTACAACTGGAAAAACTTCCCATCACTACGGCGCAAGAAAGTACAACTTTAATTAAGTGTTTTTTCATAATTTGGGCTTGAGTACTTTAAATCTCAGGGTTTTTACCCTCAGTATCTTCGACTTGTTTTGATTCTTTTAGATCTTTCGATGGCATTAGAACGGTGTTTTTACCATTATATTTTGTGCTCATCAAATATTTATGACATGCAAAAATTGCAGCATGCCACATTTCTGTAACGGAGAAGGTTCCAAAATAGTATGGAGCAATCGGTTTTTAACGGTAGGGAAAGTAAGTATGCATATTTTTTTGTCCTTTTATCAAAAATGGATGCGATTTGGACATTGGGTAATTAGAAATATGTACTTCTATATAAGAATTTCCCCAAAAGACCGTTAATGTGTAATAAGTCCAAAGGAATTATTTTGGATTCAATAACTTTACTAAACGCTAAATACTTAGAATGAGAAAGTTACTCGTATTGGTGTTGCTGGTCGTCGTAGGTGCCACATCGATGAACGCACAACAAGAAAGGGCGATTACTACAGCAGTTCCGTTTTTGACCATTGCAGCCGATGCGCGGGCATCCGGAATGGGGGATATGGGTGTTGCCACTTCCTTTGATGCGTATTCCCAGCAGTGGAACCCTGCCAAATATGCTTTTGCCAATAAAAAATCAGGGGTAGGGATAAGTTATACCCCGTACTTGGAAACTATTGTTAACGATGTCTCCTTGTTAAATGCCAATTATTACAACAAGCTTAACGACCAAAGTGCTTTTGCATTTGGATTGCGTTATTTTGGATTGGGTGAAATAGAATTAAGGCAAACCATAGACCAAGATCCAACTTTGGTAAAACCAAACGAGTTTGCTTTGGATGGTTCTTATTCCCTAAAACTGAGCCCAACATTTTCCATGGCCGTAGGGGGTAGGTTTATAAGTTCAAATCTAAGATTCCAGGATGGCGTGCAAGATTCACAGGCGGCCAATGCATTTGCTGTGGATGTTGCAGGTTTTTATAGGTCCAGGGAAATCGCATACAGTAACTATGATGGACGTTGGAGGGCTGGGTTCAATATTTCCAATTTGGGAGGTTCGCTTCAATATGATCAGGGAGGGCAAGAAAACTTTTTGCCTACCAACCTGAAATTGGGCGGAGGTTTCGATTTTATTTTTGATCAAGACAATATATTGGCCATCAATACAGAGTTCAACAAATTATTGGTCCCGACACCAAGAGATTTTAATGGGGACGGTCAGATTACCACGGAAGACAACGATGAATATCAGAATATAAGTTTCTTTAACGGGGTTTTCGAATCTTTTGGAGATGCCCCAGATGGTTTCAGCGAGGAATTGAAAGAGGTGACTTGGGCACTTGGCGCAGAGTATCGGTTTAGGGAAGCCTTTATGTTGCGAAGTGGTTACTTTAACGAAAGTGAGGAAAAAGGTTCCCGTAAGTTTTTTACGTTGGGAGCAGGTTTCAAATTCAAATCTGCCCAAATAGACCTTTCCTATCTGTTCTCGACCTCACAGGTCAGGAACCCATTGGAAAATACATTGCGCTTCTCCCTTAGCTTTGATTTTGGAGAGGAATTCTTCAACGATTAAAGAAGATTAAAATATATATTTGAAAACCTGTCCGTTGGGGCAGGTTTTTTTATTTTTGGGTATATCCAAAAGATTAGATGGAAAAAAGGAAAATCGGTTTTGAATTGCTAGTCTTTGATGATGCATCGGAGTTGTCACAAAACGAACAAAAATTGTTATATGAAGCTTCCAAGGCTAGGGAGAATGCCTATGCTCCCTATTCCAAATTTAGGGTAGGGGCCGCGGTATTGCTGGAAAATGGGGAAGTGATTATTGGAAGTAATCAGGAGAATGCCTCATATCCTGCCGGTCTTTGTGCCGAGCGTGTGGCCATTTTTCATGCGGGAGCAAAATATCCCGGTATGGCCGTAAAAACTATTGCTATCTGTGCTTCATCGTCCAAGGATGGGGTAAGTTCGCCCGCAGCTCCCTGTGGTAACTGCAGACAATCTATAATTGAATACGAGCAAAAACAGCAATCACCAATCTCATTATTGTTAAGTTCGGAAACCGGACCTGTTTACAAATGTAATTCTATGGCCGATATTCTACCATTGGCATTCAATAGCTCATTTTTGGGCGATTCTTAATTCAATTCTTTTTCCAAAACAGATATATATGTATTTTTGCTCTTCCCTACGCAGGGGAAATTCATTTAATACAACAGTAGATGAAAAAAATCACCAAAGAAGTTTACCTTAAATGGTACGAGGACATGTATTTCTGGAGAAAGTTCGAGGATAAACTGGCCGCCGTATATATTCAACAAAAAGTTAGAGGTTTCTTGCACCTCTACAATGGTCAAGAAGCGGTACTTGCAGGTGCATTGCACGCCATGGACCTCGAAAAGGACAGGATGATCACCGCTTACCGAAATCACGTTCAGCCGATTGGAATGGGAGTAGATCCTAGACGAGTCATGGCCGAGCTTTACGGCAAGGTTACCGGAACCTCGAAAGGTATGGGTGGTTCCATGCATATTTTCTCCAAAGAACACCGTTTTTATGGTGGACACGGAATCGTAGGGGGACAAATTCCATTGGGTGCCGGGTTGGCATTTGGCGACAAGTACTTTAAAAGGGATTCTGTGACCCTATGTTATATGGGTGATGGTGCCGTAAGACAAGGTTCGCTTCACGAGGCCTTCAATTTGGCCATGTTGTGGCAATTGCCGGTGGTTTTTATTTGTGAGAACAACGGATATGCCATGGGAACCTCTGTGGCTCGTACTTCACATTCCACGGAAATCTGGAAATTGGGTCTTGGTTATGAAATGCCTTGTAGTCCCGTGGATGGAATGGATCCTGCCATAGTTGCAAAGGAAATGGACAAGGCGATTGAGCGCGCCCGTACAGGAGGAGGGCCAACCTTCTTGGAGATGAAGACCTACAGGTACCGAGGACATTCCATGTCAGATGCACAGCATTACCGAACTAAAGAAGAAGTTGAAGAGTATAAAAAGATAGATCCAATCACTCAGGTCAAAGATGTGATCCTTGAGAAAGGATATGCATCCGAGGACGATTTAAAACAAATCGATAAAAAGGTGAAGGACCTTGTGAAAGAATGTGAGAAGTTCGCTGAAGAATCTGATTTCCCACCAAAAGAGCAATTGTACGACACCGTTTACGAGCAAGAAGACTATCCATTTTTACAACATAAATTATAATTAGATGGCAGAAGTAATCAACATGCCTAGATTGAGCGATACCATGGAAGAAGGAACCGTGGCAAAATGGCTCAAGAAAGTAGGGGACAAGGTAGAAGAAGGAGATATTTTGGCTGAAATCGAAACGGACAAAGCCACCATGGAATTCGAATCTTTTCATGAAGGAACTTTGCTCCACATAGGAATCGAGGAAGGTGATGGTGCCCCGGTTGATTCACTTTTGGCCATAATCGGTGAAGAAGGTGAGGACATTTCCGGTCTGTTGAACGGCTCTGGAAGCTCTTCGGAAGCTCCAAAAGAGCAAAGTTCACCAGAACCAGACGATACAGCATCAGAAACTGAAACTAGTGAGCCGGCAGATATTCCCGAAGGAGTGGAAATCGTGACCATGCCCCGATTGAGTGATACCATGGAGGAAGGAACGGTTGCCAGCTGGTTGAAGAGTGTTGGGGACAAAGTGGAAGAAGGAGATATCTTGGCCGAAATCGAAACGGACAAGGCCACTATGGAATTCGAATCGTTCTACTCGGGAACTTTGCTGCATATCGGTATCCAAGAGGGCGAAGGTGCTCCTGTGGATTCCCTATTGGCCATCATTGGCCCAGAGGGAACCGATGTAGATGCCGTGTTGAACGCACAATCATCAGGTGGTTCGCCTAAGAAGAGTGCTTCCAATAAAGAAGCGTCCAAAGATGATGCCCCTAAAGCAGAGGAATCTTCCAAAAAAGAAGAAACCGCACCGGCGACCCAAGACGGTCAGCGCATATTTGCTTCGCCATTGGCCAAAAAGATCGCCGATGAAAAAGGCATCAATTTGGCAGATGTAAAGGGAACCGGTGATAACGGAAGAATTGTTAAGAAGGACATAGAAAACTTTAAACCATCATCACAAGCAGCTCCTGCTGCAGAAAAAACCGAAGCTGCCCCTGCAGTGGCACCGGTTGCACTTCCAGTTGGAGAAGAAAGTGTGGAAGAAGTGAAAAACTCTACAATGCGTAAGGTTATTGCCAAGCGTTTGGGAGAATCCAAATTCTCTGCACCACATTATTACTTGACCATTGAGGTGGATATGGACAATGCCAAGGCATCCCGCGCACAGATCAACAGTTTGCCGGATACCAAGGTATCTTTCAACGATATGGTTTTGAAAGCATGTGCCATGGCCCTTAAAAAACATCCGCAGGTAAATACATCGTGGAATGGTGACTCCATGATATACAAGCACCACATTCACATGGGGGTTGCCGTTGCCGTAGATGAAGGACTTGTGGTTCCCGTAATCAAATTTGCAGATCAGATGAGTTTGACCCAATTGGGAACTTCAGTAAAGGATTTGGCAGGAAGGGCAAGAAACAAGAAGATCAAACCAGATGAAATGGAAGGAAGTACCTTTACGGTTTCCAACTTGGGAATGTTCGGTATTCAAGAGTTTACCTCCATTATCAATCAGCCTAACTCTGCCATTTTATCCGTAGGGGCAATCGTTGATAAACCTGTGGTTAAAAATGGCGAGATTGTAGCTGGAAGCACCATGAAGGTAACTTTGGCCTGTGATCACAGAACGGTTGATGGAGCCACTGGTGCCCAGTTCTTACAGACTTTGAGAGCTTACTTGGAGAATCCGGTTACCATGTTGGCCTAGATTTGTCGATACAAGCATATTCGATAATACATATATTTAAAAGCATCCTTTTTTCGGGATGCTTTTTTTATCTTTAAAAAAATCAAAAAAGAACAAAAATGAGAGTACTATTATATGTTATCGTTTCACTTTTTGTGATGGGCTGTGGTTCTGCAAAAATTGTTCAAACCACTGATGTTGATCCTCAAACAACAAAATCAAGCGGAACTTTTACCGATGCCGAACGTATAGGTGAAATGATGAATTATTTGGCGAGCGATGACCTTAAGGGAAGGGAAGCCGGAGACCAGGGCATTGAAATTGCGGCTAGGTATATTGAGAATTATTTTAAGTCCTATCAGCTCAAGCCCTATTTTGAAACGTACCGAGACACACTTTCAAATTTTAAAAAACCTGCCTACAATATTGTGGGTGTTGTGGAGGGCAACGATCCTGATTTAAAAGATGAATTTATTTTGATAGGTGCCCATTACGACCATATCGGGACCATAAAGCCACAAAATGGAGATTATATTGCCAATGGAGCCAACGATAATGCATCGGGTACCACGTCGGTTTTGGAAATGGCACGGTATTTTGGAACAAACAAAACAAACAAGCGTACTCTTATTTTTGCTTTGTTCAGTGCCGAGGAGAAAGGCTTGTTGGGTTCCAAGCACCTGGCCCAAAAATTAAAAGAGCAGGATCTTAACCTGTACACCATGCTCAATTTTGAAATGACTGGTGTTCCTTTACAGGGGAAGGACTATTTTGTATACATCACGGGGTACGATATGTCCAACTTGGCAGAGGTAAGCAATAGGTATGCTAAAGAAAACTTGGTAGGATTTTTGCCAACTGCCAAGGAATTTAACTTGTACCAAAGATCGGACAATTATCCGTTCCATGAAGAATTTGGAGTGCCGTCACATACATTTTGTACGTTTGACTTTACCAACTTTAATCATTATCATAAGGTCGGTGATGAGAACAGTCTCATGGATTTTGGTCATATGGCCACATTGGTAAACAAAGCAATTCCAGTGATTGAAAGTATCGCCAATGCTCCATTGCAAGAAATCAAATTAAAAGAGTAGCATATTGTTTCAAACTGCCCGATGACTATCAGGAGAAAGAACTCTTAACTATATTATGGCAAACATTATTATTACAGGCACAAGTAGGGGAATAGGATTTGAGTTGGTGAAACTTTTTGCGAGGGAAGGACATCAGGTTTTGGCACTTTCACGAAATAGTGAGCCTGTGCAAAGCCTGAATTTGCCCAATGTGCAAACGTTGCCCTTTGATTTGGGCGATCCTGCCGATTTTGAAAAGCTAACTGAATTTTTGAACGAGTGGCATGTAGTGGATGTGCTTATTAACAATGCGGGTCGGTTTTTGGGCAAACCATTTGCAGAAACCACGACAGAGGAATTTGAGAACGTCTACAAAGTAAACGTGTTCGGAGTTGCTGAAATCACAAAGACCGTACTTCCAATGATGGGACAGGAAGGTCATGTTCTAACCATAAGCTCCATGGGAGGCGTGCAAGGAAGCCTTAAGTTTCCAGGACTTTCGGCATATAGTTCAAGTAAAGGTGCTGTGATTACGTTGACCGAACTCTTGGCCGAAGAGTACAAGGAAACAGGACCGAGTTTTAACGTATTGGCTTTGGGTGCCGTGCAAACGGAAATGTTGGAAGAGGCCTTTCCAGGGTACAAAGCTCCCGTAACTGCATTGGAGATGGCCACATATATTAAGGAGTTTGCTTTGACAGGTCAAAAACTCTACAATGGAAAAATGTTGCAGGTAAGCAATAGTACACCGTAGATATCTTTATCGAAAATCTTTGGATAAATCTGTACCTTTATTCCTAGTGAGCGATACCCTACAAAAATACCTTCCCGAGCTTGCAGTAGTTCCTTGCTTTGAACTTATCAAAACCCATGGGGTACATTTAAAAATTGTCGACCACCGTGTTACTCGCCATGGTGATTACCGCAGATTGCCGAACGGATTGCATCTTATAACCGTCAATGCATCGCTCAACAAATACCGGTTCCTCATTACACTCGTCCACGAAATAGCGCATTTGGTGGCCTTTGAAACGTATGGTCGTCGAATAAAACCCCATGGAGAGGAATGGAAGCGTACCTTTCAGCACTTAATGGTTCCATTTATTAGGCCAGAGGTGTTTCCAACGCAACTGTTGCCCATAATTGCAAATCATTTTAAAAACCCAAAAGCCAGTAGTAGCACCGACGCTAGGTTGTCCATTGCACTTAAAGCTTTTGATGAGGAAGAACGACGACACAGTTATGTCTACGAATTACCTGCGGGCAGTGTTTTTAGACTGTACAATGGCAAGTTGTTCAAAAAAGGAAATAAAAAAGTAAAGCGGTACGAATGTGTGGAGTTATCAACCGGGAGATTATATTTGTTTCAACCAAACGCGGAGGTTGAGTTGGTTCAGGATAACCAGCATTCTAATTAGAAAAACAGCAAAATGAACAAGAATTATTACGCAGTTTTAATGGCAGGAGGAGTTGGCTCTAGGTTTTGGCCCATAAGTACATCATCCAATCCAAAACAGTTTCACGATATGTTGGGAACTGGCAAAACCTTGATTCAAAAAACCTTTGATCGTTTGAACAAGTTTATTCCGACTGAGAATATTCTGATTTTGACCAATGAGCACTACAACGACTTGGTGTTGGAGCAATTGCCCATGGTAAAACAAGGCCAAGTGGTTCTGGAACCTGCCATGCGAAATACGGCACCCTGTATTTTGTATGCATCCTTAAAGATTCAGAAAATGAACCCCGATGCGGTAATGATCGTAGCCCCAAGTGATCATTGGATTGAGGATGAAGATGCATTTGAAAAGGATGTGACCGCTTGTTTCAGTAAATGTGAAGAAGAAAACGCACTATGTACTTTAGGTGTTCATCCAACTTTTCCCAATACTGGATTTGGTTATATCGAATTTGAAAAAGGAAGTGACCAAAACATTAAAAGGGTGTCACAGTTCAGGGAAAAGCCGGATTATGAAACCGCAAAGGAATTTTTGGCACAGGGAAATTTTCTATGGAATGCAGGTATTTTTATGTGGAGCGTGGAAACGATAGTGAAAGCCTTCAAGAAATACCAGCCAGATCAATATGAACTATTCGGAGGAGGTATTTCCTGTTACAATACAAGCGAAGAAAAAGCTTTTATCCAAGAAAACTACGCCAAGGCAGAAAACATATCCATTGATTATGCTATCTTGGAACAATCCCAATCCATTTATACCCTGCCAGCAACCTTTGATTGGAACGATTTAGGTACATGGGGCGCTCTTTATGATAAATTGGAGAAAGACGAAAACGAGAACGCAGTGGTAAATGCCCAAACCCTATTGGAGGATTCCAGGGGAAATATGATACGATCTCCCAAAGGAAAGGTAGTTGTAGTTGATGGTTTGGAGGATTACATCATTGTGGATAAAGAGGAGGTGCTGCTAATTTATCCAAAGGACAAACAACAGGATATTAAAAAAGTATTGACCCAAGTGAAGGAGAAATTTGGTGATCAATTTGCATAACATATGACCGAAGAACAAAAAAAGGAAGCAGAAACGACACCTCCCAATCAAGATAGTGGAGATGAGGTAAAAAAGGATTTTAAAGGGCTTTTGGGCAGCGTGCGCAAATTCCTCTCGGATTTATTGGAAATCCGTTCCAATACGGACGCCGCCGCCACAAAGGAATCCATCATTGCGGATATTCCCTTTAAGAACCACACCACATGGATTTTGGTGTGCTCCATTTTCATTGCATCCATTGGGTTGAACGCAAACTCAACAGCGGTGGTTATTGGCGCAATGCTTATCTCCCCACTGATGGGCCCTATTTTGGGAATGGGCATGTCATTGGCCATAAATGATATTGATACGTTGCGTAGGTCGCTCAAGAATTTCACCGTAATGGTGGTTTTGAGTGTGATAACAGCATTCCTGTTTTTCTACTTTTTTCCTTTGCGTGATGAATCTTCGGAATTGTTGGCACGTACCAAACCCGATATTCGGGACGTGTTGATAGCTTTCTTTGGTGGATTGGCGCTAGTGATTGCCCGGGCAAAAAAGGGTACCATTGCCAGTGTTATTTTTGGGGTGGCCATTGCTACCGCCTTGATGCCTCCTCTTTGTACGGTAGGCTTTGGTTTGGCCATAGGTAAACCGTGGTATGCCGCTGGGGCCATGTATTTGTTCATCATCAACACGATTTTCATCGGCTTGGCTACCTTCTTGGTGATCAAGTTCTTGAGATTTCCCATGGTGCGGTATGCCAATTCCCAACGCAGGAGGTTGATTGCCCGTTTGGCTTCCATTACGGGAATTTTGGTGATGATTCCGGCCGGATTTACGTTTTACAATGTATTTCAGGAATCACTTTTTATGAAACAGGCACAAGAGTTTTTACAAGGTACAGTAGAGGTATATCAGTTTGATGGTGCCGGAAGGTATGTGGACAATCTCACCAAATTGGAATATGTGGATGATGGAACCTCAATGATCGAAGTGGTTTTTATGGGCGATGAATTGGTTCCGGAGAATATCATCAATACATGGAGAACACAGAAGAATGAATACAACAGGCTTAAGGACGCCGAACTCCATATTATTCAAGGAGGAAGGGATGATTCAGAAGAAAAGTTCAATTATGTAAGCGAACTTTATGAGAAAAACAAAGCCGAACTGTTGAACAAGGACGAACAGATAAGATTACTTGAAGAAGAATTGGCATTGTTGACCAGAAATGTGGGTAGGCGGGTTCCTTTTCAAAATATAAGTGCAGAAGCTAAGGCGAATTATGAGAATATTGATGCCCTAGGGTTCTCTTATCAAATACGCACCGATTTTAAAAAATTGGATACCGTGCCAGTATTTGAGGTGAATTGGAAAAGCGGCTTGAGCTCAAGTCAAAAAGAAGCGGATACCAAAAAAATGTTGGCATGGTTAAAGTTGAGACTTCAGGATTCCACCTTGGTAATTAAAGAGGCAGATTAATTTATTTAGATGTTCTGATGTCTGATGTCTGATGTCTGATGTCTGGATCAATTCCGTTCCTCGATATACATTTGCCGAACCTTTTTGAACAATTCGGAGGAGTACACAAAATCTGTCACTGCTTGGTTGTCGGTCTTAAAGATTTCCTTATTGGTGCCTTCCCATTCTTTGAGTCCGTTTTTTAGAAAAATTATTTTTTCCCCTATTTCCATTACCGAGTTCATATCGTGTGTGTTGATAATGGTCGTAATGTCATATTCTTGGGTGATCTCGTGAATCAGGTTGTCGATTAGAATGGCCGTTTTGGGGTCAAGTCCAGAGTTGGGTTCATCACAGAACAGGTATTTTGGATTCATTACAATGGCTCTTGCAATGGCAACACGTTTTTGCATGCCCCCGGATATTTCGGCAGGAAATCGTTTGTGTGCATCCACTAGGTTGACCCGTTTCAAAACAAAATCCACACGATCTTGCTTTTCCGATTGCGACTGTTTGGAGAACATGTCCAAAGGAAACATTACATTGCCCTCTACCGTCATGGAATCAAAAAGAGCACTCCCTTGAAAAACCATTCCCATTTCTTGTCTTAGGTTCCTTTTTTCTTTTACCGAAAGCTCGGAATAGACTTGGCCATTGTAGCAAATACTTCCATCATCGGGCTCAAAAAGGCCCAAGAGACATTTTAAGAAGACCGTTTTTCCTGAACCACTTTGGCCAATTATAAGATTGGTCTTTCCTTTTTCGAATGTTGTTGAAATTCCTTTAAGTACGTGATTGTCCCCAAACGATTTGTGTATGTTTTCTACCTCTATCATTAGCCCAACAATAATTGTGTTAAAATATAATTCACGATAATAATAACAACACTGGTCCAAACAAACGATGTGGTACTGGCCTTGCCCACTTCTAAAGCTCCACCTGTCATGTAATACCCATGATAAGAGGGCACTGTGGCGATTACAAAAGCAAAAACCACCGATTTAATGAGGGCATAGGTGACGTGGTATGAATTAAAATCCATTTGAAGTCCTTGTATAAAATCGCCGCTTGGTGCAAAGCCACCGAATACGGCGGCCACCCATCCCCCTAAAATACCTACGAACATCGAAATTGTAACCGCAAAGGGATACAACATAATGGCCACGATTTTAGGGAATACAAGATAATTCAAGGAGTTTATCCCCATGACCTCTAGAGCATCTATTTGTTCTGTGACACGCATGGTACCAATGCTCGAAGTAATGTATGACCCCACTTTTCCTGCCATTATTATAGAAGTGAAGGTCGGGGCAAATTCCAATATTACGGATTGCCTTGCTGCGAACCCAATAAGACTTTTGGGCAAAAGTGGATTGGTTAGGTTAAGGGCGGTCTGTATGGTGACAACTCCCCCAATAAAAAAGGAGATGAATATAATGATGCCCATGGCCCCAAAGACCAACTCATCAACTTCCTTGAGAATCAGGGTTTTCATAATACGCCACTTGGTAGGCTTTTTAAATACTTCCCAAACCATGATGAAGTATTTTCCAATCGCTTCTAGGTATTTCATGCGTTTTTTGGACTTGAGATGATAAAAATAAGAATATTGTGCAGCTTTTAACCTTCATTTAAATTTTAAAACCGGATAAATCAATAGTTTTGCCCTAATTTGATTAAACCCATAACATGAGAACAACCAACCTTATAGTTTCCATTTTAGCATTGTGCATGATCAGTATGTCTTATGGTCAGCGAAGAAAAAAGAACGATGCGGAAGTACAACCACCAGCACCTATTGCCCAAACCCCTAAATTGGTCGTGGGCATTGTGGTAGACCAGATGAGATACGATTATCTCACCCGTTTTTGGAATCAGTACGGAGAAGGGGGCTTTAAGCGATTGGTAAACGAAGGGTTCAACTGTAAAAACAACCATTTTAACTATGCGCCCACTAGCACTGGACCGGGCCATACCTCGGTGTATACGGGAACTACGCCAGCTACGCACGGTATTATCGGAAACGATTGGTTCGATAAGGAATCAGGCGAAGATGTGTATTGTGCGGGAGACGATAGTTACGTTTCTGTAGGAACTTCATCGGATGCCGGGAAAATGTCGCCGCACCGTATGCTTACCACTACCATTACGGACCAATTGCGTTTACACACCCAAAAAAGGGGAAAGGTTATAGGTATAGCCCTTAAAGATAGGGGAGCCATCCTTCCGGCAGGCCACGCTGCAAATGCAGCATACTGGTTCGAGGGAGGGCAAGATGGCAACTGGATAACAAGTACCTATTATATGGATGAATTGCCCCAATGGGTCGTGGACTTTAATAGTTCGGATATTGTAGAGTCGTACAAAAAGCCATGGAATACGCTAAAGCCTATTGAAACGTATGTGGAAAGTGGTTTGGATGCCAATAATTACGAAGGGTTGCAAAAAGGGGAGACCAGCAATACTTTTCCTCATAATCTTCCCGCCATTTGGGATCAAAACGGCCAGTACGATTTGATAAGAAGGAGCCCTTATGGAAATAGCATTACCGCTGATTTTGCCTTGGCCGCTTTGGAAGGTGAAGACCTTGGAGCAGATACCATCACGGATTTCTTGGCCATTAGTTTTTCCAGCACGGATTATGTAGGTCATTTTTTTGGGGTTAACTCTAAGGAGGTTGAGGATACTTACATAAGATTAGATCAAGATTTGGCCCGTATTTTCTCTACTTTGGATGAGAAGGTGGGAGAAGGCGAGTATACGGTGTTCCTTACAGCGGACCATGCTGCCATTGATGTTCCTTCTTATTTGATGGACTCCAAGATTCCTGCCGGTTATTTGGATATGAACGGTATGAAAGCAAAGTTTGGAGAGTTTCTTCAATACAAATATGGGACCACGGATGTGGTACGAGACCTTTCCAACTATCAATTGTTTTTGGACCATAAAATATTGGCTAATTTGGATATCAAGCTAGAAGATGCCCAAGAGGATATCGCAAGAGAATTATTGACTTATGAGGGTATTGGTCAAGTCTATACGGCCAGTCAAATGTGGAAAAACGAATATAACGAAGGGATACCATACATTTTGCAGAATGGCTATAACCAAAAGCGTTCCGGTGATATTCTTTTGGTTCCCAATGTGGGCTATATCTCATACAGTAGAACAGGCTCTACACATGGTTCGCCTCAAATCTACGATACTCATGTGCCATTGTTGTTGTATGGTAAAGGCATTAAACAGGGAAGTACGGTAAAACGCACGGAGATTCCCGATATCGCACCGACCATAGCAGCGTTGCTTGGCATTGCGTTCCCAAGTGGAACCACGGGCCAGCCCATTGGGGAGGTTTTGGAGTTTAAATAGAATGAAGTTTGGACAGAATTCCCCTCCAACGATAGTTCCTTATAGACTTTCCTTCTTTTTTGGAAACGTATTTAGGCTCTTTTCGGAAAAAAGCTTGGAGATAGCCGAACATAGCTTGGAAGTATAACCCCGGACTTTTAGCCTGCCAGGCCATTTTTAATGCGGCGATTTTGGTGAGTATTGGTCCATAGCCCATTTTGTACATTGCCACACCCTTGGATTGATAGTTTTTGGTGCTGTATCCATGCCCTGTTGGGCGAAGATGTTTTACCTTGAGTTCAGGAACCGTCATTGTGTCAAAACCGTGGTATTTGGCCAAAAGTGTATCCACAGTATCCCAACCCACTCCCGGACGTAGACCGCCGATTTTGTTAAAGCAGGCTTTATGGTATAGTTTGATTGGTCCTCGGATATGATTTTGGTCCGCGATGTTTTCATAAACCCACTCATCACTTTTTTTGATGTACAATAGGCCTGAGCACATTCCGAGTTTCCAATTGGCCTGAAATTGATTAACGATGAGTTCAAAATAATTTTCGGGCAGAATAATGTCCGCATCAAACTTTCCAACAAGGTCAAAATCTGAAGTTTGTTCTAACCCAAAATTGAAGGTGTCCACTACTTTTTTGCCCGGAATATGTTCGTTGGACGAGCTGCGCTGAACGGCTTTTATCCAGTTGTATTTTTGTGCGTAGTCTTTTGCAATGTTAAAAGTATTGTCGGAAGAATTGTCGTCCACAACAAGCAATTCATTGGGCAAGTAGGTCTGGGCCACAAAGGAATCTAGGCAATCTTGTAAAAAAATTGCTTCATTGTGAGCTGGAATAACAATACTGATGCGCATTGGTTAAAAATCCAAAAATCTCGGGACTTATCCCAAATTAGTTTTTTGTTCTTTCTGCATATACGATATAGTATCGATTTGTGAAGTACCGGAGAATGGGGCGAAGACCTATTTTTTTTGTGGGGTTGGTCCATTTAGCGGAATCTTTTATCGTCCATCCAGCTTTTTCCAAGAGCCAGTCAAACTGCCAATCCTCAAATTCATGATAGTGCCTGTCCCATGGGTCGGTTTTACTTCGGTAGGCAGGTGCGAACCATAGCCGCATTGGTATGCTTGCGACCAATTTATCCGCTTTTATTTCTTTTAGGATATTAAATGGGGCTATTAAATGCTCAAAGATTTCAAAGGCGGTTACCACATCGGCATCGGATTGTGCAACGCTTTCAAAATCCACATCTAAATCCTCTCCAGAGGTATTGGTAACACTGTACCCATTGGATTCCATTATTTCTGAAAAGGGATTTTTAACCCCTAGGTCTATAATGGTCTGTGAGGTATCAATGTGTTTTTGCAAGAACGCCAAGGTATGTTTGTAGCGTTTGTTGGGAAAGTTGTTTTCGTACATTTAATATCGATATACAATGGCATTGATGTTCATTCCGGCACCAACACTTGCAAATATAACAACGTCTCCCTTTTTTACTTCATGTTCTGGTAGTTTTCCTTTAAGCACCATGTCATAAAGTGTGGGCACCGTAGCGACCGAACTGTTGCCCAGGTCATGTATGCTCATCGGCATCACATTTTGGGGTACGTTTTTTCCGTAGATTTTATAGAATCTTTTTATAATGGCCTCGTCCATTTTTTCGTTGGCTTGATGGATGAAAATCTTTTTGACATCATCAATAGTGACACCACTATCATTTAGGCAAGAAGCCATTGCCTTGGGCACGTTGATGCAGGCGAATTCATATATTTTTCTCCCCTGCATTTTGATGTACCGGGTGTCCTTCGGTTCCAAAGGGCTGTTCGATTTATCAAAATAAAGATAGTAAGCCTCTTCATTGGCGTACGTTTCCGATGCATGGGATAATATCTCCCCATTGGGGGAATTGGCCTCAAGGATAGCAGCTCCTGCTCCATCGGAAAAAATCATGCTGTCGCGGTCATGCGGATCCACTACCCTGGATAACGTTTCGGCTCCGATGACCAAACACTTTTTGGCCATACCACTTTTGATAAATGCGGTAGCTTGAATCATACCTTCTATCCAGCCGGGGCAACCGAAGATAAGGTCGTAGGCAACACATTTGGGATTTTGTATGCGTAATAAATGCTTAACGCGAGTGGCAAGGCTCGGTAGTGTGTCCCCTTGTATTCTTCCCTGGGTAAGATCTCCAAAATTGTGGGCAAAGACAATGTAATCCAGTTCTTCCTTTTCCACTCGGGCACTGGCAATGGCTTCTTCAGCGGCCAAAAAACCTATGTCCGATGTTTTCAGGTCCGGTTGAGCATACCTTCGGTTCGAAATACCTGTGATGGCTTCAAATTTTTCAATGATCACATTGTTCTGTTGTTCAAAGGTGGACCCATCGGTTTCCATGAACTCATGATTCAAAAAATCTTCATTTTTGGTAATTATGGAAGGGATGTGGCTTCCAGTTCCTGTTATGCCAATTTTCATGTCGTGCGGAGGTTTGTTATCAATACAAGGTAAGGTGTTGAATTGAATATATTATGCATGCATAATAAAATATACAATGCTCAAAAGGTAGCTTATATATTGCTGGATACGAAAAAAGCCTTGGTCTATTTCTAGAATCAAGGCTTTCATCTAATGTTTATAATGGTTTTTAGGCTTCTATGTAATCTTCGATAGGTGCACAGGTGCACATTAAATTACGATCCCCAAATGCCTCATCTGTCCTTCTTATACTTGGCCAAAACTTGTTTTCGGAAATATAAGGTAATGGGAAGGCTGCTTTTTCCCTGCTATATGGGTGCTCCCAAGAATCGCTGGTAACCATGGCCAATGTGTGGGGTGCGTTTTTCAGGACATTGTCCGTCTCCTCGGCAGTAGCCTCATCGATTTCTGTTCTGATGGACAATAAGGCATTACAGAAGCGGTCCAATTCTGAACGGCTTTCACTTTCCGTTGGCTCTATCATCAATGTTCCGGCCACAGGGAATGATACCGTTGGTGCGTGGAAACCATAATCAATCAAACGCTTGGCAATATCGGTAACTTCAATGCCGTTGGCTTTGAAGGGTCTGCAATCAATGATCATTTCGTGGGCGGCACGTCCTCTTTCACCAGTATACAATACATCAAACTTACCTTTAAGTCGGTCTTTGATATAGTTGGCGTTAAGGATAGCGGCCTTGGTAGCTTTTGTCAGTCCTTCTGAACCCAACATTTTGATGTATCCATAAGAAATCAAGCAAACCAAAGAACTTCCCCATGGCGCTGATGAAATGGCTGTGATGGCATTTTCTCCACCCGTAGGAATCACTGGGTTGGTCGGTAAAAATGGTTTCAACTGCTCGGCCACACAAATAGGCCCGACACCTGGCCCGCCACCTCCGTGTGGGATGGCAAAGGTCTTATGCAGGTTCAAGTGGCAAACATCGGCTCCAATGGTTGCTGGATTGGTCAATCCAACTTGGGCGTTCATGTTGGCGCCGTCCATGTAAACCTGTCCTCCATTGTCGTGGATAAGTTTGGTAATCTGTTTTATGGATGATTCGAAAACTCCGTGAGTAGAAGGGTAGGTGACCATCAAAGCAGCCAAGTTTTCGGCATGTTGATTCACTTTTTCTTCCAAATCGGTCAAATCGATATTTCCTTTTTCATCCGTTTTGGTCACGACCACCTTCATGCCGGCCATTACGGCCGAAGCCGGATTGGTGCCATGGGCCGAAGCCGGAATCAAACAGATGTTACGGTGTTCATCTCCTCTGGATCCATGGTAAGCACGGATAACCATAAGACCTGCATACTCTCCTTGCGCACCTGAGTTGGGTTGAAGGGAGGTCGCAGAAAACCCTGTAATCACATTGAGTTGTTCTTCCAAAGCTTTTAGAACAGTTTGATAGCCTTCAGCCTGATTTAAAGGCACAAATGGGTGAATGTTCCCCCATTCGCCCCAGCTCAATGGCAACATTTCCGATGCGGCATTGAGCTTCATGGTACAGCTGCCCAAGGAAATCATGGACTGGTTCAATGCCAAATCCTTGCGTTCCAATTTTTTGATGTAACGCATCAACTCGGTCTCAGAATGATAGGAGTTAAAGACTTCGTGCTCCATAAATGGAGCTTGTCTTTGAAGGTTGGTTGGAATAGCTTCGCCCAATTGAACATCACTCAAAGATTTTTCATTTAAATCATGTGATTCCAAGAAGCAGGAAATCAAAGTGTCCACATCCGCATTGGAAACAGCTTCATTCAAAGAAATGGAAACTGTATTCCCGTCGATATAGTGAAGGTTGATGCCTTTACTTTCTGCAACTTCTTTCAGGTTGTTGCTGTCTTTCACTTTCACCTCAACAGTGTCAAAATAAGCACTGTTCATTTGCTCAAAACCATGAGCTTCCAAGGTGTTGACCAGCTTTTTGGTGTTGTTGTGCACTTTGTTGGCGATATATTTCAAACCTTCAGGTCCATGATATACGGCATACATGCCTGCCATCACGGCCAGTAATACTTGGGCGGTGCAAATATTTGAGGTCGCTTTGTCCCTTTTTATATGCTGCTCCCTAGTTTGAAGCGCCATTCGGAGCGCCGGGTTACCGTCTGTGTCTTTAGTGATACCTATGATACGTCCCGGAATGCTTCTTTTGTACTCTTCTTTGGTGGCAAAGAATGCGGCATGTGGCCCACCATATCCCAATGGAATCCCAAAACGCTGGGTGGTTCCCACTACGGCATCCACACCCCATTCACCTGGAGGGGTCAATAGTACCAAGCTCAAAATATCAGCGGCTACCGCCACTTTAATCCCATTCTCCTTCGCCTTTTCAACAAAAGATGCATAGTCGTTTACTTGACCATGCTTGCCCGGGTATTGTAGCAATGCACCATAGAATTCCTCTGAAAAATCAAAGGTCCCATGGTCACCGATTACAAGTTCTATTCCCAAAGGAATGGCTCTTGTTTCCAACAGGCTTAACGTTTGTGGCAATATTTCTTCGGACACAAAGAATTTTACCGAACCGCTTTTTTTCTGTTGACGGCTACGAAGCTCGAACAACATGCTCATGGCCTCGGCAGCCGCTGTACTCTCATCCAAGAGCGAAGCATTGGCAATTTCCATTCCGGTGAGGTCGGAGACCATGGTTTGGAAATTTAAAAGGGCCTCCAACCTACCTTGGGCAATCTCTGCCTGATAGGGGGTGTAGGCCGTGTACCATCCTGGGTTTTCCAGAATATTTCTTTTGATTACAGATGGAGTTAGCGATTCGTGGTATCCCAATCCAATGTAGGTCTTAAAAACCTTGTTTTTCTTGGCCAGTTCGTTCAGATGGCTCAGGAACTCGTGTTCGCTGATACCTTCGGGAAGGTCCAATGTTTTTTTTAGTTTGATGTCATCGGGAATGGTCTCATAAATGAGCTGTTCCATACTTTCCACCCCAATGGTCTCGAGCATGTGGGGCAAGTCTCTTTCTGTGATGCCAATGTGTCTGGCGGCAAAAACCTCTGTGTTCATGTTCAATCCAATAAAGTGCACAAAATTAGGGATTAATTCAATGAAAATAGCCAATTTTGATGGACTCTGGAGCAAAGTTGTTAACCACCGATCAACCTTAGTGCCCAAGCATAATTTTTTATCTCCATGCGGACCCTAAAAGCCATATTTGATTTTTACTTGGATGCCAGTATTCATGTGGCCATTGCGGTAATTTCTATGGCGGGCGTCACCTTCCATTTGTTGGGAAGTTCATCGGAGATCAATCTAATGGGTTTTATTTTTTTCAGTGTTATCGTTTGCTACAATTTCATTAAGTATGGCGTTGAGGCATACAAGTATCTCATCGTATCGAATGCCTATCACAGAGTAATCCAAATGTTCAGTTTTGTTTGTTTTGTTTTTGCCATTTATTTTTTACTTCGGTTGAATAGCGATATCTGGATAGCGACAGCTGTTTTGGGGATGTTGTCCGCGCTGTATGCGGCGCCTTTGTTGCCCAGAGCCAAAAACTTGAGGAATTTAGCAGGGTTGAAAATTTATATCGTAGCCTTTGTCTGGGCTGGGTTTTCGGTCTTATTGCCTGTTTTAGATGCAAAAATGACCTTGGACTGGGATTTTGCCGTAACCTTTATGCAAAGAATGCTTTTGGTTCTGGTATTAATTTTGCCTTTTGAAATAAGGGATTTACAATGGGACGACAAAAGTTTACGGACATTGCCGCAGGTTTTGGGGATAAAAAATACCTCCCGATTGGGGATTGGGCTTATCTTGATTTTTTTCTTGATCACGTTTTTGAAAGACGAAATCCGTCAAAATGAAATCATATTGCGACTGATTTTGTCCGTAGCACTTATTTTAGTGCTGGTTTCAAAAAAGCGAATGCAATCCAAATATTTTGTGATGTTCTGGGTGGAGGCGATACCGATTTTTTGGTTTTGTCTATTTTGGTGGACCGAGAATTATTTTTAGAGTTTCTCTTCCAATTCCCTCTTCATTTTCTTTTTGTCGTCTTCCGAGAGCATGGTCAGTCCGGCTCGGTCGCACAATGAGGTTAACTCGCCATTCTTTTTGGAATAGCCACGACAAACTTTGCAATACAGAAGGTGGAAGCGAAGTTTTACAATGTCCAAAAAACTAGCTTCCTTGTACTGGGATTTGTCACAAATACATGATGCATCTTTACATGAAATCTTCATACCTAAAACCAATTTTCGTTTAAACAACCCATAAGCGATGTCCTTGCCCTATGGATCATTACCCAAAGGTTGGACGGATTTATGTCCAGTTCATTACAAATATCCTCGGTACCCATGCCTTGAATAGTCTTTAATTTAAAAGCCAAGGCCTGTTTTTGTGGCAATTTGGAGATACAATCTTGAATGGCTGAACCCAGTTCTTCATTTTCCAAAATATTGTCGCCATCCTTGCTGAAGGGGTCTGCAACCTGTTGTTCAAGCCAATCGCCTTCTGCTTCGGAATCGGAACTGTAATTAATGTGTACCTCTGCCTTTCCTTTTTTGGAATTGATTTTTCGATAATGATCTATAACCTTTCTCTTGAGTATGGATACCAACCATGTTCTTTCGGCGGCGTCACCTTTAAAATTCTTGGCGGAATTTAAACCTGCAAAAAAAGTTTCCTGTACCAAATCCTTGGCAATTTCGGCATCGCTTACACGCGACACTGCATAATTGAACAGGTAGTCCGCATACAGGTCGACCCAATTGTCCGGTTGAAGTTTGTGATTGGCCATATTCTTATCGAATTACCAAATGTAATGGTTTTTTGGACATATATTTTCCAGGTTAAAACGAGTTGGACGTGTCCTTGATAGCAGACTGACAGGGAACATTTTGTATTAACTTTTTTTAGTATTCAATCAATTTTAATTATTGGTCTCCAAAAGTCCAGCACGTTCCAACAATGCGTTGACGTTCGGTTCGGCCCCACGGAATTTTATGTAGAGATCCATTGGATTCTCGGTACCTCCCTTGGAAAGTACGTTCTCCTTGAACTTATCTGCGACCATTTTGCTGAAAATTCCATTTTCCTTAAAATAGGCAAAGGCATCTGCATCCAAGACCTCGGCCCATTTGTAACTATAGTAGCCAGAGGAATAACCTCCTTGAAAAATATGTGCAAAAGAGGTGCTCATACATGTTTCCGGCGTTTCGGGGAACAAGTTTGTGCTTTCAAAGGCTTGCTCTTCATAGGCTTTTACATCCTTGATGCCCGATGGGTCTTTTTCGTGCCATGCCATGTCCAATAAACCAAAGCTCAATTGGCGAACGGTAGCCATTCCCTCTTGAAAAGTAGCGGATTCCTTGATTTTTTCTACCAATTCCATAGGGATTGATTCCCCAGTTTCGTAATGATGGGCAAAAAGCTCCAATGCCTCTTTTTCGTAACACCAATTTTCCATCACTTGGCTGGGCAGTTCCACAAAATCCCAATACACCGAAGTACCTGATAGGCTAGGGTAGGTGGTGTTGGCTAGCATGCCGTGAAGTCCGTGACCAAATTCATGGAAAAGTGTTGTAACCTCATTAAAGGTAAGCAGTGAGGGTTTTGAACTTGTCGGTTTTGTAAAATTGCATACATTGGAAATATGCGGTCTGCTGTTTTTTCCCTTCAGCGTGTATTGTGGTTTGTAGGAGGTCATCCAGGCACCGCCACGTTTTCCTGCCCTAGGATGGAAATCGGCATAGAACAAGGAAATAAATTCATCGTTATCATATACTTCAAAAGTCTTGACCTCTGGATGATATTTGTCCACGTTGTCCACTTCTTTAAACGTAAGCCCAAAGAGTTTTTCAGCAACTTTGAAAACCCCGTTGATGACATTTTCCAGCTTGAAGTACGGTTTCAATTTTTCATCATCCAGATTGAAAAGCTTTTGCTTCAATTTCTCGGAATAGTAGGCACTGTCCCACTTTTCCAAACGGTCAATGTTGTCCGATTCTTTAGCGTAGGCTTCTAACTCGCGGAACTCTCTTTCTGCAGCAGGTTTGGCCTTTTCCAAAAGTTCGTTCAAAAAGTCTTTTACTTTTTCGGGAGTCTCTGCCATGCGCTCTTCCAGAACAAAATCTGCATGGGTTTTATACCCCAAAAGATTGGCTCTCTCGTGACGAAGATTTACGATGCGTTTAACATTTTCCTGATTGTCCAGTTCATTACCGTGGAAACCCTTGCTGGCGAATGCCATGGAAAGTTCCTTTCGCAATTCCCGATTCTTGGCATACTTCATAAAGGGGATGTAGCTTGGATAATCCAAGGTAATCATCCAGCCTTCTTTGCCTTTGGATTCTGCCAATTGGGTTGCTGCCTCTTTGGTTCCTTCTGGTAATCCGTCCACATCTTCTTCATCGGTCAGCAACATTTGGTAGTTGTTGGTCTCTGCCAATACATTTTCTCCGAATGTGAGCTTCAACTTGGATAGCTCGGCATCGATTTCACGTAGGCGCTTTTTGTTTTCTTCCTTTAGGTTGGCCCCGTTTCTACTGAAATTCTTGTATTTCTTTTCAAGAAGTGTCAGCTGCTCGGTTGTCAAATCCAAGGAATCGCGTTGTTCGTAAATGGTTTTGATACGAGAAAAAAGACCTTCGTTTAACGTAATATCATTGCTGAACTCTGATAAAATTGGTGATACTTCTTGGGCTATCTTTTGAATTTCCTCATTGGTCTCTGCAGAATTCAAATTGAAAAATATGCTGGAGATACGGTCCAATTGTTGTCCGGAAAAATCCAAGGCTTCCAAAGTATTTTCGAAAGTCGGGGGTTCCAGGTTGTTTACAATGTCATCGATTTCCTTTTTGGTATCCCCGATGGCCTGAAGAAAAGCAGGCATGAAATGTTCGTTCTTTATTTTGGAGAAAGGAGCTTGATTAAAGGGCTCCAATAATGGATTGTTCATAGTTGTTTCTTCTGTTCTTTGTTTTTAAAACGAGTTACGGCCCAATCGCTCAACAAATAGGCAAAACCGATAATGGATGAAATTACGGCCATGGTAAGTGGAGCGTAACTCCTGATGGTTGAACCATAGGTTTTTCTGTTCATGGCAGCAATGGCTTCCTCAGAATATTCATTGAGATCAACAAAGCCATTTCCGTTTAAATCGTACGTACTGGCATAATCCGAAATGAATTGCCAGCGTGTTTCAATAAAAATCAATAGTGCGGCATACATGATAAACACCAAGAGACCACTTTTCCATAGTCCTCTTATGTATGGATTTCGAACTTTTGGCAGCGTGAAGCCAAAAAAGGCAATGCCGCAAATCCCCAACAATATGCCAATTTGATTATAGTCCATAACCAAACATGATTTTTTCTAAAAGGTTTTCTTTACCTCTTCTGCACCTTTGATGACTTTTTCCTTGAGTCCCTCTTTATAGGAAATTATGTTGTCCATAATCTCACTGTCGGAACTTCCTATGATCTGTGCGGCAAGGATACCGGCATTTTTGGCCCCATTCAAGGCCACTGTGGCCACAGGAACACCGCCCGGCATTTGGAGAATGGACAAAACGGAATCCCAACCATCAATGGAATTGCTGCTTTTTACGGGTACTCCGATAACGGGGAGTGGCGATAACGATGCCACCATTCCCGGTAAATGTGCTGCTCCACCTGCTCCGGCAATAATTGCAGAATAGCCATTGGTATGGGCACTCTTGCTAAAACTGAAGAGCTTTTCGGGTGTTCTGTGGGCGGAAACAATGTCCACGTCCACCTCCACACCTAGTTCCTTTAATATATCGATGGCGTCCTGCATAACGGGAAGGTCACTCGTACTTCCCATGATTACTGCTACTTTGCTCATATCTTATTTGCTTATTACTTTAATGGTTTCTTTTACCTGCTGTGCCACTTCTCGGGCCCTGGCCATATCCTCGTCCACAATGGTTACATGTCCCATCTTACGGAAAGGTCTTGTTTTCTTTTTACCATAAATGTGCGGTGTAACCCCTTCCATCTCCAGTATTTTTTCAATGTTTTTATAAACCACATCGCCCGTATGGCCTTCCGCACCTACCAAGTTAACCATAATTCCTGCTACTTTGCTGTCGGTTTTTCCAAGTGGTAGACCTAAAATAGCGCGGATGTGTTGTTCAAACTGGTTGGTGTAAGCAGCTTCAATACTGTAGTGGCCACTGTTATGGGGTCTTGGTGCAGATTCGTTGACCAAAATTTGGTCGTCCTTGGTTTGGAACATCTCCACGGCCAGCAGTCCTACGTGCTTCATGTGATGCGAAACCTTTAAAGCAATTTCTTGTGCTTTTTTGGCTATGGCATCATCAATCCGTGCAGGACAGATTACGTATTCCACTTGATTGGCTTCTGGATGAAACTCCATTTCCACCACAGGATATGTTTTAACCTCACCTTTTGAGTTGCGTGCCACCACGACCGCCAATTCATTTTTAAAATCGATCATCTTTTCAGCAATACACTCCACATTGGACAGTTCTTTGAGGTCTTCCATCTTCCGGACAACTTTTACCCCTTGGCCATCATACCCAAATTGTGCGCTCTTCCAAACAAATGGTAAGGAAAGTCCGCCATTTTTTATGCTGTCCTCGATTTCCGATGTGTAGGCAAAGCGGGTAAAAGGAGCCGTTGGGATTCCATGGTCGGTATAGAACAATTTTTGAACGGCCTTGTTCTGGATGGTCCTTAAGGTTTTGGTCGGTGGATAAACTGTTTTTCCTTCATGCTCCAATTTTTCAAGAGCATCGAGGTTCACATTTTCAATCTCGATGGTGAGTACATCAACATCTTTCCCAAAGGCATACACCGTGTCAAAATCCATCAAACTGCCCAGCACAAATTCGTTGCATGCTATTTTGCATGGAGCTTCGGGAGAGGCATCCATTACCTTGGTTCGTATATCCCATTTTCTGGTTTCGTAGAGCATCATTTTGCCCAGTTGCCCACCACCTAAAATTCCCAGTTTAAAGTCGGAAGAGAAAAATTGCATTGATTTGTAAATTGAATGTGGGCAAAAATACATGAAATCCACGAGGGTATAAAAGATGTAAGGTTTTAGCAGCTTTAAAAATAGTATCTTTGCCAACCTGACCATAACTTGAACACATTGATTAAGCTCCACGATAAAGTTTTTAAGCCGTATTTAAAGGAAGGACAAATCCTTGCGGCCATTGATAAAATGGCCAAGGAAATTGCAGCTGATTATAAGGGTGAAACACCCTTGTTTGTGGGTGTGCTCAATGGGGCCTTTATGTTTGTTGCCGATTTTCTCAAGGCTTATCAATACCCGTGCGAGGTTTCATTTGTGCGTTTAAGTTCTTATCAAGGTCTAACGTCGACCGGGATTGTGGAAACGCTCTTGGATGTACCGGAGGAGCTGGAAGGAAAGAGTGTGATAATCTTGGAAGATGTGGTGGATACGGGCCGTACATTGAAGGAGTTGGTCCACTTGTTTTCCAATACCAATGTAAAGGAGTTTAAAATCGGCACGCTCTTTTATAAATCCGATATTTATAACGGTGAATATGCCATAGACTACGTGGGTCTTGAGATTCCAGACCATTTTATTGTAGGGTATGGGCTTGATTATAACGAGCTGGGCCGAAACCTTAGAGAAGTATACCAATTAAATCAAACAGATATGATCAACCTAGTGCTTTTTGGAAAGCCAGGAGCAGGGAAGGGGACCCAAGCAGGTTTCCTAAAGGAAAAGTATAATTTGAAACATATTTCCACAGGGGATGTTTTTCGTTATAACATCAAAAACGGAACAGACCTTGGAAATTTGGCCAAGTCTTACATCGATAAAGGGGATTTGGTTCCCGATGAGGTGACCATCGATATGTTGAAGGACGAGGTCGAAAAGAATCCGGATGCCGCAGGTTTTATTTTTGATGGTTTCCCACGAACTGCTGCCCAAGCAGAAGCATTGGACAACTTCTTGGAATCCAAGGATATGAAAGTCAATGCAACCATTGCTTTGGAAGCTGAGGATGATATTTTGGTTGCTCGCCTTTTGGAGCGTGGTAAAAGTAGCGGTCGTTCCGATGATCAGGATGAAAACAAAATCCGTAACCGTTTTGATGAATACAATGAAAAAACAGCTCCCTTAAAAGCCTACTACGAAAAGCAGGGAAAATTCCATTCAGTAAACGGTATAGGTGATATTGATGAGATTACAGGTCGCTTGAGCAAGGTGATCGATTCCCTTTAATTGATTTCCTCAAAGACTTTTTTATATTTAGAATATGACCGAAGGAAATTTTGTCGATTATGTAAAGGTGCACATTTCTTCCGGAAACGGGGGCAAGGGATCTGCGCATTTACGTCGTGAAAAGTATGTTGCCAAAGGAGGTCCCGATGGTGGTGATGGTGGTCGAGGAGGTCATGTTATAGTCAAAGGGAACAAAAACTTGTGGACACTGGTCCATTTTAAGTTCAAAAAGCACTTTAAGGCCGGCCACGGCGAACACGGAAGCAAAAGCCGAAGTACTGGTGCAGACGGGGAGGATGTGTATATGGAAGTGCCGTTGGGCACAGTAGTGCGGGACACCGAAACCAACGAGATACTTTTTGAGATTACCGAAGACGGGGAAGAGAAAATTGTGCTTGAAGGAGGTATGGGCGGACTCGGGAACTGGCACTTTAAAAGTGCGACCAACCAGACCCCCAGATATGCACAGCCAGGAATAAAAGGGCAAGAAGGACATTTGACACTTGAACTTAAGGTATTGGCCGATGTAGGCTTGGTCGGTTTTCCCAATGCTGGAAAATCAACATTACTTTCGGTAATGACTTCGGCCAAGCCAAAAATTGCCAATTACGAGTTTACCACGCTAAAACCAAACCTGGGTATTGTGGAATACCGTGATTTTCAAAGTTTTGTGATGGCGGATATTCCAGGTATTATAGAGGGCGCCGCAGAAGGAAAGGGACTGGGACATTATTTTTTGAGACATATTGAACGTAACGCCACACTGTTATTTTTGATACCCGCCGATAGTAAGGATATCAGCCAAGAGTACAATATTCTTTTGGATGAGTTAAGAAGGTACAATTCCGAATTGTTGGACAAAGGGCGCTTGGTGGTCATTTCCAAATGCGATATGTTGGACCAAGAACTTATCGCCGAAATGGACAAGGACATGAAAGAAGACTTCAAGGATGTTCCCTACATGTTTATATCTTCTGTGAGCGGATTGGGAATTCAACAGCTTAAAGATAGACTTTGGAAGTTGTTGAACGAATAACAACCTGTCATCTTCCTTCCAATCAATATATTGATTAAATTTAGGAGGATCCAAATGTTCATTATGCGTTATTTACTTTCCTTAATTTTGGTTGTTCTGTTGGTATCGTGTAGTTCCGTTAAGGTCAACTATGATTATGATAGTACGGTTGATTTTGCAAGCTACTCCACGTACAATTATTATTCCGATATGCAATCTGGATTGAGCCAACTGGATGAAAAAAGATTGCTCAATGCGTTGGATTCGACCCTAAAAGCCAGAGGCTATCGATTGGCCGAAGAACCTGAGCTCTTGATCAACATCATGAGCAATGAATACAGGAGTGCGCCCAATAACAATGTAGGTGTTGGACTTGGTGGCGGCGGTAGAAATGTCGGCGGTGGCATTTCTGTTGGGTTGCCATTGGGAGGTCCCGACATGCAGCGCAGTATCCAAATCGATTTGGTGGATGCCCAACGTGATGCCTTGGTTTGGCAAGCAGTCGCTCAGAGTGGTCTTAGAGAGAATGCATCGCCAAGTATGCGAGAGGATAAACTACGTGCCGTGGTAAAAAAAGTATTCTCAAAATTTCCTCCAAAGGTAAAATAGTCCTTAAAATTAGTTCTTTACCACTATCTTAAACCGGTAGCAACTGGTTTTACCGTTCAGTTTGTCAAAATTACCACTTGTCATAAATCGCTTCATCAAGCAAGGGTTGTCCTGTACTTTAGCTTTAGAAATAAACTCTAAAACCTAACAATCATGATAGCACTAGCCAAACTGATCATCTCAATTTTAGTAAGTATTATTTTATAATCCGCTAAAAGCGTTTTTAAAAATCAATCAATATGAAAAAGCTTAGAACAAGTCAGAAAGTAGTTTTGGCCATGGGGATAATCGGCGTCTCCATAGGGATATTTGGAAGATATCAAACCTGGGAATATATGGAGTATTTTCCATTTTTCTATTCTGGGATGACCATGTTGTGGGTTGCCTTTTTACCACAGAAAAAATCCTGTAGCAATCCATTTAAAAGAAAATCCGCATAAAAATCCCAGTAGCACCAATGCTGAATAGGTTTAATGTAAATTTGGGCAAACTTGGCTCAATGGAATGGAATTAAGTAGTAGAAAGAGAAATATTGCATTTTGGACGCTCCAATTATTGGGGTGGGGGTTTATAAATGCCATTGCAGCTTTGATTCCCCAAAATATAAGTTTGGAGATGACCATTTTCTCTGTGGTCGTCGGAATTTTTATAGGCGTATTTTCTACTTCAATATTACGTTGGTATCTTAAGAGAAATGTTCATTTTGATTCCTTTGGGGGGAAAGAGGTTCTGAAAATTATTGTATCCATATTACTGGCTTCAACGATTTTCGGACTTTTAAATGTCTTTTTTGGATATATCTATATAAAATTTGGCCCTGAAATTACCGAGGCCGAAATGCAAATGTTCGAGGGCTATGACAAAATCATGGTTCAGGTTTTGAATTCGCTCTTCTTGGTAGGAGCATGGACTATAACTTATTTGGTCATCAAGTTGCTTTTGAAATTAAATCAGGACAGAATAGAAAGACTGGAGCTGAACACAACCTTAAAACAGGCTCAATTAAACACTTTAAAGGGACAAATCAATCCACATTTTATGTTCAATAGCCTCAATAATATTCGTGGTTTGATGCTGGAGGATGTGGAAAAATCCAGAGAAATGCTTACCAAGCTGTCCGAAATCATTAGATACTCCCTTACCAAAAATAACGTTAACGATATTCCTGTTCGGGAGGAGCTGGAGGTTGTGGATAACTATATCGACCTTTCTAAAATTCAGTTTGAAGACCGTTTGGAATTTGTCAAAAAAATAGAGGAGAATACGTTGGACCTTAGAATTCCGCCCATGATCATTCAATTACTGATAGAAAACGCGGCCAAGCATGGTATATCCAATCTAAAAAATGGTGGACGTATTTTGTTGGCTATTATCACAAGGGGCGATGATTTGTTGATTGAGGTCCGTAATACCGGGAAACTCAATATTTCTGAAGACTCCACGAAATTGGGATTGAAAAACATCGAGCAACGACTGAAATTGCTTTATTCGGACAAAGCATCCTTTAAGTTGGAGGAAATATCTGATGAAGTAGTGGCAAAAATCAAAATACCACTGGTATGAAAATTAGAGCGGTAATAGTTGAGGATTCTCGATTGGCACGTAACGAGCTTAAAGAGCTCATTAAGCTACATGATGATGTGGAGCTTATTGGCGAAGCAAGTAATGTAGATGATGGTGTCGGATTAATTGAATCAGAATCACCGGATTTGTTGTTCCTTGATATCAATATGCCAGAAAAAAACGGATTTGATCTGTTGGAAATGCTGGACGACGTGCCCATTACCGTTTTTACCACTGCCTATGATGAGTATGCCATAAAATCTTTTGAATACAATGCCTTGGATTATCTGCTAAAGCCGGTAAGCAATAAACGGTTTGATATGGCTTTGGAAAAAGTGCGTACCAAAATGGCATCCGTACAGGAAGATGGCCCCGACACTAAAAAATTGACCGAGAACAGTCAAATTTTTATCAAGGACGGAGAAGCTTGTTGGTTAGTGAAAATAGGGGACATCTCCCTGTTTGAAATTGTAGGGAACTATACGCGCGTTTTCTTTGAGGATAAAAAACCGATGCTCTACAAATCCCTGAACCAAGTAGAAGAAAAGCTGCCGGAAGATTCTTTTTTTAGGGCAAACCGTCAGCAAATCATCAACACAAATTATATTGAAAATGTGGTGCCATGGTTCAATGGCAAGCTAAAGCTTACCATGAAGAACGGAGAGGAAGTGGAGGTTTCCCGAAGGCAATCCTATATTTTCAAGGATAAAATGAGTTTATAAAAAAACCTCCGTAAATTGGAGGTTTTTTGCTTAAGGTCTTAAAATGTCCTTGTAACGGTCCTTGTAGCCTATCAGGACCACTATATTCAAGATCAATAGCACAAGTGCGGGCACTATGGACTCCATTGCCATGGTTAGGTGAACCAAAACAGCGCATACCGATACACTCATCAATATAACTGCCATTAAGGCTCCATATTTATTCAAAATAAAGGAAATGCCTGACAACACTTCTACCAATCCCACTAATATTAGAGTTTTGGACATTGTCAACCCTGTGAAATAAGCCATCATTCCCTCGGACATTTCTTCGGGAGCGGGAAGGAATGGATAGAGTTTGTTGGTACCAAAAATGATGACGAACACCCCCAATAGGATACGAACCACCATAAAAACTTTTGAATTCATAAGTGTAAATTTTATTGGTTACACATTAAAAGTATTCAAAAATTGAATATGTGATAATTTTTTTGGTAAGATTTAATTTACTGGGAGCCAGTTTTTTAAAGTGATTTCAACAAGCCCCCATCAATAGGAATATTGGTTCCAGTGATGAAAGCAGCTTGGTCAGAGGCCAAAAATGCAACCAAGTATCCATATTCTTTTGGATCCCCAATTCTTTTTACAGGAACCTGTTCTTCCATATTGGAACGAACCTCATCAAAAGAAATTCCTAACTTTTCAGCTTTTTTGGAATTTAATTGGGCAATTCGATCCGTATCAAAGTAACCAGTTAGCGTGCTGTTCACTGTAATACCATCTTTTGCCACATCGTAAGCCAAACTTTTGGCCCACGTAACCACTGCCGCTCTAATGGTATTGGAAAGCGCTAAATAGTTCAAGGGTTCCTTTACCGAAATAGAAGCTATATTAATGATGCGGCCCCATTTGTTTTCCTGCATATGTTTTAAAGCGAGTTCCGTAGTGTACACCACCGACTTAAAAAGGAGATCGAAAGCATTTTGATAATCTTCGACATTCTTTTCTAGTGCACCGCCACCTTCGGGCCCTTGGGTATTGTTCACCAAAATATCTACGGTATTGGAGGCGAAGTATTCGGTGATGGTTGTTTTGTAGGCTTCAAAATTGGTGAAGTCCACGGAAAGGTATTGGTGTGTTTGTCCTTGCGAACTGTCCATTTCATGGATGAGTTCTTTCATTCGTCCTTCACTTCGGGCCATAAGAGTCACGCTGGCGCCGCTTTCGGCCAATTGCCTTGCTATGGCTTCTCCTATTCCCTTACTGCTCCCGCCTACTAGAGCCTTTTTTCCTTTTAGTGATATGTTCATGGTTTAACGATATTCTTCCCTTACCGGACTAAAAATGTCCATTAATTTACATGGTGTCAATGCTTTTCCGCTATGCGGTGCGTTAGATGGAATCACCACAATGTCCCCATCAGTGTAAGTGCCTTTCTCCCCGTTCAAGGTGAATTCAAATGTTCCTTCCATCACGTGCATTATTTGTTCGTGATCATGCTGGTGCTCTGGTACTTCGGCATGCTCGTCTACATCCCAAAACACCCAACTCATGCGCGCTCCCCGTGCACCAATTTGCCATGGTAACCAGGCATAATTTCTTTGGACTTTATTTCCGATAAGTTCATTGTTCTCAAATTTTACCACCAAGATAGGCATTAATCTAGGGTTTCCGAATTTGTAATGGCAGCGGCATTGGCTATTTTTGAAGCCTAATTTGAATCGATGCAGGTACACTTTATAGGTTTGGGAGAAATGGAAATGTTTAATCTGGCGGTTTCCCTACATAAGAATGGAGATACGGTAACCGGGAGCGATGAACTTTTTGATGAATCGTTGAAGGCCATCATGCAAGATCAAGGATTGACTTCCAGTGGGGCAGGTTGGTTTTCGGATAAAATCAGTCCGGATTTGGACATAGTGGTATTGGGCACTACGGTAAAACAAGATAACCTAGAATTGCTGAAGGCCCAAGAATTGGGTTTAAGGGTGGTTGCTTATCCTGATTTCTTGTTTGAACTCAACAAGTTAAAAACACGTGTAGTTGTAGCAGGCAGTCAAAACAGAAGCGAAGTGGTCTCTATGATCTTGCATGTTATGGAATACAACGATATCGAGGTGGATTACGCCGTATCTGTTCCGAATGGGATACATCTCACCGATACCAATGATTTTGTCGTTATTGAGGCCGATGATACCCCTTCATCAGTACTTGACACGGCTCCAAAATTCCATAAATACCAGCCTAACATTGCCCTATTGAGCGATATCCAATTTGAGGAAAACAGTCTCTATACCAATTTTGAAACCTACACGGAACAGTACGACATTTTTGTGGATAGTATTGTAAAGGGCGGAAGCATTACATATAATGATGAGGATGCTGAAGTGAAAATGCGAGTGGAAGCATCGGAAAACCCGATAAGAAAACTACCCTATGTTGTTCCAGAATATATAGAAGAGGACGGTCAAGTATTTCTGGATACTCCCGATGGGGAAATGCCCTTGGAAATATCGGGCAAAACAGCTTTGGGCAATTTGGCGGGAGCCAAATGGATTTGCCAACAAATGGGAGTGGACGAAGTAGAGTTTTATGAGGCAATAGCTGTTTTTAAATAAGGACTACACTCCAAACTGCCTTAAATGATGGTCAAGGTGCTTGTATTGCATTTGTCCCCATTGCTCTGGGGTAAAAGAGCCAAATACCGGATGGGGGTCCCATTTCTTTTTGTCTTTTTTTTGATGGAAATCGGATACCAAATCCAGCAAAGCATCCTTTTCTTCTGTAAAACTCTTTTCCTCTGTCACTTTCAGGCCTTTTGCAGTTGGTAGACCGTGACTCCAAGGCTTATCGTTGTACAGGCTTTTTTTGAAGAATTTGCCCATAATTTTCAGAAGAAAATTGGGATTCCCGCCAGTTTTATGTCTTTTTAGTGATATTTTGAGCGGAAATTGACAATGGTGAAGCATTTGTGCAACTTCCATTTTTCCCCACTGCCTTTCCGAAGACTCTGATAGTTGATGTATTCTTGTTATAACTTCCTCGTAAGCTTCAGTATTGAAAAGGGATTTCATAATGAAGGATTTATATTGAAAATTACATAAAATTATTCTCCTATCTTTAGCGCATGCAAGAAAAAATAGCTTCATTTTCCATAAAAAACTGGGCCGACGATGATAGGCCAAGGGAAAAGCTTGTGCAAAAGGGCAGTTTTGTGCTATCAGATGCCGAACTGATTGCTATTTTAATAGGTTCAGGAAGTAGAAACGAGAGTGCGGTAGAACTTTCCAAGCGTATACTGGCCTCCGTGGACAACAATCTTAATGAGCTGGGCAAGCTCTCGGTAAACCAGCTTATGCGCTTCAAGGGAATTGGAGAGGCCAAAGCGGTAACAATTGCGGCCGCATTAGAAATGGGTAGACGAAGAAGATTGGAAGATACTTCCAAAATAATCAAGATACAGAGCAGTTTCGATGCCTTTGAGCTACTTTATCCACTGATTGGTGAACTTCCCCACGAAGAATTTTGGATCGTATACCTAAACAACTCCAATAAAGTTGTGCATAAAACTCAATTGAGCAAAGGTGGTATTACTGGAACTTTGGTGGATGTGAGGCTTGTGCTGAAGCAAGCCTTGGAAATAGGTGCTGTTGGTATTATTCTGGCGCATAACCATCCGTCGGGAACGCTATTGCCCAGTACCGCGGACAAGCAAATCACACAAAAATTAAAAACGGCAGCTGATGCCTTGGACATAAAAATTTTGGACCACTTAATATTGGCACAGCAGGAATATGTAAGTTTTGCCGACAAAGGAATACTTTAGCCATGTTGTTGATTTTCACCCATAAGGTAACCAATCGATTAACCTATACCGCCAAGCAGATTTTTGAAAAAATCTTGGGAGTGGAAATGGGTTTCACCACAAAGGTCGAGGAGTTCATTAAGCATAACGGACCTAAAATGACCTATTCCAAACAACCACTACAGAACGAATTCTTTATTCGAAGCAACGATCTCTTGTTCGAGCAGGGCATTAATGATTTAGAGGTAAAAGTGTCGGATTGGGACGGGCTTCCCTGTTTTTTTTCATCGGGGGAAAAGAGTACCGTTCCTTTTGATATTTTTTCTGCCAGTTTTTTTCTTTTGAGCCGTTACGAAGAATACTTGCCCCATGTTAAGGACAGTGTGGGCAGATTCCCTGTGAAGGAAAGTATAGCTTATCAGAATAATTTTTTGGAACTTCCCGTCGTGGACCTTTGGGCCTACAAGCTATTGGATGTTTTAAAGGAAAGGTTCCCCGATTTGGGGAATAAGGAAAAGGACTATCGTTTTACTTCGATTATAAATGTTACAACTTCACATGCGTATGCCATGAGAGGGATTGCCCGTAGTATTGGAGGACTTTTATTGGATTTGGGAAATTTTAGGTTTAGGGACGTCTTGGATCGCTTTTCGGTGATGATGAGACTCAAAAAAGATCCGTACGATAATTTTTTTGAACTGGTGGATATCCATAAAAAGTTTCCCATTAAGACCATGTTCTTTTTTCAGTTTGCAAAGCATTCGGCGCATGATAAAAACGTATCTACCAACAACAATAAGTTTCGCTATCTCATAAAATCCGTGGCAGATTATAGTGCTGTGTCCCTGAGCACCTCGTTTATATCATCTTATGATAAGAACGTGCTCCGGGAGGAAAAAAAGCAGTTGGGGAATTTGATCAATAGGCCCATTAGTTATGCACGGTTACGCTACAATAAGGTTAATGTTCCCGCTACTTATCGGAATTTGGTGGAAACCGAATTTACCGATGACTTTTCCATGGGTTATACCCACGAAATCGGTTTTAGGGCAGGTACCTGTACGCCGTTTTATTTTTACGATATCAATACCGAGGTAAGGCAACCCATTAAAATACATCCATTTGCCATGCACGATTACGCTTTGGTCAAGTACAAGAGCAAAGAAGAGGTTTTTGAGAAGATGGACCGGGTGTATCGTTTGGTGAAACAGGTCAAGGGCGATTTCATTCTTGTGTTCTCGAACGAGCTCTTGGGAGGAAAACAACAGTTGGATTGGATGGATCTGTATCAATCCCTTTTAAAGCGATATTATGTTTGATTATAAAGTGACCGATATTTTTTTTGATCTGGATCACACTTTATGGGATTTTGAAAAGAACTCCGCCTTGACTTTTGCCAAAATTTTGGTAGAAAATAGGGTTCCTGTAGACTTGGACGACTTTTTGGAGGTTTACGCCCCCATCAATATGCAAATGTGGGCATTGTACCGGCAAAATGGAATTGAAAAGTCCGAGCTAAGATACCAGCGGTTAAAGCAGACGTTTGATAAACTAGGTGAGCATGTGCCGGACGAAGTTATCGACATGTTGGCCCACGAATATATCGCCCACCTGTCATCTTTCAACCATTTGTTGCCCAATACGTTGGAAACTTTGGAATATCTTTTTCCAAAATATAGGATGCACATCATCACGAATGGATTTCAGGAAGTACAGACAAAAAAGCTCAAGGGCAGTGGAATCCATCATTATTTTCAAA
>JANSXF010000096.1 GCA_024743095.1 Flavobacteriaceae bacterium
AGGACAAGGGGCGGTTTTGAAGGAGTTCAACGGGGAGCCCGACCATGTGCATATGCTGGTGGAATACCACCCCAAGGTACAGATATCCAAATTGGTCAACTCCATCAAAGGGGTATCCTCCAGAAGGTTGAAACAGAATTACCCGTCACTTTCCAAGAAATGTTACAAAGGGGCCCTTTGGTCCCCAAGTTATTTTGCCGGGAGTGTCGGGGGCGCACCCCTTGAAACGGTAAAAAAGTACATAGAGGACCAAAAGACCCCCAGTTAAAAAACGCTTACATCCCTCACCTTAAGGAAAGGGTTTTACGCGACAAGGGATAAAGTTGATCTTGTCATCCAAGATCAGTCTGCACTGCTACTTACACAATAAGGACAAGCAATACATGGATCAACAGAGAAAAAGAAATGCTTTTTTCGTGAAATACCTCGCAGGAACTATGACGCTTGCTGTTTTAAAGGCAATACGCAAATAAGCTTGACGCCCATAAATTTAGGTTTGTTCCAACATGGCCACTACCCTTGCCGGTGCTCCGGAGGCACCAACTATTTTTAGGGGAAATACGGCCACCTTAAAACCAGCGTATGGCAATGCGTCCAAATTGACCAATTGTTCCATATGGCAATATTCCTTTTCCCGACCTACCAAATGAGCCTCCCAAAAGTATTCCGAATCACCCCTTTCTTTGGCCTTTTTCAACATGTAGGGCAAAGGCAGGTCCCAACCCCAAGAATCGATTCCCATTACTTTTATGCCTTTGTCTATAAGCCATTCGGTAGCAGTGGCGCTCATGCCCGTACCTTTTTTATGAAAGTCTTTGGTTCCATTGAATTTATCCCGCCCTGTTTTTATCAGAACTATCATTCCAGGTTGTAAGTCCAACCCATTTTCATTCAAAAAAGATTGAATATCGGCAACGGTTATGGGATCAAAATCCTGTTTGTGTTTCATATCGATTACGATGCCCTCTCCAAAACACCAGTCTAATGGCACCTGATCTATAGTCTTCGCCTTCTTGCCATCAACTGTTGGGGAGTAATGCCAAGGCGCATCGATATGGGTAGTGGAATGGACGCCCATTTTTTCAATGGTATCGTCGGCCCATCCATGGAATCCTTTTGGAAAGAATTTAAAGGGCAATCCCATGGCCCGCAAAAGCCACTTTGACTTATGGTGCGGTTTATGTTTGATCTTGACTTTCATAAACCAAGGGTCGTTCCTATTGTACCGAATAGGCTTCGAGAGATCTACAATTTTCATTTGTTTGTTTTTTGATTGATGATGGATGATCGATGGTTTGGACCCCATTACGTTTATTGCGGGCCCCGTTTCTTTTTATTATAGTGATAAATGGCATAGGCGATCCCCGCCAAAACCACAAAAGGGAGGTAGCTCCCGATCACCACACCTATTTCGTATGAGCCGTCGGGAGCTTCCGCCATCTTTTTTTCAATGTTGGATTGTTGGATCAATAAGGACAGGAACTTCATGGGGACTATTTTTTATTCATCAACCCTTCGATTTCTTCGATCTCGATAGGAATATTGCGCATGAGGTTAAATGGCTCTCCATTTTCTTGGATGACCACATCATCCTCCAAACGGATGCCCATTCCTTCCTCCGGGATATAGATTCCGGGCTCCACCGTAAATACCATATTGGCTTTCATCGGTGTTTTTAATTCTCCGTAATCGTGAGTGTTCAATCCTATATGGTGACTGGTCCCGTGCATAAAGTATTTTTTGTACGCAGGCCAATCCGGGTTTTCGTTCTGTACATCGGCCTTGTCCAATAGGCCCAGACCCATCAACTCGGAAGTCATCAGCTTGCCCACTTCTTTGTGGTACTCGGCCCAAATGGTACCGGGCACCAACATTTTAGTGGCCTGGTCCTTTACACGTAGTACTGCACGGTACACTTCCTTTTGTCTATCGGTAAATCTTCCATTGGAAGGAATGGTCCGGGTCATATCACTGGAATAGTTGGCATATTCGGCGGCAAGATCCAACAAGATCATATCACCATCCTTCACTTCTTGGTTGTTCTCCAAATAGTGTAGAACATTTGCATTGTTCCCAGAGGCAATAATCGGGCTGTAGGCAAAGCCTTTGGAACGGTTCCGCATAAATTCGTGCAGGAATTCCGCTTCCATTTCGTGCTCCCAAACGCCGGGTTTCACAAACTCCAATATACGCCTGAATCCTTTCTCCGTGATGTCGCATGCCTTCTGCATCAACTCAATTTCCTCGGGCTCCTTTACCCCTCGAATATTCTGCAAAATAGGGTTGCTCTTTGCCCATTGGTGCGCCGGATACTCTTTTTTACATTTTTCAATAAACCGATCTTCGCGGGTCTGGGTTTCCACGGCCTGGCGGTAATGCTCATTGGTATTGAAATATACCGTATCGGCTTCGGTCATCAGGTCAAAAAAGATCTTATCAAAATCGGTAAGCCAATACACGGTCTCTATTCCCGATACTTCGGTCGCTTTTTCCTTGGTGAGCTTTGCTCCTTCCCAAACGGCAATATGGTCATTGGTTTCCCTTACAAAAAGAATTTCCCTATGCTTCGAATCCATTGCATCCGGGAACAACAATAAAATCGTTTCTTCCTGATCTGCACCGCTCAGATAAAATAGATCGCGGTCCTGTTCAAAGGGCAGGGTACTATCGGCCCCAATGGGGTAAATATCGTTGGAGTTGAATACCGCAATGCTCTTGGGCCGCATTTGGGCGATAAATTTCTTACGGTTTTTCACAAAAAGATTACTGTCTATCTGGAAGTATTTCATAGTTGTATTTTGATTTGTCCAAATTTAGGCAATTGCGTTACCGAAGACAAATCCTTACCTTCCATATCAAATTGAAAAAATGCAGCTCAACCTAAGCATCCCAGCCCTACTTTTTCCCGCCATTTCTTTGACCATGTTGGCCTATAACGCAAGGTATTTGGCCATTGCGGCACTGATCAGGCAACTCCACAAACAGTTTGAGGAGACTTCCGCTCAGCCCCTAAAGCAGCAGATCAACCAATTGAGGAACCGTTTGGGCATTATAAAGAACATGCAGGCTTCGGCCATCATCAGCTTTTTATTGGCGGCGGTGACCATGTTCCTTGTGTACGTGGAAATGGAGGTATGGGCCAACATTGTCTTTGGCATCAGTTTGGTGTTTTTAATGATTTCCTTGGTTCTTTCGCTTTTAGAGGTTCAACTCTCCACCAAGGCATTGGGCATCCAATTAAAAAATATGGAGAAATGATCGGGCATTAAAACAACCTACGTAGGAATATTTCATTTCCTTCCAAGTACCAAAGAATCGGTCGTCAATTGAAAAGCGGCCTGCACCGAATAGGCCATTGGTAAACCCGACCCCTATAGTCACGTGGTGGCACAGATGGCGGTATTGGTGTTAGGATGCGCTCCATAAGGGCATTGTAAAACCACGCCATCAGAAGAAACATCGCTAAGGAATCCCTTTATCCCTTTCGCGTATACAAAGTATCGAGATTGAAAGGAAGGGGAGCCAAAAGGGCCCTTACCTTTGAAGAGGTAAAACAAATAATCAATGTTGACCTTTCTGAAAATCCAGAGCTTCTGAACAGCAAAAACTATTTTGTTTTTAGTTTCTATACCCGAGGGATGAACTTTGCCAATATGATGAAATTGAAATGGAAGGACATCAAAGGGGAAACATATATTATACCCGCTCCAAGACCAAGGGAAATTTCACTATTAAGATTCTACCACCAGTTCAGGAAATACTGGACCAGTATCGTAAAAATTCATTGGGCACAAAATATGTCTTTCCCATTTTGCTCCATGACGAGCTTACCCCAAACCAGATTGAAAACCGAAAGACCAAAGTGCTCAAAAACTATAACAAGGATTTAAAGGCTATTGCAGAATTGGCCGAAATTGAAAAATCTGTGACCAGTTATGTGGCACGTCACAGTTTTGCCAATTGCCTTAAGCAAAAAGGTGTTGCAACAGATGTAATCAGCGAATCATTGGGCCATCAAAACATGGCCATAACCCAAGCCTATTTGAAAGAACTGGATACCTCTGTGGTTGATAAGGCAATAGAGGTTCTTTTATAAAGAATTTGAATATTCTTCATTTTCCCAAGGATTTTTCGAGTCACAGAAATAGGTCAAGGAATAACTACGGGGTATATCATTCATTAAGTTCAGTTGGCCAGGGTACAAGGCACTTAGTCAAATTCCATTAGAGTTCCACTAAACCTGCCTTCGGTAATCCGTAAAAAATATTCTATGCTCTTTTCTCCCTGGGCCTTTGGAAACAGCTCGAATGCAAAGTTGCCGGTCACTGATCCATTAGTTTCATTATAAGACTCCAGTACAAAAGCGGCATTTTCAGGTTCTTGCAATGTGTATTGTGCCACGATGACATCCCCGCCGACTGTATCGTAATAGAGTGTCTTCTCCTTTTCCAATGTATATCTTCCCACACCTTTAAACTTTGCCTTTACCATCAACACTCCATTGTCCAGCCCTTCCCCAACGGCGAAGAAGACCAGTGTATCGTTCTCCATCAACTGAAGTTCAGTACTGCCCTCCCAAAGGTTCTCATCCTTTTGGGCAACAAAGGTGTTCTCCCCCAAAGTAGGAACGGAACCGTCATCGGAATTACATCCAATAGTGAACAGAACAAGCAAAATCAATAGATATTGAAATTTTATACGTCTCATGTCCTTTTTCCATTAGATACTTAATTCCCAAAAGGTTGCTTGGCAACTACATACCCATTTATTCAAACTTCAATGTATTGTATTCTTTGGCGGCCCGTTTAACGGTTTCCAATAGATCCTTATAATTTGGACTATCCTCTGGAATCATATTGGTTTGCATCGATTTATAATCGTCTCCCCAATTTTTTATAAATGTTTCTGGTGGCAGAGGATTTAAATTTGGCGGATATAATGCACTATAGTTTATACCTCTTATTCCATTGAATCTTTCTCTATGTTCTATAATTGAATTTATAAGCTCTTGGTTATAGGCCTTGTCTTTATACCCACTTTTGTAAATTTTTGTAATGTCATATAAGTGTCTACTTAAGCGCTCTACCCGTATTTTATCTTTCGGTTTTTTAAACTCTTCATGTAGTAAAAACAATTTTTCCAAATAGGTACGTTCCGGATTTACACAAGGAATGGTAATCGCCGAATCTGCGAATGGACGTTCTGGAAACTGCTTGCCCACAAATGATATTATTTCACAATTGGTAAATGGATCTTTTAAAGAGCGACTTCCTATTTCTACTTTTACTCTTGGCAATACATATTCTGAATGTTTTGTAACGGCAGGGTAATAAATTAAAATGGATACTGGGTCTTGATCGCCATCGCCTAAATTTTCAAAATCGAAGGTTAAGCCTGTATAACCTCTATTCTTAAATGCTTTTTTTAAGGCTTCATAAAATGTGGTGGTTACAAACTCAAAGGATTTCTCTCGCAACCTTTTTACCTGAGATTTACTGATTAAGCCGCCATCAAAGCCTAAATACTCCCTGTTCAGGGCCAAGTCTATATCTTCTGAAAAACGTTGTATTAGGTGCCATGCCTTACTTAATGATGTATCTCCCTTAAATAACAGGTGTTCTGCAATGTCCATATCCGAAAAGATAATATCGAGGGCTTGTGTTACCCACCAATCTTTTTCTACAGCAAAGTCTTGAATCTTTTTTTGTTTTGCTACTTCTTGAAAAATCAATCGTTTTTCATCAGCACTTGCTTTATAAAATAATAGGCTGCTCATTGATTATAATGCTTTTGCCATAATTTCTGCTATCCATTGAGGTGCTAACTGCAAATCATGTCTTAAATCTTCAATATTTTCTTCTTTTAAAAGTTTTACAATTTTATCTTCCTCGCTTTTGGTTACGCTGTTTTTACCTATTTCCGTTAATGCCAATACTGCCAATTTGCTTATTTTACCCTTTAGAGCTAACTTTTTGGGGCTAACTTTTTTAAACGTAATATTTCTATTATCAATTTTAATTTTTCTGGCCTTACCATCGGTGTAGTACACTACATTTAATGGTATTTGTTCGCTTAGCCCCAAAGCGTGCATAGCAAAACTGCCTGTTGGGATAATACGTGCCTTATCGCGTTTGGCTATGGCTTGTGCTATATCGTTCAAGCTTGGTAGTACTATTTGGTTTAGTAATTGGCTCGTTTTAGGTTTTACATAGATGCCACTTGCCAACCTGTACAAAACACCTCTTTTTACCAATCGATATAAAGCTACACGTAGTGCATTGGCATTTGATATTTGGGCAAAATCTTCTGTAAGGAATATTGTGCCCTCTTCATTATTTTTAATTTGAGCTAGTATTTGTTCTTCTATACTCGCCATCTATTTATTTTATATTTTTTGTAATGTAAAGTGGTTATTTTTCATTACAATAATACTTAAAAAACATTACAAAAACAATTTTAACCGCATTCCAGAATTGATTGATTTGTTTTTCGTTTTGTAGACGACCCGTCATAAAAATTGGGGGTATCTAAACACAGATACTATGCTTAAGCCTCTTTGAACTCAGATATAATTTGCTGTTTGGACTCGTCACTATCACCTCTTTCCAATAAAACTTTCCCCCAAAGGCCTTTTATGTGAGTAACCCAATCAAAAAAACTCCGTGATCGTCCACTAATCTAGACGGTTGCACCATCATAGAGCGATTTTTTTGGTTTCCCTTTTTTGCACCTAATAAGCGACCTGATTTAACACTTAAAAAGAATATTCTCATAGCTTCCTTTAAAGTTTCAGGTGCTTCATCAAATACATTATCGTCACATAAAGTGGTTTTCCAAACAGAAGGCACGACCTCCTGTGTATTTATCTCCTGGGGTTAACAGTTGAATGAAGTTTGGAGAAAGATTGTCAAAAATATTTATGAATAAAGGTGATTGAGGTGTGGCGGTATATTGAATAAAAGTATGATGTGGCAAGATGTTTTTTAAATCTCCTGTTATGTGGCACGTCACAGATTTGTCAATTGCCTTTGTATCACCTGCTTCGCTTTACGTTTTTCTCCACATATTGAACTATAGTTTTGGCCACGTTGACACCCGTTGCCATCTCAATCCCTTTTAAGCCCGGCGAGGCATTCACCTCGATCAGCAAAGGACCGTTCTTTGACCGTATCAAATCCACTCCTGCCACACCTAACCCCAAATGTTTGGTGGCATTGATGGCCATGAATTTTTCCCGTGGTGTCAACTGTACTTTTTGTGTTTCCGCACCGCGGTGTACGTTCGACCGAAAATCATCCAGTCCACTGGTCCGCTTCATGCTGGCCACAATTTTGTTGTCCACGACCACAATTCTGAGGTCCTCACCATTGGCCTCCTCGATATACTCCTGTAGCAAAATACTGGTGTTCATGTTGTATAAGGTATCGATGACGGATTTTGCCGATTTTTTGCTTTCGGCCAAAATAACCCCTTTGCCCTGGGTTCCCTCCTGTAGTTTGATGATTACCGGGGCACCCCCTAAGAGCCCGATCTGGTGCTCCACATTATTGGGATTGATGGAAAACACCGTCTTTGGCACTGGGATCCCCTTCCTGGACATCATTTGTAAAGTGGAAACCTTGTTCCTGGCCCGGATGATCCCAAGGGATTTTGCCGTACTGAAGATGTTGTTCATCTCAAACTGTTTCACGATGGCGGCACCGTGCCTGGTGACGGTGGTTCCGATTCTTGGCACAATGGCATCAAACTCATCGGTAATGTTATCGGCTTCATAAAAAATCTGGGGCTTTTCATCTCCCAACTGTACGGAACATTTGGTGTGGTCTATATGTTCCACATAGTGGCCTGCCCTATCAAACTCCTCGGCTATCCTTGAAGTGGAATACACATTAAGACTTACGGAAAGTATGGCAATGTCCATTTTATTAAAGGTTTTTCTGCTCAAATTCGGGTAAATCTTTGGATTATACTTTGTTTTTAAAAAAATTCTTTCAAGGTCTATGTCGTCCTACATTGACCTGTTGGGCCGGTACGGTTACAAAACCCAATAAAAGCGGAGCGTACAACGTATGCTTTTCAAAGACCTCCTCTATCCCAAAAATAAAATCATTGTTACAAACTATACACTTTTGGGCATTGCGTGCTATGTTAATGTTTAACTTTATAAGCCGCAGCTCTTTATGGGAGGAGCATGGTGGTGTGGAACATATGATCAAAACCTCGGTCAACATATTAAAAAAAAGATGGTCAAGCCTTCTTCTCTTTTTTTGGGGCGTGCTTTTGTTTGGGCAAAACCCTATTTCCTTTAGGAACATTTCCGTAAAGGACGGCCTCTCACAAAACAGTGCCATAGATATAGTACAGGACAGTTTGGGGTATTTGTGGATTGCCACCCAAGATGGTCTCAATTGTTACAATGGCAGAGAATTCAAAACTTATCCATTTCAATTTGTCGATGTGACCAGACCTACTTTTAGTCACTTGGGACAACTATATGTGGACAGGTATGGTGTTCTATGGGCCATTGCCCTTGATAAAAAATTGCACTATATAAAAAAGGGCGCCAACCAGTTTACCACAGAGAAACAGGTCAGCGATGCCTATTCCATTTTTCAAGATTCAAAGGAAAATTATTGGGTGGGCACTTATCAGGGTGACATTTACAGTAAGGAAAAGTCCCGGGACACATTTGCCAAAATACTTGGGAATGCTTCGATAAAAGGTCCTATTCGACAATTTTATCAAACCAATGAAACAGAAATTTGGATACTCGCCACCAATGAGATCCTTTTATTGGACATTGAAAATGGGAAAGTATTGGATAGGGTATCCGCTCCCGGATACCAAGACACACTCATTGATCTATCCAAAATGATAGGGGACCACAACGGCCAAATTTGGGTGGGAACC
>JANSXF010000022.1 GCA_024743095.1 Flavobacteriaceae bacterium
AAATCCTTGAAAACCGACGCATCTTCGTTCAAAAGCACCAATAGCACTACATATAAATGAAAAATGCCCCTGAAACCAATCTGGTTCAGTGGCATTTAGTTTAATATTTTTTAAAAAGCAGGCTTACTCCTGAATGTCCCTTTTTATTACAAGGCTACAAGGTGCCATTCCTTTCCATCTAAGGGGTATATGGTCATGGTTTTAAATCCAATCGCCGTATGCGCCGCCAAAGACCTTTTATTTTTGTCATCCACTTCTGTGATTATGGTATCAAAACCCTTGGGCAGTTTCTCTTGCATGGTTTGATACAGCTTTCGGAAAATGCCTTGTCCTCTATGAGTTTTCGCTATACAAATCTGCCCCATGGCCATATAGTTGACCTTTCTCTCAAGTACTTTATCGATTTCACGAAACATAGGGCGTAGTACTTCTATATCCTCTGCAAACTTTGGGTGCATGCACAAGGCGTAGCCTACCACCTGATCATCATCCACCGCAATAATGTGTCCACATACCTCATTCATGGCTTGCAGTACATCCAAGGTGTGTTCCACGGTCACAAAACCTTCTTTTGCGGTTTGTTCTGCGCTTATGTTTTTGGGTAAATTACGTTGCTGGAGGTCCAGAATCTGTTCCAGTTCCTTCAAAGATTCCGCTTGTTTGTAAACGACCATCTATTCCACTTTGAGCCATCCTTTGCGCTGCTCCAGCATTTTTTTGGACGGTTTTTCTTCCTTATCCTCTATCAAACTGAACGTATAATCCGGACTTGGGGTCAAAACCATTTCCGTTGATTTTTCAATTCCGTATCTAGAAAATTTAACCTCTATAGGTTCCCCTAAATTAAATTGTGCGAGATAATCTTCAAAAGATTGACCTGCCGTAAGAGGTTTGTTATTTATACTTAGAACGACGTCCCCGTTGTCAAGACCGGCCACATATGCAGGACTGCCGATAGAAGTGTTTCTACGTATCGTATACCCGGAATTGTCAGGTCCCATGGAGACGTAAGCCCCAAAATAAGGTGCTGCTTCCGGTTGTTCCAGGATAACCCCTACCGAATCCATAAGCGATTTATAATCGGGCATATGGCTCTGGTAGATGTAGTTGTTGAAAAAATTGTCCCCAAATGTATTTCCGGCGTATTGGTTCAATGCATCATGCAGGTTCTCAATGGTATATGGAATTTCCGGTTTACCATATTTTTCCCATACGAGCTTCATATAATCATCCAGGTTCAATCCTTTTTCCCGGAGGGACAGATCCAAGGCAAGACCCAATACACTTCCGTAGGAATAGTAAGAGATAAACATATTTTCTCGGTTCACTGGGTCAACAGAAGTAGCAGCATCCACAAAGGGTGCTTGGAAACTCATTTCAATCGGATTGAAGAATTGTCTAGCAGGAGAGTTCCAAACGTAATTAAAGGTTCCCGCCAATCCTTCAACGTAGTCTTTGGGAGAGGAAAGTCCCGCTCTACATAAAATCAAACCGGTGTAGTAGCTTGTAAAGCCTTCGGCAAACCATAGTGCCCCGCTCATGTTGGCTTCTTCAAAATTAAAAGGCTCCAATGTTTTAGGGCGGATGCGTTCTACATTCCAAGCGTGGAAAAACTCGTGCGATACAGTCCCGATATTACGCTCCATTCCGCCATCGGCCAAGCTACGGGTACTGGTCAATATGGTAGAATTACGGTGTTCCATACCATCACCAGATGCATTGGGAATATAGCAGGCCAAGAAGGTGTAATTGCCATGGTCAAACTCGGGAAGTTCACCATAAACCTCTTTTTCGGCAAGTACCACCTTTTTTACTTTTTCAAAATATTCATCGGCCTCTGCTTCGGTTCCATTATGATGGAGTGCAAGATTGATGGTCTTTCCGTCCACCCCAAAAGAACGAAGCATGTAGTTGCTGATTTCAGTTGGGCTGTCCATAAAATAATAAAGATTGGGTGCCGAATAGGTGTTGCCGGAAACCTTTGGAAGCTGTGTGGCCACTTTCCAGTCCAAATCTTGGCGAACATTGAATGTCACTTCGATTTTACGATCGGTCAAATCAGGAGCAAACATGAAGGTTGCGGGAATATTTAGGTGTGCGTGTGTTTCGTCCACTTGGGAGTAGGTTCCCCCACCACGATTGGCAAACAAAATATATTTAATGTTGATGGTGCCCTCATGTCCGCTTACCTCCCAGGCATATGGGTTGGGCCTGGTAACCGTCAAAGCGTTCCCTTTACTGTCCGTAGCTTGAAAACCATAAACATTTTTGGCAAATTCGTGGATGGCATATCTCCCAGGAGAGGTTCTGCTCATTCGGAATTCAACGGTATCATCGGTCAAATCAGGAAAGGTGGCTTCAACTACCGCTTCGTGATGAACGGCATTATCAAAAGAAATCTGATAAGTATTGGTCTGGGCAGTACTGAGCAACCCTGTGAATAGTGCTAAAAAGGAAAAGATAAATTTCATTTTTGGAATAGGTTTAACAACGACTAAGATACTGTTTAATCGGCGTAAGTGCTACATTTGCGTTTAGGAGAAATTTTTCAGCAACTATTTGAAAATATCGACTATTTTAACAAGAAATTGAGCGATTGCGGTTTTGTTTGCACCATTGATACAACGGAGAAAATTTCAAGCGTTTTGCAAGCGATCAAAAAAAATTTGGAAGGATGAAAACCGAATTTCATACGTTGGGGACATTTGAATTTCCTGCCGATGCAGTGGTCATCAAAGGCAAATTGGAAGCTGAGGGCATTCCTGTCTTTCTAAGGGACGAAGCCACTATTAATTCAGACCCCTTGATAAGTGCAGCTTTAGGAGGTGTTAAGCTTCAAGTCTACTCGACTGACAAGGAACGGGCCAAAGAAATTTTTGATGAAGTCCGCAATTACGCAACCGATGATTTTGGCGACCCAGTGGTTTGTCCAAATTGTAAGGCAACCAAATCGGAGATTTACTATTCGCGAAGCACTATTTTTTACAAACTGTTTCCGTTCTTTGAACCCAGAAAGTACCAATGCATGCAATGCAATTTTATCACAAGACCGGCCAAATGAAATTATTTGTAACTGGAATTATCCGATCGTTGGTAAATAAGGCCTCTGCCCACGGTAGCCTTTAATTGGTAATGATTTTCTAGGTACCCATCGATATAGTTGTTGTAATCCAGTAATTTTTTGTCAAAGATTTTCTTGCCCTTTCGGGCCACCACTATGGTTGGTTGAACTTCCTCCATTATATATTTTAACTCCTCCATTCCCGTATTCCTTGGGTTGTCCAAGTCCGAAAATAGTTCGTCACGGGTAATGTTGCTGGGATGAATGGATACTTTTGTGGGTGGCGTTTCTCCCAAAACCCAATAGCCGATGTGGTATTCCGTGAAAAAAATATTTTTGGTCTCAAGGTTGTTTTCCATGATGTACTTGGGCACATCAATACCCTCACCGTTGTAAAAAGAGCCCTTTTTTATTTTGTTGGAAACAATGTTCACATACTCTAAATAGGATTCCATGGGAATCAATAAGAGAAGGGCCAATACCAGAGGTTTGTAGTGTTTCTTCAACTTGGGAAGCTTACTGAAGGCCACACCAATGGGAATCAAAATAAAGGGATAGAGTTGAATCAAATAGTGCCCGTTGACCTTTCCTGTTTGCATAAAGGAAAGTAAAATACCAACAATGACCACCGTTAGCAATTGCGACTCTCGAGACTTAAAATCGATGACTTTGTATACAAAACCGGTGATCAATAGGCCAAGAACAATAAAAACAAAGGGCAATGTTCTTATCGGAGAATGGTACTTGCCACCAGAATAGGCCAGAGGTGCTTCAAAAATGGACTCCCACCAAACGTAAAGGTTGTCTTGAAGGTAGTAGGGCAGTGCGGTAAGGAAAACGGTCAATGCAATGCCGACACCCATAGCAAACAAGCTTTGGATGTTCTTGGGTAACTGTTGCTTGGCAAATCCCTCGGACAAAAAGTAGATGCCCAATGTCAAAACTGGATAGGCCATGTTCAATTTGGACATAATAGAGAGTCCAAAAAGTAATCCGGCCCATAGAAACCAGTGCCACTTTTGTTTATAAACCACAATATAAATACCTGTAACAAAAAATAGGGTGCAGATATGCTCGGACATTACGCCCTGTAAGCTACCGAACAGACTTTGGAAAAATACGCAGAAGATGGCGACCCAAAAGGCAATCTTTTTGGATATGGCCTTGCGGGTAATGCCATAAGTGAACAAACCGGTAAGTGCCACCATAATGGCCCCAAAAAAACGTATGGCAAAAAAACTCTTCCCGAACAGTTTGATGATAACTGCAAAATATAAAAACGTGATGGGCGGTTTTAAATCCCAAAGTTGGGTATAGGGCAAATGTCCGTTGGCCCAAGATTGTCCCATCAATATAAAAGTGCTCTCATCACGATCTATATAATCCCTAAAAAAGAACGGAAAGCGAATAAATACCGAGACCACGACCAAAACGAACAGGACGCTTTTCCAGTCCAAATCTTGGTACCTCAGAGAACGTAATTTTTTAAGCACGGCGGTGTTCAGGTTTTTGGTCGTTGGTTATCATATTTGCAATATAGATAAATTTGAATGTTTAAACAGCTGCCAACTGTAGGTACGCTAGTTTTAACTTTTCAATTATGATTTTAAGTTCCTCCTCGGTTAAATGCCCATAACCAAAACGTATGGCGCAGGTGTTTTTATCTTGATAGAGAATGGTCTTTGGCATGAACAAATCCAATTTTTCAGTTTCTTCGGCCAGTTTTACCAACGATATCGGGTTTTTAAATCGCAACCACAAGTCAAGCCCACCAGAAGGTATTTGCCAATCGAGAATGTCGTCAAAATATTCTTTTAAAAAAGTGCATAAAGTATCCCTACGTTGTTTGTAGGTTACTATATTTTTTTTCTTGAGCCGGTATATTTCGCCTTCGGATATCAGTTCAGAAAGCATTTGCTCTTGTATGAGGTCTCCTTGGGCATCCAATAATTGCAAGTAGTTATTGGCTTCGGTAATTACCTGTTCTGGTGCCACGACAAACCCTGTATGAAAACTTGGAAATAAAGACTGCCCCAGTTTGCCCAAGTAAATCATATTCCCATTGGCATCTGCGCTTGCCATAGGCAACATGGAAGACCCTTCAAACTGAAAATCATGGTCAAAATCGTCTTCAATTATAGCAAAGCCATGGATCTTGGCCAATTCCAATAATTGCAATCTTCTTTTGGTGCTTAATGTTGTGGTCGTAGGATAGTCCCTATTGGAGCAAACATAGATACAACGAATGGGCTCATGTATAAAATGTTTTTTTATATACCCAATATCCAATCCCCCATCATCTACAGGTACTGTTTTTATCCTTGCCCCTGCTTGTTGAAATATCATGTTGGCCACATAATTGCTTAGTTGTCCGACCAGCACCAAATCGCCTGGGCTTATCAATACTTGCGAGACAATATAGAGGCTCATTTCCGTACTTCGGGTATTCAATAAATTGGTTGGTTTTATATGGAAGCCCCTGGTGACATTTAAGTAGTTGCAAAGTTGCGTGCTAAAAACCGAAGGAATCAAGGCACTGGTTTTGTTCCATTTGTTGATTAATGGCTTTCGTTTCATTGCAGCGCTGTACCACCTAGAAAATTGGTGTACGGGATGTAACCTTAAATCGGGCCTACCATCATTTATGGAATACTTGGCCGTGCTCCCCTCTTTGGTAGATGCCAGATTAAAGGATTGTTGGAACGGGAACCCTGGAGTTTTTGGATACTCGTAGACTTGGTTGATATGCTGTGTGGTCGCTTTGATCTTTGCTTTGGAATCTTCTGGGACCACCACAAAAGTTCCCTTGTTGGGTATGATGTCTACCCACCCTTGCGAGGCCAATTCATCGTAGATGGCCACAGCTGTATTGCGATGAACCTTCAACAACTTACTTAAAGCCCGTGTTCCGGGCAGTTTACTGCCTTTTTCCAAATAACCACGTTGAATGGCGTTCATGATTTGTTGTGCTACCTGTACATATGCGGGTTGCACAATAGACTTGTCTATAGATGTTAGCTGGACCAACAAATCAAAAACCGGACTATTCATTGTTTTAAAACTGGACTAGTGTAATCGTCCGGAAAGTTAGGATTTTTGCGACATAAAATTAACTGACTTAAAAACTTACCTAAGAATTTTTACAATGAAGAAGTCAATTTTATTTATTACGATGTTACTGGTGGGCGCTTTTCAGGTAAAGGCGCAACAGGACGATGCTGATGTAAAGGTAGATTCGTTGAGCGAAGTTGTGGTGACCGCAAACCGGATTGACCTTCCTTTCAAGGAAAATTCAAGAACCATTAATATCATCACTTCCAATGATATTAAAAATAGTGCCGCTGTAAATGTCGCAGATTTGCTGCAGCAAGTTGCGGGTGTGGATATAAGAAGACGTGGTACCGGTGGTAGCCAAGCGGATTTGTACATAAGAGGTGGGGGTTTTGACCAAACCTTATTGTTAATAGATGGCGTTAAAATGGACGATGCGCAAACGGGTCACCATACCATGAACGCAGCTTTGCCATTGGAGGTTATAGAAAGAATAGAAATTATAAAAGGTCCGGCAGCGCGGGTTTTTGGACAGAATGCATTTGCTGGGGCCATTAATATCATTACCAAGAAGAATTTGGATAATACTGTTTCCTTAAATGTGGAGGCGGGTTCCTTTGGGCAATTGAACGGCAGTGCAACTGCTGGTGTCGATACCGAAAACTCGACTCATATAATACATGTGGGAAGGATGACATCCGAGGGGTACAGGAATAATTCAGATTACGATAATGGCAGTTACTATTTAAAGAGCATTTTCAATAAAAATGCACAGCCTATAGAAATGACGGCTACTTTCTTGGAGCGCAACTTTGGGGCTGAGAATTTTTATACCACTAACCCTACGTTCAATGAGTACGAAGAAACACAAAACAGCCTATTGGCGTTGTCTACCACCTTTAAGAAAAACAAGCTAAAAATACAGCCAAGGATCTATTGGAAGCGTAATCAAGACCTGTTTCTCTTGAGGAGAAATGAGCCCGGTTTTTACAGGAACATGCATATTTCCAACAAGATTGGGGTGGAAACCAATGCCTCTTATGCCTCTAAGTTGGGAATTACGGGATTTGGAGTAGAGTTTTCTAAGATTTATCTAAGAAGCAATAACCTAGGTAACCGAGACCGTTTTATGTCCAATATGTTTTTAGAGCACCGTTTTGGTATAGCGGACAACAAGTTGGATATTACCCCAGGGGTGGCGCTAACCTACTTTTCTGACTTTAAGCTTAGAGCATTTCCGGGATTGGATATAGGTTATGACCTTACCAATACTTTTAAAGTATATGGTAATATTGGTTATACCTACCGCGTACCAACCTATACGGATTTGTTCTATAACGACCCAGTTACCAGTGGAAACGCAGATTTGGAGCCAGAAGAAGCTTTTGCACAAGAATTGGGCTTAAAGTATACCTCTCTTAAATTTAATGCCAGCCTTGCCGTTTTTAATAGGGATGCGGACAATCTAATAGATTTTATTAGAAACGATGTTTCTGAAGATGTATTTGTAGCCACGAACATTACGGAAGTAAACACCAAAGGCCTTGAATTGGATGCTGCTTATAATTTTAAGTTCAAAGACTTTACCCAAACCTTAGCTGTGGGCTATGCGTTTTTAGATGACAATATTTTAGACCAAAACGAAGAATTGTCCCGTTACTCTTTAAATACGCTGAAACACCAATATACCACGCGCTTAAGTACGCAATTGTTCAAAAATGTACGTCAGAACATAATTTATAAGTATGCAGAACGAACCACGGGACAAACATATAACGTTTGGGATGCATCATGTGCCGTCAAAGTAAAGCGGGCGGAGTTTACCGTTACTGCAAGTAATATTTTCGATGCAGATTACATAGAATCCGGTTTTATACCTATGCCGCCGAGCAATGTGCTATTTGGTTTACGATATAGTTTTAGATAGAGACAATAGCCCATGGAGGGCCAAAAACCAGTTGGCGCGGATAAACCCCAATTTGCACCACAAGCTGAAAAACCAAAATGGTCTCGCCCAGGAGACACTATCGAAAGAAATGAAGTTGCGAAAACGAAAGGCAATTGGCTTGCACAAAATAGATTTAGTAAACATTTAAAAACGTTTTAGTACTTTAGCTATTTCAAATTCCTTGAAATTTTGAAGCTGAACCTTGAACAGATACCTCGGGAGAAAACCCTTTCGAAGAAAGAGTTTGTCCAAAAATATTTCAAGCCCCAAAAGCCTGTTGTAATCGAACGCTTTATTGAGGATTGGCCTGCTTATTCCAAGTGGAACCTGGACTATGTAAAGGAAGTTGCCGGGGATAAGGAGGTTCCCTTGTATGATGATCGTCCGGTAAAGCACGATGAAGGCTTTAACGAGCCACACGCCAAAATGAAGATGGCGGACTATGTGGACCTTCTAAAAAGCGGACCTACAAAATACCGTATTTTTCTTTGGAACATTTTAAGGGAAGTCCCTGAACTTCAAAAGGATTTTTCGTATCCGGATTTTGGGTTACGGCTAATGAAGGGATTGCCCATGCTCTTTTTTGGAGGTGAGGACTCTCACACCTTTATGCATTACGATATTGATCTTGCCAACATATTCCACTTTCATTTTGAGGGAAAAAAACAGTGCATTCTATTTAGTCAGGACGAAACCAAATTTTTGTACAAGATTCCGCACTCCTTGATTACACGAGAAGATATCGATTTTGCCGACCCTGATTTGGAAAAATGGCCGGCATTGCAACATGCAAAAGGCCATATCACCCACTTGGAGCATGGAAACATTCTATATATCCCCGAAGGATATTGGCACCATATGAAGTATATTACACCTGGTTTCTCCATGAGTTTAAGGGCAATTGCTCGCAAACCAAAAAACCTGAGCAAGGCCCTGTACAACATTTTTATAATGCGACATTTTGATAACCTGATGCGCAGAATAAAAGGGCAACAATGGATTGATTGGAAAAATGAAAGGGCCGTTGAACGTACCCGGGAACTGTTGCCTGAAGAATAGGGGTTACCTTATAAGCTCATTTGCTTTTTCATATACCAAATGACTTTCCCAGCCACGGTAAAGAAGATAATCCGCTAGTTTCTTTTTTTTCTTGAAAGGGTTCTTTTCCGTTATTTGGCCCAATCGTTTTTTGGCGAGTTCATCAAAGGTTTTTAAATAATCTTCATTCTGTATTTCTGCCAATGCACTTTTGATGTTGTACAAGGAAATATCCCTGAACTTCAATTCCCTTACGATTCTGTTGGCTCCCCATTTTTTGATGTTGAACTTGCCTCTGGCGAAGGCCTTGGCAAAACGCTCTTCGTTGAGGTAGTTTTCTTGGATCAAATGGCCCATTATATGGTCTATGGCCAACGGGATCATGTTCATGCCCTTTAATTTTTCCATAACCTCTTTATGGCAGCGCTCTTGGTAAGCACAGTAGCTTTCCATCTTTTTGGTAGCTTCGTCCAAGGTGTAGGTTTTGGTATGGTTCATATTTCAAAAGTACATAAAACAAAAAAAGCGACCCCATTTCTGGAGTCGCTTCTGATTATATTTGGATTTTCTTGCCGTCTTTGTCCTTAAAGCTATATTCAAGGTACTTGTAAGCATCCCTGGGTTGGATTTTAACCCATTTTTTATGGGTTTTGAACCACTTGGAACGAATGGAAGGAAATCCTTTGGTAAGGTAGGCCGCAATAAACGGGTGTATGTTCAATACAATTCCGTTGTTTTTGTGGTTTCGCTTAAGGATACGCTCGAGATCCACTTGGATCTTGTCTATAAGGACAATGGGAGCTTCCACTTCGGCACCAGAAAGGTTCGGGTTTTCCTCGCTGGTTTTGATATTCATTTCTGGACGTACCCGCTGTCTTGTAATTTGCACAAGTCCAAATTTACTGGGCGGCAAAATCTTGTGCTTTGCCCTGTCGTCCTTCATTTCGTCCCTTAGGTGGTCAAACAATTTGCGCCTGTGGTCACCTTTGGTCATATCAATAAAATCTACCACGATGATTCCCCCCATATCGCGCAAACGTAATTGTCTTGCAATTTCGGTTGCGGCCAATAGATTGACTTCAAGTGCAGTATCTTCCTGGTTTTTTGCCTTATTGGAACGGTTACCGCTGTTTACATCAATAACATGCAAAGCTTCGGTATGCTCGATCACTAGGTAGGCCCCACGGCTCATGGATGCTGTTCGGCCAAACGAGGTCTTAATTTGACGCTCTATCCCGAATTTCTCAAAAATGGGGGCCGGACCGCTGTACAACTTAACAATGGATTCTTTTTCTGGTGCAATCTCGTGCAAATAATCCTTGATTTGGTTGTAGAGTGTTTCTTCATCAACATGAATCCCTGTAAAGGAATCGTTGAACACATCCCTAAGGATGGATGATGCCCTATTTAGTTCCACCAATACTTTTGATGGATGGGGCGCTTTGTGCAATTTTTTGCACATGTTTGTCCATTTGGAAAACAAGTTCTGTAGATCTTTGTCCAGTTCAGCAACTTTTTTGCCTTCTGCAACGGTACGGATGATTACACCAAATCCTTTGGGCTTAATGCTCTTTACGAGCCTAATAAGTCTGTCCTTTTCCTCTTTGCTCGCTATTTTTTGGGATACCGAGACCCTGTCGGAAAAAGGAACCATTACCAAGTAACGTCCTGCTATGGAAAGCTCGGAGCTGATTCTTGGTCCCTTTGTTGATATGGGTTCTTTTACAATTTGTACCAGTAATGACTGATTGGCCTTCAACACATCGTTGATGCTGCCATTCTTGTCAATGTCTTTTTCAAATGGAAAATTTCTTAGGGAATAATCTTTAAGTTTCCCTGTTCTAGCTTTTTTTATGAATTTCAACATGGAAGACAGTTGCGGGCCCAGGTCGTGGTAGTGCAGGAACGCATCTTTTTCATAACCTACATTGACAAATGCTGCATTTAGGCCTGTAACGGGTTTTCTGATCTTGGCTAGGAAGATATCCCCTACGGAAAAGTTGTTGTTGTCTTCTTCTTTGTGTAATTCTACTAATTTTCCATCCTTTAGTAAGGCAAAATCGACTGCTTCTGGCGTAGATCTTACGATTAATTCTCTATTCACCTGAATCGATTTTTATTTATCCCACATGAATTTTGGGATAAATGATTAAACAATATATGGAATCGGCCATTTTTCGGACCGATTGAAATTCGTTTCTTGAATCTCTATGTCAAAGAACGTGGTAGGGTAAAACGAAAAAGTAGTTGAAACAACTACTTTTTCTTGTGTCGGTTAGCTCTTCTACGCTTCTTACGCTTGTGCGTGGCTACCTTATGTCTTTTTCTTTTCTTTCCACTCGGCATATGCTCTTGCTTTAGTGTTGTTAATTATATTATTTTACTTGTACATTGGTCTTTACGCCTTCCACAAAAACTTTGGCCGGCTTGAATGCAGGAATATTGTGTGCAGGAATTTTGATGGTAGTGTTCTTAGAGATGTTTCTACCTGTTTTTTCCGCTCTGGTCTTGATGATAAAGCTACCAAAACCTCTTAAATAAACATTATCACCATTCTCCAAGGATGATTTTACTTCTTCCATAAAGGATTCCACTGTCGCTTGCACATCTCCTTTTTCAATACCTAGTTTCTCCGAGATCCTAGTTACAATATCTGCTTTCGTCATTTTGTATTATTAATTTTCTAATTTTTTTCGGCTTGCAAATATAAACATTATAATTAATCTTTCCCTTTAACCCTTTAATTTTAAGTATATAAACTGATACATTTGGGCTTTATTACTTTCTTGCATGAGTTTTGCCCCAAAAATACTGAATTGGTACTATAAACACCAACGTGATCTTCCATGGAGGGAAACACGTGAACCTTACAAAGTTTGGCTGTCCGAAATTATTCTCCAACAAACCCGTGTAGCTCAAGGAATGCCCTATTATTACAGGTTTGTAAAGGCTTTTCCTGCCGTTGACGATCTTGCCAGGGCACCGGAAGAAGAGGTGTTGAAACTTTGGCAGGGGCTCGGATACTATTCACGGGCACGTAATTTGCACGCCACGGCAAAGATAGTGGCGGAAGATTTTGATGGGAAGTTTCCCGAGACGTACAAAGGGCTAAAATCGTTAAAAGGTGTCGGTGATTATACGGCAAGTGCGATAGCATCCTTCTGTTTTGACGTTCCAGAACCCGTGGTGGACGGCAATGTGTACCGTGTTTTGTCACGATACTTTGGGGTCGGCACGCCAATCAATAGCACGCAGGGCGTCAAATATTTTAAGGAACTTGCCCGTGAAGTGATGGATGCGGATAACATAAGGGATTACAATCAGGGAATAATGGAGTTCGGTGCAATACAATGTGCGCCCAAAAAGCCGTACTGTTTGCTGTGTCCGCTCCAAGATAGTTGTGTTGCGCTGAAAGAGAACAAAGTGGACCAGCTTCCCGTAAAGTTGGGCAAAACCAAAGTTAGGAGCCGTTATTTTAATTATTTGGTGTTGCTGGATGATCATGGCAAGACCATTTTGGAGCAACGGACAGGAAAAGGTATCTGGCAGAATTTATATCAATTTCCATTGATCGAGTCCGAGAAAATGCTCCAGGTCGAAGAATTGAGGCCCATGATCGATAAAAAAAATACCGTGCCCAAAATAGAATCCATATCGTTATATAACAATGAACCGGTGGTGCACAAACTGTCCCACCAACATTTGCACACACAATTTTGGATCCTGAAAACTTTCGATATATTGGAAGAGGGAACACCGTGGAACGAGATCGGTAGTTTTCCCGTACCAGTTTTGATAGCAGAGTTTATCAGGACATTGAAAATTTAGTACTTTTGATTAATTAAGAGAGATATGAGCGGAACATTGAACAAAGTAATGCTGATCGGGCATTTGGGAGACGAAGTTAAAATGCACTATTTTGAGGGTGGAAACTGTATCGGCAGGTTCCCTTTGGCCACCAATGAGACCTATACCAATAGGCAAACTGGCGAAAGGGTGACCAATACGGATTGGCACAATATTGTAGTGCGAAACAAAGGAGCGGAAATATGTGAAAAATATCTCAGCAAAGGGGACAAAGTTTACGTAGAGGGCCGCTTAAAAAACAGGCAATGGCAAGGTGAGGACGGTAATATGAGATATACCACCGAGGTACATGTGCAGGACTTTACCTTTTTAACGACCAAGAAGGAAAGTATGGCCAATGCACAATCATCGGGTTCAGGTTCGTCCCCTTCCAATTATCAGGAGCCTGGCAGCAATCAAGGTTCGGCCGCACCAATCGATAATACGGAAGAGGAGGATGACCTACCATTCTAAAATAAAAAGACTAAAGCAATACTAAATTGGATCCCGAGCCCCATAGTTTGGCATTTTATCTGTCCACTTCCAGTGGAATATTCACTTTAAAGATAGTTGTACTCGTACTTCTTTTGGCCTGCTCTGCATTGATTTCGGCTGCTGAAGTAGCCCTTTTTGGTCTTTCGCAGACCGATTTGAACGAAATGGAGGAGAGCAGCTCTTCCCGCGGAAAAATGATCGTGGAGTTATTGGAAAAGCCAAAAAAGCTGTTGGCTACCATTTTAATTACCAATAATGCCATTAATATCGGAATTGTGCTGCTGTTCAGTTCCATTGGAAACACCATTTTTGCAGGGATTGATGGGACCCTCCGCTTTTTGCTGGAGGTGGTTATGGCAACCTTCCTAATTTTGATGTTCGGGGAAATCCTTCCCAAGATATACGCCAATCGTAACCGAGTACAGTTCTCCCAGTTCGTAGCCGTGCCCTTAAAAGCACTTAGCTATATTTTTACACCCTTAAGTTCACCGATGCGCTCCGTTACGTTGTTTATGGAGGATAAATTGGGGAAGAAAAAGTCCAATCTGAGCATTAACCATCTTTCTCAGGCCTTGGAGCTGGCCTCCGAGGGCGATACGACCAAAGAAGAACAGAAAATTTTGGAGGGCATCGTAACCTTTGGAAATACCGATACCAAACAAGTGATGCGACCCCGAATAGATATTTTTGCGGTCAACGAGAAAATGAAGTTCCCCGAAGTGATACAGGAGATAAAGAAGAACGGTTATTCCAGAATTCCCGTTTTTTCGGAAAATATGGACAACGTTCTGGGCGTTCTTTATGTGAAGGACCTCTTACCTTATATCGATAGGAAAACCTTTAATTGGATGTCCCTCATCCGTGAACCCTATTTTGTTCCTGAGAACAAAAAGCTGGATGACCTGTTGCTGGAGTTTCAGGACAAGAAGAATCACTTGGCCGTTGTGGTGGATGAATACGGAGGAACATCCGGAATTGTAACATTGGAAGACATTATTGAAGAAATCGTTGGGGATATCAGTGATGAATTTGATGATGAGGACCTGGTGTTTTCCAAATTGGACGACCACAACTATGTATTTGATGGCAAAACGGCATTAAAGGATTTTTACCGTGTGGTAAAGATTGAAGAGGAAGATGAGTTCGAGAGCAAAAAAGGAGAATCAGAGACCATCGCAGGATTTGTGCTGGAAATTTCCGGAAGCTTTCCCAAAATAGGGGAGAAAGTGCTTTTCAACAAGTACACTTTTGTGGTGGAAAGCATGGATAAAAAGAGATTGAAACGAATAAAGGTAACCTTGCCCCATGAAGCATAAGATTTTATTTTTCGTAGCCGTAACCATGCTTTTTATAAGCTGTAAAGAAGAAGTCTTGCCAAAACCTAAGGCCATGTTGCGGTTGGATTACCCTGCGGCCGAGTATAACCTGTCCGATCCTGATTGTGTCTATACTTTTGAAAGGAATATACTATCCAATATTAATGAAAACAAGGATTGTTCATTGGTGTTGGATTATCCTATGATGAAAGGCTCTATATTTTTGACGTATAAAAAAGTTGACGGAAATATTAGGGAGTTATTGATCGATGCTCAAAAACTTACTTATGAACATGTTGTGAAGGCTGATAATATTGCTCCACAGGAATATATAAACCCAAGTGAAAATGTGTACGGAATGTTCTACGAGGTAAGTGGAAATGCAGCTTCGCAATCACAGTTTTATGTAACGGATAGCATCAATCATTTTGTGACCGGTTCCTTGTACTTTTACGCCAAACCTAATTACGACTCCATTCTTCCCGCTGCTATGTACCTACAGAACGACATCAGAAGAATTATGGAAAGCCTGCGTTGGAAAAAATAAAATTATTGGACGGTATCCTTGGCCAATAGGGCTTGGGCACGTTCAATGCTACCGTTGATTTTTTCTTTCACGACCTTTACCTTTTCTTCTTCCTGGTCAAGCCATTGTTGCTTTTCTTCGGTGAGTTCCTTACCGTTCAAGATTTCCTCATGGTTGAAGCGATCGCCAAAATCTTTCATCCAATCCATCATTGCGGTATTGGCATCCTGAAGGTCCTTCATGGCCACTTCATATTTTTGGCCCATTTCGGTGGAATCTACTTTTGGCTTAAGTTCTCCGACCAATTTGCCTATCGTGCCCATTTTAGGCATCACCTCGTCGTGGATGGCCATAACCTCTTTCATTTGGGTTTGTTCTTCAGTGGCTTTTTTCTCTTGCTTGCAGGAAAAGCTCAAAAGTAAAACGGTGCATATCAGGAAAGAAAATACGTTTCTCATGGTTTATTGTTTGGTTACAAAAATAACGATATGTCGAATATCATCATATAATAAATGTTTAATAAGTGTTAACCGATAATTATTGGGAGTGGGCACAAATAAAAAAGGCGCCCAAAATGAGCGCCCTTAAATTATTGATTTAGGCTTTTTACTTAAAATCCGAGGCATCTACACCCTCATTGACCTTGATTTCCTTAACTATGAACTCCATGTTCTGTGGTCCCATGCTCTGCATCAACTTAAATGGGAACTTGATCCCGGAAACTTCTTGGTAGTCCCCGTAACCGATGGTACTTGTCATCTGCTGACCTTGCACTTCTTGGGTAACTATTTCTTGTACCTTAAGTCCTGTTTCCATGTCATAAAAAGCGGTTTTTCCATCGCTGATTTTGAGCTTATAGGCTTTCTTGCCATCAACTTGTTCTACTCCTTCCAGGGTAACATCGCCGGCTGCCAAATAGTTCAACTCAGGGAAAGCAGCTGATTCTTCTTTGATTTTTGCAACCTCATCAGCGGAAAGGTCTTTGCGTTGGCCCTGCATTACCATATATCCGGAGTCGCCATCCAAAACCTGCTTTTGCATGGAATTGCCCTGCACTTTTATGTTTTGCATGAATTGGTCTTGGGTTGTTTTCTTCATTTCAAGCTCCAATTTCATGCCTTGCATTTCGGCCTCTGCCATCATTGAGTATGAATCCACGCCATCCAATTTGGTTTTTCCACCGATGGCCTCGATATAATTTTCCAAAACAGTATTGGCATCGATTCCTTCGGGAATTGCAGCGCCATATTCGGGTTTGTCCGTTTTGTTGGCATATTTGTCATAGTAAAGAACAGGAACGGCTTTACCATTAAAATTCACCTTCTCCAAATTTTCCAGCACATCCGTACCTTTTCCGGTAACCACAACACGGGCATTGGAGGTTGAGAAATATTTTTTTGAAGCATTGAGCACATCTTCTTTGGAGATGGCCTCCAAACGCTCCAAATACGTTTGGTAAAAATCTTTGGGAAGGTCTTCTGTTTCAATATTCAAGGCGTATTCTGCAACCGTTTCAGGTTTTTCCAAAGCCATTACAAAACTACCGGCATATTTGGCCTTGGCATTGGCCAATTCCTCTTCGGATACCTGCTCAGAGGACATTTTATCAATTTCTTTCAAAATTTCGACCACCGAGCTGTCGGTTACGGCATTTCTAACCTGGGCATAGGCATTGAATCGCATAGGGCTGAATTTGTTGGCCCGAATACCGGAATAGGAACCATAGGTATATCCTTTGTCCTCCCTTAAATTTTTGAACAAACGGGCTTGTGATCCACCACCTAATATCCTGTTGGCCAAAAGAGCATCCAAATAATCCTCGTCCTTCATTTTTAGGTTGGTGATGTTTTCCACGGCAACTTCGGATTGAACGGCGTTGGGAACATCGACAAAGTTGATCTGTGTGTACTGCACGTCCTTGGGGTCCGAATAACTGAACGATGGTGGTACGGCCTTGGACCATGGGGTAAAGGCTTCGGTAACCAGCTCTTCAACTTTATCAAACTCCACATCGCCGATAACCACTAAATAGGCATTGGCGGGAACAAAATAAGAGCGGTAGAACTGCTCCACATCCACTAGGGAAACATTGTTTACGGTTTCTTCGGTCATAAATTCGCCATACGGGTGGTTTTTGCCATACGCCAACGCTGCTTGAACCCTGTCCGCAATCGCCGAAACATCCTTTTCTTCCGATTTGATTCCGGTAATCAATTTTTCCTTTTCCTTTTCAAACTCCTCTTTCAGAAAGTCCGGATTTATGGCGGCATCGGCCATTAATTCCAGGACCCTTGGGAAATATTTTGATAAGGAGCTGGCAAAGGCGCTCTGTTCACCTATATAAATATTGGCTCCCAAAAAATCCACTTCTTCATAAAAATCATCCTTTGGAACATTTTTAGATCCTTTGCCGAGCATGCTTCCCGTTAGGGCGGAGACCCCAGCTTTGTCCCCTTCCAAAATAGGTGGATTGTCGATGGAAAGCTCAATGCGGACCCTCGGTAATTTGTGGTTCTCCACGACAAGGACCTTCAAACCGTTTTTGAGTTCAAAACGGGCGGGCTCTTTTAAATTGATTTTGGGAGCAGGCCCTGGTTTTGGGGGCGTGCTTCTGTCTATTTGTGCATATGAAGCCGTCATGAACAATGACAGCGCTGCTAAAACTAAATACTTTTTCATCTTAATTAGCGTCTTTTTGTTCTGGCAAATATTCCAACTCAACACGTTGGTTCACCTTCAAATATTTTTTGGCCACTTCCATGATTTCTTCACGGGTGATGGAGCGGTAAATGTCTATTTCTGTATTGATCAGGTTCGTGTCATCCTTTAGCATATAGTTTTCGGCCAAGGAATTTGCAATGCCTTCAACGCTACTGTTGGCATTCACGAATTGATTTTCGAACTTGTTCTGAAGTTTTTGATAGTCCTTTTCGGAAATCAGCTCCATTTGAAGCTTTAGAATTTCTTGATCAATTTCCTTCTTGATATCCTGAATGGAATTCTCGCCAACAGGAAGTCCCCCAACGATGTACGAGCTGTAATCTTCGGCATCGATTGGGACGGATAATATTTGAAGTGCCATTTTTTTCTCGTCCACCAACTTCTTGTACAGTTTGGAGCTTTCACCATCGCTGAGATAGGTGGAGATCATGTTGATCACATAGGCATCCCGCTGACCTTGCCCTGGCGTTCTGTATGCTAACAATATCGCTGGGATCTGGATGTTGGGGTCGTGATATTTGGCGAATTTGGTTTCAGTGATGGGGGCTTCCTGTACGTCTGGACGCTTTATTTGGGCACCCCTTGGAATTGGACCAAAATAGTCCTCTATCATTTTTTTGGTCTTACCTGTTTCAAAATCGCCGGCCACTACCAAAACGCCATTATTTGGTACGTAATAAGTTTGGTTGAATTTTTTAAAGTCTTCCAAAGTGGCGCTGGCCAAATGATCTAGGGACCCAATAACTCCCCATCTGTAAGGGTGTTCGGTATAGAGGTTCTTCAAGATCTGCTCAAAAAATGCGCCATATGGTGCATTGTCGGTTCTGAGCCTCCTTTCCTCTTGTACCACTTCTTTTTGGGTATCCACGCCAACTTGGCCAATTATGGGGTGCATCAAACGTTCAGACTCCAACCAAAGCCCTACTTCCAAACTATTGGAAGGGAAAACTTCGTAGTAATAGGTGCGGTCCAGAAAGGTGTTGGCATTGTTCCTCCCACCGTTTGCGGCCGTTATTTGGTCCCACTCGCCACGTTCAATGTTTTTGGTGCCCTCGAACAAAAGATGTTCAAAAAAGTGGGCAAAACCCGTTTTGTCCGGGTCTTCGTCCTTGGATCCCACGTGGTACATTACCGATGTGGTCACTACCGGCGCACTGTTGTCTTGGTGTAAGATCACATGGAGCCCATTGTCCAGGTCATACTCTTGAAAAACCACCTCCTGCGCAAAAAGGCTGGTTGCTGCAAGGAGCATGGCAGATGCAGTAAACAAATGTTTTTTCATTTTAATAGTCAGTATTTAAAAAATTGATGTTGCTAAGAGGTTGGTATCGATTTACGAATCGATGTTACGCTAAATATAAAATATTTTCGGTCAGCAGGTAAATTTTAAACAAGTCTTTGGAATCAAAATATGGGATAATTCGCAAACATTCAGTAAATTATACAATGAATTCAAAAAAATACAATATGAAAAATTTAACTCTCCCGATTCGTTTTGGCATAGTCACCAGTGCTGTGCTGATTGCGTATTTTTTGATTTTGGCCTTGATGGGCAAGCACACCAATGTTTTTTATAGCCTGTTCAATGGTGTGATCACGGGTTTTGGAATCTATGAGACCATTAAGTATACCAAGATAAAACAGGGCAAGGATTTTAGCTACGGCAATGGATTTACGGCGGGCATAACCACTGGCTTTATCGCAACATTGTTGTTCACCATTTTCTTTGCCTTTTATGCAACGGAATTGGACAGCGCTTTTCTGGACAAACTTTCGGTTGCCTGGTCCAATGATTATAGGAATTTCCAGGGAATCGTCTTTTTTACCGTGGCCATAATGGGGTTCGCCACCACCTTGGTTTTGACACTTTCGTTCATGCAACTTTTTAAAACGAGCAACAATTCCAAAAAAATAATGGGCTAAATCCTTGAGGAATACTTGTGGATTAAGGATTTAGCAGTATATTTGCACCCGCTAATTTTGATAAAGCGCAATATTTTAATCTAATTAACGCATTATGTACGCAATTGTAGAGATGGCAGGGCAGCAATTTAAAGTTGCTAAAGACCAAAAAGTGTACGTTCACCGTTTGCAAGGGGAAGAAGGTGATAAGGTCACTTTCGATAAAGTTCTTCTTTTGGAAGATGGTGATAACGTAACCATTGGCGCCCCGGTCATAGATGGTGCGGCCGTTGAGGCCAAAGTTGTAAAGCACCTAAAAGGAGACAAGGTAATCGTCTTTAAAAAGAAAAGACGTAAAGGTTACCAGAAAAAGAACGGTCACAGACAATATTTGACAGAGATCGTTGTTGAAGGTATAGTGACAAAAGGTGCCAAAAAAGCGGCCCCTGCCAAAACCAAGGCTGAAGCGAAACCAGCAGCAGAACCTAAAAAGGCCGAGAAAAAGGCGGAAGCTCCCAAGAAAGAAGCTCCAAAAGCATCCGAGGACTTAAGCTCCAAAACTGTTGCTGAATTGAAGGAGATGGCAAAAGCCAAGGAAATTACCGGTTACTCTTCCATGAAGAAAGCCGAGTTGATCGAAGCGTTAAGCAAATAAAGAACAGAACTAAAATTTTTATATCATGGCTCACAAGAAAGGTGTAGGTAGTTCAAAAAACGGTAGAGAATCAGAATCGAAACGCTTAGGTGTTAAGATTTTTGGTGGTCAGGCAGCAGTTGCCGGTAACATTATTGTAAGACAACGTGGTACCAAGCACAACCCTGGCGATAACGTATACGCCGGTAAAGACCATACTTTGCATGCCAAGGTAGATGGTCTGGTTAAGTTTGAGAAAAAAGCAGGTGGAAAATCTTTTGTGTCCATCGAGCCTTTCCAAGCTTAGGCACAAATAACATATCAGTTTAAGTTAAAGGAGGCCGTCTAAAAACATTTAGGCGGTCTTTTTATTTAGGGATGATTTGTGGGTGGCTGCCTTAATGTTGCGTTTTTTCGATTTATTCCCCTCGGTCAAGATCGGGCCGGAGGGCCCCTATGCCGTTAAAGTTGCCTTTTTAAGGTTGTGTGCCATGGCAATGAGCCCTATTTCGGTCTCGACCTTGTCGATGCCCCTTAACAGGAACCGTTTGAAGCCCATGTTCTGTTTGATGTTGCCGAAAACGGCCTCGACGTCCCAGCACCTTCGCTTGCGATGGGCGATCCCCTCTTCGCCCAGCAGTCTTTCCCTGGCCGTGTCCCTTAGCCTTGCCAGGTTGTGGTTGCGCTCAACGGTCCTGTTGCCTTTTCCTTGATGGCACGCCCCGCGCATGGGGCATCCCGAACAGTTCCGTGCCCGGTAGCGGTCGATGGTCTGCAGGTATCCCGTTTTGGTTTCCCGTTGGTAACTGTCCACGTGCTCCATGGCCTGCCCCATGGGGCAGAAGTACCGGTCCCCCTGGCTGTCGTAATATAGTTTGTCGGCCGCAAACGGGCTTTTACAGGTCCCCCTTTTTTCGTCCAGTCGTTCCTTGTGGAAGTGGCCGTACTTCACGAAGGCCTCGATGCCCTTGCTTTCCAGATGGGCGTAGTTCTCCTCGCTGCCATAACCGGCATCGGCGGTAAGTTTTTCGGGCGCCCGGCCGTAACCCTCGATGAACCCCTCCACATGGCCGATCAGGGCGGTGGTGTCCGAGGTGGTCCGGGCAAGGCTGTAATTGACGATGAACTGGTTGTTGGTGCCGGCCTGTAGGTTGTACCCCGGTTTTAACTGCCCGTTCTGCATGTGGTCCTCCTTCATGCGCATGAAGGTGGCATCGGGATCGGTCCTGCTCATACTGTTCCTGCCGCCCATTTGCCCCTCTTGACGGTCGTACCTCTCCAGGTTCTTGGGCCAGTTCTTTTTGGCGTAGTTCAGCTTTTGCCTTACTTTTTTGTCGATCGGCCTGTCCTCCAAAGCTTGGTTGATCTGGTCTATCGTCTCGGATACCTTCTTCGGGTCTATCGCCCCAAAGTCGGGCATATTGGGGGTCTGTTCCTCATCTTGGTACACTTTCTCCACATAGCCCCAGAGTTCCTTTAACTGCTTTTGGATACGCTCACGTGAGGTCTTTATGCCCTTTGCCCACACAAAGGTATACCTGTTGGCGTTGGCCTCGATCTTGGTGCCATCCAGGTAAATGTCCTTCAAGCTCAAGTGGCCCTGTTCGGCCAACAGTACCACCACTTGATTGAATATTTTTTTAAAGTGCCCCTTTAACCTTCCCGATCGAAAGTTGCTGATGGTATTGTGGTCGGGCCTGGCCGTGCCGGCCAACCACATAAAATGGAGGTTCTCCCCAAGGGCCTCCTCTATCTTGCGGGAGGAATACAGGTTGCGCAGATAGGCATAGACCAATATCTTGAGCAATACCTTCGGGTGATAGCTGGAGGTGCCCCCTCCCTTATAGGTCCTTTCCAATATCCCCAGATCTATGCCATCCAAAATTGAATTCACGATCCGGACAGGATGGTTCTTGGGTACCAGGTCATCATAACTGGGCGGAAGAAGGCTCAACTGGTCCTGGTCATTGGTCTTCCATACTACTTTTCGGCTCATAACTAAAGTTACGATCCATTACTGTTTTAAACAAAAAAAAGAGACTGCCTTTTTAGACAGCCTCTTTTTATTGCCTGATTTTTTAATGGTTTGTTAACCCAATGGTGATGTTGGAGTGAGAATCAAAAGCGTACTTGAACTTTTGCTTTTTTCAATAGTACACACCATGAAATGGGGTTTTGTTTTTCTTTTTTTGACAAGTCTTTTAATACCGTTCGGCGCGGTAGGCCAACAAAGCACGGTTACCCTGACCAATAGGGAAACCACCGAGACCTACCATGCGCTTCAAAGTCAATTGGAGACCGCAAAAAAGCATCCGGTAAATTCATCCCAAATTGCCCAAGCCTATCTTCAGTTGGGTGAGTATTACCACATACTTGGCCTGTATACCGAAGCCATAGCGCAATACAATTCTGCTTTGGAGCAGTTGGGCCCCAATTTTGGGGAACCCCTGTATATCGTACTCAACAATAATATTGGCAAAGTATATCTTTCGTTGAACAACTTTGAGTTGGCCGAAAAATATTTTGAGCAAACCAAGCAAGCATCGGAACAGCTCAAAGTTGACAAGGGTTTGGCCACTTCACTTGGTTTATTGGGAGCGAGCCACGAAAAACAAGCCGAATATGAAGATGCACTTCAAGATCAAAGACGAAGTCTTGAACTTTTCCAAAAATTGGGGGATAACCAAGGTATTGCCATTACCAATGAAAACATTGGAAGTGTTTATGAGGACTTGGAGAAATTTGAGCTGGCGTACGAATACTTCAAAAAAGCCTACGACCATTTCCAAGGTTCACGAACAATAGAAGAAATCAATGTGCTGAACAACCTTGGTGATTCGTTCCGCAAACGAGGTGACTATCAACAGGGATTGGCGTATACTGCAAAAGCTTTGGACCTTGCCAAGGAGTTGAACGACCTTCATCAATTGGAGAGTGCACATAAGGACCTTTCCAAGAACTACGCCCTTATGGGCAATTTTGAAAAGGCGCACGAGCATCTGCTTGTTGCTGAGGAATATAACAGTGAAATGCTACGGTCACAAAACTATGACCAATTGAACGTGCTCCAGACCATTTACGAAACCAATAAGAAAGAAGCGGAAATTCAACTGTTGAAGGAACAGAACAAAGTAAGCATTGCCAATCAGAATTTGCTTTGGGTTGCACTATTTGCCATAGCCGTTATTTTTATCATTCTCTATTACTATATGGGCAGAAAGCGGAAGGCTACGTTGAAGATTCAGCAATACAAACATCGTATGCTCAAGGCAGAGTTGGATAAAAAAGCCATTGAGGAACAAAACTTACAGCGCGAAGTGCAGTTAAAAGCAGCGTCTTTATCTCGATATAGTCTGCACCTCTCCCAAAAGAACAAGATTTTGCTCGATATGTCGAACACACTTCGTAATATGGTCTCCCGAAAACATATGAACACTTCGGACAAAATAAAGGAATTGGTCAAGGAAATAGATTTTAACCTAAAACAGGAAGGGGAATGGGACGAGTTTATGACCTTCTTCAAGGAAATCCATCCAGAGTTTATCAAAAAACTTTCAGCACTATCCGAAAACCCACTTTCTCCGGCGGAACTGCGTTTGGGTATGTTATTGCGATTGAATCTTTCCTCCAAGGAAATAGCATCTATTTTACGTGTTACACCGGATAGCGTTAGAGTGGCGCGTTATCGCCTTAGAAAAAAATTGCCCATAGATCAAAAAGACGAGCTGGTAAACTTTATGATTGAACTTTAGCTCCTTACAGGACTTCTTTTTCAGAAAAGGTTATCCCAATGTAAAATAACTGTAATTGTTGCCCTCTTGTTTCTATCGATTTTCACTTTTGTTTCCTTTTTGTTTCCTTTTAATTTAAATCATAACGGGTTGATATACATAGTTTTGGAGTGCATTCTAACGTAAACCAAAATTAAATTGATGAATCTTAAAAAACTACTTTTTGTAACGCTGTTCCTGGTGCTTGGAACGGCAATCGGCCAAGCACAATCAGGGAATATTCAGGGTACTATTACCGATGAGAACGGTATTTATGTTCCCGGCGCCAATGTCTATGTCGAATCCTTGGTAAAGGGTGCCATTTCCAATTTTGATGGAAAATTTACTTTAGTGGGCATCCCCGAGGGGAGCTATACCTTAAGGGTGACCTATATGGGGTATTCCGATGTGGAACAACAAGTTAGTGTGACCTCAGGTGAAACAACTGCGGTAAACATTGTACTAACCTCTTCCAATATGGAATTGGATGAGGTCCAGGTGAGTGCCTATGGACTTAGTGGACAATCCAAGGCATTGAACACACAGAGAAACAACATGAACATCACCAACGTGGTCTCTACCGACCAGATAGGAAAATTTCCCGATGCCAATATTGGTGATGCCGTTAAGCGTATTCCCGGTATCACGATGCAGGTAGATCAAGGTGAGGCACGTAATATTATTGTTCGTGGCCTTTCCCCACAATTGAACTCCGTTACTTTGAACGGAAGCAGGATTCCTTCCGCAGAATCCGATAACAGAAATATTCAGATGGACCTTATCCCTTCCGATATGATCCAGACCATTGAAGTCAACAAGGCCGTGACCCCGGATATGGACGGTGATGCACTGGGTGGTTCGGTAAACTTGGTGACCAGAACGGCGCCACAGGGTTTCAGGCTTTCTGCCACAGCTGGTTCCGGGGTGAACTTCATTACCGACAAGCGGATTTGGAACGGGTCCATTTTGGTGGGTGACCGTACCAACGATGGAAAATTCGGGTACATGTTCTCGGCAACGATCAACGATAACGACTTTGGTTCCGATAATATCGAAGCGGAGTGGGACAACGAGTTTGAATACAATACGGGAGTCGAAGATGAAGAGGGCGAGCCTATTCTTGAAGAAATGGATGTTAATCCGTATACCAATGTTACGGAGCAACGTACCTACTTGGTGCAAAGGGTAAGAAGAAGTTTTTCTGCCAATTTTGATTATCAGATCAATGCCGCCAACAACATCTATTTAAAGACGATGTACAACTGGAGGGACGACCGGGAGAACAGATTTGCATTTGCCCAAGAGATATTGGACGGCGAGGATATAGAAGAAGGGGATTTTACCATAACCAATGGGGTTCCAACGCGTTTCCCGATTGAGGCCGTACGAGAGTCCAAAGGTGGAATTGCAGGGGGAAGAAACAAAAACCGTAGGTTGGAGGACCAGCGTATGCAGAACTATACCTTGGGAGGCGATCATCTTTTTGGAAACCTAAAGTTTGATTGGATGGGAGCTTATGCCAAAGCATCCGAAGAGCGTTTGAACGAGCGTTACGCCGCCTATGCAGCGGAATACATCATCAACAACGACAACAGCTATCCAAAGTACCCCATAATGAGGGCCGCTGACCCCGGCGACTTTAATAATTTGGATAACTTTGAGTTTGATGAGATTACCAATGAGAATCAATACACCGAGGAAGAGGATATCAACTTCTTTGCAAATTTTGAGTTGCCTGCCAATATTTTTGGCCAAGGTGATGGCTCCATCAAATTTGGTGCAAGAGGTCGTTTTAAGACCAAATTGAGAAACAACGATTTCTTCGAATATGACTTGGAGGATTTGTACCCGACCTTGGGCACTGTTCCCGTAAAAAATTACACGGACCCGGATTACTTGGCGGGAGAGAAGTTCCAAGCCGGGAACTTTGCCAGTGAAGAATGGCTGGGAACACTTGATTTGAACAGTACAAATGGCGAGGCTTTACCGGATGAGTTCCTTCCTGGGAATTTCGAGGTAAAGGAGAACGTTTTGGCGGCCTATCTGATGTTCAACCAAAAACTTTCAGACAAATTGAGCGTACTTGCAGGTGTTAGGGTGGAGAACACCAAACTTGACTCCAAAGGAAACAGAGTGGTTTATATAGAGGAAGACGAAGATGCGGGAATCGAAGAGAGCATTGAGGTCGAAGGCGTTTCGGACGAAAACTCGTATACCAATGTATTGCCGGGCATTCACTTTAAATATGACTTGGACAACAGCACTGTTTTAAGATTTGCTTGGACAAATACCTTGGCACGTCCAAATTATGCGGACCTTATTCCAAGATCGGAAATCGTGAACGAAGATAGGGAGGTCATCGTGGGTAATCCAGAATTGGACCCAACTACCTCAATGAACTTTGATCTAAATGCAGAGCACTATTTTGAAAGTGTCGGTATTCTATCCGGGGGACTGTTCTACAAAAGGATAAATGATTTTATCTATACCTACATTACAGAAGCAGATGATGATTCATTTGGTTCCGGAACTACGGGTTATGATGTGTTCCAGCCACTCAACGGGGATTCGGCTTCCATTTTTGGTGCTGAGGTATCGTTCCAAAGGCAATTGGACTTCTTGCCCGGCTTGGCCAGAAATTTTAGCATTTACTTGAACTATACCTACTTGTCTTCCAGCGCTGATGGCATCCGTAATGAGGACGGCGATGAGCGTACCGATCTGGATTTGCCAAACACCTCCCCAAATATGTTCAATGGGTCATTGGGATATGCGGATAAAAGGTTCAGCGCCAGGTTATCCGCTAACTTCTCCGATTCCTATATTGATGAAATAGGGGGCAGCGCCTTTGAAGACAGATATTACGATACGCAGTTCTTCTTGGATTTTAATGCCAGCTACGCCATCAACAGCAACTTAAGACTGTATGCCGATGTGAACAACATTACCAATCAGCCGCTGCGTTATTTTCAAGGTGTGAAGGAAAGAACACAGCAAGCAGAATTTTATAGCGTGCGGTTCACCTTTGGTCTGAAGTACGATTTGTTCAGAAAATAATTCATAGTATCCAATGTCACATCGGGCGGAGTCGATTCTTTCTCGACTGCGCTCGAACAGATATTTTTTATAGAAATTTATCAAAATGATTAAAAAAATTATTCCAGTTTTATCCGCTATCGCCATGGTTTCCTGTAATCAAGCAAGCAAATTGCCGGCCATAGCACCGGACATTATTACAGAGAAAACCCCCAACGATACCGATGACCCTGCCATTTGGATCAATCCGGACGATGCATCGAAAAGTATTGTTTTTGGAACCGATAAGGAAACCAACGGCGGTGTTTACGCCTTTGATCTTGAGGGGAAGATCATTGAGGGGAAATCCATCAAAAATATCCAAAGACCCAACAATGTGGATTTGGAGTATGGCTTTCAGCTGAACGATTCCGTTGCAGTTGATGTACTTGCTTTTACAGAAAGGGAAAAACAACAGGTCAGATTGTTCTCCGTGCCCGAGATGCAACCTCTTGACGGCGGTGGTTTTCCCGTATTTGAAGATGAAACCGACGTGGAACAACGCTTGGCCATGGGAATCAGTTTGTACAAATCCCCAAAGGATTCATCCCTATACGCCGTCGTGGGTAGAAAGATAGGCCCAACAGGCTCTTATTTATACCAATACAAATTGGAATCGGACAGCACAGGTATATCGTCCACTTTGGTTCGTAAATTCGGCAGTTTTACAGGCGGTAAGGAAATCGAGGCCATAGCCGTGGACAACGAAATGGGCTACGTCTATTATTCCGACGAAGGGGAATGCGTTAAAAAATACTACGCGGAACCAAGCATGGGCGACGAGGAGTTGGCCTGTTTTGGCGGTGAACTATTTTTGGATGATATTGAAGGCATTGCCATTGCCAGGTATGCCAATGGGGAGGGATACATCATTGTTTCCGATCAACAACGCGGCCAGTTCAATATATTCTCCAGAAAGGACAATAGTTTTATAAAAGCTGTAAACCTGTCAACCTTGGAGACGGATGGTTGTGATGTGGTTACCGTACCACTGAACGATACCTTTCCAAATGGTCTTTTTGCCGCCATGAACGATGAAAAAAACTTTTATTTCTATGACCTGAAAAAGGCGCTGGACTTAAAACCTTAGTTTTCGTTTACGGGCGGTAATTTCCCAGGTATCCACTTTTTTGCCGTTCTCGATAACCGAAACTTCATCATGAAGATTGATACTGGGGCAAATATGATACGGAATGCCATAGAGTACATCGCCAACTTTGTATTTGTCCCAATCCTTTACCTTGACCACCCCGTGCTCCTCACTTTGTGAAAGCAGTTCATAGCCCTCAAGGTTTAGGAATTTCACGCGCTTGTCAATAGGGTTTTCGGCCGCTACCGATTTATGTCCCAAGTCTACGGTTATAATCCCTTCGGTGGGTTTGGAAATTACCCGTGTGACCAAGATCGCGGCATGTTTGAAATTTTGTTCCGTCAATTTTTCACCATATCCCCAATCCCAAAGTACACAGGTGCCCGGGCTGGTGATTCTATTTTCTTGGAGCAAATGAGATGTAAAGGAAGGCGTTCCCCCACATATCAATTGAGCTTGGGGATAATCTATCCTTAGCGCATCAAAATAAACCACCACATCCATAATTCCTTGTTCTATCTTTTGGTTGCGGACCTCAAAATCAGAATCCCTTAGGTGGCCATCGTACGCATGCAGCCCTTTAAAATTAAGTGATTTACATATTTTTAAATAATCGATGAGCTCGTCCAGCCCCGGACCAATTTGGATTCCGGAGCGGTCCATTCCATTGTTGATATCAATATAAATGTTGGCCGTGAGCTCCTTTTCCTTGGCTTTTTGGTCTAGAAGTTCCGCACTGTCCAAATTGTCCACTAAAGTTGAAAACCCTGTATTTGGATAGTGCTCCATCAAACGTAAAAAACGGTCCAACTTGGGCCCTACCAATTGATGGGCAATAAGAACGGCCTCGGCACCTGCCTCTGCGGCAATCTCAGCTTCAGAAATAGTGGAAGCCTTGAATTTTGAGATTCCCAAGCCCAACAAAAGTTCCATTACCCTGGGCATTTTGTTGGTCTTTATGTGTGGCATCAACTTTTCGGTTTGGCCATCTACCAAGGAAACCATCTCTTTTATATTGAATTTAAGATGTTCCAAGTATAATGAGATGGATGGGGAATCAACCGTTTCAATATTTTCAATTTCGTACCAATGGTCATTCATAACGTTCCTCTTTTGAACCAATAAAGGTACTAATCAAGATTTGATGCTTTAGTATTTTTTTGCCCGTGGCTTCAAAAAACAGGTTGAAACCCGATTCGGGAAAAGCTGCAATCAAAATCTTTTGTACCTTCAATAGCATTAACTATAAATCTTATATCATGAAAAAAGCAATCATTTCTTCACTATTGGCCTGTTCCATTTTGTTTACCAGCTGTTTGGGATCTTTTAGGGCCTTCAATAATTTGAAAGATTGGAACCAAGGATTAACGGATAGTAAATTTTTGGACAACCTTATTTTTTGGGGATTGAACATTGTCCCTGTTTATGGTCTATTTTTTCTTGGAGATGCCATTATCTTCAACGTTATCGAGTTTTGGTCCGGATCAAACCCGATAGCCATGAAAGATGGGGAATCGGAAACACAAATGGTGGAGCACGATGGCAACACTTTTGAAATGATCGCCACCAAGAACAGAATTCAGGTGACCGTGGTGGAAGGCCCGAAAAAAGGAAAGAAAGTCGATTTGGTGTACAAACCGGACGAAAAATCTTGGAATGCCGTTCGTCCCAATGGTGAGATCATTAAACTTTCCTCTTTTGAAGAAGGTTTCTATATAGTGTACATGCCAAATGGCGAAGAAATAAAAATCGACCCTATCAGCACAAGGGAAGAAGGTTTGGCCTTGTTGGAAGAAAGCAAGACTTGCTACTATGGCGAGACCCTATTGGCAGATTAATAAAATTTTCCCCAATAAAAAACCCATGGTGCTTGCCATGGGTTTTTTGTCTTTTAATCCTTTGGTGTTTAGTAACGGTAGTATTCAGGTTTAAAAGGACCTTCTACGGTTACACCGATATATTGAGCTTGTTCCTCATTGAGATGCGTTAATTCGGCACCCAAACGGGACAAGTGCAGTTTGGCCACTTTTTCGTCCAAATGTTTGGGTAGCATATACACCTTGTTGGCATACTTGTCATTATGGTTCCAAAGCTCGATTTGTGCCAAGGTCTGGTTGGTGAACGAGTTGCTCATTACAAAACTTGGATGCCCAGTGGCGCAACCAAGGTTTACCAATCTACCTTCTGCCAAAATCACTACGTCTTTGCCGTCAATGGTGTATTTGTCCACTTGTGGCTTAATTTCGTCCTTGGTGTCACCATAGTTTCCATTCAACCAGGCCATGTCTATTTCATTGTCAAAATGTCCAATATTGCAAACAATGGCCTTGTCCTTTAGAGCTCTAAAATGCTGTTCACGGATAATATCCTTGTTGCCCGTGGTGGTGATCACAATATCGGCATTGGATATCACAGTTTCCAATTTCTTCACTTCAAAACCGTCCATACAGGCTTGTAGGGCACAGATCGGGTCTATTTCGGTAACGGTCACAATAGATCCGGCACCACGGAAAGATGCAGCGGTACCTTTTCCAACATCGCCATAACCTGCAACCACTATGCGTTTCCCGGCCAACATGGTATCGGTGGCCCTTCTAATGGCGTCCACGGCACTTTCGCGACATCCGTATTTATTGTCAAACTTGGATTTGGTCACCGAATCGTTCACATTGATCGCGGGCATGGGGAGGGTACCCTTTTTCATTCTTTCGTACAAACGGTGGACCCCTGTGGTGGTTTCTTCAGACAATCCCTTTACACCTCCGGCAAGTTCCGGGTATTGGTCCAAAACCATATTGGTAAGGTCGCCGCCATCGTCCAAGATCATGTTCAAAGGTTTTCTTTCCTGGCCAAAAAACAAGGTTTGCTCTATACACCAATCAAATTCCTCTTCGCTCATCCCTTTCCAAGCATATACGGGAATGCCGGCAGCGGCAATTGCTGCGGCAGCATGGTCTTGGGTAGAGAAAATGTTACAGGAACTCCAAGTAACCTCTGCTCCAAGAGCCACCAAGGTTTCAATCAAAACAGCGGTCTGAATGGTCATGTGCAGGCAACCTGCTATCCGGGCACCTTTCAAAGGTTGTTGTTTCCCGTATTCTTCACGCAAGGCCATAAGGCCGGGCATTTCCGCTTCGGCAAGCTCAATTTCTTTCCTTCCCCAATCGGCAAGAGAGATATCCTTCACTTTATAAGGAACATACGGAATTGTCTTTGTGCTCATACTTTATATAAATTTACTTTTGTAGCTTCGCTTTTATAGTGCGACAAAGATACAAATTCACTTAACTTTAGTTCATGCCTCTTTACAAAACAATAACAGTTTCTACAACCACTAAGGCCTACATCTGGAAGGTGACCGAACCAGAAGGTGAACTTTCTAAGGATGTGGAGCTTACCGGACATTGTCAAACTAGGATGGACGGTATGAAATCCGAAGCGCACCGGAGGGCTTTTTTGAGTATCCGCCATCTTATGGCAGAGGCGGGTTATGTGGACCATGACCTGTATTATGACGACTTTGGGAAGCCCCATCTCAAGGATGGCAAGTATATATCCATCACCCATTCGCACAATTTTACCGGAATAATCATCAGCCAGACGGATGAGGTGGGTATAGATATAGAGATGCAACGCGATAAAATCTTGAATATAGCCCATAAATTCACACCCATTCAAGAGTATAAAACGTTGGCCAATTCTGAGGCATTGGTCCGGAAATTGACCATAGTTTGGGGCGCAAAGGAATCACTCTATAAAATATATGCGCAGCAAGGGCTCAGTTTTTTACGTCATATCAATGTCATTGATTTTTCTTTTGAGGATACCCGCACTGTGGCGGAAATCCTGTACAAAGGCAAAAAATCCCATTACGAAATAGAGTTTTTGGAGTTTGAAGGGTTTACATGCGTTTATGCCCTTAAAATGATGGGGGGATAATGATTCCTTTTTGTAGTTTTGCGATGAAACTATTTGCCCCATGAAAATATCCGTTGAACTGACGCTATCCCCGCTACAGGGCGATTTTGAAGCTCCGATCATTGCTTTTATCAAAAAGTTGCGCGACTCTGGACTTATTATTTTGGAGAATCCTCTGAGCACGCAGGTTTTTGGGGATTATGACACGGTGATGGCATTGCTGAGTTGCGAAATAAAGGAAAGTTTTGAGCATTTGGAACATGTGGTGCTGACCATGAAAATGGTAAAATCCGACCGAAGCGAGTATGAACCCCATTTTTGATTTCTTTCTTGGTCCATACGAAGGCCGTGAGCTGTCCCTGATCATTTTGGAGGCCACCGCATTTTTCTTTGGTATTGCCAGTGTTGTCTATGCCAAAAAGGAAGATATTCTAGTGTATCCCACGGGCTTGGTCGCTACAGTTATTACGACCTATATCTTTTTTGTTGATGATCTTTTCGGGGACATGATGATGAACTTCTACTACTCCATAATGAGTATTTATGGATGGTGGAACTGGGCAAGGCGAAGGGATGACAGAAACCCCGTGGTACACATTACACGAACCAACTCCAAAGAGAAATTTATCGGGATTGGTTTTTTTCTGTTGACCATGTTGGTCACATACGGGGTTTACAAAGCTTTTGGTGCGGAGATAGGGCCTACAAACTACGTGGACATTTTTACATCAGGTATTTTCTTCACGGCAATGTGGTACATGGCCAACAAAAAGCTGGAAAACTGGACCCTTTGGATTTTGGGTGATTTAATTACCGTACCTTTGTATGCCTATAGGGGATGGGGTATGTTTTCTTTGCAATACCTCATTTTTACTGTTCTAGCTGTACAGGGATATCTAGCATGGAAGAAAAACTTGGGCAACAGCCCTCAAACCTCACGAAAATAGTCCTTTTTGGACCTGAATCCACTGGCAAGACAACCCTTGCCAAGCAATTGGCCGAACATTACCAAACGGAATGGGTGCCCGAATATGCCCGTGAGTACCTTCAGGATAAATGGGATATGGAACAAAAAACTTGTGAAGCGCACGATTTATTGCCCATTGCTTACGGACAAATGCAATTGGAGAACCAATTGGCAAAAAAGGCGGAGAAGGTACTTATCTGCGACACCGATCTTTTGGAGACCAAGGTCTATTCCGAGGCATATTACAACAGTACCTGCGACCCGTTTTTGGAAGAATACGCACTTAAAAACAGTTATGACCTCTACTTTTTGACCTACATTGATACGCCTTGGGTCGCCGATGACCTTCGGGACAAACCGGATGAAAGAGAACGAATGTTCGCGTATTTCAAGGAGGCTTTGGAGAATAATAACAGGAAATTCGTTATTTTAAGGGGTGACAAAGCCTCAAGGCTTTCCACAGCAGTAGAACATATAGATAAACTTCTCCAAAAACATGATAGAATTAAGTCCTAAAGACTTGGAACAATTGGATTCCAAAGGAATTTCAAAGGAAAAAGTAGCAAATCAAATACAAACATTCAAAGAAGGCATCCCTTTTGTACAACTCTCCCAGGCAGCTGTGGCGGGCAACGGGATACTCAGGTTCTCGGAAAAGGAGCAGCTCGACCTGCTCCAATATTTTGAGGACAATAGAAAGGAACTGGAACTGTTAAAGTTTGTCCCCGCCTCGGGTGCAGCATCGCGGATGTTCAAGGCAATGTTCAATTTTCTGGACAGCTATGATCCATCAAAGGAAAAACTGTCCGAATATATAGAACGTGCAGGGGACAAGGAGGCCAAAAAATTTACCGAGAATCTTTCGGACCTCCCTTTTTATGATTTGATCATGTCCCGAATTAAGGACAAAGCCTCCAACAAGGATGAGCAGGCCTATCTTTTTGTAAAGGAAATGTTGATGGAGAATGGTCTCAACTACGGATTTTACCCCAAAGGCCTTTTGCCCTTCCATAAATATGAAACGGGCACGGCAACCCCGTTCGAAGAGCATTTAAAGGAAGCTGCCCTTTATGCCAAGACCAAGGGCAAGGCCAATCTTCATTTTACCGTATCGGAACAGCACGATGAGATGTTCGCCAAAGAAGAGGCCTTGGTAGGGCCAAAAGTCTCACAAAGGACAGATACCAATTTCCAAGTTTCCTACTCTAACCAAAAACCCTCCACCGATACCATTGCCGTGGATATGGACAACCGTCCCTTTAAAAATAATGATGGTTCTATTTTGTTCCGTCCAGGCGGGCATGGTGCGCTCATAGAGAACCTAAACGACCAGGATGCCGATATTATATTTATCAAGAACATAGACAATGTGGTCATCGATAAAAACTTGGAGACCGTTTCCAACAGCAAAAAAATGTTGGCTGGAGTCCTTAAAAAAGTTCAGGACAAAGCGTTCGCCTACGCCAAACTTTTGGACAGGGACGATGTTTCCATTGAAAAGGCGGAGGAGATCAAGGCATTTTTGGAAAAGGACCTCAATGTTCGCATGCCCAAAAATTATGATGATTTTGGAGTAGAGGAACAAAAAACAATGTTGAAGGACAGAATCAATCGTCCCATCCGGATATGTGGTATGGTAAAGAATGAAGGCGAACCAGGTGGCGGCCCGTTTTGGATAAAAGATGCCCAAGGCAACATATCCCTACAAATAATAGAGTCCGCCCAAATAGATATGGAGGATAAAGCCCAAGCGGCGATACTACGAAATTCCACACACTTTAATCCGGTAGATCTGGTATGCGGGGTGCGGGACTACAAAGGACAAAAGTTCGATCTTTTGGACTTTGTGGATGCCAAGCAAGGTTTTATTACCGGTAAGACCAAAGAGGGAAAAGAACTGAAGGCACTGGAACTTCCCGGATTATGGAACGGCGCCATGGCTTTTTGGAACACCATTTTTGTAGAGGTGCCACTGGTGACCTTTAATCCGGTTAAAACGGTTAATGATCTTTTAAAACCAACTCATCAGGCATAATTGCTTAATTAACAATGGACTAATCCCGCTGCTGAAAAAGTAGCGGGTTTTTTTATGTTCAAATGTGACTTGGTTTTAAAAGATGTGTCTAAAAATATAATCGGGATCGTTTCCGGTGACATGATTAAATTTTTGATAATCCTTGCGGGGTTGTCTTAACTAGGTTGGTTGATTTGGTAAGAGGGCCGTGCATTACGTACGGCTTTCTTTTCATTAATGTTCAAAAAGATAGACAACGGGATATAGAGATGTTTTATAAGATCATATTGTTTTTTAACGTGGTATCGTTGGGCTTGGCCCTTTACATATTGATATCATACCTAAAAAACAGAAATAAGGACAAGAATATCAAAAATCAGGATGATGCTATATAAACACTATCCATGTATTATCCATTTCTGCCAATCTGTACCATGGTCTTTTTTCCTTGTGACCATATATTGGCAAATATGAAAGGCTGCTTCGGCAGCCTTTCTTGTATAAAATTTATACACTTTGGATACGGTATTACACAATTTTACACAACCATTAAAAATGGCACAAAACATTAAGACTCTGTAAATGAGTGAATTAAATTTGTGTCTTAATGGGGATTTGGAGTTGGCACTATGTTTTCAGTTAGATAAGCAAGTTTAACAATAAAATTAAATACCATGAAAAATTTAGCTTTAGCAACAGTACTATCATTTGTAGGAATCACGGCATTTGCCAATGTTGAAACTCCAGAACTAGAAAACAACAGTGCGATCGAGATCGTAGTAGGGGATTTTGAAGAAATCAGCGTGTCTGACCTTCCTTCTGCGGTATCAAGTGCAGTAGAGTCCAATTACCCTACCGCTAAAATCGACAAAGCATATAAAAATGATAAGGACCAATATAAATTGGAACTTACCCTTGAAGACGGTACATCAGGAACTGTATATGCCGATGCTGAAGGGAACTGGATTGACATGTAATAGATATATCATCCCACAATAGTTAGTTTGGTTGAAAGAGGGCTGCGTTTGCAGTCCTCTTTTTTTGTGATAATTTTATCAATAAGCAATCATCCTTAAAAGGATATGGGCCGTATATTAGGTGACTGAATTATGCCCAAAATCCTAATCATTGAAGACGATACTGCCTTCTGTCAAATGCTTCAAAAGTTTTTGACCAAGAATGGCTTTGCGGTTTCCGTAGGGTATTCGATCAAAGAAGCAGAGGAACATCTTGCATCGTCCATCTTCGATATAATTTTATCTGATGTAAGATTGCCAAAAGGAAACGGTGTTACTTTGCTCCCGCAGGTCAAGCGCGATTCTCCAAAAACACAGGTCATTCTGATGACAGGTTATGCAGAGGTGAAAACCGCGGTGAACGCGATCAAAGAAGGTGCTTTCGACTATATTTCAAAACCGTTTACGCCCGAAGCAATACTTGCAGTGATCAAGGAGGCCTTAAAAACAGAGGTTGCCGAGGCCAAAACTGTTTCCGACTCCCCTAAGAGGACGGTAATGGAGGAGAAGAAACCCGAAGGCTTTTTAAAAGGGCAAGGGGAAAAATCGAAAAAACTTCAACAATATGTGGAGTTGGTGGCCCCCACCAACATGTCCGTTTTGCTAACTGGAGAAAGCGGTACGGGGAAAGAGGTGACCGCAAACTCCATTCACTTGGCAAGTAAGAGGAGGGACAGGCCCTTTGTGGCCGTAGATTGTGGGGCCATACCAAAGGAAATAGCCACAAGCGAGTTCTTTGGTCACGTTAAAGGCAGTTTTACCGGGGCCATAGATGATAAAAAAGGACATTTTGAAGCCGCCAATGGCGGCACCTTATTTTTGGACGAGGTCGGTAATCTTTCTTACGAACACCAAGTACAATTGCTCAGGGCCATTCAAGAACGCAAAATTAAAAGGGTGGGAAGTACCCAAGAAATCCTTGTGGATATTCGAATTATCGCTGCTACGAACGAGAATCTTCTTGAAGCTGTCGAAGAAGGTGATTTTCGGGAAGATCTCTACCACCGGCTCAATGAGTTTTCCATTGAAGTACCCTCGTTGAGGGACAGAAGGGAAGATATATTGCTTTTTGCAGATTACTTTTTGGCCAGGGCCAATACCGAACTGGACAAAAATGTTCTGGAATTTTCCGAGGAGACCAAAAATATTCTCCAGAAATACGATTGGCCCGGGAATTTGAGAGAAATGAAGAATGTGATTAAAAGGGCCGTTCTTTTTTCTGCAACGGATACCATGTTCCCCGATGCTTTGGCAGATGAGGTGGTAGATGGGGCAAATAATGAGCAAGAAGTCAATTTCTCAAAATCCGATTATGAAAAGGAAAGGATTTTGAGCGCCTTGAAGCAAACCAATTTTAATAAGAGCAAAGCCGCAAAGCTTTTACAGGTCACCCGCAAGACACTTTACAACAAAATCAATCAATATCAATTGGATGTTTAGCCAGGTATTTTTGGATTTCAACATCAAGTTTGTTCAATTCAATCCGAAGCTGGGATAAAACTTCAAACACTTTTTCGCCTTCTACATCATCGGAAATATTTTCCAAAACCTCCAATAATTGAATGGCATCATGCACTTCCAATTGTCTGAACATGGGCAACATTTTGTGGGATATCGCCCTAATATCCGTATAATCTTGATTGGCGATCGTTGCAAACAAAAGCTCCATATTTTTGATGGAATTATCCAAAAAGACCTGCAGAACCTCTTTTACCGACTCAAAACTGTCTAAAAAGGCGGAAATATTTCGAATGGTGAACATGGAGGAAATTGTGTCCGGGATGTCTTGGTTGGAATGCGTATTGCTGACAAAGGACAAGGCCTTTAACAAGTTCTTGGCCGAAAATGGTTTTTGTAGCACATCGGTAAAACCAGCATCCAAATATTCAGATTTATTTCCAATCTGTTGTCCTGTCATAGCTATTACAGGATTTGTGTATCCTGTGCTGTTGGCTTGTTCCAAGATAGAAAAACCATCAATAGTGGGCATTTCAATGTCCGTAATTATAGCGTCGAACCCATGGAGTTTGGAAATTTGAAAATCATCAAAATTTGTAAAAGTTGTGGTCTTTACATCATTGAGCTTGCAGACTTCCGATATCAGGCCCAAGATGTTTTGGTCATCATCAATAACCAAAATGGATAGTTCATCGGGTTTTAAAATGGGAGTTTTGGAGACATCCTCTTTAATTTCAATATTGGAAAACTCAATAGGAATTTCGACTGTAAAGATACTCCCCTTGTTCATTTTGCTGCTCAAACGCAAGGTACCTCCCAACAATTCCGTCAGTTTTTTGGAAATGGTCAGGCCAAGTCCATATCCTACCCTCTTTTTTTGGGTCGATGTGCCTGCTTGGGTAAACTCTTGGAAAATGGCTTCTTGTTTTTCGGCAGGTATTCCAATACCTGTATCCTCAACCTCGATCTTTGCCCATTTGCATTTGCTTTTTTCAACTACCGTTGCGGAAACTTTTATATGACCTTCATCGGTGAATTTAAAGGCATTGCCAATGATGTTGGATAATATTTGCCGTATTCTAAATGGGTCGTTTATGATGGGGTTTTTTAAGTCCTCGACGATTTCCAATTGCAACGATACCCTTTTTTTGGATTGCATCTCCTCAAAATCTATTGCCGTATCCTCTATTAACTGGGAGAGTAAAAAGGGAACCTTGTCCAATTGAATCTTGCCGGCCTCTAATTTTGAAAAGTCCAACAGGTCATTTACCAGCTTTTCTACATAATCGGAAGAGGACCGAATCTTTTTTATGTAATTCGACTGTTCGGAGTTCAATCCGCTTTGTCCGATTAAATCGGAGTAGCCACTAATGGTGTTCAAGGGGGTGCGCAGGTCGTGGCTCACGGTCGATATAAGCTGTTCCCTACTTTTTAAAAGGGATTCGGAGTATTTTTTGGCCCTTTCCAGTCGTTCCCGATATTCTTGCACTTTCCAATAATCCTTTGAGATCATAAAGGTGAAAACGATTACGATGATCAATCCCAAGATTACCGCCCCACCTGCCAAACGCGTGCTCTTTTTCAGTGCCTCTTCTTGCTGAAGTGCATCCAGATATGTGTTCTGTGCCATTTCCTGTTCAAAGTCCGATAGAATATCCCTCAATTTTTGAGAAAGCTCTAGGTCGGTCCGATAAATCTCAAGCTCTTTTTGAAGCACGGTCCTTTCGGCCGTGGCGGTCTCCGTAATGGCTTTGTTTAGAATAGCTTTGGAAACCTCTAAGATGGAATCGATATTGTTGGCGTCCGAGTTCCCATCAGTGTTTGGAATGTTTTTGTTGAGGATGGCCACTGATTTTCTTATGGATTCTTTTGCTTCCGGTGACAATTTGTCAAAATTCGGCGCAAAAGTTTCTGGAGTGATCCTGCCCATATCCACTTCCATGGCATGAAGGGCCTTTAAAACCGAATCCAATGAAGTGTTGTTCTCGTTCCTTACTTTTAGTTTGCGCAATTCGGCATTGTTGAACACCTTTTGGCTCAGTAATTCCTGAACACTGTCCAATTTGGAGCTTTGACTACTGTAGTTTTTCTGTGCCAAAGGCTTTAGGGAATCAATGAACTGGGTAATGGAGTCCACTTTTTGTGCATAGGATTTTAGATCTTGAGGTTTTTTGGTCTGAAGGGCCAATTTGGATAGGTTTTCGGCATCGTAAAGCTGTGTGAGCAACCTGTTGGTCTTCAACAGTTTTTCATTGCTCTGATCTTGGTTCTTGGAAGAAGCGTAGCTTTTGAATTCATTATATATGAAGAATGCGGCCAGGGATGCAAGCATACCCAGTGCAACATAGCTCATGATAATTTTTAGGGTAAACCTTTTTTTTGATTTTGGATGCATACTCTTATATACGCTTGCACTTGGGGGGCATGGTTGTTAGCAAAAGTTAAATTTTTCAGGTGTTTTTTATGAAAATAAATATGCACATCTTACATTTGCGGCATCTCAAAGGGGTGCTTTGGTTTAGTTGTAAGTGCTAAATGAAAAGTGATGGGTTGCAATCCGACAACGTAAAACTTTTAACACAAAACTTAGAACTATTATAAGGCTGAGATTATACCCAATGAACCTGGGCGGGTAATGCCGCCAAGGGAATGCGCTAGTCGCATCTTGGAATTTCTATGTTTCTTTTAGAAACGAAAATCAATTATTAACAAAGAATAATGACCCCTTTTATTCGTAACATTTTTACGAATGAAACTCTATTCAATTATTCAATCGAAAACCGCTGGTCTGCAAGGCGGTTCAATGCGACGGTCCAAAAAAAACAAGGGACGTGGCATCAAAACGTTGGTTGCAGGTATGGCCTTTATGGTCCTGGCGCTCTGCGCGAGTGCCCAAGAGGAAGCTGTTGACAGTCTGGAGGGGACAAAAGTTGTCCTCGATGAGGTCCTTGTACAGTCCATAAGGATTACCAAGGATTTCCCCATTACCTTTTCTGATTTGGACAAGGTGGAACTGGCCCCACGAAACCTAGGGCAGGACATCCCTATCCTCATGAACTTTATGCCGGCCGTGGTGACCACATCGGATGCCGGGGCGGGTATCGGTTACACCAGTATGCGTGTCCGCGGAAGCGATGCTACCAGAATCAATGTAACTATCAATGGTATACCGTACAACGATGCGGAATCGCATGGGAGCTTTTGGGTCAACATGCCCGATTTTGCCTCTTCAACACAAAGTTTGCAGTTGCAGAGAGGGGTTGGGACATCTACCAATGGTTCCGGTGCCTTTGGGGCAAGTTTGAATGTGCTTACCGACGCTTTTTCGGAGGAGGCATATGCCAAGATCTCATCCTCTGTGGGAAGTTTCAGTACCCTGCGCAGTAATGTAAAGTTCAGTACGGGACTGATCAACGAGCACTTCGAATTTTCTGGACGTTTATCACGGGTTACCTCGGATGGCTATGTGGACCGGGCATCCTCTGAATTGGAAAGTTATTTTCTGCAAGGAACGTATAAAGATGATAATACCTTGATCAAGGCGTTGCTTTTTGGTGGGCACGAGATTACCTATCAGGCGTGGAACGGTATAACGGCAGACCAGTTGGAAGATGATCGTACCTATAACTCGGCAGGGGAATATACCGATGATAACGGAGCTGCCCGATACTATGAAAATGAAGTGGATAACTACAAACAAGATCATTTTCAATTGCACTGGTACGAGACCTGGAACCCGGCTTGGAACACTCATTTGGCCGTTCACTATACAAGAGGACGTGGCTTTTTTGAGCAATACAGGGATGATGATGATTTTGCTACCTACGGCTTGGAACCTTTCACTGTAAATGGTGAGCTGGTGGAGAATACCGATTTGATTCGCCGACGTTGGTTGGACAATGATTTTTACGGAACCGTGTTCTCGGCTACCTACACTAGTGAAAATTTTGAATTCATTATTGGCGGAGGCTACAATGAATACAAAGGAGACCACTTTGGTGAGATCATTTGGGCAGAATATGCACACAACACTGAAATTCGGGATAGGTACTATGATGATAATTCCACCAAAACGGATTTGAACTTTTACACAAAGGCCAATTATCAACTTACGGACCAATGGTCCTTGTTCGGAGATGTGCAATATCGTGGTGTAGGCTATCGGGCCAATGGGGAAGATACTGGTCTGGTGGATGATACGTTCAACTTTTTTAATCCCAAAGCAGGGGTCACCTTCGATTTAAACCGTAACAACAACTTTTATTTCTCATATGCGCGAGCCAACAGGGAGCCCAATCGTAACGACTATGAAAGCGGAAGCCCAAAACCTGAGAAGCTCAACGATTTTGAGTTGGGATGGAGGTACGTTTCACCAAGTTTCCAATTGAATACCAATGTGTACTACATGCGTTACAAAGATCAGTTGGTTTTGACAGGTGGATTGAACGATGTAGGTGCCCCGTTAAGGTCGAACGTTGGCGACAGTTATCGTTTAGGACTGGAAATCGATGCCAATGTCAACCTGTCCAGTGCGTTTAAATGGAGACCAAACATTGCATTGAGCGATAACAGGAACCTTGATTACTTCTTTGAGCGCGACGCAGAGCTTCAAGATTTGGGAAATACAAACATTGCCTTCTCTCCAAAATTGATTGCGGGCAACATGATCACCTATCAGCCCAACACCAACTTTCAAGTTTCGTTGCTTTCAAAATTTGTGGGCAAACAATACATGGGTAATATTGATTCCGGAACATCGGTTTTGGATAGCTATACCCAAACGGATTTCAATATTCAGTACACCATTGAGATGAACTCTTTTATAAAGAGTATTGAACTTTCCGGTCTGGTGAACAATATTTTTGATGCCGATATTGTCTCCAACGGATATTTTTACACTTTTGATGATGACTTTTCCAATCCGGGAACCATCACGACTGTTGAAGAAGCCTTTTATTACCCGCAGGCAGGGATCAACTTCCTGTTAGGGGCAACAGTAAACTTTTAGCATGCTCAAATACCGGTACAAGCAAGTTTTGTGTCGATAATTGTGTTTGGTCCGGATATTTTTTAACGGGATTCTGTAATTTTATCCATAATGACAGAATCCCGTTTTAATTTTTCAACAGAAAAACCCCTTCGTTGGGGCGTTATCGGTTGTGGTGAGGTAACCGAAATAAAAAGCGTGCCAGCCTATAAAACGACCCCAGGTTTTGAAGTGGCCATGGTAATGCGCAGAAACCCTAAAAAGGTTGAAGATTATGCCAAAAGACATCATATACCCAATTGGACCATCAATGCCGATGAGCTGATCAACAACCCAAAGATCGATGCCGTATATATTGCCACGCCGCCCGATACCCATAAATTTTATGCGTTAAAAGTGGCCGCAGCGGGAAAACCCTGTTGTGTGGAAAAGCCCATGGCGCCTACCTACATGGATAGTTTGGCCATATATGAGGCCTTTCAGGATAGGAAAACCCCACTTTTTATAGCTTATTATCGCCGTTCACTTCCCAGGTTTCTAAAAGTAAAACAATGGTTGAATGATGGTCTTATCGGTGAAGTTCGCCATATCCATTGGCAAAAGACCAAACCGCCCAGTACCCTTGATTTGAGCAGGGAATATAACTGGCGCACCGATGCGGCTATCGCCCGGGGAGGGTATTTCGATGATCTTGCCAGCCATGGCATGGATTTGTTCACCTTTCTGTTGGGGAATATTGTAGAGGTGAATGGTACCGCGACCAATCAACTGGGGCTATATTCTGCCTTTGATGCAGTAGCGGCTCATTGGATGCACCATGGAGGAATAACGGGCACAGGGAATTGGAATTTTGGCACCCACGATCGAACGGACAAGGTTGAAATACTAGGCTCCCAAGGCAGCATTCGCTTTGCTGTTTTGGATAAAGCTCCCATTGAAATCGACAATGCATCAGGGCATCAGGTATTGGAGATTGCGAATCCTGAGCATATTCAGGAATTCCATGTAGCGAATATTAAACGTCACCTTTTTGACAAATCAGTACATCCATCAACTGGAATAACGGGACTGCATACTAGTTGGGTAATGGAGAAAATTTTGAACGGGAATTGATCAGTTGGAAATTACAACGATGTTCCCACTTTGGTCGGCCCTGTAAAAAAGAAGGTCGTGGTACCGGTTTCCATCATCGGGCCGGTCCAATAATTGTCCCGTAAACAAACTGTAGGTATAACCATCACAACTACAAACGGCATTTTGTCCTTCTATGGTCAAGGTGGAACATTCGTTGGGTGCATGGTTGGGGCAACTAGCTTCCCATGCCATAAAACCGGATCCGGAATTTATGACAAGGGCACCACGTGTGCCCACTCCATTATTGTCCACATGGATTGCGTTTCCAGTAAACTGAAGTTCATTGTAAAGAGGCAGGTTCAAGTTGATTTCAAACCGAAATCGTACTTCTTGTAAATATGGATTTCTGTTGGAAGTGTCGGAGCTGCAGGATAATACCAGTGCCAATATTGCAATGGCCCAGAGGTGCTTCATGTTCGATGGTTTGAGTGCGTTACGGCGACAAAGTTGAACAAAAATTCTCTATATTTGCGTTAAATCCTCGCAAAAACCATGCAGGTCATGGGCATAGTAGAGGATTTTTTGTATTTGTAGAGGAAGAGTACATTGGGGAAATTTTTTGATTTTCTTCAATGTCTCTTTGCATTAAAAATCAACGATATGAGCAAAGTATCATACTATACACCCGAAGGATTAAAGAAATTGAGGGACGAGTTGAACCAACTCAAGGATGTAGAGCGTCCTAAAGCGTCACAGGCCATTGCTGAAGCAAGAGACAAGGGAGATCTTTCAGAAAATGCGGAATATGATGCGGCCAAAGAGGCCCAGGGGCTTTTGGAAATGAAGATTTCCAAAATGGAAGAAACCTTGGCCAATGCCCGTTTAATAGATGAATCACAATTGGATACTTCCAAGATATTGGTGCTTTCCACCGTGAAGCTTAAAAACCAGGCCAATGGAATGGAAATGAAGTATACCTTGGTGGCCGAGAGCGAAGCCAACCTTAAAGCTGGCAAAATCTCTGTGACATCTCCTATTGGAAAAGGACTCTTGGGCAAAAAGGTAGGTGATCTTGCCGAGATCAAAGTTCCCAACGGAACACTAAAATTTGAGATTTTAGAGATCACTCGGGAGTAGGATCAACTAAATTGGTATATTTAATCCCGTCGTAGTGCGGGATTTTTTTATTTTAAACTGAATTAGAATGGCCAGCATTTTCACCAAGATTATCAATGGGGATATACCTTCTTACAAAATAGCGGAGGACGATGATCACTTTGCTTTTTTGGATATCAACCCGAATTCCAAAGGACATACCCTATGTGTCCCAAAAAAGGAAGTGGACAAGATTTTGGACCTTGATGAGGAATCTTACATCAAACTCATGGCTTTCTCAAGAAAGGTGGGTGTCGCCATTGAAAAGGCAGTAGCTTGCAAAAGAGTGGGCATGGCGGTCATAGGCCTTGAGGTGCCACATGTGCACGTTCATTTAATCCCGTTGCAAAGTATGGCCAGCGCCACTTTTCAAAACAAGGAGAACCTTTCCGCCGAAGAGTTTGAAGAGGTGGCAAATCAGATCAGGTCCTACCTTTAGCCTTCCAGCATAAAATAGACGCCGGCTGCGGCAAGGCACAACATCAGGACCAATACCACAAAAAATAACATGGTGAACCGTACTGCCGGCCTGTCGGGTTTTACCAATTTGTTGTAATAGTCAAAAACCCGTTCTATATCTGGGGTCCAATCCACGGGATAAATAGTGGAGTTGCATTTTTTGCACTTGATCTCTTTGGTGACAACCCCGGTCGTTCTGTGATAAAGTGCATTAAAAGTGTGTTTTTGGTAAAACGTAATAGTAAGTTCCTGATTGAAACATTTGGGGCAATTGTTGGTGATATCAGCTTCTTGTATTACGAGTTGTTTTTCTTTAGACATAATTCAAATTTATAGTGCTCGTAGGGTAATTTGCATGATAGTTCCTTCTTTACTGGACGAAAATACTTTAATTTTTCCTTTATGGTACTCTTCAACAATTCTTTTTACCAACGAAAGCCCTAATCCCCAGCCCCTTTGCTTGGAAGTTACACCAGGGTTGAAAATGGTCTGGAAATCGCTTTTTGGAATGCCGTGACCTGTATCAGAGACTAGAATATTGATGTTTTGCCCCTTTTTCTCTATTTGAATGGCAATATTGCCCTTCCCCTTCATGGCATCGATACCGTTTTTGACCAAATTCTCTATGCTCCAATTGTAAAGGGGCGGGTTCATCAGTAGCTGTGCCTCCTCCACATTGGAACTAAAAGAAAAATGGACCAGTTTGGAACTGCGTTGTTGTAGATAGTCAAATGCCTTTTTCGTTTCCCCTACAATGTCGTGCTGCTTCAGTTCGGGCACCGAACCAATTTTGGAGAATCGTTCGGTAATGGTTTCCAATCGGTCAATGTCCTTTGCTATTTCTTGGGTCACTTCAGGACTTATATCCTCCGATTTCAGTAATTCGTTCCACCCCAATAACGAAGTTAAGGGAGTACCGATTTGATGGGCCGTTTCCTTGGCCATGCCCGCCCAGAGCTTGTTCTGTTCCGATGCCTTGTTGGTTCGGAAGAAAAAGAAGATTACGGCACCGAACAGAAAAATAATCAAAAGTAGTGCAAGGGGGTAATATTTGAGCTTGTTCAATACTTCGGAGTTGCCATAGTACAAAGTTTCGAGCAGCTCCTCTTCCTGAATGATCTCAATGGGCTGGTTTTCGTTTTTGAACTGTGCTATCTTTTGTTGGATATATGTACTGTCGGCAATTTTGTCCTCGGGAATGTTATGGGTTTTATAGGACCCTTCCTCATTTACAAGAATCATTGGGGTAGAGGTGTTGTTGCCCAAAACCTTAAGGGTAAGGTTCCCCAGTTCTTGATCTACCGAAGACTGAACCAGCTCCAACTGCGCTGTTGCCCAAATTTCCATTTTAAGGCGCTCCTCTTCCTTGAACTTTCTGAAAAAGCTATTGGTGTTCCATAGAATAAGACTCACAATGACGAAGGCCGATACCAGCAGTATAATATTGGAGGTTTTCCGTTTGGTACTAAATTTCATTGGTGGTCAAATTCTTTTTAAAGATAGGTAATTGGAAAACATGTTGATAGTTAGTTAAAATAACGGATGTCATTGGGATTCATTTTATGTACTTTTGGATTTTCAACAAAAATTAACATTGCATGGAAGTTCAGGGAAGAATCAAAATGATAGATGAGACCAAAACATATGGCAACAACGGTTTCAGAAAAAGAGAGGTGGTCGTGACCACTGAAGAACAATATCCGCAGCATATTTTGGTGGAGTTTGTTCAGGATAAATGTGATTTGCTCAATAATTATTCTGTAGGGCAAATGGTCAAGATCAGCATCAACCTAAGAGGAAGAGAGTGGGTGAACCCCCAAGGAGAAACTAAATATTTCAACTCCATCCAAGGATGGCGAATAGAGAACCTTCAATCTGAGCCAGCTGGCGACAATATGCCCCCGGTACCACCAATGGAAGCCTTTGAGCCTGCCGACGATTACAATGAGGAAGACCACGATGACCTACCCTTTTAATAGGTAGACTTTCTATAGATAAAATATAAAAATCCGGACACTATGTTCGGATTTTTTAGTTTTTGGCCCGATTTGTATTTTTAGAAAAAATTGTCCTTGGAAAATACCCCTTTATATTTTTTGAACAATAGATTGGAATTTCCTCCCGTTGATACCGCCAGTGAAGATGGTTTGCTCGCAGTAGGCGGAGACCTCTCTCCAGAGAGGTTGTTACTGGCCTATAAAAATGGGATCTTTCCATGGTTCAATGATGATTCCCTGATTTTATGGTGGACACCCGACCCTAGAATGGTGTTGTTTCCGCAAAAGGTAAAAGTATCCAAAAGCATGCGGAAGGTAATTCGTGATGAGGTATTTGTGCTTACCCAAAATACCTGTTTTGACCAAGTTGTCGATTATTGTGCCCAAGTTCGGCGCAAGGGTCAAGATGGTACATGGATCACGCCGGAAATGAAGACTGCCTACATGGATTTGTTCAAAAAGGGACATGCGAAATCCTATGAAGTGTGGGAGAACGGAGATTTGGTGGGCGGACTTTATGGTATTGATCTAGGACATGTGTTCTGTGGCGAGAGTATGTTCAGCTTGCGGGCAAACGCCTCAAAATTTGCTTTTATAAAAATGGCCCAGGAATTGGGAGAGAGAGGGTATCGGACCATAGATTGCCAAGTACATACCGATCATTTGGAGAGTATGGGTGCCGAGCTGATTCCCAGAAAGGAATTTGTTGAGCTTTTACAGGGAAATCTGCGCACTGGTCAGTAGAAAAACAATATGCTGTGGAATACTGGCCGTGTAATCCTCGATACGATATTCCATTCCTACCTGAAATTTAATGCCTCCGTCCAACTGCCAGCCCACTTGACCGGAAAATCGCGTATCATATTGTGGGGAATTTTGTTTGGCAACGCTCAGCAGATTTTCAAAACTTCCCACAAAGTAAGGTTCCCCGGGGTCCAATTTTTCCCCGATCAAGGGAAAATCCATGGCAAAACGGTAGCGGAACCGATGTATGGTGGACGAATGGGTAATGCGTTGCTCGCTCCTTACCCTATGTCCAAAACGCACGGCAAAGGGTTTGTGGGTGATATTGTATTGCTGTGTTAGTCGAAGCTCATTTCCATTGTCCTCAAAATTTTTCCTGAACCTGTATTGAATTCCCAGGGCAATACTTTGATTGTCCCTCGTTTTTAGGGTAGAAAAGTGCGCAATGTCCACTTGCCTGACCCTTAGCAAAATTTCTTCGTCATCGAAAATGTAGTTTCGGTTTGCGACTGAAAAATTATGGGAGTATGTCCCCGTAATCTTATAGCTGGCCGCAACTTGGGGCTGCCAATAACCGGTCAAGTTCTCTTGGGCACGTATTGTGATAAAGAAAATAAAAAATAGTATAAAGAACAGCCACTTAGTAGAGCACATGGTCATAGCTTGGAGGGAAAACTTTTCGTAAACGTATCAAATGTCCTTCAGAATCGAACAGGCCTTCATACTCTTGAAAACCATTTTTTTCCTTGGTTGAAAATATAAGTTCGTAGTTTACCTCGGGCAGGATCAAGTTTTGAAATGCATTGTGCAAGGTTTTTTCAACGGATTTTTTATCGGGCAATGGGTATTGCTGTTGAATTTTTTTCACTCTGTGTTTGCCGTGTTTTTCATCCAGATAAAATTGGATGGTGCCCCACGCATCGTTCGGAATGTCCCTTTCTTTTATCTTAAATTCCACATCTTCCAGTCTTCCTTGTTCATCGAACTCAACGCTGTAGTGCAATCGCCCTTTTTTAAACTTGGCTTCGTAGCTTTTCTTAGTGCTGTCCGTTTCCTGATAAAAACGGACGTGCTTTGCATCTTTCAAGTAATCCTCGATCAACAGATAAGCACTGTTCGGAAAATCGGCCTTATCTATTTTGGATTCCCGTTCATACTTGTGCTGTGCCGATGCGATCTGAGCGATCCCAAGCATAAAAATGAGGGTGTATTTAAACTTCATGGTATCTAAAACAGTTTACTTCGTGGTCGTTCACCATGCCCGTGGCCTGCATATGGGCATAAATTACCGTACTACCCACAAACTTGAAGCCGCGCTTTTTTAAATCTTTGCTGATAGTATCCGATAATTCGGTCGTTGCCGGAGCATTTTTGTAGTTTTTCAACTCGTTTTTAATGGGCTTGTGGTCTGTAAATCCCCAAATGTATTCGCTGAAGCTGCCAAATTCTTTTTGGACTTCCATGAAGGCAATGGCGTTGGTGACCGTAGCATTCACTTTTAGTTTATTTCTGACGATTCCCGGGTCCTGTAGCAAGGTATCAATCCTAGCTTGATTGTATTTTGCAATCTTTTTATAGTCAAAATGGTCAAAGGCCTGTCTAAAATTTTCACGTTTTCTTAATATGGTTATCCAGCTCAGGCCCGCCTGGAAGGTCTCCAGAATCAAGAATTCGAAAAGGGTTTCGTCGTCTTTTACAGGAACGCCCCATTCCTCGTCATGATAGGCTTCATAAAGGGTATCCCCTTCGCACCACCCACATCTATGTTTGTCCATAACAGTGATTTTTCAGTAAAAATAAGGAAAATAAGAAATCGTTAAGTGCAAGTTAAAGTGATGTATGTTAATAGTGATGCTATTATTTTTGCGAGACTTTGTTTTAAAAATGGGATAGAATGGACATTTTATTACAATCTGTGAAACTGGAAATGGATGAAAAACTTTACGTAAAAGACCCTGAATCTTCGGATTTGGGGAAGAAAATCGTGGAGCAGAGTATATTGTTGGTCGATGAAATAGGTTTCGAATCCTTTACATTTAAGAAGTTGGGTGTTAGAATACGCTCAAACGAAAGTTCGATTTACCGATATTTTGAAAACAAGCACAAGTTATTGCTTTATCTGGCCTCTTGGTATTGGGGTTGGGTGGAGTACAAGATGGTTTTTTCTACCAATGCAATTTCCGATCCGGTCAAGAAATTGGCCGTTTCTATTGAGGTGTTGACACGGACCGTTGAGGAAGATTCTTCATTTTCCCATATTAACGAAGTGGTGCTCAACAAAATCATCATCAACGAATACTCAAAATCCTACCTTGTAAAGGAAATGAACAATGATGGAACGGAAGGGAGCTTTATCATTTGTAAAAGATTAGTGGCCCGCCTTAGCAAAATGATTTCGGACGTAGATGGTAATTATGAATTTCCGACCAGTCTTGCAAGTAATGTGCTTGAAGGGTCGCTACATCAAAATTTTTTAAAATCCCATTTCCCATCCCTTACAAATTGTAGTGAAGAGGTAACCCCCACCGCATTTTTTTCGGATCTTATTTTCCGTACACTAAACCAAAAAGTACATGGCTAAAAAAACATTCTCTGCTTGGCAGCGGCTTACCGGTTTGCTTGCCTTGGATAAAAAGGACATTGCTCAAATTTTTTACTACGCTATTTTTGCGGGTTTGGTGAATCTCTCCCTCCCTTTGGGAATACAGGCCATTATCAACCTAATTCAGGGGGCAAGGGTAAGTACCTCTTGGATTGTACTCGTGGTCTTGGTTACCATGGGGGTCGCATTTGTAGGGGTCCTGCAGCTTATGCAGATAAGGATCATAGAGAATTTGCAGCAGAAAATCTTTACCAGATCGTCTTTTGAGTTTGCCTACCGTTTTCCAAAAATAAAAATGAGCGAACTTCGATATTATTACCCTCCGGAGTTGGCCAACCGTTTTTTTGATACCCTTACAGTGCAAAAATCCCTGTCCAAAATATTGATTGATTTTCCTGCAGCACTGCTTCAGATAGTTTTCGGGCTTTTGTTGCTGTCCTTTTATCATCCCTTTTTTATTATATACGGGCTGTTATTGTTGGTGCTCATTTACATTGTGTTCAAGTTTACCGCACAAAGGGGATTGGACACCAGTTTGGAAGAGTCAAAAATCAAATACAAAGTGGCACATTGGGTGCAAGAAATTGCCCGTTCCATTATCAGTTTCAAACTCTCTGGAAAGACTTCCCATGCCCTTGATAAGAACGATACTTTGGTCGATGATTATTTGGATGCAAGGGAAAGCCACTTTAGAGTGTTGGTATTGCAATTCATCCAAATGATCGGTTTCAAGGTTTTGGTCACCGCAGGATTACTTTTGATAGGAGGGCTCTTGGTGTTGGAACAACAAATGAACATTGGTCAGTTTGTGGCCGCGGAAATCATCATTCTGTTGGTAATAAGCTCAGTTGAAAAATTGATATTGGGCCTCGAGACGTTTTATGATTTGTTGACTTCATTGGAAAAAATGGGACAGGTAGTGGACAAAGAGCTGGAATCCCAAAACGGGGAAACACCCTTCAAAGACAATGAGGGGCTCACCGTGGAACTAGAGGATGTGGTCTACAAAGTTCCCGGACTGGATAAGAAAATCATAGATCATCTGACACTTGCCATAAAACCGGACACCAAATTGTTGATACAGGGCAAGAGCGGATCGGGAAGGTCAACATTGCTCAGGATGATCGCAGGTATTCTAGAACCGGACGAGGGGAAGATATACGTGAACAATGTGGCGCTCAAAGGAATCAAATTAAGTAAGTATCGATCATACTTGGGCCATTCGCTAACAGAGGAATATCCCTTTGAGGGAACCTTGTTGGACAACATTACTTTCGGGAACAAGGACATTTCCATGGAAGATGTGTACTGGGCCTTGGAGAAAGTAAGTCTTTCGGAATTTGTGAAAGAGCAGCCGCAGGGGCTCAAAACCATTTTGTATCCCGAAGGGAAAAAGATTCCTGATTTTATTTCCAGAAAGATCGTTCTGGCCCGAAGCATAGTAACCCGCCCCAAATTAATGGTGCTCAAGGATCCATTGGAGCAATACGATGAGGAGGAAACAGAAAGGATGATGGATTTCTTAACAGATCCGGCCAACGGATGGGCCTTGGTCGTTGTGAGCGAGAATCCCAAATGGGCAAAACGCTGCAATCAAGTGATCCGTATGGAAAAAGGTAGATTGATCAACGTAAATTAAAGTTCATGCTGAATATTTCTTCAAATAATAAACTGAACGAAAAGGTGGACCTGACCGGCTACGAAGCAGGTAAAAAAGTGTTCCATAAAAGACATTACAAGCAGTTTAACCGTTTCTTGGCATCCTTTTCCATTATTGCAGTTTTTATGATGTTTCTGCCTTGGACACAGAATATTTCGGGCAGGGGGTATTTAACCACCCTCACTCCAGATCAGCGACCACAAACGGTTCAGTCCCCAATACCCGGCAGGATTGAAAAATGGTATGTCAGAGAAGGCCAGTATGTGGAAAAGGGAGATACCATTTTGCATATTTCCGAGGTAAAGAGCGAATACTTTGACCCGGATTTGATAGAACGGACGGGCAAACAGATCAAGGCCAAGTCCATGTCCGTAACATCCTATCAGGAAAAGGTCAAAGCCCTGAACCAACAGATAAGGGCCTTGAACCAAGAACTTGGTCTAAAGTTGGAACAGGCCAGAAATAAATTAATGCAGTCAAAGTTAAAGGTAAAGAGCGACAGTATTGATCTAGAAGCTGCCAAGACCAATATATCTATTGCCCAGAGACAGTACGATCGGGTGAAAAAACTGCAAGATGAAGGGTTAAAAGCTGTTACAGATCTAGAGGAAAAACGGTTAAAATTGCAGGAGACACAGGCCAAACTTATCAGTCAGGAGAATAAATTGTTGGCCAGCAAAAATGATGTGATCAATGCCCAAGTGGAAATCAATAGGGTACAGGCGGAATACACCGATAAAATATCAAAAGCACAAAGTGATCTTTATACCGCCCAATCCAATCAATTTGATTCTGAGGCGCAGGTGACAAAGCTGGAAAACCAGTATACCAATTATGAAATGAGGAACAATATGCTTTTTATAAGAGCACCTCAAAACGGATATATCACCAAGGCCATCCAATCAGGAATTGGCGAGACTTTTAAAGAAGGGGCCCAGTTGGTCGGTATAATGCCTTCGGATTATGATATAGCCGTGGAAACATATGTGGACCCCATCGACCTTCCCTTGATCCATGTGGATGAAAAAGTGAGGATCCAATTCGATGGCTGGCCTGCCATTGTATTCAGTGGTTGGCCCAATGTTTCGTATGGTACCTTTGGTGGCAAAGTCGTCGCCATAGAGAACTTTATCAGTCCCAATGGGAAGTATCGTGTATTGCTTGCTCCAGACGACGAAGAGGCTTCATGGCCCAAGGATATCCGTGTAGGTTCGGGAGCAAGTACCATGGCCCTGTTGGAAGATGTTCCCATTTGGTATGAGTTGTGGAGGCAGTTAAATGGCTTCCCGCCAAATTATTATCAACCTCAAAATACGACTGCAGATGCCGCAAAGAAATAGAAGATTACTGTTATACTGTACCCTCTTTTTCTTTAACGTCAGCTTTTTTCATGCTCAGCAGGATTCTTTGGTGCTGGGGTTTAAAGAGTATTTGGGTTATGTAAAAAAGTATCATCCTGTGGCAAAACAGGCCCAATTGAACATTGCAATAGGGCAGGCCAACCTTATGAAGGCCCGAGGAGGTTTTGATCCCAAGGTCGAGGTGGATTACGATACCAAGGAATTTAGCGGAACCGAGTATTGGGACAGATTGAATGCCACATTCAAAATACCCACTTGGTTCGGGATAGAGCTCAAAGGGAATTTTCAACAGAATGAGGGGTATTACCTGAATCCTGATGAAACCTTGCCAGAAGATGGTCTGTACAGTGCCGGGGTATCCATGTCGGTTTTACAAGGGTTTTGGATCAACGAACGTATGGCCACGCTCAGAAAAGCAAAGCTTTTTAGGGAGCAGACCCAAGCGGACCAAGACCTTCAGGTAAACCAAGTGCTCTACAATGCTTCCCTGGCCTATTTTGATTGGTTAAGATCCTACAGGGATGCTGAGGTGTACAAGGATTTTTTGGAGAATGCGGAGATACGTTTTCAAGGGATAAAGGAGAGTGCCTTGGCCGGCGATATTGCAATGATAGATACCGTTGAGGCAAAAATTGCCGTCCGAAACCGGGATTTGGGATATCAACAGGCAAAGGTCAACCTCATGAAAAAATCACTGGAGCTCAGCAATTTTTTATGGATCGAAGATGTGCCCGTGGAGCTTCAACCCGGTATTGCCCCGAACATGCAACCGGAAATGGATATCAACTCGACCTTGGAGATAGATGGCATACCATTGGACAGTTTTAATCTGGAGACGCATCCCAAATTGATTTCATTGGATTATAAAATTGAAGGCTTAAATGTGGACAGACGCCTCAAGGCCAATAAATTGCTTCCAAAACTCAAGGCCGAATACAATTTTGTGACGGAGACCCCTGAACTGATGAACTCGTTCGTTACCGAAAATTATAAGGCCGGATTGAGCTTTCAGATGCCGATTTTTCTCAGGAAAGAACGTGGAGATTTAAAATTGGCCAAGTTCAAGCTTCGGGATGCCGAGTATGAAAGGGACAATGCCCAGGTGGAAATACAGAACAAGGTCATAGCCATTTACAACGAGCTGGACTCCTTTACCGAACAAAACCAGTTGATAACCGACATTGTAAAAGATTATACGACCATGTTGCGGGCCGAGGAAAGAAAGTTCAGTTTTGGCGAGAGTTCCTTGTTTTTGATCAATTCACGTGAGAGCAAGCTTATTGACGCCTATCTGAAACAGAATGAGATGCAGAACAAGTTTTTCTATACCAAGGCCATGTTGTTCAAGAGTTTGGCCATAAACCCAAAAACATTGTAAGGTTTCGATCCAATGAGCAACCAATGACAAAAGTCAGCAAACAGCTAAATGCACGGCGCTACTTTTGTAAAAACAGTTTTATGGAAATACTGGAGAAGAATAGATTGGAAATGGTCCAGGAATACATTTCAAAAGCGATGGGTTATCCAAGGTATCGTGCGTTGGTCTCCCAATTGGCCTTGGCAGGTGGTTCCACCGGTCCCAATCAATCCGAAATATATGTAAATTACACCAAGTTGGGGGATAAACGGATGTCGCGCTGGGAAAAGACATTCAAGATTTCCGAAGAGCTCCGGCAAAAACTAAAATCCTACGATAGGGAGTTAGTGTTGCTCGCACTTACCGAAAGTTGGTGCGGAGATGCAGCGGCCAGTTTGCCCATTATCGATAAAATTGCCGGGGCGAGCCCGAATATTTCGTTACAGGTGGTATTGCGTGATGAGAACCTGGATCTTATGGATACTTTCCTTACCAACGGGGCGCGGTCCATTCCCAAAGTCATCATGTTTGATAAGGTCAACAAGGAAATCGTTGGAGAGTGGGGGCCAAGACCGAGCATTGCGACGCAAATGGTGGAGGACTGCAAAAAAGAGCATGGTAAATTGACCGATGAGTTCAAACAAGAACTGCAACTTTGGTACAATAAAAATAAGGGACAAAATATTTTGGAAGATATTCTGGAATTACTTGCTCTGGAATAAATAGGTTATCGTTCCGATTTGTGATGCCTTGGAATCCGGGCTAAAACTGGCCTTTAGTGCATAAGCGATAGCATTGTCCACTAAGCAACCATTACTGGTTCCCGAACTTTTATCGTTGAAGGTGGCCTCGTTGACATATCCATTGTCATCCACGGTAATATTGATGACGACCTTACCGCCCTCAATACAAGTATAGATGGGTGGAGGAAGATAATAGGCATTCCGTTCTACCAAGGAGTAGGAAATCGAGGTGCGTCTATCTTTCAGGTAATTTGTGAACTCTTCTTTCTGGGCATCACGCTCCCCAAGTTTTTCTTTTTTCTCGTCCCGTTGCGCTTTCAACTGTTTTAGTTGGTCCTCAAAACCTGAGTTATCGGCATATTCCCCAGTCTCGCTGCTCAATGCTCTTTCTTCAATAAGTTCCTCAAGGGTCTTTAAAGGTTCGGGATTTCCAACACTGGGCTTTGCGGTTTCATTGACCGCCATGTGGCTTTTAATGGGGTCGTTGGCGGCTTGCATTTCTTCCAATCGCTCCTCCTCCTCTTCCAGAAGCTTCTCGATATCCTCATCGGCCAAGCTCATTTCAATGACGTACTCATCCTCTTGTATGCCCCCTAAGTGAATATTGAACAGCAATAATACCACTATGGACATAGCGAAGAAAGTGATCAAAAGTGATAACTGGCTCTTGTTTAAGTTCATGGTTTAACTATAACCGCTTTTTTGTAAAATTATTTTATCCCAACATTTAAGGAGAAACGTTTACTTCAAGATTTTCCTTGAAAACATCGGGGCTTGTAGCATTATTTACGTTGAAATCCCCTATTTTGGTTCTTCGCAACTCTGATAAATAGGCCCCAGAGTCCAAAGCTTTGCCGAAATCGTGCGCCAAGGAACGGATATAGGTCCCTTTGCTACAGACCACCCGAAAATCCACTTCGGGGAGTTCAATTCGGGTAATTTCAAACTCGGAAATTTCAACTTTTCGTGATTTTATCTCGACTTGTTTTCCTTTGCGTGCCAATTCGTACAATCGTTTCCCATCCTTTTTTAAGGCGGAAAAAATAGGTGGCACTTGGTCAATTACGCCCAAAAATTGTGCCGTCGCTGTCTTTATCCGATTTTCGGATAAATGTTCGGTGGGAAAGGTCTGGTTCACTTGGGTCTCCAGATCGTAGGATGGCGTGCTAGCGCCCAAGGTAAAAGTTCCCGTGTATTCTTTTGCCTGTCCTTGAAGCTCAGGAATTTTTTTGGTGAATTTCCCCGTGCAGATAATCAGCAGGCCTGTGGCCAAAGGGTCCAAGGTGCCGGCATGTCCGATTTTTATTTTTTTAAGGCCAAACTTTTTACGAATGGCCCATTTAAGCGCATTCACCGCTTGGAAGGAGCTCCATTCCAATGGTTTATCGATCAAAAGAATCTGACCGTTTAAAAAATCTTCTTTGGTGTTCAAAAACTTGGGGTTTTGGGCAAATATACTGATCTATCCCCAAATGCTCCATGCAAGAGCGATAAGGCCTACCACTAAACAGTAAATGGCGAAATAAGTAAGCTTGCTCTGGCGCACCAATTTGATCATCCAAGTACATGCTGCAAGTCCGGCGATGAATGCTGCGATAAAACCTGCCCCCATGGCTACAGCCTGGTCGCCATGAAAGGTAATATCGCCGCCCATCACATCTTTGGCGACTTTACCCAAAATCAACGGAACTACCATCAAAAAGGAGAAGCGGGCCGATTTGGTCTTGTCAACCCCTAAAAGTACGGCAGCCGAAATAGTTGCACCACTTCTAGAGATGCCTGGTAATATGGCAACTGCCTGAGCCATACCGATGGCAAAAGCACTGCGGAAGGATACGTTTTTATTCGTGGTCTTGGCCAAATCTGCCAAATAGAGCAAAAATGCCGTGATCACGAGCATGATTCCAACAATCACAATGGCACCATCAAAAAATACCTCGATAAAATCATTCAAGAACAGCCCTACCAAAGCGGCAGGAATCATGGAGATGATGATTTTCAAAGAGAATTGGGTTTCCTCGTTCCATTTAAATTGAAAGAGTCCCTTCAATATCCCAAAAACATCTTTGCGGAATACAACCAAAGTACTTAATGCAGTCGCGAAATGAAGCACTACGGTAAACAACAGACTTTCTTCGGGAACGGCCTGCGCTCCCAAAATAGCTTTTCCCAATTCTAAGTGACCGCTGGAGGAAACGGGCAAAAATTCGGTCAATCCTTGGATAATCCCAAGGATGATGGCGTCAATTAATTCCAATTATTCCTTCTTTTTCTTGTGAGGATTCAACAATATGGCGTAAACCTGAATGCCAAGACCAATGAGAATCAAGGTGGGTGCAAGGCGGATTCTTCTAAAATTGTATATCTCGGGATTGAATACTTCGGGGTCGTCGCTGCCGCCACCGCTCATTAAAATAAATCCGAGGGCAATAAAGGCAATACCTATAAATAGAAAGAGATAGTTTTTCTTTTGGAAAACAAAATCTTTCGTAGGTTTTTGACCGTTGTTGTTTTTCTTGCTCATGTTGCAAAGTTAATAATAAAGATCGTCCGTTCTCAGGTTTAAAAAACGCTGGGTGGCAAAATGGGTGCTGGCCCACGAAATAATAACGCCCAGACCAAATACACTGACGAACAAAACAATGAGAACGATATAATCTTGCAAAAGATTGAGTTCGGGGAAATTTTTGTCGATATAGTACACCAAAATACCGAGCCCGACCAAGGCAACCACAGATCCGACCATACCCAGTTTAATGTTCGTCCAAATAAAAGGTCTTCGGATAAAGGTTTTCGTGGCCCCAACCATTTGCATGGTTTTGATGATGAATCTTTTGGAATAAATGGACAGTCGGATGGAGCTGTTGATCAATAAAACGGCGATGACCGTAAAAATGGCACTGGCCACCAATATCCACAAACTGATTTTCCTTGCATTGTTGTTCAATAAAGAAATCAAAGGTTTGTCGTAACTCACCTCGTCCACGTAGGCTTTGGCAGCCAGTTCACCTGCAATCTCATCAATTTGTTGGGGAGAGACGAAATCGGCCTTCAAATTCACATCAATGGAATTTTTTAAGGGGTTGTAGCCCAAGAACTCTTCAAAATTTTCACCAATATCCTCGCTGTATTGTTCCGCTGCATCTTCTTTGGAAATATATTCGGCTGACTTGGTGTATTCTGCAAGGGCCAAACTTTTCTGCAATTGATCTATTTCCACAGGTTTTGCGCTGTCCTTTAAAAACACCGAAATAGTGATCTGCTCCTTAAAGTGATCCGCCAGTTTTTTGGTGTTGAGCACCAAAAGGCCCAAAACACCTAAGAGGAACAGGACCAGGGCAATGCTCAAAGCCACGGAAAAGTAGGAGGAAATCAGTTTTCGACGCTGATATCGTTCAATATATTGGCTCATATAGTAGAATCAGTACGTAAAAATAGAAAAGTAAATTGTATTTAGGGGATTAAACCTATTTTTGCACACGAAATTGAACAAGATTAACAATGAATTACGATTTCCGCGAGATTGAGGCCAAATGGCAGAAGTATTGGGCAGAAAATGAAACTTTTAGGGCATCCAACGATTCCGATAAACCGAAATTTTATGCATTGTCGATGTTCCCTTACCCATCAGGTGCAGGCCTGCACGTGGGGCACCCGCTGGGTTACATTGCCACGGACATCTATTCGCGTTACAAAAGACATAAAGGATTCAATGTATTGCATCCCATGGGCTATGATTCCTTCGGGTTGCCTGCGGAGCAATATGCGATTCAAACAGGGCAACATCCAGCGATTACCACGGAAAACAATATCAACAGGTACCGTGAGCAGTTGGACCAATTAGGTTTTTCCTTTGATTGGAGCCGCGAAGTGCGTACCTCTAATCCACAATATTACAAATGGACACAATGGATCTTTATCCAATTGTTCAATGCGTGGTACAACAAGAGATCGGATAAAGCGGAAAACATCTCCACTTTGATCCCCATTTTTGAAAAGGAAGGAAATTCCAATGTTGAAGCCGCTTGTGATGGTGATACGCCAAGTTTTGATGCAGCCACTTGGAATGGGTATTCCAACACAGAAAAGCAAGAAATTCTCTTAAAATATAGGTTGACCTATTTGGCCGATACCGAAGTGAACTGGTGCCCTGCTTTGGGAACCGTTTTGGCCAATGATGAAATCGTGAACGGTGTTTCCGAGCGTGGGGGCCACCCCGTAGTGCGCAAAAAAATGACGCAATGGAGTATGCGCATTACCGCTTACGCACAGCGTTTGTTGGACGGATTGGATAAAATTGATTGGCCTCAGCCACTAAAAGATTCCCAGACCAACTGGATTGGTCGTTCGGTTGGGGCATCGGTTACCTTTAATGTAAAAGGCGAGGGTGCCGCTTCTAGGACAGTCGATAAGCCTTACGAAATAGAGGTCTTCACCACTCGCCCCGATACCATTTTTGGGGTAAGCTTTATGACCTTGGCACCGGAGCACGAGTTGGTGGCCAAAATTACGGCCCCTGAACAAAAGGCCGAGGTCGATGCATACGTGGAAGCTACGGCAAAGCGTTCCGAGCGTGACCGTATGGCGGATGTAAAAACCATTTCAGGCGTGTTTACGGGAGCTTATGCGGAGCATCCGTTCACCAAAGAGCCCATTCCTATTTGGATTGGCGACTACGTGTTGGCCAGTTATGGGACGGGGGCCGTAATGGCCGTGCCCTGTGGTGATCAACGCGATTATGATTTTGCCAAATATTACAATATAGATATCCCCAATATTTTTGAAGGGGTGGATATTTCCGAAGAGGCATTTGCCGATAAGGAAACTACGATAATTGCCAATTCTGACTTTTTGAATGGACTTTCTTATAAGGATGCCATGAAGAAAGCAATTGCAGAATTGGAAAAGATGGGACATGGCGAAGGAAAGGTCAATTACCGTTTGCGCGATGCCGTATTTAGCCGTCAGCGGTACTGGGGAGAGCCGTTCCCTGTATATTATGTGGACGGTATGCCGCAAATGATCGATTTGGAGCATTTGCCCTTACAATTGCCCGAAGTGGAAAAATACCTCCCCACCGAAACAGGCGAGCCGCCATTGGGAAATGCAACCGAGTGGGCATGGAGCACGGAAAAAAATGAAGTCGTTTCCAACGATTTGATAGACCATAAGACCGTTTTTCCATTGGAGTTGAACACCATGCCTGGTTGGGCGGGAAGTTCCCAATACTTTAATAGGTATATGGACCCGTGTAACGATGAGGCTATTTTCTCTCCGCAAGCCATAAACTATTGGCAGGATGTGGATTTATATATAGGAGGTAGCGAACATGCTACGGGCCACTTATTGTACTCCCGTTTTTGGCAGAAATTTATGTTTGATATCGGGTATGTGCCCAAAGACGAATTTGCCCAAAAATTGATCAACCAAGGTATGATTACCGGGACAAGTGCTTTTGTTTATCGTGAGTTAGACTCCAATAAGCTATACTCCAAAGGATTGATTGATGGCAAGAATGTTGTTCCTATACATGCCGATGTTTCTTTGGTAAATGCATCGGATGAGTTGGATGTGGATGCTTTTAAAGCATGGCAACCGGAATATAAGGACGCCGAGTTCATTTTTGAAGATGGAAAATATATTGTAGGTCGGGAAGTAGAAAAAATGTCCAAATCCAAATACAATGTTGTCAATCCTGATGCCATTTGTGAGGAGTACGGGGCGGATTCGCTTCGTTTGTACGAAATGTTCTTGGGTCCCTTGGAGCAATCCAAGCCTTGGAATACGGCAGGTATCACGGGAGTACACTCCTTCCTAAAGAAACTATGGAAGCTCTATTCCTCCCTTGAGGGGGGTGTAGAGCCTACCGCTGAAAACTTGAAAACCCTGCACAAGACCATCAAAAAAGTGGAAGAAGATATCGAGAACTTCTCTTTCAATACATCTGTTTCCACTTTTATGATCTGTGTCAACGAACTGACTGCCCAAAAATGCACCAGCAAAGCCATTTTGGAACCATTGGCTGTTTTGGTCTCGCCGTATGCACCCCATATTGCCGAGGAACTTTGGAGTCGTTTGGGTAATCCAGGTTCTATTGCCGAGGCGACATTCCCCAAGTTTGAGGAAAAGTACTTGGTGGAGAACAGTAAGGAATATCCGATATCCTTTAATGGAAAAATGCGATTCAAGTTGGAGTTGCCATTGGATATGAGCAAGGATGATATCGAAGCGGCAGTTTTGGCCCACGTGAAAACACAGGAGCAATTACAGGGGCGTTCCCCTAAAAAGGTAATCGTAGTGCCCGGAAAGATTGTGAATATCGTAGGTTAATTGTAAAACTGGATTATTAGCCGAAAATTTTGGCAAAAACATATAATGCCCCAAAAAAGCATGCCGATCGGCATGCTTTTTTATTCCAAGGAAATTGAACCCCATAAAAACAAGGGGTGATGCGTTAAAAAACATTAAAAAAACATTTATACTCTGTTTTTAATAGGGTATAAATGTTAAAAAACATATATTTTAACTATTTACCCCTATTTTTTATCGAGTATTTGTGTTTTAATCTAATTTTTTTGTCCAACTTTGGCCCCAGAAACAATTAATAGCAACAAAATGACTGTTGGGATACCTAAAGAAATCAAAAACAACGAAAGCCGAGTTGGCATGACGCCAGCTGGAGTATTTGAATTGGTAAAGAACAACCACACCGTTTATGTGCAATCTGGTGCAGGTGAGGGAAGTGGTTTTTTTAATCAGGACTACCAGCAGGCAGGAGCTACTATTTTGGACACCATTGGCCAGGTATATGCCATGAGCGATATGGTCGTTAAGGTCAAAGAGCCCATTGCAGAGGAGTATAATTTGATTCAAGAAGGACAGATTGTGTTTACCTACTTCCATTTTGCTTCAAGCGAAGCGTTGACCAAGGCCATGATCAAAAGCAAGGCCATCTGTATTGCGTATGAAACTGTGGAAGATGAAGATGGAACATTGCCTTTGTTGACCCCGATGTCCGAAGTTGCAGGTAGAATGGCCATTCAACAGGGAGCCAAGTATTTGGAGAAACCTGTGAAGGGCAAAGGAGTGCTTTTGGGAGGAGTTCCCGGTGTGTCCCCAGGGCGGGTTTTGGTCCTTGGCGCTGGCACGGTAGGTATTCAGGCTGCTAAAATGGCAGCAGGATTGGGTGCCCAAGTAACCATTTTGGATGTCAATATGAAACGTCTTAGATATGTGAACGACATCATGCCCAGTCATGTAGTGACCGGATTTTCGAATGAGTTCAATATCAGAAAACATATAAAAACAAATGATTTAATTATCGGTGGTGTCCTATTAAAAGGAGCAAAAGCCCCTAATTTGATTACTAGGGACATGCTCAAGGATATGCATCCAGGAACCGTTATTGTGGATGTAGCGGTAGATCAAGGCGGATGCGTGGAAACCACCAAACCAACAACCCATGAGGACCCTATCTATATTATTGATGATGTGGTCCATTACTGTGTAGCCAATATGCCAGGGGCAGTGCCTTATACTTCTACTGTTGCCTTGACGAATGTAACACTGCCCTATGTGCTAAAATTGGCCAACATGGGATGGCGTAGTGCCTGCAAGTTGGACAGATCCTTGGAAAAGGGATTAAATATTGTTGAAGGTGAAATAGTCTACAAAGAAATTGCGGAAACCTTTCACTTGGAGCCTGTGTTGGCTTAATGACCTAACATTTTGACAGAAAATAGACCCTGCCATTTATTTGGCGGGGTTTTTGCTTTAATATGGTATATTTATATCTACGTAAAACGATAAAGTTATGATGACATATTATATATTGATTGGTGGAATTGCCCTAGTGAGCTGGTTGGTGAGCAATCGATTAAAGAGTAAGTTCAAAAAATATTCCAAGGTCCATTTACGAAATGGCATGAGCGGTGCAGAAATTGCCCAGAAAATGCTCGATGATCACGGAATCCGAGATGTTAAGGTCATTTCTACTCCAGGGATGTTGACGGACCACTACAATCCTAAAAACAAAACGGTTAATCTTAGTGAAGGGGTCTATAACCAACGTAATGCTTCTGCAGCAGCTGTTGCTGCCCATGAATGCGGACACGCGGTGCAGCATGCCCAGGCCTATGAGTGGTTGACCATGCGTTCCAAATTGGTGCCGGTTGTAAGCGTTACTTCAGGAATGTCCACATGGGTGGTTTTTGGTGGTATTATGCTGATGGCAGCCACAGGCGTTGCTGGTGGCATCGGTTTTTATATCGCCGTAGCCGGTTTGATAATGATGGGCTTTGCGACTTTGTTCAGCTTTATTACCCTTCCTGTAGAATATGATGCCAGTAAAAGGGCGTTGGTTTGGTTAAAACAAAAGAACATGGTGAGCCAAGAAGAATATGCCGGTGCGGAAGATGCTCTAAAATGGGCCGCAAGAACCTATTTGGTAGCAGCATTGGGCGCGTTGGCGTCCCTATTGTACTGGGCCGTTCAGGTTTTTGGTGGTAGAGATTAAGATGTAATTAAAAATTAATCAAAAAAGGGAGCCGAACGACTCCCTTTTTTTGATTGTATTTGGTCAAAGTTTTAATCAATCCAATTGGCAACTTGGTTGTCTATCATTTGAAGGCCAACACCTTCGGTACCGGTTACCTCTATCATATCCAAGATATCTCGAACTGTGTTCTCTTCTTCAATCTGTTCCATTACAAACCAATCCAAGAATTTTTCAGTGGCAAAATCTCCAAGTTCGCGAGATTTTTTTACGATATTATGAATGGATTTTGTCACTTTTACCTCATGCTCCAAGGTAGATTCAAAAACATCAACAATGGATGAGTAGTCATGATTGATTCCCGTTACTTCTGGAGAAATGGGATTTCCGCCCGTGTCCACCAAAAAGTTGAAAATCTTCATCATATGCTCACGTTCTTCCTCTGCTTGTTTAAAGAAAAACTTGGCACTGGTGAAAAAACCGTTTTGTTCGCACCATGAGGCCATGGCCAAATAGGTGGCGGAAGCATGTGCCTCCATTTTTATCTGTCCATTGAGCAAATCCATGGATTCCACTTTAATGCTCATACTTTGTCTTGCTATATCTTTCATAAATGCTATGATTTTAATCGTGTGTTCTTTACAAATTTACTGAATTTATAGGCGTTTAAAAAGTAACCGTCTAGTTTTAAGGCAGTTTAAGACTGAATAAAAATAAGGAAAAAACCGTGGGGTTAAGAAGTTATGGTTTCCAAGGCGCCCACCGAAAGCCCCAAGGATACGAAACTGTTAGAGACCAGTTTCTTCAAATCCAATATTTCCAATGTGTTCAGGACAAAAAGATGCTCCTTGTTGCACAGCATAAGGACTTCAAACCCATGAGCGTTCAAATCGCTGTCAAAATGGTCTTCGATAGCTATGCTCATCACCTTATGGCGAAGTGCAAGCAGCTGGCACAAGGACATGCGAACCATTTTTTGACCGAAATCAATATAAAAACAGCGCTCGTTGGCAGCTTGGTATAAGGTGTAATATGTTGATTGGAATATTACATTCATGGGACAAATGTAATGTTTATTTAGATTCAATACAAATATCAAATCTGTATTTGTCTGTCAATTTGTTGATCTAATGAGATAAAGGTTTCGGTACGGGAAACACCTTCTATTTGCTGAATTTTTTTGTTGAGTACCTGCATTAAGTGCTCATTGTCCTGGCACAATACTTTAATAAGGATGGACCAGTTCCCCGTTGTGTAATGGCATTCCAAAACCTCTGGAATATCTTTCAATTGTTTTACAGCTTTTGGATTTGTCATGGCCTTATCCAAGTAAATACCAATGTAAGCCATGGTTGAATAGCCTAAAACTTTCGGGTTAATGACAAATTTGGAACCGGAAATGAGCCCCGAACTTTCCAGTTTACGTAGCCTTTGGTGAATCGCAGCACCTGAAATTCCAATGTTCCTTGCAATTTCAAGAATGGGTTTACGGGCATCCTCCATAAGGTATCTTAGGATTTTTTTGTCGATACCATCAATCTTAACCGAATTGTTATTGTTTTTCACAATACTTGTTTTGATTTGAAGTCAAATATATTGAAAATATAAATGAAATTAACCTGCAACAGAATCTGGATTGTACCCAAGGTAAGGCACTTCAAACTCCTTAAAACGTATTCCGTTGGCTTTTAGCTCCTCTAAAATAGGCTTGTAGACTTCTTTTTTTATTGGAATTTGAACTCCTGGGGTGTTGATTTTATCATTCAAAATTTGAAGCGTCGCCATGGCAACGGGCAATCCGACGGTCTTGGACATGGCGGTATGGGTACGGTTTTCCCCAATGACCACCATATTGGCATCAATCTGTTTTTTTTCCCCTTTAAGTTGGTAACCGAATTTGTGGTACATAACTATCATGTCCTTTTCATGCTCTTTTAAGGTCCAACTGTCTTCCAAAATGTACTGGAGCATTTGTGCGGGTGTTGCATTCTTCAAGGGAATTTTTTTCGTGGAATCAAAAAGGTTCAGTTCCAGTAGTTTTCCCCACATAATATCATCTTGGTCTATCTTTAGATAGTGCCTTAGTTTTAGTTCCACGGAATCCGTTGGGGAATAAGGTAGAAAGAGATTTATAAATTCCCTGTACGACATTCCCTCGGAATTTTCTATGGTGTAGCTATCGTCCGTCATACCAAGGATAACGAACATTTGCCACGCTTTGGAGAACCCAACCCTGCGCATGGTGCCCCGGTATAAGGTCAGGGCTTTCTGCAGGCCATAAGCCTCCCTATATTTCAATGAATCCCTATTGGCATAGACCTCAAAAGTGCCATAGTCCTCCACCTCCAAGAACTCGGTTCTCCTGAAGAGTTTTTGATAGGGTATGTATTTGTAGGTGCCCTCTTGGATAAATTTCGCAGTACCTCCCTGCCCGGCAAGTACCACATTTCTTGGATTCCAGGTAAATTTATAATTCCAAAGATTGGTGTCGCTCTCTGGTGCTACCAACCCACCTGTGAAAGATTCGAACAACAGCATTTTACCGCCCGCATCCCGTATCCTATCTATTACCTCCATGGCGCTCATATGGTCAATTCCAGGGTCCAGGCCAATTTCGTTCATGAAAACAAGTTTTTTTTCTTTTACCTGATCATCCAATGCTCTTAGCTGATCACTGACATAAGACGCGGTAATAAAATGTTTTTCAAACTCGATACAATCACGTGCCACATTAATGTGCAAACTTGCCGGTAACATGGAAACAACAATGGACGCATCGGAAACAGCTTTTTTTCTTTCAGCCTCGTTGAAAATATCCAATTCAAATACGGTACAGTTCGGGTGCTTTGCAATAGTGTCAGGAATATGCTCGGGACGAAGATCTCCAATTCTAATATGTAGGTTTTCTTCGTTGGATTTCTTTAAAAAATAATCTAAAAGGTATGAGGTCGACTTACCTGCTCCTATAACTAATATAGTACGGACCATGTGTTTTGTTTACTTTTGAATTGTACGGTCACTAAGGTATTAAAATGTTATATTTTTAAAAAAATAGTAAGTTAAAGTTATGAACAGAACAATTTTGTTGACAGGAACCCTACTGGGAATGGTGGCTATTATTCTGGGTGCCTTCGGTGCGCATGGATTGGAAAAATTAGTGGATGCGGATGCCATCGAAACATTTGAAACAGGAGTAAGGTACCAAATGTACCATGCCCTGTTTTTGTTATTTCTTGGACTATATGCCGGAATAGCTGAAAAGACCAAAAAAACCGTATTTGTTTTTGTTCTACTGGGGGTAATTCTATTTTCGTTTTCGATTTACTTGCTCGCACTGAACACATTGACCTCCTTCGATTTTAGGGTGATTGGGTTTTTAACCCCAATAGGCGGTGTCTTTATGATTATGGGCTGGGTACTTTTGGCATTTCGAATACTAAAGTCCAAATAAGCTTGTTG
>JANSXF010000087.1 GCA_024743095.1 Flavobacteriaceae bacterium
CCAACAAAAAAGATAGGTGCTCCAAGAATCAATTTAACATTTAGAACGATAAAATTGTAATATAGAGGTATTGTTTAGGTAAGCTATATTTCAAAGGGCAGTTTTGTAAATTCATTGTTTAGAAGGAACTTTACCAGATAAATTAACGAGAATGCCGATTATATTCAGGGTTACATCAATTGTGTTTCTATTGGTCTGTCTATCAGTCAGTGGACAACAGTTGTTGCCACCTATCCAAAATTATCAGTTACTGGATTATAAGGGAGGCACAAAAAATTGGGATGTTTCCATCAATGAAAATGGGGAGTTGTTCGTGGCGAACAACAAAGGGCTACTTCATTATAACGGTGAACAATGGACGTTGAACAAACTGCCCAACAATACCATAATCAGGTCGGTTAAAAGTATTGGGGACCGGGTGTACACGGGGTCTTACGAAGAATTTGGCTATTGGACCAAAAATGAATTTGGTGAACTGGGGTATACCTCATTGACCCACCTTATTAAGGACCATACATTTACAAGTGAAGAATTCTGGGAAATTTTCCCTGCTTCGGATGACAGGGTAATGTTCCGTTCCTTTTCGGCGATTTATTCTTATTCACAGGATAAGATAACCGTTGTTGACCCACCTTTTGTGGTGTCCGACCTTATCGAATTCAATGATAAATTGATTGTGGCCGGTGGTTCCGTTGGGCTTTATGAGGTACAAGGAGATTCGTATGAGCCATTGTCAGATCAAGATTTGTTGGTGGGAAAAACCATTAATGATATAGCCATTTTCGGGGGTAACTTATTGGTCGGCACTAAACTAAATGGGTGTTTTTTATATGATGGAACCACCTTGATTCCCTGGCAGGCATCCATCAACAGCGAACTTAAGGAGCATCAATTGAATAAAATAACCCTTTTGGGAGAAAACCTGCTAGGCTTTGGGACCATTAAAAATGGAATGTACCTCTATAATTCAGATTCTGGCAAGTACAGAATTTTAAATCGGGAATCAGGTCTTCAGAACAATACGGTACTTTCTTCATTATTGTACAAAGACCTACTTTGGTTGGGGCTGGACAATGGAATAGCCCGGGTAAGGCTTAATAATCCAATTACGTACTTAACAGATTATTCAGGGTCGTTGGGCATGGTCTACGATATCGCTTGGTACAATGGTAAATTATTTCTGGGAAGCAATACGGGAGTCTTTTATTTTGAGGGTAGTGAACTAAAGTTCGTTAATGGCTCCCAAGGACATGTGTGGGACCTAGATGTAATCGAGGGCGATTTGCTGTGTGGACATACAAGGGGAACTTTCAAGGTGTCCGAGAAGAGTTTTGAGTTGATCAGCGAAGTTGCCGGTGGTTATCAGATGATAAAGGTGCCGGATAGGGAATCCACCTATGTTCAAGGAACCTATAATGGACTGGCCATGTTCACAAAACGCGATGATGGAACTTGGGAGGTAGTTAAGATAGAAGGGATGGATGAACCGGTGAAGCAATTATGTTTTGAAACACCAAACATACTCTGGACAGCGCATCCGTATAAAGGATTCTCTAGAATCCATTTTAATGAAGCACAATACAATAAGGTCGATAGCATACAGAAGTTCAACCAAGAAGAGGCCCCAAGCGAATACAATGTAAAGCTTTATAATATTAAGAACCATATTGTACTTAATAGCGAAGGGAATTGGTATGCCTACAACCCGATTGGCGACAAAATCGAAAAATTTGAGGAATTCAAGGATTATAGAAACAAGGAACTGTTGTTTTTTGACCAAGAATATTTTTGGTTTGTGGACGATGATGAACAGAAAGCCATTATTTATACAGATTTAAAGGGAGACAGTCTAATGCTTACAGATTTGCCGCTGCGAGAGCGATTGGCGCCTGATTCCCAAAATTTGGTAAAGGTGAATGACAGTACATCCTACATTACCCTTATAGACGGATTTGCCAAAATTAATGCACCAGGGTTAAAGGGAATATCCGGGCAACAAGAGCTTCCGGTTCCGAGTTTTATAGTTTTAAAGGATCAAGAGAGGAAACATTCGGTACAGGGGAACAGTTTAGAGATTCCTTTTAGACATTCCCAATCCATAACCATCGAGGTAGCATCACCAGAATACATATATCCCCATTATTATTATAGGTTGGAAGGACCAAAGGAATATTCGCAATACGTGGAGAGTGGGGCCATCAATTTTCAAAACCTGCCTTATGGTGAGTATACTTTCAAAATTGCCACTTCGGGTATGGATAATACCATTTCCGAGTACAAGCAATTGAATTTCACTATATCCCCACCCTGGTATTTTTCGTGGTGGAGTCTCTTTCTTTATTTGGCATTGGCTGTTCTTGCAATTTATTTGGTGAGAAGATACAATAGGAGAAAATTAGAAAGAAAGCATAGGGAGTTGGAAGAACGTTTACATCACGAGCAGCAGGAGAGGATGGCCAAGATGGAAAAAGAAGAACTGGCCAAAGAAGTGAAGCAGAAGCAGAATGAATTGGCCAGCACCACATTGAACATTGCACGAAAAAATGAAATGATACTGGAATTGAAGAATATGCTTATTATGAACAAGGATAAGTTCTCCAATTCACAGCGGTACCGAACATTTATTAAAAAGTTGAACAGTTCGATTGAGGATACCGAAGATTGGAGACGATTTGAGGTCAATTTTAAGGAATTGCACCAAGATTTCTTTGAGCGATTATTGAAGTCTTACCCATCTTTGACACCAAAAGATCTAAAGCTATGTGCTTACCTAAAAATGAATCTTTCTACAAAGGAGATTGCACCGTTGATGGGCATAACGGTTAGAGGGGTGGAAATACATCGATACCGTCTCCGAAAAAAGCTCGATATGGATAGTTCGGACAACCTTTCCAACTTTCTCATCACTTTTTAAGAGTTTAAAAACGCTCCAAGAAGGTTATTAAAAGTTCTAAATCAGATTACATCATTACTACATCACTATGTTAATATTTTTTACATCAAAACATGTGTTGGGTACTGCAAAGGCTGTGAAACAAGGGTTTCAAGGCATTTTAAAAATGATGTATTTATTATGTATTCCAATCAGCCTGCCATCGACATACTCTTTATTAATTTAGTAAAAATCTAACTCTATTTTTGCACAATTATGAAAATTAAAAGCAAACTTTTGCTAATGTCATTTTTATTGTTTCAGGTCGTCGTTTGGGCCCAAAACAATATAACGATTTCGGGAACGGTAACCGATGATCAAGGGCAACCATTGCCCGGAGCAAGTATAGTGCTTGAGGGTACTACAACGGGAACGCAAACGGATTTTGATGGAAACTATGCTTTGGACAACGTTCCGGGAGATGGTTCATTGGTATTCAGTTACGTTGGTTTTATTTCTCAGACCATACCTATTAATAATAGAGCAACTATCAACTTGACGATGCAGGAAGACACGCAAAGCCTAGATGAAGTTGTTGTGGTCGGCTATGGTACCCAGAAGAAGGCAGATTTAACAGGTTCCATTGCAACAGTGGAAGCTGAACAAATTGAAAAAACACCTTCAGCAAACCCGCTTCAATCCTTACAGGGTAAAGTAGCGGGTGTACAAATTGTTACAACAGGTGCACCCGGTGGATCACCCAATGTTAGAATCAGAGGGCTTGGAACCTATGATGCTGATGATTCTGCAGCAACCAAGGTTTTATATGTGGTTGACGGAATGTTCTATAGCAATATAGACTTTTTGAACCCCACCGACATCAAGTCGATGAACGTGTTGAAAGATGCTTCTTCTTCCGCTATATATGGGGTAAGGGCAGCGAACGGTGTAATCATCATCGAAACAAAATCTGGAGGAAAAAACAGGAAGCCTACTATAGAGTACAACGGCTATACAGGTATACAACGTGCCCAGAATGTTCTACAAATGGCCAATGCAGAACAATTTGTGACCATGGCCGTGGAGTCTGGTTCATCAGCCGATGTTCAGTTTATTTTAAATGCCATGCAACGGTATGGTAGAAGTCGGGTCAATCCAAACGTGCCTAATGTAAATACAGATTGGTACGATGAGATTATCCGCGATGGACTTATTCAGAACCACAGTTTAAGTGTAACCGGTGGTACAGAAAATGTTTCCTATTCCTTGGGTACAAACTACTTTTCACAACAAGGTTTGTTGGATATGAACAACGAGTACGAGCGATTCAATATCCGTTCCAAGCTCGATGTGGATGTTACCGATAATTTAAAAGTAGGGGTGAATACTGTGTTCAGTAACGCTACACAGCAAAACGCTGAGGATGCTGCATGGTTCAAAGCTTATTTTGCCGTACCTATTTTACCAGTGTTCGATGATTTAAATACGGACGCAACGCCTACGCGTTACGCAAATGCACAAGCATTCGGATATAGGAGTACACAGAATCCATTTCCCGATATGGTCTACAACGATGATAGGTTGAAAATACGCAAATTACTGGCTAACATCTACTTACAAACCGACCTTATAAAGGACAAGCTTACGTTTAAGACCACCTACAATGTGGATTTCTCCGCCTTGGAGGAAAGATATGTGAACCTACCTTATAATATGGGTTATGGTGACCAACGAATTTCTGATATAAACAGAAAGCAAAACAACTACTACAATCAAATTTGGGACAATGTTCTTACCTATACGGATACCTATGCAGAAGACCATAACGTAACGGTAATGGCGGGTACTTCCTTTAGGGACGAAGCATCAAACAGATTTGAAGCTACTGGTCGCGACATTGCGGGAATCAATTATGAAACATCATGGTTTCTGGATTTTGCCGATCCTTTATCGTTCAATAATAATGTGGAAGAGGACAACGGTAGAATCTATGGACAATCCTATTTTGGTAGAGTGTCGTACAACTTTAAGAACCGATATCTGCTTTACGGAACATTTAGAGCGGACAGGTCATCTAAATTTACGCAAGAACAATGGGGTTATTTCCCTTCTGTAGGTGCAGGTTGGGTAATTTCGCAAGAACCATTTATGGAGAATGTGGGCTTCTTTGATTTCTTAAAGTTGAGGGCCGCATGGGGTAGATTGGGTAACGACAACGTTCCTGCAAGTGCAGGTGCCAATACTATTTCCAACGAAACTGTAGATTTGGGGGATACTCCAAATACAGGTATTACAGCAACAAGTACTTACACCGACCTGACATGGGAGGTAGTGGAAGAGTTGGACTTTGGTTTCAATATGAATATTTTAAATAATCGCTTATCGTTAGAGGCGGACTATTACATCAGGGATACTGAAGATGCCATTATGCCCGTCTACATTCCAATAGCAGACAAGACAATCTCAAGAAACTCAGGTGTCATACGAAACTCTGGAGTAGAGGTGGCATTAAATTGGAGCGATGAAATTACATCCGATTTCACCTATACCGTAGGGGCCAACTTTACCACAGTAAAGAACGAGGCCATTCAAATTGAGGACGAAAAAGGGTATATCGATTCAGGTTCGGCCGAGTTCCGTCAGAGGACATTGGTAGGCGAACCACTTTACGCATTCTACGGATATGAAACTACCGGTGTATATCAGAACCAAGCACAGATAGATGCAGATCCTGTTGCACAAAATGCAATTGCCAATGGACAGGACATTCAGCCAGGTTACCTCATTTATAACGATGCAAACGGTGATGGAACCATTACCGATGAAGATAGAATGGTTCTAGGCTCCTTTTTGCCAAAATTCACTTACGGGGGTAACATAGGACTTAATTATAAGGACTTTGGATTTACCATGAATTTCTACGGACAGAGCGGTAACAAGATCTTGAACAGAAAAAGAGGAGAGATTTTGTTTACCAATGATACCAATATGGATGCCGATTTGGCCAAGAACCGTTGGCATGGTGAGGGAACCAGTAACACCTACCCATCATCGGCAGGTTTAAGGGATGGCTGGAACCAAAGATTGAGCAATTTTTGGGTAGAGGATGGAGATTTCTTCAGAATCCAGAATATTCAATTGGCTTACACCTTAAGAGGCGATAAGTTAAAGGGCAACGCACCTGATATTAAATTCACATTAACCGCCGAGAGACCACTTACCTTGTTCAGCTACAACGGATTCAATCCAGAAGTATCGGATGGGGTGGATCGCCAAACATATCCTGTTCCAGCAATCTACACTTTTGGTGTTAATGTTAAACTATAAAAGAAATTGCAATGAAGAATTATAAAAACATAATATTAAAAGTAGCATTTGTTTTGATTGCGATACTCTTTGTCCAATCATGCTCAGATAAATTTGAAGACAGGGAAGGTCAGCTCAATGCAGACGACCTTGACTATACCGATACCGAAGATATGGTTCAGGCATTGGTGGGGTCATATCACGTAATGGCTACCCGTGGTTGGGAAGAGCCTATCCTGTTATCTGTAAGGGGAGATGATGTTAATGCAGGTGGTGTAGGAGATGCACAGGACGGTTTGACCGATGCAGACCTTTTTATTTACAATCAAGGCTATTGGATGTTCAACCAACTTTGGAATGCTCATTACGGAGATATCGTAGCGCTAAATACCCAAATTGAACTGATTCAGAACTTTAGGGAATTTGCAAGTGAGGCAGATCAAATAACTGCCGATCAATATATCGCCGAGATAAAAGTGATGAGAGCTTGGTTGCATTTTAACCTGGCAAGGGTTTGGGAGAATGTCTTCATTATTGAGTCTACGCAGCCTGACACAGAGATTATGGAGGGTCCGGCATCCAAGAACGAAATGATGCAGTACATCGCTGACCAAATGGACGAGGCCATACCGATGCTGCCAAATTTGAGACCGAACGAGCGTACGGATGTTCCAGGAGGGGTAACACGCTATACAGCTTACGCCATTAAGGCCATGGCAATGATGGAGTTGGAAGATTATCAAGCAATGGCAGATGCATCTGCGGCCATTATCAACTCCAATAGATTTTCATTGTATCCAGATTTCTACAGTTTGTTCAAAAAACCAGGGGAGTTGAGCGATGAAAGCCTAATGGAATTTCAGTTTTCAGATTATGGTTCCAGTACCAGTGATGAGTTTTACCACTTATATGCACCATTCGGACCATCTGGTTGGACACCGGCTAGGGAAAATGCTTCCCCAGGTTGGGGCTTTTACGAGCCCAGCATCAAGTTCATCAAGTTTATGCTAGATCGCGAGGATTTTGAACGTTTGGAAACCAGTGTACTGTTCTCTCCAAGAGGCGTACAGGAAGTTGCTGAAGACCCGGCCTTTGCCAATTTGCCAGCTTTTATGGATATCCAAATAAGCGATGACCGTTCCTATATTACCACACGGGATGGTGATCAGATAAACGATTATTCAAGGGCACGTTTTGCAAGTGGTAAACATTACCTTCCTTCCGTTCAATTAACGGATCAAAGAAATGATTATGGGGGAGGTAAAAACATGATCGTAATCCGCTATGCCGAAATCCTATTGATGTACGCGGAAGCATTGACCCGAGGGGCCAGTGGTTCTGGAATGACAGCTGATCAGGCCGTGAACATGGTACGCTCCAGAGCAGGTTTGTCCCCATTGTCAGGAGTTAGCTCCGATGATGTAATGGACGAAAAGTTTGCCGAATTGGGAATGGAATGGGGAATTCGCTACTATGATATGGTCCGTTTGGAAAACTACTCCGAACTAAGCTATGACGGTAGAACATTTACAGCAGAGAGAGCCTATTTGCCCTACCCACAAGAGCAGGTAGATGCACTTCCAACGCTTACCGGTAGTAACGGCAACGATTAAACAAACTAAATAAACAACACAAGATGAAACATATTGTTAAATCCATAATAATACTGGCACTGCTCGTAGTGTCCTGTAATGAAGGAATTGACCCCATTACCGCTGTGGATGCCGGTGTAGATGAAACCGCACCGCAGGTAACCATAAGTGCACCAGTGGCAGGAAGCGTAATTCAGGTGACTGCCGAAACGGCGGACGTACCGATTTCCTTTCAGGTCACGGACGATATAGAAGTAGGGTCTATCAGTGTACAAATGAATGGAAGTACCATAGCCACATATAATGGTGGTTTTACGGATTATCGCAGGGTACTTGTAAACAATTTGGTATTTGAGGGTCTGGTTGACGGGGAACATGAGCTGACCGTTACCGCAACGGATTTGGATGGAAAATCTACTTCCACTACCGTGAACTTTTCAAAGGAGCCCCCATATTTGCCCAAATACGAGGGAGAGATACTTTATATGCCCTTCAATGGAGAATGGATAGATCTAATTTCTTTCCAAACCCCGACCGTAGTAGGTAGCCCATCGTTTGCCAGTGAAGAAGAAAGTCTAAATGGTTCTGGAGCTTATGCAGGAGCAGAAGGAGCTTATTTAACATTGCCAACAGATGGATTGACAAATCCAGAGTTCAGTGCCATTTTCTGGGTAAAAATTAATGCCGTGCCGGACAGGGCTGGTATTTTGACCATGAGCCCACCAATGACCGATGGGACTACCAACGACCGTAATAAAGGTTTTGCTTTCTTCAGGGAAAACGCTGGTGGTGAGCAAAGATTCAAACTTACTGCAGGCTATGGTGAAGGAGCAGAATGGTTTGATGGTGGAGAAATGGCAGATGTAGACCCAACCACTGGTGAGTGGATCAACTTGGCATTCACCATATCAGGTTCCGAGGCCGTGGTTTATATCAATGGACAAGTAGTGAGCCAAAACGCATTCCCTGGCATCGATTGGACAGATTGTAATGTGCTTTCCATTATGTCGGGAGCACCCAACTTTACAGAGTGGAATCACCTATCCGACCAAAGTTTGATGGACGAGCTTCGAATTTTCAATCGAGCGATCACCCAAGAGGAAATTCAAACTATTATGGCCGATGATTCAGGCGAGTTTGTTTCATCATACCCACCAACTTTTGACGGTGAGTTCTTCTATATGCCTTTTGATGGTGACTACATGGAAATGTTCAGGGAGACTGAGGCCACCGAAGTTGGAAATCCAGGATTTGCAGGAGAGAGCGTGGAAGGCACCGATGCCTACGCCGGAGCTGTGGATTCGTATTTGACATTCCCAACACAGGGATTGACATCGGACAATTTTAGTGCCACCATGTGGTACAAAATGAACGTGACCGAGAACAATGCTGGTATTTTAACGGCAGGACCTGAGGATACCGAAAATGCCGGCTATCCAGAAGTCCAGAACCTTAGAACCAGTGGATTCCGTTTCTTTAGGGAAAATGTGGGCGGAATGCAACGTTTCAAATTAAATATTGGAGATGGTACGGCAGATGCATGGGTAGATGGCGGAGAAAATGCCGACCTTGATCCATTGGTTGCAACGGATTGGATACACTTGGCCATTACAATTTCCGGTTCCAATGCTGTCGTTTATATAGATGGAGAACCAGTGGGTCAAAATACAATATCCGGTATCGATTGGTCCGATTGTGATTTCTTCAGTATAGGTTCCGGAGCGCCAACATTTACGGAGTGGGGCCATTTATCGGACGAAAGTCAGATAGATGAACTACGGTTCTATAATAAATCCCTTACCCAAGAAGAGGTACAGGAAGTCATGAACAATTAATGAGCTACTTGTTTGTAGCACGTCAAAATATTTGAGTTAGTTAGTTTAGTTATTTTTATGAGGTTAATTTTATTACCATTGGCCGTTGTCACCCTACTTATAGGGTGCAATGGCCAAAAAACTAAGGAAAAAAGTAAAGAATCAACATCTGAAAGTTATTCGGATAGTTTGGCTTATACCGATGAGGCGTTGCTCGATTCGGTCCAATACCAGACCTTCAACTACTTTTGGGATGGGGCCGAACCGGTTTCTGGACTTGCCAGGGAACGTATCCATATGGATGGTATATACCCGAATCATGACAAGGATATCATTACAACAGGCGGTTCAGGTTTTGGATTGATGGCCATTTTGGTAGGTGTGGAAAGAGAATTTATCACCCGTGAACAGGCCTTGGAACGCTACGAGCGCATTGTTGATTTTTTGGATAATGCCGATCGTTTCCATGGAGCGTGGCCGCATTGGTTATTACCGTCGGGCAAAGTGACCCCTTTTAGCAAGAAGGACAATGGAGGGGATTTGGTGGAGACCGCCTTTTTGATACAAGGGTTGTTAACGGTTCAAGCCTATTTTAAAGATGGAAATGAGCGTGAACAGCAATTGGCCCAAAAAATCCAAGAGCTATGGGAAGAAGTAGAGTGGGACTGGTACACCAAGAACGGTGAAGATGTGCTTTATTGGCATTGGAGCCCCGAATACCAATGGGAAATGAACTTTCCCGTAGGTGGTTACAACGAGGCATTGATCATGTATGTCTTGGCAGCCGCATCTCCAACCCACCCCGTAAAAAAATCGGTATACGAAAAAGGATGGGGAGTAGATGGAGCTATTGCACAGGATACCACATATTATGGTTTGGAGACAGAAATGAACCATTACGAACATAGTGATGCCCCCGTAGGACCCTTATTTTGGGCACATTATTCCTATTTGGGCCTAAACCCAAAAGGGCTGAAAGATCAATTCGGTGACTACTGGAAACTCAATAAAAACCATGCTTTGATACACTACAAATATTGTGTGGACAATCCGAAGAATTATGAAGGGTACGGAGAAGACTGTTGGGGCCTCACCTCAAGCTACTCCATAAATGGTTATGCAGGGCATCGTCCCGGCGAAGATCTAAGTGTAATTTCACCGACGGCGGCACTTTCATCCATGCCCTATACCCCAGGGGAAAGTAAACAGTTTTTAAGATTTATGTACAATGAACAGGACTCCCTCATAGGTAAATATGGCCCGTACGATGCTTTTAGCTTAGAAGAAGATTGGTATTTGCCAAGATATTTGGCCATTGATCAGGGACCTATTCCTGTAATGATAGAAAACTATAGGAGCGGATTGTTCTGGAAATTGTTCATGACCAATAAAGATGTTCAAAAAGGTTTGAAAAAATTGGGTTTCGAAAGTCCGGAGATGACACTTGAAAATGATTAAAAAAACAGTATTCTTTCTACTTATTTCCACTTTGATTTTTTCCTGTGGAGGAGGAGATGACTATACCTATGTTCCTACAGAACCACAAATTCCGGGAAATGGCTCTGAAGAGGAGGAGGAACCAGCTATTACTGATGAAGAATTGCTCGATCTTACCCAAGAAGAAACTTTTAAATATTTCTGGGACTATGCTGACTCCAACTCGGGAGGAGCAAGGGAACGTTACCATCCGAACGACCCGGGGAACAGTGAGGGAGTCGTTACTGCCGGTGGAACGGGATTCGGGCTTATGGCCATTTTGGTAGGTATAGAAAGAGGATTTATTTCGAGGGACGAAGGGCAGGAAAGATTGACCACTTTATTAAATTTTCTTGAAAATGCAGACCGTTTTCATGGTGCTTGGTCACATTGGATAAATGGTTCTACAGGTAATGTGATACCTTTTAGCGATTTGGACGATGGCGGTGATTTGGTAGAAACCGCCTTCTTGGCCCAGGGTCTGGTATGTGTAAAGGAATATTTCAAAAATGGGACCGATGTAGAACAAGCATTGGCCCAACAGGCCGATGATTTGTGGAAAGGAGTTGAATGGGATTGGTACACTCAAAATCAAAATGTGCTGTATTGGCATTGGAGTCCAACCCATAATTTTGATATAAACATGCAGCTGAAAGGGTACAACGAGGTGTTGATTACCTATATAATGGCTGCAGCTTCACCTGATTATACCATAGGGAAGGAAGTATATACCAATGGTTGGGCCTCCAGTGGGGGAATCCAATCGGCAAATACCCAGTACGGTTATCCACTTTTGGTGAGGCACAACGGTGCAGAGCAGTTTGGTGGTCCCTTGTTCTGGGCCCATTACTCATATTTAGGGTTAGATCCGCGAAACCTTTCCGATGATTATGTGAACTATTGGGATGTAAATGTGAACCACACTATGATCAATTATGAGTATTGTGTGGCCAATCCGGGGTTTTATCAAGATTATGGGGCAGATTGTTGGGGGCTTACCGCAAGTTATACAAGAAATAGCGATGGTAGCATTGGCTATAATGCCCATAGCCCAGGCAACGATACAGGGATAATCTCACCAACAGCGGCTATCAGCTCAATTCCATACGTGCCGGAAGAATCTTTGGCGGCCATGCATTATTTTTATAGGAATAGAGCCGATTTGTTGGGACCTGCAGGGTTTTATGACGCCTTTAGCCCAGAATATGATTGGGTTGCAGAGGCGTATTTGGCCATTGATCAAGGACCACAGATCATTATGATAGAAAACTATCGGACCGGATTGCTCTGGAACTTGTTCATGGGTAACGAAGACGTTCAAGCCGGTTTGACCAAACTTGGATTTTGATATGACAAAACGAGTATCATTTTTTTTGATGTTCCTTGCTTGTACTTTGGTTTCTGCTCAATGGCAATCCAAATATGAGGCAAAAATGTTAATTGATGGGAACGATACGTTGAGGTATCGCATCATGTACCCAAAGAATTTTAAAGAAGATGGGAATTATCCTGTCGTTCTTTTTCTTCATGGAGCCGGAGAGCGCGGTCATGACAATGAAAAACAGTTATGGAACGGGGGTAAACTGTTCGCGACGGATTATTTACAGGAAAAATATCCGGCTGTGGTAATTTTTCCACAGTGTCCTACGGATAGTTATTGGGCCAGTGTGGATGTGGATAGAAGCTCCTATCCCATCAATTTGGATTTTAAATACAGCGAAGGCCCTACCAAACCATTAAAAATGGTCATGGATTTACTCGAAACCACGATAGCTGAACCATATACCAAGGATGACCAAGTGTATTTGATGGGTCTATCCATGGGAGGCATGGGAACATTTGAACTGTTGAGCAGAAAACCGCATATGTTTGCGGCCGCAATCCCTATTTGTGGTGGTGGTGAACCAGAATCTGTTTCAGTTTACGCCAAAAACACGCCATTATGGGTGTTCCATGG
>JANSXF010000078.1 GCA_024743095.1 Flavobacteriaceae bacterium
AGTGTGTTGTAGTTTGGCAAAAGTGGTTGCCGGTTCTTATTTGGGCCTCTGTCTGTGTGTTTGCACCCGTGTGAGGAAGAACTCGTTGTACGTATCAATGCGTTATTGGCCCGATTGGTGAACGATGAAGAACAAGAGGAACAGGTGTCGCACTATGAAATTGGTGAGTATGTGCTCCATATGGATAATTTTGAGTTAAAATATAAAGGAACACCAATCAAATTGACTGGAAAGGAATTTGACCTTTTGGCACTTTTGGCCAAGAACAAAAATCAACTTTGCACCCATAAAGAAATCTTGACCACTGTTTGGGACAAAAACGATTATTTCAATAAAAAAAGCCTTAATGTGTTTGTCTCCCATTTACGCAAACACCTGTCCAATGACCCCAAATTGAGTATTGTAAATGTGAGCCGCAGAGGATTTATGCTCAGGGTAGAAGGGGAGTAGTAAAATGTTGTGGCTTGATTTTTGATGCATTTTTGGGAAATAGGAATACCCGTTTGATTTTATGTTGAAGATTTTTAAAAATAGTGCCCCAACACCATCATTGCACCAATTGGACCATTTGTATGCCCAAGCAATTTGTAAATGTCCACTGCAAGAGCAAATTTCATATTGCCAAAGACTTATAGAGAGCTCAAAGTTCCATCTAGGTCAATCTTGTCCCAAAAAGGATTCCAATCATTTAAAAAATATCATTAAAGCTGCAAATTGTGAGCTTCAGCAATTGCACGATCAAGTCAAATCCCGGTAACCAGAGCCGGATAAAATTTCCTTTTCCATCACATAAAACCCTTAAAAGCCTTAATTTTAGAATTGAAAATCATACCAAATGAAAAAATCGATTCTATCGTTGGCCCTGCTCTTAATCTCTGTTAATGTCTTTGCAACGGAAACCAAGCTCATGGTGCGGGCCAAGGCCAAAGATGCCAAGTTCGTGGGGAGCTCCATAGGTGGGGCACATGTAATGGTTCGCAATACGGTAAATGGGGAGATTCTGGCCGAAGGCAATACAAGGGGCTCGACAGGAAACACCGATTTGATCATGAAAAATGGCCACGAGCGTTACACCCAACTTAGCGATGATAAAACTGCGGGGTTTATGGCAATTGTGGATATTGACGAACCCACTTTTGTAAGCGTAGAGGTGATTTCACCAATCAATAAAAAAAATGCAAGTGTACGGGCAAGCACAGAACTTTGGTTAATTCCCGGAAAAGATATTTTAGGAGACGGCTTGGTAATTGAAATACCTGGTTTTGTGGTGGATATTTTAAAGCCCAATACCCATCAATATATTGATTTGAAATCCATACCCAGCTCAGGTTTGCCAATAGAGGCCCATATCGTAATGATGTGTGGCTGCCCGATTGAATCAGATGGGATTTGGGACTCCAAACTTATGGAAGTGAAAGCCTCTGTAAAAAAAGATGGGAAGCCCTTAGGAGAAATCCAATTGGACAATCCCGCTCAAAATACGTTTCGAGGTCGTGCAGGGATAACGGAAGCGGGCCACTATAAAATTACCGTTTATGCCTATAACCCGCAAACCGGGAATACGGGTGTGGATATAGTCAACTATGTGGTAAGAGACTAAATAATTATTTTAAATGCTTTCAAGGCAATTTTAGTTGTATTGATGGGCAAAATGGAACCAAACCAACCAAGTTTATGAAAAGGAAAATTCTGGCCCATGTGGGTTTATTCATGATTTTGGTCTCCTGTGAACCAACAGAGAAACAAGTTTTATTGGCAGAGGGCATTCCACTAAAAATGGCAGAGCATAGAGTGGGCCAAGTATCAAATGTGATGTACCGGTTATCCTTTGATATACCTTCGGAAAAAGAAAGTCCAATTCCCGCCAAACTTAAATTGGATTTGGACATCCATGACCTTTCGCAGCCACTTTATCTTGATTTTAATGCAGATGCTCCGCTATTGAAAACCCTTCAAGTGAATGGGCAAGAACAAGAAATCATCCATCAAAGGGAGCATATTATTATTTCGGAAAATCTAAAAGAGGGGCCGAACACTGTGCAAATTACTTTCAATGCAGGTGAACTGTCCCTGAACCGAAACGAGGATTATCTCTACACGTTATTGGTCCCCGACCGTGCCAGTACATTGTTTCCTTGTTTTGACCAACCTAACATCAAAGCTCGGTATACTGTTGATGTGATTGCCCCAGCGGATTGGATGGTACTTTGTGGCGCTCCTTTAAAAGAAAGAGAAGAAAAAGAGGATAAGGTCCATTACATGTTTGAACAGAGTGATTTTATGAGCACTTACCTGTTTTCCGTGGTGGCCGGTAAATTTAAGTCAGTCACCGAGAATCCGGGAATTTTTGATATGACATTGCTTTATCGGGAAACGGACTCAATAAAAATTGCCTACAGTATTCCAAAGATTTTTGATTTGCATCAGCGGTCAATTGATTTTTTAAAAGATTACACCCAATATGAGTTTCCCTTTAAAAAAATGGATTTTGCGGCCATCCCAGGGTTTCAATATGGGGGAATGGAACATGTCGGTGCAATTCAATACCGACAATCATCTATTTTTTTGGATGAAAGTGCTACGGAACGTCGTCTTATGGGAAGTGCTAAATTAATTGCACATGAAACATCACATATGTGGTTTGGCGATATGGTTACCATGGATTGGTTCAATGATGTATGGATGAAGGAAGTCTTTGCCAACTTTATGGCAGATAAGATCATTAATCCCACCTTTCCCGATATCAACCACAAATTGCAGTTTATGATCTCCCATTACCGTGGTGCCTATGGAGAGGACAGGACAAGAGGGACCAATCCCATTCGCCAAAATTTGGACAATCTGAAAAATGCAGGTAGTTTGTATGGGGGCATCATTTATAACAAAGCACCGATCATGATGCGGCAACTTGAAGCTGCCATTGGGGAGACGGCCTTCCGTGACGGTATTAGGGAATATATTGAAATGTATGCCTATGGAAATGCCACATGGAACGATTTGGTGGAGATATTGGATACCAATACGTCAATAAACCTGAAAAAGTGGAGCGAGGTTTGGGTAAATCAATCCGGAAGACCGGTTTTAAAAGATCAGATTGATTATAAAGATGGAAAAATAGCAAGCTTTTCCATTTCCCAACAAGCTGAGGACGGCAGTGATAAATTATGGCCACAATCATTTGAACTGACCTTGGTATATCCTGATAGTACCAGAATTATTCCAGTGACTATTTCGGACAATACAGTCGATGTAAAATTGGCGGTCGGATTGCCAAAACCGGAAACAATCATCTATAATTCCAACGCTTTTGGATATGGGGTTTTTCCTTTGGATGCCACTAATTTGGACGCAATCCCAACTTTGAAGGACGAAGTGGCTCGCGGGTATGCGTATTTAAATGCCTATGAGAACGTTTTGACAGGTGAAATTTCCCCAATCGATGTTTTTGATCTGTATATGGATGCAATACTAAAAGAGGAAAACGAATTTGTCCATGGAATGCTAAGCGGAGAGGCGGCCCAATTATTTTGGAGTTTCTTCACCGAAGAACAACGAGCGGAAAAACAACCATTGGTCGAAAACCTGCTTTGGAAAGAATTGCTCAAGGATACATACCCACCAAATATCAAGAAAAATATTTTTGAGCTTTGGAAAGGCTTCGCATATTCCGAAACAGCAAAAGAAAGATTGTACTCGGTTTGGAACAGGCAAGTGAAAATTCCGGAGTTAAAGCTAAACCAAGATGACTATACCGATATGGCCATGTCACTTGCCCTATATGGTCACAAACAGGCCCCAACAATTTTGGAGACGGCCAAGACCGAACTGGGCAACCCGGATAAGATAAAGCGTTTTGAATTTTTGTTGCCGGCATTATCTTCCGATGTTACCGTTAGAGAGACCTTCTTTAAATCTTTCAAGGATGCCAAAAACAGGGAAAAGGAATCTTGGGTAGGTACTGCCTGTGGGTATCTTCACCATCCGTTAAGACAAAAAACAGCCATTGGGCATTTGCCTTTGGCATTGGAACTATTGGAAGAAATCCAAAAGACCGGAGATATTTTCTTTCCCAAAAGATGGTTGTCTGCCACGGTAGGTCAATATCAGTCCAAAGAGGCTCAAGAGATGGTAGAGGACTACCTAAGGCAAAACCCAGATTTAGAACCTTCTTTAAAAGGTAAATTACTACAGGCTTCGGATGATCTATATCGTTTTGTGAAAATGTAAGTTATAATCTACCCTTTTAAAACTAAGTAAATTTTCATTTTTTTAAAATTTGACATGAGTATAAAACAGCCCATTTTGTGGATATTTGTGCTGCAATGTTGAAAATTGATTTCACAACATAATCTTTATAAACAAAAACATAATGAAGAAAGTTTTATTTGGTGTTATGGCCATAGTGCTATTGTGTAGTCACGATATGTTCTTAAAAATGGACAATTATTTCCTTGAACCGAACACACAGGCAGTAATCCAACTATTTAACGGCACTTTTGAGAAAAGTGAAAATGTGATAGACAGGAACCGTATGCTGGATGTAAGTTTGATGGGCAATGGTCAGCGCATCCAAGTGGACTCGACCCAATGGAGCGAAAAGGACAGCATTACTTTTTTGAATTTTAAGACGGGCAATTCCGGTACTTGGGTAGCGGGAGTTTCAACCGCAGCAAAGAATATTGCATTGGATGCGAAATCGTTCAACGATTATTTGGAGCATGATGGAGTAGTGGATATGTTGGAATGGAGAAAAGAGAACAACGCTCTGGACCAGGATGCCGTAGAGAAATATTCCAAGCACGTGAAGACCATTTTTCAAGTAGGAGAGAAGTTGTCCAACGACTGGAAAACTGCATTGGGATACCCCATTGAATTTGTTCCAAAGGAAAACCCATATGATATTCACCCAGGCCATTCTATAAAGGTTCAATTGCTATACAAAGGAGAACCATTGGCCAACCAATTGGTTATTATTGGTACGGAGAAATCCGGGGAGAGTACCACAATTGAGCACAGTCATGATGGAGGGGAACCGCATACGCATAAAAGTGGGGAAACCCCGGACCATGATCATAATTCCGGATTACAGTTGCGCACCGACGAAGCTGGTATGCTGGATTTTCAGATCACCAATGAGGGAGTCTGGCATTTAAGGACCATTTACATGGCGCAATCCGAGGAAGAGGGACTTACCCACGAGTCCAATTGGGCCACACTTACCTTCGCGGTAGGTTCTGGGCATAGTGCAGCACATGGTAGCGGTACCGAAGACGACCATCACGCACATGAAGAAGGTTTTCCTTCCTACATTTTTCTTCTTTTTAGTTTGGTCATTGTTGCCGGTCTTTTCTTTTACTTCAAAAAGAAGAAATAATGTGTATAAAACAAATAAGTGCTAAAACATTCTTTTTTGTGATGCTTTTTTTTCCAACCCTTTTATTGGCTCACGATGTTAGTTCCGGTGATCAACAAATATTGGATGGCGGTGGGTTGTGGTCCTATATTTGGGTAGGTGCCAAGCATATGCTTACAGGCTATGACCACTTACTGTTTTTGGTAGGGGTTATCTTTTTCCTAAAAGGGTTTCGGGACATTTTAAAGTTTATTACTGTTTTTACAATTGGTCACAGTATTACGCTTTTGGGCGGCACTTATTTTGGAGTTCAGGTCAATGAATATCTTATTGACGCAATAATTGCATTGAGTGTATTTTATAAGGGATTTGAAAACTTGGAAGGTTTTAAAAAACTTGGAACCAGAGCCCCTAGTTTATTGGGCATGGTATTTTTATTTGGACTTATCCATGGATTGGGACTATCCACTCGGTTGCAGACTTTTGATATGGGCCAAGACCAATTTTTTTTGAAAATAATTAGTTTCAATGTTGGTGTAGAGTTGGGACAAATCGTCGCTTTGATTCCAATTATTCTTCTGATTAACGTATGGAGGGATAAAGCCAGCTATGAAGCATTTTATAAAGCATCCAACGTTTATCTGATTATTGCAGGTATCGGTTTGTTTGCCTACCAGATGTATGGATATTTTAATGGGCATTGATTTATATATTCATCAGGTTTCAAATCAGATTTTTCAAATCCCTCTGTATATGCTTTTCAATCCGTTCTTCTATATCACTCGCTTATATAATCACTATAAATTTCGCTAATTATTTTATATCTGTTCTCGATGTTCATATAATTACGGGCAACTAGATTATGTGCTTAGTTTTTTCAGCATAGGTAGATTAAATTGGTTGGCTATGGCTATGCCTGAATATTTTATTCTAAAACAAAGACTAAACCTTTGGTCGATTTATAAAACAATTGGGGAGTGCGGTATTAAATGTAAGAAATTTCTATGAATAAAGCAGGAGGGTAGAATTTGGAAATCAATTTGACTTTTTCCATTGTTCAACTTCAATTATAAACCTGGAAAGAGTGATATTTCGTGATTCGCATATTTTGTATAATGTAGGAAGAGAAATTTGGTATTCATAGTCTTCTTCGAAGGCCTTGATGATATCACGCATTGTTCTTTCCTCAAAGGTATGAATAGCTGCAAACCCACGAATGGAAAGCCCTGAAGTTTTCCATAGAGTATAAATATATCCGTATATGGCCTTATTATAATCCAAGTCAATCAAAAAAATGAAATAGCTTGTAAAAACATGCGGAATACATTCCGCATTTAAAGAAATTTGTTATATTTGGTGTTGAATACATACATTTGCGATTCTTCGTATAGAATATATTTGAAGCTGTCGCTTTGATTCTCACGTTAGAAAACTGGTAATTTTTGCAACGAGATGATAAGTAGATAGGCTCACGGCCCGGGCGTGAGCTCTCTTGTCGTTGCACGGTATACCAGTACCTCTGACGTGATAAGTTGAGTTTCGCGCCCAACTTGTTTCTTAGCGTTTGATTTTTTATTTCTTTTTCGATGTGTCGCTAACCTTTATAGGTTATGGGAAACATTTGGCAACTTTTTTCAGTAGGGTTCACACCTTGTTTCTGTTCCATTTATGGGGCCTGTCACTCGGTGTTCGACATCCTCTTCAAGAAAAAGCCAAAGAATCCCGTATAACCTTATTTGGTTTTTGGTGGTGGGAGCACGTTACACTATTCCGGTTCACGATATCCTTTAGTCCCATCATCCACGTACACTCTGAGGGCAACCGGCCCGGCACGAGATCTTAGTCTTTTTTTGATTGGGGAATCCTTTTTTTCCAGGTATGATTTTACCCGGAGAGGATGGCCTTTGTCCGAACCTTACTGTCCATTTGGAAGTTACGGCTTTTCCTTGACTTTTTGGGCAGGGTGATAGAACCCTATGGATGACCTTGTTTTTTTCCATGGGAACTTATGATAACATCATTTTAATCAAACGAACTCAATTTTATGCAACTAGCAACAACACGCATGCGCAGGGGAATCCCAAGCATGCTCCTATATGCTTTTTTATTGCCCCTTTTTTCATTTAATATGCAGGCGGGCACTGTCTTGGAACCACCACAGGTCACCGTTTCCGGCACCGTGACCGATAGCACGGGAGAGCCCTTGGCCGGGGTGAACCTTGTGGTGGAATCCAAGAATATCGGGACCATGTCCGATTTGGACGGGTCCTTTACCATTCAAGCAGTTCCCGGTGATATTCTGATCTTTTCCATGGTCGGCTATACCTCAAAGTCGGTTGTGGTCATGGGTCAGGATGCCATAAAGGTCTCCCTGGAGGAGGACGTGACCCAGTTGGGTGAGGTCGTGCTAAATGCAGGCTACTATACCGTTTCCGAGCGTGAGCGCACGGGCAGTATAGAAAAGGTGACCGCTGTGGATATCGAAAAACAACCCATCTCCAACCCCTTGGCAGCCCTGCAGGGGCGAATGGCCGGGGTGGAGATCCAACAGACCTCCGGTTTGCCCGGGGCCAATTTCAATATCAGGATACGCGGACGCAACAGTATCCGTTCCGAGGGGAACGACCCCCTTTACATAATCGACGGGGTGCCTTTTTCATCGGCGACCCTCGGGGAGGCCAATGCCTCGGTCTCCTTACCAGGCCAGGGAATAAGCCCATTGAACAGCCTTAATCCCAATGATATCGAAAGCATTGAGGTGCTCAAGGATGCGGATGCCACGGCCATATATGGTTCCAGAGGTGCCAATGGGGTGGTGCTGATCACCACCAAAAAGGGTAGGTCCGGAACCACGGATATTACCCTGAACACCTTTTCCGGTATGGGAAGTGCCACCAATACCATGGAGTTGCTCAGTACTCCAGAATATCTAGAGATCCGAAGGGAATCCTATGCCAATGACGGGGTGGAGCCCATACCCGACAATGCCTATGACATCAACGGGACCTGGGACACCGATCGTTATACAAATTGGCAAAAGGAACTTTTTGGCCGTACCTCGTACCTGACCAACGTGCAGGGAACCCTGTCGGGAGGCAGCCAACAGACCCAATTTTTGATCAGTGGTAATTTTAATGGACAGACCGATGCCCTCCCAGGGGACCATCACAGTACCAAGGTATCCGGACTGGCCAATTTGAACCATAAAACAAAGGACGGTAGATTTTCCGCACAGCTATCCACCAATTATGTGTCCCATACCAATGATTTGCCCTATAGCGTTTCATTGGTATTGGAAGGGCTGTTGACCCCGCCCAATGCTCCCGAACTCTTGGACGAAAATGGTGGTCTGAATTGGGAGAACTCCACTTGGCAGAACCCCTTGAGGCACCTCGAGAGTACCTACCGTTCCTCCACGACCACCTTTATCGGTAATGCCAGATTGGTCTATAAGTTGTTTCCCGAGCTGGAATTGATTGCCAACCTGGGATATACGGAGAACCATCTCAAGGAGGACAGGACAGAGCTTTCCACGAGGTACAATCCAGCCTTTGGCCGGGGCAGTGAATTCTCCTATGTCATTCAAAACATGGGAAGGCGAACGTCATGGATCGTGGAGCCACAGCTCTCGTGGAACCATGATTTTGGGAATACGCGACTATCGGCATTGGTCGGGGCCTCGTTCCAGGAACGGTTCAGTGATCGGCTTTCCTTAAGGGCCTCAGGGTTCAGCAGCAATAGCTTGATCGGGAATATCGCGGCCGCTACCACGCTGGACATCATTTCGGATGTGGACCGGACCTATCGTTATCATGCCATTTTTGGTCGCTTGAACCTCAACCATAAGGGGAGGTATATCCTCAACATGACCGGAAGACGGGATGGATCTAGTCGTTTTGGCCCCGATAGGCGATTTTCCAACTTTGGGGCCGTGGGGCTCGCTTGGATCTTTTCAGAGGAGGCCCTCGTACGTCAGACCTTGCCCTTCCTGAGTTTTGGTAAAATCAAGGGAAGCTATGGTACCTCGGGAAATGATCAGATAGGGGATTACCAGTATTTGGATACCTACTCCTTTGGGAGCCTACAGTACCAAAATGGGTTCGGCCTCTATCCCACACGTTTGTTCAATCCCGATTTTAGTTGGGAGCGCAACGAAAAGATGGAACTTTCACTGGAGTTGGGCCTTTTTGGAGATCGGATATTCTTTACCGGCAATTACTTCCGAAACCGATCCTCCAATCAATTGGTCGGCATTCCATTACCTGCTACAACAGGCTTTCCATCGATTTCTGGAAACTTGGCCGCTACCGTGGAAAACCAGGGATGGGAACTGGAACTCTCCACGCTCAACATAAACACCGGTAAGGTGCGATGGTCGACATCCATCAATCTGACCGTTCCCAAGAACAAGCTGGTGGCCTTTCCCGATCTGGACGGGTCCACCTATGCCAATGAATTGGTGGTTGGGGAACCGCTGGACATCAGAAAACTATACCGTTTGAACGGGGTCGATCCGGATACGGGGCTATACGAATTCCATGATTTCAACGGGGATGGGGAAATTACTTCCATCGATGATAGACAAGTCGTAAAAAGTTTCAGCCCCGAATTCTTTGGAGGCATCAACAACAGCCTAAGCATCGGAAAGTTTCAACTCGACCTATTGTTCCAGTTCAGCAAACAAATGGGATGGAATTTTTGGCGTGAAGGGAGTATCCCGGGAAGTGTGGCGAACCAACCCAAAGCAGTATTGGACCGTTGGCAAACTGTCGGTGATATGGCGACGGTCCAACGGATGAGCCTAGGGAATACCCTGGACCCGCTCTTAGCCTATTACAATCATCGAAATAGTGATGCGGCGGTCTCCGACGCCTCCTATCTCAGGTTAAAAACCCTTTCCCTCTCCTATACGCTCTCCCAAAAAGGGAAGTCGGGGATGGGATGTGAAATATATGCCCGGGGACAAAACCTTTGGACCCTGACCGATTATTTTGGCCTGGATCCCGAGACCATGAACAATCAAACCGTTCCGACCCTACGGGTCATTAGCTTGGGCACCCGATTAACTTTTTAAAACACGATTATGAAAAAGACAAACAATACCATTCAAAACTATATGTACCTGGGAACCTTTGCCCTGTTCATTCTGGTTTATTCTTCCTGTGAAAAATTTGTGGAGGTGGATTTGCCGAAAGACCAGATTACCGGCGAAGCAGTTTTTCAGGATAGCGGCACCATAGAGGCAGCCCTTAGAAATGTATATGCCGAACTGAGGGATAATGCACTGACCACGGGCGAAAGCTATGGGGTATCCTATCTGATGGGACATTATGCGGACGAACTCCATTTACTGGATCCGAATTTGGGCAGCATAAGTTTCTTTGAAGGGAACAATGTGCTCCCTACCAACGATTTTGTGAACCGGTTCTGGGACAGGGGATACGGGCTGATCTATGCGGTGAACCGTATCATAGAAGGAATCGAAAACAATGACGATGGGCTGGAGGGAAAGGACAGGTTATTGGGGGAGGCCTATTTTCTGAGAGCCTACCTTCATTTTTATTTGGTCAACCTCTTTGGTCCCATTCCCTATATCGATACCACCGACTATCAGACCAATACCACCGTTTCCAGAATGCCGCAGGCAGTGGTGTACCAACAGCTGGAGGAAGATCTTCTGGAGGCAAAAGCCCTGTTGCCCATATATGATGGTCCGGACAGGGCACGGCCCGGTCATTGGACGGCCGCGGCCCTTTTGGCACGTACCTACCTCTTCCAAGAGGATTGGGACAAAGCTGCCGAGGAAGCCGGTCGTTTGATTGTCGAGGGAAATTTTGAACTGGAACAACAGGTAGGGGAGATCTTTCTAAAGGGAAGCCGCGAGACCATCTGGCAACTGACCCCGGATATGATGGGGGGCAATACCCACGAAGGGCGGACCTATATTGTGGAACAACCGCTTCCAGATACAGAACTGACCCAAGGTTTGCTGGACAGCTTTGAGGCCGGGGATGCACGACGCCTCCATTGGGTGGGGGCCGTGAGCGATGGTACCACCGTTTGGTATTTTCCCTTTAAATACAAACTGGCCGCACCTACGGAGGAGACCTTGGAATGTTCCGTGTTGTTCCGATTGGGTGAACTGTACCTTATCGCGGCAGAGGCTCAAGCGGCCATGGGGAATGTATCCGAGTCCCTGGGTTATTTGAACGCGATCCGTGAGCGGGCGCTATTGCCCCCGTCTGAACTTACGGACAGTGCCGGGCTCATGGAGGCCATACTCCGAGAACGGCGGATAGAACTCTTTACCGAGCATGGACACCGCTTTTTTGACCTGAAACGAAAGGGGATGGCCACTGAGGTACTACGGCCCACAAAACCCAATTGGGATCTTACCGATGCACTCCTTCCAGTGCCGGAATCCGAACTATTGATAAATCCAAACCTGCTGCCACAAAATGAAGGTTACTGAACACAATGACCCTTGCCGGACACAACAGGATAAAGGGCGGTATTATTCCGCCAATATGAATCATTTTTTGTTTTCATTGTTTTTTGTTTTAGCAGCCTGCCCTGTAATGGGGCAGGCCAACAATGATATCCGAGGCCACATGCAGGGAGATCGGTTGTTTTTGGAGGTGGCACGGAAAGCATTGGAAAAACCCATGCTTTTGGTCAAGCATGGAACGGGCCAGCATCAGGTCGTTTGGTCCAAACGGCACGGTCATCTGATATTGACTGTTCAACGAATAACTTCCCGTTCAGGGCCTGTGCTCCCAATCAACGATGACTACAGGACTGAATCCTTGGTTTTGGGACGTTTTCCCATCCTTGGGGATACCACCGGACCCGGTCAATGGTGTCGGGTGGATGCCACCGAGCTGTTTCTGACGACGAAGATCAAATGGTTCAAGAACGATGTTGGCGAAAATGTCATTGCCCATCGCAGTTTTGTGAAAGGGGTACATCATTTGGAAAGGGAAACGATCATTCGGACCAAACAAACCACGGAACGGAACCATACCAGACGAACAAGGGACGTCGACTTTAGTTTTTACAGGCTGCCCGAACCCATGGAAGCCAGGGCTTATGATCATAGGATGGCTTTTTCGGTGGAAGATAAAATGGCATCTTCTTCTAGGGAAGGAAGCATTACCCGCTGGCGGTTGGAGAAAAAGGATGGGCGCCATGGGAAAAGTGATCCGGTCCGTCCCATTACCTTCTATTATGATCCCAAGATGCCGGTAAAATGGAAGCCCTATGTCAAAGCGGGAATCATGGAATGGGGGCCGGCCTTTGAAGCGGCCGGTTTTACCAATGCCATCCAAGTCAAGGAACTCCCCCAGGGGATCGGGGAAACGTATCCGAACAGCATGCACTTTTCCATGGTACGTTGGGCGAATTATGAAGGTATCCGAGGGAGTGGGGAAAAATCGGGATCCACCGTGGATGTGGTCGTGGACCTGCGTACCGGGGAAATCCTAAAATCTGATATCATCCTGGGCAGTTCCTACCAAAGTTTATCGGATCGATATTTTGTGCGTTGCTCGCCCCTGGACAAACGCGCACGGCAATATCCCTTTCCCGATGACCTCTTGGGAGAACTCATACAATCTGTGATAGCGCATGAAGCAGGACATGCTTTTGGACTTATGGATGGGAACCATGGGGAACATGCCTACCCTTTTGATGTGATGAGGGACGAAAAATGGCTCAGGACCATGGGACATACCCCCAGTGTGATGACCTACTCCAGGCATAATAATATCGTTCAGCCCCAGGATGGAATTCCCCCATCCCTGCTTATACAAAAGGTCGGTCCCATGGACCGGTACCAGATTAAATGGGGCTATGGGTTCCAGGATGATAAAATGGGAACCGCACAGGGAAAGGAGGCGTTGGAACAATGGATACGATTACAGGACTCCGTTCCATGGTACCGGTTCAACCGTGGTTTTTATAAAATCATCGGGCCCAATGACACCGACGAGGTAATGGACAATACCGACCCGATACGAAGTACCGAAATGGGATTGAAGAACCTCCAAAGGGTACTGGAACTTTTGCCCGAGGTGAACCAGGGCCAACCTGATAACGCTCTTTTGGAACGCTTGTATGATAAATCGATCGACTTATGGTATGATCAGATGGCACGGGTTCTTTCCTTGATAGGGGGATATTATATACACCATAAAGCAGGGAATACGAAGGGGAAGGTGTTTTTTCCCATTGATATTTCCACACAACAGGATGCCGTAGACTTTTTGGTGGCACAGGCCTTGGAGGTCCCGGATTGGCTGAGCCACCCAGGATTTTTATACCGTATCCGCTATTCCAACAATGGGGAAGCATTATTAGTGGCACAACTTAAGCTATTACAGGAGTTGATGGATGTGCACCGGATAAGGCGATTGGAGTTCATGGAAGCAAATACGATTCATACCGATTTTTCCAAGAATATGCTGTTATGCATTCGATCGGGACTGTTCCGTGAGTTGAAGGAGAAGGAAATCCATATTGACCAAAGACGGCAGAAGTTGCAAAAGGCCTATGTTGAATTGTTGGTCCGGGCCGTGAAGGAGGAATTGGACTATATAAGACCAGCGGCCCCAAAGAACCAGTATAGCTACAGTGATTACTCCAAGAGTTTGTTCCTTTCAGAATTGATGGGCCTACTGGATGACATTGATAGGGCCATGGGCAAGGTGGAAGAATCTACCCAAGGACATCTTAGAGGCTGCAGCATGACCATTAAAAAGGTTGTTGCACCTTAAAAACAAGAGGTTGGCCGTTGGGCCAACCTCTCGGTCTACAGGGCTAATCCCTGCGCAGTTCATTGGAACACGTGGTTCCATTAAGTTCCTGATAGACCACATTGCCATTCAATGTACAGATATTGTCCCCTTCGGTGGAACAATCGACAAAGGTCGCGTTACATGGGTCTTCAGGGTCGTCCTCATAACCCCGGATGAGGTCGTTTTGGGTCCGTTCCAATTTTTCCCCGGTCCCAAAGGCACTGGCCCCGATGGCAAAGAGAATGGCCAAGGTAGGAATTACTGTTTTAATTGCTTTTGTTTTCATAATAAACGATTTATGTGATGATCTACTCTATTTCGGGTTTTCGATCTTCCCCCGCTACCGGCCAGTAGTTTTTATCGCATGCTATTACTATTTTTTACTTTGGATCAAAGTAATCCTCGACCGTACGAAACACCGCAAGTCGATTACCGATCAAGGCTACTAGGATTCCATTTTCAAGCGCGAACTCCCGTAATTTAGCTTTGTGGATATCATCGATGTAAAAACTGAACTCATAGGTTCCCCCTTGATGGTCGTAGACATCTATAATGGAGGCCTTGTCCAATATATCCTTGGGCTCGTTCCTTCCCAACCTATCCGATTGGAGCAAGAACAGTGACCCATGCAAGCTTCCGCTCCTATTGATAACCAAGGGCGGGGATTTCATTTGATGCATACCTTTTTGTTCCGTGGTCGTAATTTGGGCCGTTTGAACGGTATCTATGGTACGCTGCCTTTGTATGGTGTTCAATTGGGAATCCATGACCATAAATTGATTGCGATAGAAATAGAAATATCCCAATTGTGGGGAATCATTGCTTTTGGCCAACATACCGTCCACATCGAACACACCATCGACTTGGGCCTGTAATATTGTAGTGTCTAAATGAATTTGGAAACTATCGGTCTTTTCGATGATTCCCAAAGTATATCTTTGGGTCGAGGCGTTCATGGTCCGAATAAAGATGCGATGGCTGTCCACGGGAATCCCTTTACTGAAATAGGCCGGTGCCCTCAACCAGGGTTTGGCCGTCCATTCCCCTAGAAGCCCCCGCAGGACAAAGGGCATGCTGCCGTCCATGACAAAAAAATAAGGAGGGAGGACATGGACCTTGAGGGAGCGGTACGCCAAAGATCGATCCTCTGGTACAAGCCGAATCACAGTGGTGTCCCGAGTTTTCAAATGTACTCCCAGCATATGCCATGGTGCGGTTCGATTGCCCAAATAGAGCAGGTCTCGGTCAAACCCGGAAATGTAGTAGGAATTGACCCCGAGATCAAGTTCATAATGTTTCTTGACCGGATGGGGCGGGTACCTACGCGTAAAGGCATTGTTGCGGTGTACCTGTCGTTCCGAGGAGAGGAAAAGTATGACCACCAACCCAACACTCAGGGCGATGGTTCCCAACAATTTGATATGGATGTTATTTGTGATCATGATATTGGTGTTTTACGGATTTGATGGTTCC
>JANSXF010000074.1 GCA_024743095.1 Flavobacteriaceae bacterium
AAAATTGAAATCCGTTTAACCGAAATACCTCTGTAACTAACTATATTTCAAATATTTCAAAGAACTTTTTTAAACTTTAATGGGACAGCAATGGATTTAGAATAGTTATAAACAGCAGTATATTTAAGGTTTGCAACATTTTGCAAGCCTTCCACAACATAAGATTCCCCACGTTTTTCTCTTTGGATAGATTTGGTACCACAGTTAAATAACCCACACTATCCAAACCTCAAGCATGAATCATAAATTTTTTGCTATTCATTCCAATAGGGCCCTATTCCTTTTGTTTTTTATAGCTTTTGTATCGCTGTCCCAAGCACAACTTTCGGTACCATTTGAACCTAGATTGCCAGATGATAACATTATGGTAAAGGGAGATCTGGTATATGTGGCCAACAATATTGTGAGTATTGCCAGCAACCCCAATGCAGACTATAACGGAGGATCTAGCAACCAAGGTGTTGATATGGATTATATTGATATCGATGGCGACCCGGCCACATTTAGCTCCAGTAGTGCCGAGCTGAATGCACCTAGCTGTTCCGCAGTGGTGTATGCCGGTTTGTATTGGGGCGGAATTTATAGGGATACCAACCGGGACGATCCTTATAAATCTGTCAAACTCAAGATTCCTGGTGGTTCTTATATTGATATTGGCCCTAGCAGCGGCCCAGAGTTTGAATACGAACAGATTTACGATAAGGACGGAGACCGCGATGGGGATGGTGTAACTGACCCGGGTATTGTGGACGTGGATTACTTGAGCGGGGTAAATATGACCTCTTATCTCAATTATGCCAATGTGACCCATTTGCTTTCGGGCTTGACAGACCCAAATGGCGAATATACCGTGGCCAATGTTGTGGCATCAACAGGAGAAAGAAATGTAAGCGCGGGTTGGACCATGGTCGTGATCTACGAAAACCAAAATTCAACGAGCAAGTATATTTCCACTTTTGATGGTTATGCCGCAATGGGGAGTACATATCCCCAAACAAATGTTCCTTTCAGTGGTTTTAGAACGGTTCCGGCACCCCTACCGGTGAATGCAGTGATTGGCGCAGGAACAATGGACGGTGACCGTGTTACCGGACCTAGTATGCGCTTTAGGGCAAATCCGGGCGATAGCTGGACCTATTTGGCCGATGCCATTAACCCGAGCAACAATGTTTTTAACAGTACCATAAGTCACCTAGGGAGCTGGGTGGATACCCGAACTCCTGCCAGTAGAAACACCTTGGGCTGGGATGCCGATATTTTAAACCTGCCCAATCAAAATAACAATGTTTTGCCGAACGACCATGATAGCGGTGAAATTTTGATTCATACCTCCAATGAGGGGGTTATCCTCTTTCTTACCACGGTTGCTGTGGAAATCATAAATCCAGAGATCATATTGGAGAAAAAGGTAAAGGATTTGATGGGAAACGATATTACCGGAGATGGTGTCAACCTTGGTCAGTCTTTGGAGTACGTTTTACGTTTTTGGAACCGCGGGAACGACGATGCGACCAATTTCGTCATTCGAGACGAATTGCCAAACAATGTAGACCTTAACAGTATCGATTTATCCGGTGCGCCCGGGGCAACAATGTCAACCAGCGGTACCGACCCAGAGGAAGTGATATTTCAAATACCTGATGCCCTTGTAACAGAGGGAGCGGGCCCCTATGAGATAAAAATACGTGTAGAGGTATCGGACGATTGCCACGATTTTGTGGCCGCATGTAGCTCTACCATCCAAAATACCGCCTATTCCACCTATGATGGGGTTACAAGTGGACAGACCATTTCAAATGACCCCAGTGTATCCAATGTAAATAGCTGTGGTTTTGTGACCCCTGGAGCCACTAATTTTTTATTGGATGATTTAACGGATTGTATTTTTGAAAGTGAGATCCAAATTTGTGGCGATAGTGCTGAAATTACAGCAGGTCAGGGTTATGATACCTATACGTGGTATCGCGACCTGAATGAAAATGGCCAAATAGATGCAACCGATACGGTTTATACCGATGCAGATTCTGATAATGACCCAACAACGGTAACTGTTCAAGAAACAGGGTATTATCTGGTCAGAAAAGAGTCTGCTAGTTGTGGGACCAATATCGAATCTATGGAGGTAACACGTTTTGGGACAACCCAAGTGAATCCAATAATGACCTATTTCAACACCTTGAACGGAGATGTGGACATCACCAACGATATACAAGGGGAAATTGTGACCTGTGCGAACGATGGTTCTCAACTACCACAGATATTCCTATGTGGAACAAATGACACACAGGATATCATTTTGAATATTACGGATGCCCAGGCCATAAGATGGGAAAAATTGGATCAGGGCAGTTGTGACGCCACCAATCCAGATTGTCCAAATACGCAAATGGGCTGCACATGGACACAAGTGGATTCGGGAAATTCCTTCACTGCGGATACGGCGGGACGGTATCGATTGGTGTTGTCCTACGCCGGAGGATGTAACAGTATCTTCTATTTTGACGTATTTCAGAACAACCTTGATTTTGACTACGACACCCAAAACATCTACTGTTCCACCGATGGGTACATACGAATTGAGGATGTTGGATCTGGATATGGATATCAACTGGTGGATACTTCTTCGGAAACAGTTTTGGTTTCCTATGCCGATAATAATGGACCAAATTTTGATATTACCACTCCTGGAACATACCGAGTTGATTTTACACAATTAGATCCTTCAACAGGAGATCCATTGGAAGGTAGTTGTGTTTTTAGTACACAGGAAATCGGGATACAGCGAAGAGATCTTAGCCTTAGTGTTACAACAAATCCGGTAACCTGTTTGGGACAAGGGAGTGTTCGAATCCAGGCTACACAAGCAAGGGCCAACTACAGTTATATATTATATGAGGATGACGGTTCCGGTAACCCTGGAACCTTTGTAAATCAGAATTTGGCATATGCCAATAGCGACTTTACTTTCGAAAACCTTAATCCAGGAAACTATGTGGTTGAGGTGACTACAGATGACGGTTGTGAAGAAACCGAGACTTTTACCATAGAAGAAATACCAGATCCAGTAGTTACTGCATCGACCACCAAGCAAATTACCTGTACCGATGGTACCATAGTATTGACAGCTTCGCAAGGAGCACCTGGCTATTCATTTGCCATTTGGGAAAAGGATGGGGTTGAACTGTACACGGATATTACCGATATCCCTACGATTGAATTTCAAAGGGACATTGCAACGCCAGGTGAGTTTAGTTTTTCATCGGGTGAAGAAGGAACCTACCGTTTTGTTGTGGTGGATGAGAACAATTGTTCGTCGATTTCCAATGTGGTTACCATCGATGATTTGGGCGGATTGACCGTAGCAGCTCCAACCATAGACTCTGAGATCACTTGCGAAGGATCCAATACAGGTCAGGTTACCATGAATGTATCGGGAGCCCAACCTCCATACACCTACAGCATTGATGATTGGGCCACACAGCAAAACGACCCAACATTTGTGAATCTATCGCCCGGTACCTATACCATAAAAGTGCGAAGCGATGATGGATGCGAAGAAGAAACAACATTTACTTTGGACGACCCGGAAACATTTAAGGCCAATGCTGGTATTTCCAGCACAGGAACCTGTGATGCCAATGGAAATTCTGAGGTTCGATTTACAAACGTAGAGGGAGGAACGGGACCTTACGAGTTCAGTTTTGATGGAGGAAGTTCCTTCATCGCCGATGACCCGATGGACCCAACGGTAAGAATAAGTCTATTGCCCCCAGGAAACCATATTTTGGTTGCAAGGGATGCCAGAGGATGTCAAATTACACTTCCCATTACCATAGACCCACCATTGCCCGTTCCAAATTTTGATATGGATCTGGCATACGATTGCGACGGCGATGGAAATGTAGTGCTCAGTCCGGACCAAACTGTCTACGATTATAGTTATACCATAAACACATCGCCCAGTACAACATCCAACGATGGTACTTTTTCTGGGATTGCACCGGGAAGCTATACAATAACAGCAGAATATACCGAAAGTGATCCGCCAAACCCAAGTGTGCTTTTGCACGAGGATTTTGGAAGCGGCCCTACTGTGGACAGTCCGTATGTTTTCGGATATACCTACGAGGACCAAGTGGGCAGCAACACCCAGATAAACGATTTTGAATATTCCATAACAAGTAGTATAGTATCCCCTTTTAGCGGATGGATTAACCCCAAAGACTATACCAGCAATGGAACAGACCCGAATGGTAGATATTTGGTGATCAATGTGGGCACCCCCGATCCAACCCAAATTATTTATAAAAAAACCATTAAGGACATAATCCCTAATCAGGATATGCGAATTTCCTTTGCGGCCATCAATTTGTTGGGAAGCGGAAGTCAGCTTGATCCGGATATCTATGTGCAAATGCGTGTTCCAAGTACCGGGGCCGTAATTGGTGAAGTACAGACACATGATATCCCAAAAGATAGGACATGGCACGATGAATTTGAATTTTTCATTGACCCAGGAATCCATGAAGAGCTGGATTTTGTTCTAATTTCCAAAAAAAGTGGAAATAGCGGTAACGATGTGGCCATCGACGATATTTTGGTGGAACAGGTACCACAATCCTGCCCAAGGACTATGGATATTCCCGTGGTCATAGAAGCAGGAAATGGTTTTGGCGCCACTGTAATCGGTCATACAGATATTTCTTGTAACGGAGCAAACGATGGCTCCATCACGTTTGAAGTAGAAAATTTTGATGCCATTGCAGGTTTTGAGTATTCCATAGATGGCGGAAGTAACTGGATTACATCAACTTCATCACCGGTAACTACGGCAACTACCTTGTCGGCCGGTACCCAAAGTGTAATTATACGTAAGGCAGACGATACAAGCTGCTCCATTGCACTCAATCAAGATATCGACGAGCCAGCAGCTCTTGCTATAAATACAGGTATTCTCCAAAGTCCAAGTTGTAATGATCCATTAGGAAGCATTGAGGCGACCGTGACAGGGGGAACAGCTACCTATGAATACGCTTTGGAAGATGGAGCTGGAGGTTCTATTGTAGCTTTTCCAAACCCAACAGGAAATACGTTTAATGGTCTGGCCGCTGGGGATTATGTGATTATTGCAAAAGATATCAACGGTTGCGAAGTAAGAAGCACCATAATTACATTGGATGCGCCAGCTTCTCTTCAATACGATGTGGTCTATACCAGTTGTTATGATGGAGGAAACAATGCATCAATTGATATTACGGTAACCTCTGGAAATGGAGGATACCTGTTCCAGATTGATGGGGGACCATGGCAAAGTCCAAACCCAAGCACACCTGATTCCTATACCTTTTCAGGATTGACCAATGGCACCTACGATATCAATGTGAAAGATGCTTTCGGGTGTGCGGATGTAGAAACCGAAGTTACTATAGATGCGCAATTATTGGTTAACATTACCGCAACGGATGTCAGTAGTTGCGCGGATGGCTCTATCGATGTGACGGCTTCAGGCGGTACACCGAATTATGAATATGCTTTTGTGCCAACTGGTGGAGACCCTACAGGTTTGTTTTCAACTACGGATACTTTTCCGGTAGCTTCAGGTAACGAAGGTGATTATGATGTATATGTAAGGGACAATTCAGCAAATAGTCCATTCTGTCAGTACATGGAAACGGTAACCATACACCCGGCTACTCCATTGACCATGACAGCAACACCGACCGACCCTCAATGTCATGATGGGAACGGTAACATATTGATTGATATAACTTCAGGCATAAGCCCTTATACTATTCAAATTATCGATGTGGATAATGGAGGAGCTTCAAATCGTACCGATACCAATGTGTTGGCGACGAGCAGAACATACTATAATCTTTCACCTGGAAATTACACCATCAATATAACCGATGCCACAGGTTGTACCATTACTGATACACAAACGATAAACAATCCAGATGAATTGATTTCGGACGTAACAGGTGTTACGCCGGCTTCATGTACTGGTTTGGTGAGTGATTTTGGTTTTCGCTTTACCAATTATCCTACAGCATTGGGCACAATAGAGTTTAGTGCTGATGGAGGTAGCAACTGGATAGGCGATAACTCGGTCCCAGGTACTACAGATGAACTTACTGGATATAATTCAGGAGAAACAGTTTATCCGTCTATGCGCACCGTAGATGGTTTTGGAAACACCATTTGCCAGACAGATTTTCCACCATTTATTATTCCCTATCCCTTAGATGAACTAGATATTACCATAGATGCAGTTGTTGTGAATTGCGATGAATTAAGGGTAACGGTACAAGGAACAGAAGGAGTTGCTCCTTATGATTATGCTTACACAGATGACCCAGCAAACTTTGACCCCACATCTGCATTATGGGTTTCGGGAGAAAGTGTTGATAATGATGGTAATACGGTGCCAGCTGGGGAAGGAATGTATCAATGGACCGATTTGATACCAGGTCGAACTTATGTTTTCTATGTGAGGGATTCCAACAATTGCGTAAGACAAAGTAATGTAAACGTAAATGACTTAATTGTTCAACCCTTTGATATTACTTCAACGATAACACCGACATGCTCTGGTACCACAACGGGTAGTATTATATACGAAGTTACTGAAAATGTTACATCACCAGGTGCTGAAATAGAGTGGACCCTGTTTGACATATCAACGGGTACACCTGCAGTGGTAGACACCAGCGGCGGTAATGTCTCCTTCTCTTCACCCCAAAGCATAACTATAAATGGACTGGCTGAAGGCAACTACTATTTAGAGGTAACCAAAAAAGATGGAGCATCCACAGGTTGTGTAAGTGCTTCGGAAAATGAACTATTGGAAGAACTTGATCCCATGACCGGTACTTTAAACGTGCTGGAAGATATCAGCTGTAACAATCCCGGTGTTATTGAAATTCAAAATCCAAGCGGTGGTGGTGGCACATATTTTTATACAGTTACGGGACCTGGGTCCTTCTCGACCATAACAGCTACTTCGGACAACCCAATTGAAATTCCCGCAAATTCGCCTGCCGGAACATATACTGTTGAAATCAATGACCAATATGGTGATTGCCCAGTAAGTTTGGGAACAGTGCATTTGGATTTGGCCCCTAATCCAGTAATAGATGGCGTAAGCGTGGAAAATTGCACCATGCCCGCTACGGTTAGGGTAAATAGCTCATCACCAAATATTTTGTATTCCATAGATGGTGGAACCACATATTTCAATAATGGTGGAGTTTTCAATGGAATTACTCCTGGCACCTATATTGTTGCCATAATAGATGACAATGGCTGTTCAGCCACACAATCTGTAACGGTTCACCCGTCCCTCCAAGCAAATGCCCAATTGACCAAACTTATCGATTGTTCCAGTACACCGGATGGCACTATTGAAATCGAAGCGTTACAAGGTTCGGGCAGTTACGATTATTCAGTGGAAAACCTGACCACATCCTTGATGGAGGTGTCAAAGACATCCATGGGAGGTAATTCCATTGAATTCCATCCAACAACCGCAGGGGATTATGAAATCAAAGTGTACGTGGATGCCACAACAGACCACGAAGCTTGCGAACGTACATTTACCATTGTGGTTCCAGACCCAATAGAACCGGACTTCACCGCTACACCTACCGATGTTAGCTGTAATAGTGCAAATGATGGAAGTATTGCAGTTAGACAGACCGATAATGGTATTACACCATTGACCTATGTACTTTTAGATAGCGGATTAACCCCAATTCCATCAGGAGATTTTTCTTGGGATTTAGTGACAAGAACATTCAACGATTTGGCGCCTGGGAATTATGTGGTCAGAGCTACTGGAACCAACAGTTGTCCCGCCGACTCTAACATAATCCCTATTGGCGAACCAACACCAATCACTGTGACCATTCCAGCCGCCGATGTGGTACAGTTTGGATGTGCAGCAGGGAATAACCCTGATAATGCAAGCATAACGGTAAATTCAATTACCGGTGGAACCGGAACTTATGTTCGATATGAGTTTGTTGACCCGTCCAACAATGTGATTCAAAACGGGAACAATAACCAATTGATAATTTCGAATAGGGCAGGAGGTACCTATGCCATCAATGTGTATGATGATACAGGTTGTGTGGGAAGCACTACGGCAGTGATACGACCATTTGATGAGCTACAGGATGCGACCATCGATGTAATAGATCATATTTCCTGCGACAATGGAGGGGAGACCATCACCATTACCGCAGATGGATTGTTGTCGGATTCCCTTACAGGGCCACACGACTATGAGTTTGAAGAAATCTCAACAGGAAATACCAATGCTGTGGGAACTTTTACGGGACTACAGGTAGGGGTGCATTCGTTTCGAGTAACAAATACTGTAACTGGCTGTTCCATTGTTGTGACACACAATGTAGAAGAAATCGAACAGTTTCAGATCAATATGTATGAAGATGCTCCCGTTGTATGTGCAGGGGAGAATGCCCAATATCATTTTGAACTAACAGGAGGGTATTCAGGTGATTTCACATGGACAGTTTACAATACCAATGGCACGTTGAGCGATACAAGTGACGATACCCCGTTTAGTCCTTTAGAGAACGGAAGCGGAACAACCAGCGGAAATATTGATTTGCCCAAGGGCACTTACCGTGTTGAGGTGAATCAATTGGACTTCCCTTTATGTACCGAAGAAACCACGATTACCGTAGGTGGGGCAGATGCCGTTTTGGATGCAACCATCACCGAGATTGGCAATGCGTCCTGCGCAAACGACCAGGGAAGATTATCAGTAATGCCAACGGGAGGTATTGCTCCGTACACGATTTCAATACCTTCATTGGGACTGACGCAGACCAATGTGTATAGCTATGTATTTACCAATTTGACTGACGGAAATTATTCCATCGAGGTTACCGATGCGGCGGGTTGTACCAATGACACGCTGAGCGGAACCATTCGGACCGTAGATCCTTTATTGGCGGATATTGCACCTGCCACCCAAACATTGGATTGTATCGGTGATTCCGACGGAAGTATTACAGCTACGTTGACATCTGGTGGTGAGGGAACCGTATTATATAGCTTAAACCGAATCGAGAACGGAAGCACCGTTTCAACCTCTTCCACGCAAACTTCAAGTACCTTTAACAATTTAAGTGCGGGTACATATTCCATAAACATAAGTGATGATGCAGGTTGTACCGGTACAACTATCGAAGTTGTAATCAATGACCCAACCCCGGTGAGGGCGAATTTGGTCATGTCAAGTAACTTAACGTGTGATACCGATGCCCAGTTGATGCTTACGGTATCCGGAGGAACTCCATTTACTGGAAATGTGTATCGATTTAGTACATCGGAATCAGGTCCATTTACCGATATGTCTGGTGGAAATACCCACGTTTTTGATGTAAGTCCGAGTACCGACCCATATCAATATTATGTAATTGATGCGAACGGTTGTGACCCCGTATTAAGTAGTGGCGTTACCGTAATCGATGTTGTTCCATTGACTGCTCAAGTAGAAAATTATAATCCTTATGTAAACTGTAATGGAGATAGCACCGCATTCATTTCTGTAGATGCGGATGGTGGTCTTGGAAATTATGTTTATGGACTGTATCAAGACAGTGCCATGACCATTCCAGTGGCACCGACCAATTCAAACGGCTATTTTGATGGACTTTGGCAAGGTACTTACTATGCAGGAGTGATCAGTGGCGATTGTGAATGGGTATCAGGAGCCATAAATGTTACGGAACCAGCACCTCTTGCAATTACCAGCGATCTTACCGATGTTACCTGTATGGGTGCAGATGATGGTAGCATTGTTCTGGATGTATCTGGGGGAACAGCAGGCTATCAGTATGCAATTTCACCCAACCTGAATCAATTTGTTGATGAAGGAACATTCACAGATCTTGCGGCCGGTGATTATACGGTGATAGTACAAGATACCAACGGATGTTTTGAAGTATTGGATTTTACCATTACCCAACCGGATGCCCTCACCGTTACGTCAACTGCGGAACATGAGATTTGTTTTGGTAGTGAAGATGGTTTGATCAACTTAGAAGTCCAAGGCGGAACAGCCCCATATAGCACAAGCTTGAACTCTAGTCAAGATGAGAATTTTGTTGAGGGACAGATGAGCTATGGTAATCTGGCCAGTGGTGACTACGTTGTATTCATAAGAGATGCGAATGGTTGTATGACGACCGAAATCGTTACCATAAAACCAGGGGTGAATTTGGAAGGCACCGTGGAGGTGGTCTATGAGTGTGATGGCGATTCACCAACGAACTATCTAGATATCAATTTTGAAGACCAAAGCGTGGTTTCAGATCTGTTGTACGGATTGGATTCCAATGATCCTAACGATATGGTCTTGACCCCGGATTTTACCAACTTGGCACCAGGACAACATACGCTTACCGTGGCCCACGCCAATGGTTGTGACCGTACCTTCACTTTTGAAGTGGAAGGGTTTGATCCATTGACCTTGGAATTAAGTAATGACAATATCAATGAGATCACTGCCACCGTCACAGGAGGTAATCCTGACTACACCTTTGAGGTAGATGGGGTGTCTTATGGTGATGACAATACATTCTTGATTCGTGAGACAGCGACCTATGCTGTTACGGTTACAGATGAAAACGGATGTAGTGTTACCCAGGAAATTTTTATGGAATTCATAGATATTGAGATCCCGAATTTCTTTACACCAGATGGAGATGGATTGAACGATACCTGGAAACCAAGGAACATTGAAGTGTTCCCGAACATTACCATTTCCATTTTTGATAGGTATGGAAGAACCATTTATAAAATGTTACAGGACACCGACCCATGGGACGGATTCTATAACCAGGCTGATTTGCCAACAGGTGATTACTGGTACATCATTAAACTAAATGGCGATGAGGATACCAGGGAATTTGTAGGGCATTTTACCCTGTATAGATAACCACAACTAAATATCCAATCAAAGTAATGGGGGCTTTTTTTGCCCCCATTTTTTATTATTGATACCTCCAGCTGGTTAAATCTGCTCCATTCGGAGCACTTTCGGCAATTCGTTTCATGATTTTCGGGACGTACATCGAATTGTACCGTAATCTACTGATGGCATTGGGTTGGTCGGGGTCTCCGTTCCAGCAATGCTCTGCGCGGTCTCCGTACAATACTTCTCCTTCATAATAAGGCTCGGTAGTACTTTCCAGAAAGTCCTCCATCAAATACACGGCGTTGTTCAGATAATAATTGTCCATATCACCACAATAGATCTGGATTTTACCATTGAGCTGCGGTCCGAGCTCGTCCCAATCCCTTTCCAGTATGTGGCGAAGGTCATAGTTCTCTTTCCAGTATTCTGCCACTTCGTGGTCGATATCACCTGTCATTTTGTCCCAAATCCGAACAGGATAACCATCATCGCCCTGGGGGGAATAAGTGGCTTCCCAAATATCCCATTGTTGCCCGGACCTTGATTTATCACCCAAAACGAGCTCCAAATGGTTGCCCTGTCTTAATGTGGACTGTATATCGCCCAAATAGTTTCGATGGGAGGGAATCTCCAGCTTTTTGTGAGCGGAATCATAATAGTAGGCATTCTCATCTTCATAAATATTAGTTAGGCAGTATGCCCTAAAATCGATGGGATCCGGGCAGGCAGCAAAGCAACCGTTGTATTCCTCCGGATATTTGACCTGAACGGCCAGCGCTTCCCAACCACCCGTGGAACCTCCATATAAAAACCGGGACCATCCTTCACCCATGCCTCGGAACTGTTTTTCGATTTCAGGGATGAGCTCGTAGGTGATAGCATCCCCATAAGGACCTTGACTGGCCGAGTTTACAGCGTAGGAGTCATCATAATAAGGAGTGGGATGCTGTATCTCGATAATAAGGAAGCGGGGGAAATCGGGCTCGTTCCATCTTTGATAGAAATCATAAGCTTCTTGTTGTTGTATGACGTTGTATCCTTCCAAATCAAAACGGGCAGAATACTCCGGTTTTAGGTTCGGGTCTGGCGGTATGGTCCTAAAGCCGCCAAAGTCACTGGGAAAATGTCCATGAAAGACCATCAACGGATATTTGGCTTCGGGGTGTTCGTCAAAACCTTTGGGCAGAAGAACATGGGCTCTCAAATACATGTCCCTTCCATAGAATTCCGATAATTTTTCGGACCTGATCTTAATGTGCTTTATCCATTCGGTATCCTCGGGTTCGGGGATGGCAGGAATTTTTTGATCCATCACAATCGAGACATTTTCAATGCCATTGTCACCGATGGTGACCTTAAAAGGTTTGCTGTACAAATTACCGGGCGAAGTATTCCAGTGCTGGCCTTCGCCATTATCCATGGGCAACTTTACGGTATGACCTGTGGATAAATCAAAAGTTTCGTAGATATGCAACAGCGCTTGTGCTTGGTATTCTCCCGGAGGCACGTTATCTAGGCTAGGGTAGGGGTACCCAAAAATGGATTCATCAAAAGTGATGGATTGCCCTGGCGCTATGTTTTCGACGTTCATTCCAAAAATAAGTTGGGTATTAAGTCCATCGTTGATTTGAAATCGAGGTTCTTTTGAATCGTCGTTTGAAAGCATCAACAGCAATCGTCCATCTTTGTTTTCGGTGCTAACGGATTTATCAAAACTAACGGCGATGTCAAATTTTGATTTTTTTGGCTGTCCACAGGACACCATCAAAAGTGCGAAACAGGAAAATAATAGGGGAATTCTGGTCATAATGGTCGGATTAGAGTAAAAAGATAGCTCATTTGACCGATAGACCAAACTGTAAAGTGTTATTTATAAGTATATTGGTCCGGTTCTATATGAATGAGCACATGTCCCAGGTTTGGAATCACCTTACGTAAATGGTCTTTTAGAACATGGGCGATCCAATGTCCCTTTTCCACGGATATATCCCCACTTACGATAGCATGAAGGTCTACATGGTATTTCATTCCTGATTTTCGGATAAAGCACTTTTCCGTGCCCAATATACCCTCCACTTCAAGCGACTTTTGTCTAATTTCTTCGATGAGGTCATCATATTGGTGCTCATCCATGATTTCACCAAGTGCAGGCCTGAAGATCAAATAACTATTATAAAGGATAAACGCTGAAGCCAAGAGTGCGGCCCAATCATCCGCGGTTTCGTAGCCTTCACCGAATATGAGCGCTATCGAAATGCCCAGAAAGGCCATTACAGAGGTGATGGCATCGCTTCTATGGTGCCAAGCATCCGCTCGCAGTGATGAACTTTGTGTCTGTTTACTTTTTCTAATGACTATCTGGAACGAAATTTCCTTCCAGACAATTATACCTGTCAATACGAATAACGTCCATGGTTCCGGGACCTTATGTGGCGTCTGTATGTGTTGAATGCTCTCGTAGGCGATTATGGTTGCCGAGGTCACCAAAAATGCCACAACGATAAACGTAATGAGTGGTTCTATCTTCCCATGTCCATAAGGATGGTTTTCATCGGGCGGCTTTTCCGCATATTTGAACCCTAGGAGAACCAGTACAGATGAAAAAATATCCGTAGTGGACTCAATGGTATCTGCAATCAAGGCGTAAGAGTTTCCAAAAAAACCTGCAGCCCCTTTGACCAATGCCAGAGTTATGTTACCGGCAATACTGAAGTATGTTGTGCGCACCGCAGTTTTTTCGTTGGTCATGTTTTTCTCCACTTGTATGGAACAAAGAACGCAAATTACAAATGAAAATCCCCGGCGCCCTATAAAATAAAGCGACGGGGATTCAAAAAAACAGAATGGTTAGGTATTTGCAGTTATGCTATTGCTGCTTGTGCCGCTGCAACCCTCGCAATGGGCACCCTAAAAGGTGAGCAGCTCACATAGTTCATTCCCACTTTTTGGCAGAAGCCAACAGAGCTTGGTTCACCACCATGCTCGCCACAAATGCCCACTTTAAGGTTGGCGCGGGTCATGCGTCCCCGTAGAGTTCCCAATTCTACCAATTGACCCACACCTTCTTGGTCCAATACTTCAAATGGGTCTTCTTTTAATATGCCCTTTTCGAGATAGGTAGGCAAGAACTTACCGGAATCGTCCCTAGAATAACCAAAGGTCATTTGGGTAAGGTCATTTGTTCCAAAAGAGAAGAAGTCCGCTGTTTCGGCAATCTTGTCCGCTATCAAGGCTGCTCTTGGCACTTCGATCATGGTACCTACGGAATATTCCACGGTATCCTTTCTCTTTTTAAAGATATCTTGCGCAACGGTATTGATTATGGCCTTTTGCTGTTTGAACTCTTCCACGGTACCAACTAAGGGAACCATAATTTCAGGTTTGATGTTGATGCCATCTTTCTTCACATTGAGGGCAGCCTCCAAAATGGCCTGTGTCTGCATTTCAGTGATTTCAGGATAGGAGTTCCCCAGTCTACAGCCACGATGGCCCATCATTGGGTTGAATTCTTCCAACTCTGCAACCTTTCCTTTTACAGCGGCCAAGGAAATATGCAGCTCTTCGGCCAACTCTTTTTGCGTGGCCAATTGATGGGGAACAAATTCATGTAACGGTGGGTCCAATAACCTAACGGTTACGGGAAGACCTTCCATGGCCCTGAAAATGCCCTCAAAATCCTTGCGCTGCATTGGCAATAGTTCTTTGAGTGCTTGTTTGCGCCCTTTGATGGTGTCTGCTAAAATCATCTCGCGCATGGCTTTGATACGGTCCACTTCGAAGAACATATGCTCGGTACGGGTAAGCCCGATTCCTTTTGCCCCAAAGTTACGTGCGATAAGTGCATCTTTGGGCGTATCGGCATTGGTTCGGACCTCCATGGTCGCATAATTGTCCGATAGTTCCATTAATTCGGCAAATTCGCCACTCAATTCAGGTTCCTTTGTGGCAATCTTTCCTTCCAGGATGTTACCGGTAGAACCGTTAATGGAAATCCAGTCTCCCTCGTGATACTCATGGTCGCCAACTTTTAAGGTCCGGGTCTTATAGTTGATCTTGAGTGCACCGGCACCTGAGACACAGCATTTTCCCATACCTCTGGCAACAACTGCCGCATGGGAGGTCATACCTCCACGGGCCGTTACGATGCCCTTGGCAATGTTCATGCCTTCCACATCTTCTGGAGATGTTTCTACACGAACCAGAATGCTGTTTTTGTATTTACTTGCTTCATCCGCGAAGAAAACAATCTGTCCTGTGGCCGCACCGGGAGATGCTGGGAGTCCTTGTGCGATCACATCTGCTTCTTGCAAGGCTTCTGGGTCAAAGATGGGGTGTAGAAGTTCGTTCAGTTTATTGGGCTCTATGCGCATTAGGGCCGTTTTTTCATCTATGGAACCTTCTTTGAGCAAATCCATGGCAATCTTTACCATGGCTGCTCCAGTACGTTTACCGTTACGAGTTTGCAAAATCCATAGTTTGCCCTGTTGTATGGTAAACTCCATGTCCTGCATATCTTGGTAATGTGTTTCAAGCTTATTTTGATACTCGAACAGTTCCTTGTAAATGTCTGGCATAAGCTCCTCTAGGGAAGGATAACTTTCTTTGCGTTCCTCTTCTTCCACCTGTGCCAATTTGGCCCAACGTTGAGAACCCAGCAAGGTGATCTGTTGTGGTGTGCGGACACCAGCCACAACATCCTCGCCCTGCGCATTGATCAAATATTCACCATTGAACTTGTTTTCCCCGGTTCCGGCATCCCTGGTAAAGCAAACTCCTGTACCGGAATCCTCGCCCATGTTTCCGAAGACCATGGCCTGTACGTTCACGGCGGTTCCCCAATCTTCGGGATATCCGTGCATTTTTCTGTAGTATATCGCCCGATCTCCGTTCCAACTGTCAAACACAGCGGCAATGGCCCCCCAAAGTTGGTCCCAAGGATTATTGGGGAAGGGTTGCCCTGTTCTTTTTTTAACGATGTCCTTGAAGTCATACACCAAATCCTGAAGATCTTGAACGGTAAATTGAGTATCTTGTTCAATTCTTCTTTTATCCTTTAAGTGGTCGATGATTTCCTCGAAAGGGTCAAGGTCGTCCTTGGATTCCGGCTTTAGGCCCATCACCACGCTGCTGTACATTTGGATGAACCTTCTGTAAGAATCCCATGCAAACCTTTCATTTCCGGTCATTTTGATGACACCTTTTATGGATTCATCATTAAGTCCAAGATTGAGAACGGTATCCATCATACCGGGCATGGAGACCCTTGCCCCTGATCGGACGGATATCAATAATGGATTCTCATCATCGCCGAATATGGCCCCCATAGTTTCTTCTATATGATTTATGGCATTCCTTACCTCGGGTTCTATACGATCAATAACCGCTTCTCGGCCTTCCTCATTGTATTGTGTACAGACTTCGGTAGTAATGGTAAAGCCAGGAGGTACGGGAATACCGATTCGGCTCATTTCTGCCAAGTTGGCGCCTTTGCCTCCAAGTAGGTTCTTCATATCGCGTCCACCATCTGCTTTTTTGTTGCCAAATGAGTATACGCTGAGCTTTTTTTCTACAAGTGTGTCCATATGTGTATCTATTAAAGATTGATATGTGTTAAAATCGATACGTAAAAGTAGTCGCTGGAGGGAGGTTAGAATATGATAAAAATCAGCCTTTGGACACAGTGGAGTATTCAAACTTTATAGCAAGTAAAATAGCTGGACAAACACGATTAGG
>JANSXF010000083.1 GCA_024743095.1 Flavobacteriaceae bacterium
CAACACAAAATCACAGGGATCCAATGGGTCCGTTCCGTCCTCTTTCTCCTGACCGTTGCTCACGCCGTCTCCATCGCAGTCCGCCTTCTTCCATGCTTCTGAGGGTGAACAATCCTGATGCTCCAACACAAAATCACAGGGATCCAATGGGTCCGTTCCGTCCTCTTTCTCCTGACCGTTGCTCACACCATCACCATCACAATCATCCTTTTTCCATGCTTCGGAAATAGAGCAATCCTGATGTTCCAATATAAAATCACATGGATCCAATGGGTCCGTTCCATCCTCTTTTTCCTTCCCGTTGCTCACGCCGTCACCATCGCAATCATCCTTTTTCCATGCTTGGGAAGGAGCACAGTCTTGGTGTGCCAAAATAAAATCGCAAGGATCATTAAAGTCGGTGCCGTCCTTTTTCTCCTGTTCACAAGTAACCCCATCGCCGTCACAATCTTGTGTGGCCAAGACCCCCGTCAAAGGATTCCATAAGCTCGACATATCCGAAAAAGCAATATCCGGATGTGCAGTGGTGGTATCAGCTACATTCAAATTATGATTATGCAAGGAAGCAAAACCTAAAGATGATGTAAGTCCAAAAACTAAACACCACAAGGTAGTGGTGGTTTTAAGGACTAAAGACCTTTTTAGTCTCACAAAAGTAAAGTTCTCCATAAATGATAGTTTTGGTCAACTAATCACCATGGCAACAAAAGGTTCTCGTATTTGTAAGAAAATTGGGGTTTTCTTAGTTGTTTCAATATCTCAGCCCTTTCGACACATATTGATATAAACAGGTCACATAATTAACCCATTTGTATTTCACCTCCCATTTTAATCGATAAAAGGCAATTTCTATATCATTACTTACCCTATCTGCTGATTTTGCAAATGAACAAATTGTGAGTGAAATGGCTAGTGTTTTAAAAACGGGCGAAAAATACCTTTCTTTTTGGATCTAGCGGCTGTTAATTTTTGAATTTTTTTCCAATTATATTAACAATCCCGAATCGTTCTAAAAATGAGCGACAAAAGATTTAAATCCCGTATTTTTGCCGAAATTTTTGTTGATGGATTTTGAAAAGGAAATAGCGAAACGCAGAACTTTTGGCATTATCTCCCACCCCGATGCAGGTAAAACCACGCTCACCGAAAAACTGTTGTTGTTCGGGGGTGCCATACAAGAAGCTGGGGCGGTAAAAAGTAATAAGATCAAAAAATCCGCCACCAGTGATTTTATGGAAATCGAACGCCAAAGGGGTATCTCCGTTGCCACTTCCGTACTGGCCTTTATTTATAAGGATAAAAAAATAAACATCCTGGATACTCCCGGGCACAAGGATTTTGCAGAAGACACCTTCCGCACCTTGACCGCTGTGGACAGTGTTATTGTAGTTATCGATGTGGCCAAAGGTGTGGAGGAACAGACAGAAAAATTGGTAGAAGTCTGTAGAATGCGCAACATACCCATGATTGTGTTCATCAACAAATTGGACCGTGAAGGTAAGGATGCTTTCGACCTTTTGGACGAAGTGGAACAAAAATTAGGGTTGACCGTAACCCCTTTGAGCTTTCCAATTGGAATGGGATACGATTTTAAGGGCATCTACAACATTTACGAGAAAAACATCAACCTCTTTAGCGGCAATAGCAAAAAGAATATTGAGCAGACCATCGCCTTCGACAACCTGGAGAATCCAGAACTTGAAAAATTAATCGGTACAGATGCCGCCAATGAATTACGTAGTAATTTAGAGCTTGTTGAAGGGGTTTATCCCGACTTTGACCAAGAAGCCTATTTGAAAGGTGAATTGCAGCCCGTGTTTTTTGGCTCAGCTCTGAACAATTTTGGGGTACGGGAACTACTGGACTGTTTTGTGAACATTGCCCCTTCCCCAAGGCCAAAGAAGGCCGAAGAACGTTTGGTAAAGGCCAATGAAAAGGATTTTTCCGGTTTTGTTTTCAAGATACACGCCAACATGGATCCCAAACACCGAGATCGTTTGGCCTTTATTAAAATTGTATCCGGCACCTTTGAACGAAACACTCCATATTTACATGTTAGACAAGGAAAGAAACTAAAGTTTTCCAGTCCCAACGCATTTTTTGCCGAGAAAAAGGAGATTGTCGATATTTCTTATCCAGGGGACATCGTTGGGCTCCATGACACTGGAAATTTCAAAATAGGTGACACATTGACCAGTGGCGAAGAGCTACATTATAAAGGTATCCCAAGTTTCTCACCGGAGCATTTCAGGTATATCAACAATGCAGACCCCATGAAAGCCAAACAGCTCTACAAAGGCATCGACCAGCTTATGGACGAAGGTGTCGCGCAATTGTTCACCTTGGAATTAAACGGACGAAAAATTATCGGTACCGTTGGAGCCTTGCAATACGAAGTGATTCAATATAGATTGGAGCATGAATACGGCGCAAAGTGTACTTACGAAAATTTCCCGGTACACAAAGCTTGCTGGGTAGATCCCAAAGATGAGAAGAACGAGGAGTTCCAAGAATTTAAACGGGTAAAGCAAAAGTTTTTGGCCACGGATAAAAAAGGTCAGTTGGTATTTTTGGCAGATTCTCCGTTTTCACTTCAAATGACAGAGCAAAAATATCCATCGGTAAAGTTGCATTACACCTCTGAGTTCGAATAAACTTTCACAAACAAGCTCACATACATTTCTGGGTATTAATTTGTTGCGGCTTTCAATTTATTTTTTTCGTACATTGATTAGTGTAACCAATTAAACAATCAAATTATGACGACTTCAGTTAAACCACCTGTTTGGTTCTGGGTGGTGAACGTTATTGCGCTACTTTGGAATTTGATAGGAGCAATGAACTACCTTAACCAAGCTTTTAATCAAGAAGCCCTTTTGGAGAGTATGGATCAGGCCCAACGAGAGGCCTTTGAAGGTATTCCGGCCTGGGCAACAGCTGCTTTTGCCATTGCCGTTTTCTCCGGAACACTGGCCTGTATTGGGCTTTTGCTCCGTAAAAAATGGGCGAAACTACTTTTTATTGTATCCCTGATCGCTGCAGTGGCACAATTCATCCACTGGTTGTTCATATCAAATGCGGTAGAGGCTTTTGGGCCTTCCTCCTACACAATGCCGGTTATAATCATCGGTATTGGCATCTACCTTATATACTTCTCGAAAAAGGGAATTGAGAAAGGTTGGTTAAAATAAAAAACTAAAAAAGCCCCGAATCGGGGCTTTTTTTTATGCTTCACCAGTAGGTCCAAAATTTAGTGGAATCGCTGGCTGTTCGTAGTCTTGGATTGTTCCATGTGCCTGTTCAAAGCGGCTAACGTTATCGTTCAATGCCTTGAGCAATTTTTTGGCATGTTGCGGGGTCAATATTATCCTGCTCTTTACCTTGGCTTTGGGAGCGCCGGGCATCAAACTAATAAAGTCCACCACAAACTCGGACACGGAGTGGTTTATAATGGCCAGATTGGAATAGGTTCCCTCTGCCGTTTTTTCATCCAACTCGATATTGATCTGTTTCTGATTTTTCTTTTCTTCAGCCATATAAAATATATATTAAAAAGAAAAACCCCGGCCAAAAGGCCAGGGTTTATTTTATTTAGAACTTAAATTCCTCTTTTCGGGCCATGATTTCATCGTACTCCTCTTTGGAACCTACAATGATGCTATCATAATCCCTCATACCGGTACCGGCCGGAATCTTATGTCCTACAATTACATTTTCCTTCAATCCTTCCAAGGTATCTATCTTACCACTTACCGCGGCTTCGTTCAATACTTTGGTGGTTTCCTGGAACGATGCTGCAGAGATAAACGACTTGGTCTGCAACGAAGCCCTTGTAATACCTTGCAAGATTGGTGTGGCCGTTGCGGCAACGGCATCCCTTGCGGATACCAAGGTCTTGTCCTCTCTTCTAAGAATGGAGTTTTCATCCCTTAGTTCACGTATCGTCACAATCTGTCCTGGCTTCAACCTTTCTGAATCACCGGCGTCCTCGACCACTTTTTTACCGAAAATCTCATCGTTCTCGTTGATAAAGTCGTCTTTGTGCGCCAATTGGTTCTCCAAGAAGATGGTATCTCCCGGATCTTGGATTTTTACTTTACGCATCATTTGTCTTACAACAACCTCAAAGTGCTTATCGTTGATCTTCACACCTTGTAAACGATATACCTCCTGTACCTCGTTCACCAAATATTGCTGTACAGCAGATGGTCCCTTAATGGCCAAGATGTCTTCCGGGGTAATGGAACCATCGGACAATGGCATACCGGCACGTACGTAGTCATTCTCCTGGACCAATATCTGATTGGACAATTTAACCAAGTACTTTTTGATATCACCAGTCTTGGACTCGATGATAATCTCGCGGTTACCACGCTTGATCTTACCGAAGGATACCACACCGTCAATCTCGGATACAACTGCTGGGTTGGATGGGTTACGTGCCTCGAAAAGCTCCGTCACCCTTGGAAGACCACCGGTAATATCCCCTGCCTTGGCGGATTTACGTGGAATCTTAACCAATGTTTTTCCTTCTTTTACCTTCTCACCGTCATTGATCATCAAGTGAGAACCAACTGGCAGGTTGTACGACCTTAGTGTTTCACCTCTATTGTTCTGGATCAATAAAGTTGGTATCAACTTTTTGTTCCTTGATTCGGAAATTACCTTCTCTTGGAAACCGGTCTGTTCATCGATTTCAACTTGGTAAGTAACTCCTTGCTCAATATTCTCGTAGGCAATCTGCCCGGAGAATTCAGAAACGATCACACCATTATATGGGTCCCACTCACAAATCACGGTTCCTTTGGTAACCTTCTCGCCGTTCTTAATGTACAATTGGGAACCATAAGGAATATTGTTCGTACTCAAGGTGATTCCAGTTTTCTGATCTACAATCTTAACTTCCGATGTCCTGGAGATCACAATGTTGGTTTTGTTTCCATCATTGCCCTCGCCCTCAACTACTCGCAAGTCTTCGATTTCGGCAACACCATCAAACTTGGACTCCAATTTGTTGTCCTCGGATATGTTACCTGCAATACCACCCACGTGGAAGGTACGCAATGTCAACTGTGTACCGGGCTCACCAATGGACTGTGCAGCTACAACACCTACAGCCTCACCTCTTTGCACCATTTTATTGGTAGCAAGGTTACGCCCATAACATTTGGCACAAATACCTTGTGCAGCCTCACATGTCAACGGAGACCTTACCTCTATTTTCTCGATTGGAGCTGCCTCTACCCTTCTAACATCGGCTTCATTGATTTCTTGCCCTGCCCTTAGCACAAGCTCTTCTGTCAATGGGTTGTACACATCGTGCAACGATACCCTACCCAGGATTCTCTCTCCTAAGCTTTCAACAATCTCCTCGTTTTTCTTCAATGGTTCTACCTCGATACCTCTCAAGGTTTCACAATCTTCGCTGTTCACGATAACATCTTGGGAAACATCCACCAAACGTCTGGTCAAGTAGCCCGCATCCGCTGTTTTCAAAGCGGTATCCGCAAGACCCTTACGCGCACCGTGGGTAGAGATAAAGTATTCCAAAATCGATAGCCCTTCCTTAAAGTTGGAAAGAATCGGGTTTTCAATAATTTCACCGCCACCGGCTGTAGATTTTTTAGGCTTGGCCATCAAACCACGCATACCGGTCAACTGGCGAATCTGTTCTTTGGAACCCCTTGCACCAGAATCCAACATCATATACACGGAGTTGAACCCTTGTTTGTCCTCACGGATTCGCTTCATGGCCAATTCGGTCAACATAGCGTTGGTAGAGGTCCAAACATCGATTACCTGGTTGTAACGTTCGTTATTTGTGATAAGACCCATGTTATAGTTCATCATAATACCATCGACCTGCTCGTTGGCCTCGCCGATCATATCCTGCTTTTCCGCTGGGATGATAATATCACCCAAACTAAAGGACAATCCTCCTTTAAAGGCGAAATCGTATCCCATGGCCTTGATCTTATCCAAGAAATCGGCCGTTGTAGGTACATCGGTCACTGCAAGAATGTCCCCGATAATGTTCCTAAGGGCCTTCTTGTTCAATACCTGGTTGATGAACCCTGCTTGTTCCGGTACCTCTGTGTTGAACAATACACGACCTACAGTGGTTTCAATGATTTGATATACCAATTCACCTTCTTCGTTAAAGTCTTTGGTTCTCACCTTGATTCCCGCGTTAAGCGAAACTTTCTTCTCATTGAAAGCGATTTCAACCTCTTCAGAAGAATAGAAGGTCAAACCTTCACCCAATACAGGCTCTTCCGGAGTAGATTTCTTGTGCTTGGTCATATAATACAGTCCCAAGACCATATCCTGGGATGGTACGGTAATCGGGGAACCGTTCGCTGGGTTAAGGATGTTCTGTGAAGCCAACATCAACAATTGAGCTTCCAAAATGGCCTCTGGCCCCAATGGCAAGTGAACTGCCATCTGGTCCCCATCAAAATCCGCGTTAAATGCGGTACATGCCAATGGGTGCAAACGAATTGCCTTTCCTTCTATAAGTTTAGGCTGGAACGCTTGGATACCCAATCTGTGCAGTGTGGGGGCACGGTTCAACAATACAGGGTGTCCCTTAAGGACGTTTTCAAGAATATCCCATACTACGGGCTCTTTCTTGTCTATAATCTTTTTCGCAGATTTAACGGTCTTTACAATACCCCTTTCAATCAACTTACGGATAATGAAGGGTTTGTAAAGCTCGGCCGCCATATCTTTTGGAAGACCACATTCGTACAATTTCAATTCCGGTCCAACCACGATTACCGAACGAGCGGAGTAATCCACACGTTTACCCAAAAGGTTTTGACGGAAACGACCTTGCTTACCTTTCAAGGAATCGGAAAGGGATTTCAATGGCCTGTTGGATTCTGTTTTTACCGCAGATGCCTTTCTTGTGTTATCGAAAAGGGAATCCACCGCTTCTTGGAGCATACGTTTTTCGTTCCTCAAGATCACCTCAGGTGCCTTGATTTCCATCAAACGCTTCAAACGGTTGTTACGGATGATTACCCTACGGTACAGGTCGTTCAAATCGGAAGTCGCAAAACGACCACCATCCAATGGCACCAACGGACGCAATTCTGGTGGAATCACGGGAATCACCTTCATGATCATCCACTCAGGGTTGTTCTCCCTGTTTCCTTGCGACTCACGCAGAGCCTCCACTACTTGAAGACGCTTCAAGGCTTGGGTCTTACGTTGTTTAGAGGTTTCTGTATTTGCCTTGTGGCGAAGTTCGTACGACAATTGTTCCAAATCGATTCTGGACAAAATGTCGATCAAACACTCGGCTCCCATTTTAGCGATGAACTTGTTGGGATCGGTATCCTCCAAGTATTGGTTCTCGGTAGGAATGGATTCCAAAATGTTCAAGTATTCCTCTTCGGTCAAGAAATCCATTTTCTGGATTTCCTCACCTTCTGGGCCTTTGGCAATACCTGGCTGGATAACCACATACCTTTCGTAGTATATGATCATGTCCAACTTTTTGGATGGCAATCCCAAAAGGTAACCTATTTTGTTTGGCAACGAACGGAAGTACCAGATGTGAGCTACGGGAACCACAAGGTTAATGTGCCCTACACGGTCTCTACGTACCTTCTTCTCCGTCACTTCAACACCACAACGATCACAAACAATCCCACGGTAACGGATTCTCTTGTATTTACCACAGGCACACTCATAATCCTTTACAGGACCAAAAATACGCTCGCAGAACAATCCATCACGCTCTGGTTTGTGCGTTCTATAGTTAATGGTTTCAGGCTTCAACACTTCTCCACGGGACTCTGCCAAAATGGACTCTGGAGAGGCCAATCCGATAGAAATTTTGTTGAACCTTTTTTGTGCGTTATTATCTTTTATTCTAGCCATAACAATATGGTGATGATATAATTAATGTAATATAGTGTTCTACTCCTCCAAACGGATATCCAAGCCCAAACCTTTGAGTTCGTGCATCAATACGTTGAAAGATTCTGGCAATCCAGGTTCTGGCATGGTCTCACCCTTTACGATGGTCTCATAGGTCTTGGCCCTACCGATCACGTCATCGGACTTAACGGTCAATATCTCCCTAAGGGTGGACGATGCTCCGTAGGCTTCCAATGCCCACACTTCCATCTCTCCAAAACGCTGACCACCAAACTGAGCTTTACCACCCAATGGTTGCTGTGTGATCAAAGAGTATGGCCCAATAGATCTCGCGTGCATCTTATCGTCTACCATGTGACCTAGTTTCAACATGTAGATCACACCAACGGTTGCACGTTGGTCGAAACGTTGACCTGTTCCACCATCATATAGGTAGGTATGCCCAAATCTTGGTACACCAGCTTCATCGGTAATCTTATTGATTTCATCCAATGAGGCACCATCGAAAATCGGGGTCGCATATTTTTGGCCCAACTTTAGTCCGGCCCAGCCCAATACGGTTTCGTAGATCTGACCAATGTTCATCCTTGAAGGTACACCAAGTGGGTTCAATACGATATCCACTGGGGTTCCGTCTTCCAAGAACGGCATATCTTCTTGACGTACGATACGGGCAACAATACCTTTGTTACCGTGACGACCTGCCATTTTATCACCTACTTTGAGCTTACGCTTTTTGGCAATATAGACCTTGGCCAATTTCATGATACCTGCAGGAAGCTCATCCCCAACGGAGATGGTAAACTTGTCCCTTCTCAGGTTACCTTGAATATCGTTCAATTTGATTTTGTAGTTGTGCAACAAATCGGCCACCAAAGCATTGGTATCATCGTCCGTTGTCCAGCTACCTCCTACCAAGTGGGCAAAATCATCAACAGCGTTCAACATTTTTATGGTGTATTTCTTTCCTTTTGGAAGTACTTCTTCACCCAAATCGTTGATAACACCTTGTGATGTTTTTCCACTGATCAATCCGAACAACTTCTCGATCAATTCATCTTTGAGTTGTTGGAATTTTACTTCGTAGTCCATCTCCAATCTTGAAATGGCCTCTTTATCTTCGGAACGCTTTCTCTTGTCCTTGATCGAACGTGAGAACAATTTCTTGTCGATCACAACACCTCTCAAGGATGGTGAAGCTTTCAATGAAGCATCCTTAACGTCACCTGCCTTATCACCAAAGATGGCGCGCAACAATTTTTCCTCTGGTGTTGGATCGGATTCTCCTTTAGGAGTGATCTTACCGATCAAGATATCACCAGGTTTTACTTCGGCACCGATACGGATCATACCATATTCGTCCAAATCCTTGGTCGCCTCTTCGGATACGTTCGGAATATCGTTTGTCAATTCCTCTGCACCCAATTTGGTATCCCTTACTTCAAGAGAGTACTCATCCACGTGGATAGAGGTAAAGATATCCTCGCGTACCACTTTTTCGGAGATTACGATCGCATCCTCAAAGTTATATCCTTTCCAAGGCATAAAGGCAACCTTCATGTTTCTACCCAGGGCCAACTCGCCTTTTTCGGTAGCATAACCTTCACAAAGTACCTGGCCTTTTTTCACCTTGTCCCCTTTTCTTACGATAGGTTTCAGGTTGATACTGGTCCCTTGGTTTGTTTTTCTGAACTTTACCAATTGGTACGTTTTTGAATCTTCATCAAAGCTTACCAATCGCTCTTCATCGGTTCTATCGTACTTAATGGTAATTTTCTGTGCATCCACATATTCCACTACACCATCGCCCTCGGCATTGATCAATACACGGGAATCGGTAGCTACCTGTCTTTCCAGACCCGTACCCACGATTGGGGAATCCGGTCTCAACAATGGAACTGCTTGGCGCATCATGTTAGATCCCATCAAGGCACGGTTCGCATCATCGTGCTCCAAGAACGGAATCAACGATGCGGAAATGGAAGCGATCTGGTTAGGCGCAACGTCGGTATATTTTACCTCTGTCGGGTCCACGACCGGGAAATCACCTTCTTCACGCGCAATTACCTTTTCCCTTTCAATGGTACCATCGTCCGCCAATGGAATGTTGGCTTGGGCGATCTTCATTCCTTCCTCTTCCTCTGCACTTAGGTAAATGTGGTTTTTGGTATCCACTTTACCATCCTCTACTTTACGATAGGGAGTTTCCAAGAAGCCCATATTGTTCACCTTGGCAAACACGGACAATGAAGATATCAAACCAATGTTCGGACCTTCTGGTGTCTCGATCGGACACAATCTTCCGTAGTGTGTATAGTGAACGTCACGCACCTCGAAACCGGCTCTTTCACGGGAAAGACCACCTGGTCCCAGTGCGGACAATCTTCTTTTGTGCGTAATCTCGGCCAACGGGTTGGTCTGGTCCATGAACTGGGACAACTGGTTGGTTCCGAAGAAGGAGTTGATTACGGAAGACAATGTCTTGGCGTTGATCAAATCTATCGGGGTAAACACCTCGTTGTCACGAACGTTCATACGCTCACGGATGGTACGTGCCATACGTGCCAAACCTACGCCGAACTGCTGGGACAATTGCTCCCCAACGGTCCTGACACGACGGTTGGACAAGTGATCGATATCATCAATCTCGGCCTTGGAGTTGATCAACTCGATCAAATATTTAATAATGGTAATGATATCTTCCTTGGTCAAGACCTGTTTGTCCATTCCGATATCCAGTCCCAATTTTTTGTTCATTCTGTAACGCCCTACTTCACCTAAGTTGTAACGTTGGTCGGAGAAGAACAATTTATCGATAATGCCACGAGCGGTCTCTTCATCTGGCGGCTCAGCATTACGCAATTGTCTATAGATATGCTCTACCGCTTCTTTTTCGGAGTTGGTAGGGTCTTTTTGCAAGGTGTTGTGGATAATGGCATAATCGGATTGCGCATTGTTTTCCTTGTGAAGCAAAATGGTCTTCACATCGGCATCAATGATCTCATCGATATGCTCTTTTTCCAAAACTGTATCACGATCAAGTACAATTTCGTTTCTTTCGATGGAGACCACCTCACCTGTATCCTCGTCCACGAAATCCTCATGCCATGTGTTCAACACCCTAGCGGCCAATTTACGGCCCAATACTTTTTTAAGTCCGGATTTGGAAACCTTTACTTCTTCCGAAAGGTCGAAGATTTCCAAGATATCCTTGTCCCTTTCGAAGCCGATGGCACGGAACAAAGTGGTTACCGGTAATTTTTTCTTCCTATCGATGTAGGCATACATCACCGAGTTGATATCGGTGGCGAATTCGATCCAAGATCCTTTGAACGGGATTACCCTGGCCGAATACAATTTTGTTCCGTTTGCATGGAAGGATTGTCCAAAGAAAACCCCTGGAGATCTGTGCAACTGGGATACCACTACACGTTCCGCTCCGTTGATCACGAAAGTACCACTAGGGGTCATGTAAGGGATGGTCCCCAAATACACGTCCTGTACAATGGTTTCAAAATCTTCGTGCTCCGGATCGGTACAGTATAATTTTAGACGCGCCTTTAACGGTACGCTATAGGTAAGTCCACGCTCGATACATTCTTGGATGGAGTATCTCGGTGGATCAATGAAGTAATCCAAAAACTCAAGTACAAACTGATTTCTGGTATCGGTGATTGGAAAATTCTCCATGAAGGTGTTGTAGAGACCTTCGTTTCCTCTTTCGTCAGATTTAGTTTCAAGCTGGAAAAAGTCTTGGAACGATTTTATCTGAATGTCCAAGAAATCCGGGTATTCCGGTATGTTCTTAGCGGATGCGAAATTAACTCTTTCAATAGTGTTTGTGAACATCTATGGACAAATTTTGATCGTGATTACTAAGTGGGTTGGTGCACGGCTTTATACACTCCTTATATAAATAGGCTAAGGTCTAACCAAAAAATGGAAAGACCTTAACCAAGTTCTAATGGGAAAAGCGATTATTTAAGCTCAACTTCTGCTCCAGCTTCTTCCAATGATTTTTTGATACCTTCTGCTTCGTCTTTAGAAATACCTTCTTTAACAGCTTTTGGTGCGCTATCAACGATATCCTTGGCCTCTTTAAGACCAAGACCTGTCAATTCTTTCACCAATTTAACAACTGCCAATTTAGATCCACCAGCAGCAGTAAGTACTACATCAAATTCTGATTTTTCCTCAGCAGCTTCAGCATCACCACCACCAGCAGCACCGCCGGCAACAGCTACTGCAGCAGCAGCAGGCTCGATACCATATTCTTCTTTTAAAATGTCGGCCAACTCATTTACCTCTTTTACTGTAAGGTTTACCAACTGTTCTGCAAAATCTTTTAAATCTGCCATTTTTCTATCGTTTAATAAAAATGTTTAAAAATATACTTAGTTTATTGTGCGCGAATTATTCCTTCTCGGACAAAGTCTTAAGGATACCTGCCAATTTACCGCCTCCGGACTTAAGTCCAGAAATAACGTTTTTGGCCGGGGATTGCAACAATCCGATGATATCCCCGATAACTTCTTCCTTGGACTTGATATTAACAAGTGCATCAAGGTTGTTATCGCCGATATATACCGCCTCTTCAATAAAGGCACCTTTCAACAATGGTTTATCCGATTTTTTTCTAAAGTTCTTGATAAGTTTCGCTGGTGCATTTCCTGTTTCGGACAACATCAAAGATGTATTGCCTTTCAACACTTCGGGAAGTTCACCGAATTCCCTATCAGAAGCTTCCATTGCCTTTGCAAGCAATGTGTTCTTAACGACCGCAAGCTTAATGTTAGCCTTGAAACACGCTCTTCTTAAGTTAGAGGTGTCCACGGCATTCAATCCCGATATATCCGCCAAATAAATGTTTGGATTATCGGCCAACTGTGCAGTCAAGTCTTTTATTACCGTTGCTTTTTCTTCTCTTGTCATAGTTATAAAAATTGAACTACCAGTTTATTGAACTGCTTTTGGATCTAATTGTACACTAGGACTCATAGTGCTGGACAAGTAAATACTCTTCATGTACACACCTTTAGCTGCGGAAGGCTTCAATTTGATCAATGTGTCGATCAATTCCCTAGCATTTCCTGCAATTTTATCTGCAGAGAAAGATGCTTTTCCGATAGCTGCGTGCACAATACCTGTTTTGTCCACTTTAAAGTCTATTTTACCGGCCTTAACATCGGAAACGGCTTTTGCCACATCCATAGTTACTGTTCCGGTCTTTGGATTGGGCATCAAACCTCTCGGTCCCAAAACTCGTCCCAATGGACCAAGTTTACCCATAACACTTGGCATGGTGATGATAACATCAACATCCGTCCAACCATTTTTGATCTTATCCAAATATTCGTCCAATCCCACAAAGTCAGCACCCGCCTCTTTAGCTTCCGCCTCTTTGTCCGGAGTCACCAATGCCAAAACCTTTACGTCTTTACCCGTACCATGAGGAAGGGTCACAACGCCACGAACCATTTGATTGGCTTTTCTTGGGTCTACGCCCAAGCGAACCGCCAAATCAATGGAAGCATCAAATTTTACATTGGTTATTTCTTTTACTAAAGCTGATGCTTCTTCCAAAGTATAGAGTTTGTTCTTGTCTATCTTGGCTTGAGCCTCTTTTTGCTTTTTAGTCAATCTTGCCATTTCTTACTTGCTTTCAGATTTTAAAAAGGTCTTTGTCCTGCTATTTTCAGACCCATAGATCTTGCAGTACCTGCAACCATACTCATTGCAGACTCTACGGTAAAAGCATTTAGATCTACCATCTTATCTTCGGCGATCGCTTTTACTTGATCCCAGGTTACTGAACCATTCTTGACCCTGTTAGGTTCGCCAGATCCTTTTTTAATCTTAGCCACTTCCATCAATTGAACTGCCGCAGGTGGTGTTTTTACGACAAACTCGAAGGATTTGTCTTTGTAAACGGTGATAACAACAGGTAAAACTTTACCTTGCTTGTCCTGTGTACGGGCATTAAACTGCTTACAGAACTCCATGATGTTAACACCAGCAGCACCTAAGGCGGGTCCAACCGGTGGCGATGGGTTCGCAGCACCTCCCCTAACTTGTAATTTAACTACCTTATCTACTTCTTTTGCCATTGTTTCTAATTAA
>JANSXF010000003.1 GCA_024743095.1 Flavobacteriaceae bacterium
CATTTGATCCATGTGTTTGTTGATTTCGTCATACAAACGCACCAATGATCTTTCAATATCCTCCCCTACGTAGAACTGTACAATCGCCATCCCCTGCTCCTGCATGGAAGTGGTGTACACATACTCTACGCCTTTTATGTTCGATATAATTTTTTCAAGCGGTTTTGTAATCCTGGATTCCACCTCTATTGGGCTGGCCCCAGGGTATCCCACAAAAATATCTGCCATGGGCACATCAATCTGTGGCTCCTCTTCCCTTGGGATCAAAAAAGAACTGTACACCCCAATGACCATGAACACGATCATTAAAAGCACCGTTAGTTTGGAGCTGATAAACCCTTTGGCTATTTTTCCTGCTAGTCCGTCTTTCATTGTTAGCTTTTTAGGGTTATTGAATGCTTACTTTAGCGCCATTGTACAGCTTTCCTTCGGCTGATACGATGTATTGATCTCCTTTGGACAATCCAGATAATACTTCTACTTCATCTCCATAATTCTCGCCCAAACGCAACCAACGCAAAAGCGCCACATTGTCTTGTCCAAGCGTATAAACTCCTGTCAATTGCCCTTTGTGCACCAAGGCTTCGGACGGAACAGTCACAACTTTTTTTCCATTGCTCTCATTTTCCGCCTCTAGCCTAACGGTTGCATACATACCTGACAAAATCTTGGCATCCGTTTCGTCCAATGCGACCTTCATTACATATTGTCCACCTGTATTTTGTGCAGAAGCACTCAATTCGGAAACCTTACCTGTAATTGTTGTATCCAATGCTTTTACCAAAACTTGGGCTATTGTGCCCACTTTAATGGCAGAAATGTTGTTTTCGGCCACTTTGGCCTCCACTTCAAATCCGCCTGGTGATTCCACAGAAACCAAGGGCACTCCAGGATTGGCCATATCACCTGCATCGATATAGGTGTTGGTCACCACACCACTGAATGGTGCCCTGATATCGGCATAAGTAAACTGGGAATTGACTTCATTTTTCATTTGATTTGCCGCTTCCAATCTGGCTTTGGCCATTTCGTAACGAGCAGTTATATCATCCAATTCCTTTTGTGAGGCACTGCTTTCTTTAAAAAGGTTTTTAAATCTTTCGTAGTCTTTTTTTGCATTGTTGAATGCTACCGTAGCCTCTGTAATGGAAGCTTCTACTTGTGCTTTTTTAGCTCTTAAGTCTCCATTATTGATGGAAATAAGTAGGTCTCCCTTGTTGACTTTCTGTCCAATTTTTACAGGAAGTGATTCCACATAACCCATCATTCGGGTACTCAACGTTGCGCTGTTCACGGCTTTTATTTGACCACTTCCCGCCAAAATGGTTGAGCTATCGCCCATGTCCACATCGGCAACAGTAACTGGCACGGCTGCAGAGGTATCAACAGTTTGTTTTTCGTCACTTCCGCATCCCATTAAAGTCAGTCCCATGGACATGGTTAAAATGATGCTTTTATATATCGTAGTGTTCTTCATGTTGCAATTATTCTTTGGTTAAAAATGTGAGTAAGGATTGTGCTTGATTGTATTCAAAAATTGTTTGATAGTAGGCCAATTGCTTTTCGGCATAAGTGGCTTCGGCCATTAATAAATCGGTTGTTTTTTCCAATCCCTCTTTAAATCGGTTTGTACGTATTCTCAATGATTCTTCAGATTGCTCCATAGCCAATTTTGAGGTCTGGAGCCTGTTCTCTGCGTCCTCGACCATCCGCTTGGTGCGTTGAAGCTCCATAGTACTTTTGGAGACGTATTGTTCGTATTCTGTTTGTGCTTTTTCATAGTTTGTTTTGCTTTTCCCTGTCTTGGCAAATCGCTGTGAGCCTTTAAAAACATCCCAGCTCAAACTTGCCCCAACAATGTATCCTTTGGAATCTGCCTGAAATAGTTGATCATCATACATCTCATAACTGGCAAAGGCATTCAACCTTGGCAAAAAGGTCATATTATCTGCTCTCATGTTTGCTTTATACGCTTCGGATACCAAATCCATGGCCTTAACATCGGCCCTGTTCTCCAAGGAAGCTTCAGTCGCTTCCCCGATATTTTCAGACAACAATTCTTGGGTAGGTTGAAAAACAATGTTTTCTTTTTCGTTCATTAAAAAAGCCACGTAGTCTGAAGCATTTTTTACATTGCTCTTCGCTGTTTTCAACTGATCTGAAACTTCGGTCACCCTCACTTTCACTTCCAATAGATCTGCTTTTTGAAGCAATCCCTGATTATAGCTGTTCTGGGCCATGTTCAAGTTGGCAGTTGCTGCATCGTATGCTTTTTGCATCACTTCCACAGCACGGTAGGCCAATTGCAATTGACCATAAGCTTTTTGGGCTTCAAAATCAAGGTAATCCCTTGTACGCATAGCTTGAAGCTCTTTGGCCTCCATGGTAGTTTTGGCTGCCTTACGCTTATAAAAACCGTCCATATTGACCAAAGGTTGCTGGACGGAGACCACGGTGGCAAAGTTTTCCACCTGATCAGGGTCGTTCAACAAGTCTGGGTTAAAATCGGCTTGGGTCAAAATCCCTTGGTTCAGTTTGGACCCGAAAGCCATTAATGGATTTGTAGTTGCCATTCCCGTATGCGAAACGGAAATCTGTGGCAAAAAAACAGAGTTTGAAAATCTATAATCGTATTTGGCCATTTTGGCTTCCTGTTCAGAAATCTGAATGCTCGCATTGGACTCCCTCACCTTTTCCAATACTTCTTCCAAAGAAATATTCACAGGTTCCTGGGCAATCGCAGCCTGCATTAGACCAAATGCAATAAAAATGAATATATGCCTCATTATTTGTATTGTTTTGAGGCAAAATTAGAATGGCAAAGCTGTTCCTACAGTAACATTGGTTACCATGGGAGAAAAGTAAAAATGGGGCTGATACCAGCCCCATTAACCCTTAATTATCAATTAAATACCTAATGCATCAAACTTAAAAAGCCAGCATTTTGGCAAAAAGGGATTCTAGAAATTGTTTATTTTTTACCGCTATTCATCAAGGATAGAACGGCAACCACTAAAACGATGACAACGAGGGCGAAGACCCCTATCATCCAGATGCCATTTTCCCAGGATACCAACGGAATGTTTACTAATGATCTCACAGTATATTGGTTTTAAGTTTGAATCAAATGTAATCGCTGTTTTCAACCCAAAATATGATAATGCTCATAAAACCAGGGCCCAACCATCTAATTATGAGAACATCAAGACCTTCAAAACCTCATTAAATAAAAAAGCCGTTCCAAAAATTGGAGCGGCCTTCATTATCAACCAACCAAAAAACTTAGCGTTTAATTTTACAAGTGTTAATTCCGAATAACGTATACAAAGGACAAAAGCTTATAAAACTCGTTAGTACAAATATGGCGGCCAAGGCCAAAAGGACATATGTCAATGTTCCTGTAATTACATTAAAGTAATACAATGCCCCTACAACGAGTGCCAAGAGAATCCGAATCGTGCGGTCTGCACCGCCCATATTTTTTTTCATAATCGATAGTTTTGGATTTTACGGTACAATTTAATTAATAGCTTTTATTATTTCTGACAATCAGTTACTTATCATAAAAATACATATTCACTATCAACCTTACGGTAACATCGGTTACATAGCTTTGCCTATTTTTACGATACATTTAAATTTTGACCTAAATGAACAGAAGAGGTTTCACCCACAAAATTTCGTTGGCAGCCATGGCCACCGTTTTGGGCAGTGAAATAGTTTTTGCCCATAGGATGCCGAAGGATTACTTACCCTTGGGATTACAGGACCCCGACCCTTTCAAAATGTTCGGTAAGGACAGGGAAATGGTCGTTTTAAACGATAAGCCCTGGAATATGGAAGCCAAGGCCCATCTACTGAACGATGGCATCACCCCGAACAAATTTATGTTCATTAGAAACAATGGTCGGGTCCCAGAACAAATTGATACTTCCAAATGGAGGTTGACATTGGATGGTGAATCGGTAAAGAACGCTAAGACCTATTCCCTTACCGAACTTAAAAGTACCTTTCAGCACCACACCTACCAACTTACACTAGAGTGTGGGGGCAACGGTAGAAGCGAGTTCAATCCGCCCGCGAAAGGAAACCAATGGACCGTGGGTGCGGTATCTTGTGCCGAATGGACGGGAGTAAGACTACGGGATGTTCTTGAGGATGCTGGATTGGATTCCGATGCAGTATACATCGGTTATCATGGAGCGGACACCCATTTGAGCGGCGACCCAAAAAAGGAACCTATCTCCAGAGGTGTTCCCATATCCAAGGCCATGCAAGAGGAAACCTTACTTGCCTTCGCCATGAACGGAGAGGATATTCCCTTGGCGCACGGACACCCATTGCGATTGGTATGTGGGGGATGGCCAGCATCCACATCGGGGAAATGGGTCAATCGAATCAGTGTTCGGAACAAAGTGCACGATGGCGAAAAAATGGGGGGCACCTCTTACCGTGTTCCTTGTGAAACTGTTGCCCCGGGCAGCAAGGTCGAAGATTCTGATATGTGCATCATAGAGTCCATGCCTGTAAAATCATTGATAACCTATCCAAAAAGTGGAGCACTGGTCAAACAGGGCCAAACATTGAACATCAATGGCCATGCATGGGCCGGTGAACTTGAGGTTTCAAAAATGGAATATTCCATCGATTTTGGCAGTACCTGGCACAACTGTTCCCTTAAAAAACCGGCTAACCGTTTGGCGTGGCAACATTTCAATGCAACAGTATCATTTCCCAAAAAAGGGTATTACGAGGTCTGGGGAAGGGCAACCGATGCCAATGGAAAAGCTCAGCCGATGGTTCTACCTGGCTGGAACCCGAAAGGATATCTCAATAATGCCTGCCATCGTATAGCGGTCAAAATTGTGTAATATGGAAAATGATTTTCAAAAACAGGTGCGGGCACTTTCCAAAACCCTCTTGTCTTTTCTGATATTGGTCCTTTTTCTCTTTGGGGGGGTATACTATTGGGCCAACCATACCCCGCAACCGGACATTGTAGAAATTCCTTTGGAAGAAACCACCGATGATTACGACAAAGTAGAAAACGGTGTCCATGTTGCCACCGGATTTATAGAAGATAAAGGAATGGATGTCACCATACAAAATTGTACCGCCTGCCACTCTGCAAAATTGGTGACCCAGAACCGAATGAGCAGGGAAGGATGGAAAGCTACTATAAAATGGATGCAGGAAACCCAGAACCTTTGGGATTTGGGCGCTAATGAGGAATTGATTTTGACCTATTTATCAAAAAATTATGCTCCGACCGACAAAGGACGCCGCCAGAATTTGGGAGATATTGAATGGTATGAGCTAAAATAACTGTAATGAAGTACATTGATGCACTGGTTAATGGGTTTTTGGGAATGGTACAATGGACCTGGAAGTCCATTATTTTTGATGTGCCATGGTATACCAATTATTTCTGGGGGTTGATCCTTATCTCACTTTTGGTGTGGGGGCTGGAAATCCTATTTCCTTGGCGCAAGGAACAATCCATTTTTAGGAAGGACTTTTGGCTGGATGTATTTTATATGTTCTTCAATTTCTTCGTGTTCGCCATCATCATAAACGGGGTGTACAAAGTCCTTACCATACTCTTTGAAGACATTGGAATCAGTTCAAAAACGTTGGCCATTGTGGATATTGCCAATTGGCCCCAATGGATACAGTTGCTTGTGTTTTTTGTGGTGCTCGATTTTGTTCAATGGTTCACACACATTCTTTTGCACAGGGTCCCTGCTTTTTGGGAGTTCCACAAAGTGCACCATAGCGTAAAGGAAATGGGCTTCGCTGCACACATGCGTTTCCATTGGATGGAAAATGTTCTCTACAAACCCTTAAAAACTTTGGGATTGATGGTCCTAGGGGGGTTTGAGCCCGAACAGGCCTATATTGTCCATTTTGCAGCCATTGCCATCGGACACTTTAACCACTCGAACATTAAACTGACCTATGGTCCTTTAAAGTATATACTGAACAATCCGGTGATGCACCTGTACCACCATGCCTATAATCTTCCCGAGGGTCATCGCCATGGAATGAATTTTGGCATCAGCCTGAGCCTTTGGGACTATATATTCCGAACAAATTATATTCCCGAAAGCGATGGTAAAATCGAATTGGGTTTTCCCGGCGATGAAAAATTGCCCAAAGGTTTTTGGGGCCAATCTGTATCCGGTTTTAGACAAAAAGATAAAAAGTGAACTTTACATCCGTTACATCAAGCTAGCTTGCCACTGGCACAACTTACAAACGATTTTGCTTTGTCCACAAAACCATTTTCATCATCAATGGTGGGGTAGCCCATTCGTTTAAGGGCATCTTTAACCAAGGAAGCATCACCGGCGCTTTGATGGTCAAAGCTAACCGATGAGCTTTCCTTATCCACAATCACATTTTTAATTTCTTTTATCTCAGAAAGTTTATTGGAGATGGTCTTTACACAACCTCCACACCTTAGATTTTGTACTTGAAAAGTAGTATGCACAGCAACATGAATTTAATAGCACCAGTTTCTGTAGCCTCCCCTAAGGTCGCAGACTTTGGCGAAGCCCAATTCTACCAATCGTCTGGCCGCCTTTTGGCTTCTGTTTCCGGATTGGCAGTAAATAAATACCGGGGCATCTTTCTTGATCTTTGAAAATGCTGATTCGAAAGTGGAACCTTGAAAAAAATCAATGTTCTTGGCTCCATTGATGTGGCCAGAAGCAAACTCCGCCCTGGTCCTCACATCCACCAACTGCACCTTTCCTCGGGATATGGCCTCTCTATATTCTTCCCTGTCCATTATCTGGATCTCATCGGGAAGGTTATGTTCTTTGAACAAAAAACCTAGTATTGACATAGTCTCATCGTTTTGTGGGACCAAAATACTTCATACAGCCCATGGCGGTCAGTAACCACGGTTACACAGCACCATCTTTTTGATCAATTTTCCAGTGGGGCTTGGCATTATTTCAAGGATGTGGGGCAAACGTAGTCCGTAACGGGTATTCCAGCCTTTTTAATATCGGCAAAACCACCAGCTACATCCACTAAATTGTGGATCCCCCTACTTTTTAAGATGGAAGAGGCGATCATACTGCGATATCCTCCTGCGCAATGGACATAAAAGATCTCTTTTTCCGGAAATTCCGATAAGTGTTCGTTGATATAATCCAAAGGTGTCAAGTTTACATTTTCCACATGCTCCGCTTGGTATTCCGATTCCTTTCGGACATCGTAAACGGGCACTCCCTTATCCATCAAGCTTTTTAGCTCCTCCGCATTGATACTATCCACGGTATCCGCTTCTTTTCCTGCTGCCTTCCAAGCCTCTATTCCGCCTTTTAAGAAGCCCAAGGTGTGGTCAAACCCGACTCGGGACAATCGAGTGATGGTCTCTTCCTCCCTGCCTTCCGGCGTCACCAAAAGTATGGGTTGCTTTACATCGGCGACCAATGCTCCCACCCATGGGGCAAAACTTCCATCCAACCCGATAAATATAGATCTGGGAACATGTCCTTTGGCAAATTCATCTTGGTGACGTACATCTAGCACTATGGCTCCAGTCTCATTGGCGGCCGCCTCAAAGGCATCCGGTGCAAGGGCCCGGGTGCCTCTTTCCAATACTTTATCGATATCCTCGTAACCCTCTTTGTTCATTTTTACATTGAGCGGGAAGTATTGAGGTGGTGGCAACAAGCCATCGGTCACTTCATCAATAAATTCATCACGGGTCATGTCCGCCCTAAGGGCATAGTTCATCTTTTTCTGATTGCCCAAGGTGTCCACGGTTTCCTTCATCATATTTTTTCCGCACGCGGAACCAGCACCATGTGCCGGATAAACGATTACATCGTCTGCCAATGGCATAATCTTGTTGCGCAGACTATCGAACAAGGTCCCCGCCAGTTCTTCTTGGGTCATATGGGCCGCTTTTTGGGCCAAATCCGGACGGCCAACATCTCCAAGGAACAAGGTGTCCCCACTAAAAATGGCATGATCCCTTCCATTTTTGTCCCTCAACAAATAGGTAGTGCTCTCCATGGTATGACCGGGTGTATGCAATGCCACTATGGTGATCTTACCCAGTTTAAACTCCTGCTGGTCTTTGGCAATAATGGCATCAAAAGAGGGTTCTGCCGTTGGGCCGTAGACAATGGGCGCCCCAGTTTCTTTGGATAGCGTAAGGTGTCCGCTTACAAAATCGGCATGGAAGTGTGTCTCAAAAATGTATTTGATCTTTGCTCCGCTCTCCTTTGCCGTTTTCAAATAGGGGTCGATCTCCCGCAATGGGTCGATTATCGCCGCTTCCCCTTCGCTCTCTATGTAGTAGGCACCTTGTGCAAGACAGCCTGTATATATCTGTTCTATTTTCATATTTTCGATTTTTTCAAATATAGTATTCCGAATCCTTAAGTTCAGTTACCAAAGTTACAAAGTCCTTCTTTTGGACTGTAGCGACACCTTTTTTTGCATAAGGCTCCTCTCATTTTGTTCGTTACATCCGTTCACGGCATCGATGGTCTGCACATAGAGGTTTTCCTCCCCTAGGATGTCCACGATTCCGCTACTGTACAAAATATCCCTTGTCGGACCTATGGCCGCTGCGATCAAAAAGTGGATGTCGCGGTGCCTTAGATCCAAGATAATGCGCTCCAACATGGAAGCGGCGCTGCTATCAATATAATTGATGGGTTCCGCATTTAAAATGATATACTTCAGGACAGGTCCCTTTTTTTCTATCTGCCGATATAGTTGCTTTTTGAAATAATCCTTGTTGCCAAAATATAATTGGGCATCGAACCGCAGCACCAATTTGTCGGCTTCCACCTCCACATCTCCCGAAAAGCGATCTATATTTTTAAAATAGCTTGTATCCTTGATTCTTCCCAAGACCGCCATATGTGGCTTGGATATCCGGTATACCAACAACATCAGGGACAATAATACCCCGAACAGGATTCCCTCCATCAACCCGATGAGCAGTGTCATTAAAAAAGTGGCGACCAGCAATAGGAATTCATCCTTTCTATTTTTCCAAAGTATCCAAGGATATTTTAAATCTACCAAGCCTGCTACGGACACAATGATAATCGCCCCCAACACCACTGCTGGAAGGTTATAGAACAAAGGGGTAAGAAAAAGCAATACACCTGCAATGATCAGGGTGCTAAATATCAATGACATTCCTGTTTTAGCTCCGGCTTTATCGTTCACGGCGGTTCTCGAAAAACTTCCAGATACCGAAAAGGACTGGAAGAATGAACCTAACATATTGGCAATACCCAATGCCCTGAGTTCTTGGTTTGCGTCCAATTCATACTCAGGATGTCTTTCCTCCACCGTCTTGGCTATGGAAACGGATTCCATAAACCCAAATAGGGCCACGGTTATGGCTATGGGCATAAGTTGTCCCATCTTGTCCCACTGAAATTCAGGGGCCTGAAAACCGGGAAGTCCTTTTGGGATATCCCCCACAATGCGGATTCCCATCGTATTGAGACTAAAAATCACCACGGCCAAAATCCCCATTGCCACCAAGAACAGCGGCACTGGCAATTTTTTATTGAATCTGTTCAACAGAACAATAAATAGTATGGATCCCAAGCCCATAAAAAAGGTAGGCCAGTGGATATAGGGCAAGCTTCGGATTATATTCGCCAAAAGCTCATGTATTCTGCCTGACTGGGCAAAATGGGTTCCCAATATATGGTTCAATTGGCCAAAGCCTATAAGAAGTGCTGCGGCCGATGTAAAGCCGCTTATGACCGGTTTGGACAAAAAATTGACAAAAAAACCCATTTTGAATATTCCCATAAGGAGCTGTAACCCCCCAATGAGCAAGGTCAGGAAAAGAACCGTTGAGATATAGTCCTCCTCATTGATCAGGTTTAGGGCCCCAACACCAGCTGCCACCAGTAATGAGTCCATGGCCACGGGCCCAACGGCCAACTGCCTTGAAGTCCCCATTAAGGCATAGACAAGCTGGGGCACCAATGCAGCATACAATCCATAAATGGGGGGCATTCCCGCAATCATGGCATAGGCCATTCCTTGAGGAATCAGCATGATTCCAACGGTAATGCCTGAAATCAAATCCTTTTGGAGCAATGATTTATTATAGGTAGCTATCCAAGACAAGAATGGGAAGAACCTTTTGATCATGCGATGGGTTTTTTACAAAAATAGATTGCCCGATGGCCTTTTACAGTAACAAAGGGTACAAACTTACAGATCTAATACGTGAATATGATTTCTGTGTAGCACCAATTTTTTCATCTTTTCCAGTTTTTTCAATAATCTGGAAACCACTACCCTTGAGGTGTGCAGGTCATACGCTATTTCCTGATGGGTATTTCTGATACGGTTATCATTGGTTACCTCGACCTTTTTTTTGAGATAGTCCACCAACCTTTGATCTAGATTTTTAAAGGCTATGCTATCCACAGTAAGAAGCAGCTCATTGAGACGGTTCTGATAGCTTTCGAACACATAATTGCGCCATCCCTTATATTTGGCCATCCACTCCTCCATTTTCTGGACGGGCACCATCACCAATCTGGTATCGGTCTCGGTTATCGCCCTTATCTCGCTTTTGGTCTGCCCCATACAGCATGCCATGGTCACCGAACAGGTTTCTCCCTGTTCCAAATAATATAGCAGTAGTTCATCTCCCTCTTCATCCTCCCTAAGTACCTTAATTGCTCCCGACAACAATAAGGGTATACTTCTTATGTATTGCCCAATATCCATTATGGTTTCTCCCGCGGGCACTTCCATTAATCTTCCTTCTTGAAGGATTTCATCGATAAGGGACTGCTCAAAATGACTGCTGAATATCTCTAAAAGGTCTTCTTTCATAGTAAACTGATACGCTCCTCTAAGGTAACTATTTTAGAAAATATGGCCCTTTGCCAAAATGTCCAAAAATGCAAGACCCGCACCTAGGGCACGGGTCTTTGCGGTAACGCAAACTAATAAACGAACTTAAACTTACAATTTCATGGGTTTTCCCTTGACCTCTTTTGAGATGGGCATATCCAATATTTTTAGAATAGTTGAAGCAATCTGGTTGGAATACAATTGTCCACTCTGCTTAACTTCACCTTTGGGACCAATGTCCTTTCCAAAAGCTATCATCCAAACGGAGCCTGCCCCATTGATGTCGTTGCCATGGCTTCTCCATGTGTCCAAGGGCTCTGTTCCACGTCCATGGTCCGTAGTGATCAAAAACACGGTTTGGTCCTTATAAAAGTCATCTTGTTGGGTAAAGTCCCATAGATCCTTGATCAAAGTATCTGTATTGTGAGCCGATTTTAAATAGGACTGATAATCACCATCGTGGGCAAAGTCATCGGTTTCCCCGTAGGAAATGAAAACCAATTTTGGATGTTCCTTTTTCATATGCTCCAAGGCGTAATGATGGGTAAATGCATCCAACCGCACAGTGCCCCATGGACTTGGTATCTGGTCTTGAAGCTCGTTCAAAAATTCCTCCCTGGAGTTCAAATTTTCGGTGGCCTTTTCAAATCCCGCATTTACTGGAACTCCTGAACGTTCTTCATTTACAATGAACGGAAATACATCCCAGCTACCAAAGGCAGCTACCTTACCTTTTCCTTCGGGCGTATTGTTGTATCGCTCCAAAATGGTAGTGTTTGGGTTTGGAATTTTGTCGTTGCTTCGAATGTTCTTATCATCTGCAGTTCCTGTCAAAATTTCGTTGTAACCCGGGTAAGAGAACCACATGGAGTTGGTCAAGTCTACTTTGTTGCCCAGAGTTCGGTTTCCGTGAATTTGGCCCATCTCTTCGACTTGACCCCAAATAAAGGGCAGTAGCGCCTCTCTTCTTTCGGTCGGTGTGTCTCCCCAGAAAGCTTCCTTCAACATGTCGGCTTTGTGGACATAGTCCTTGTTGCCAATCAAAAGAGAGTCTGCTCCGGTAAACAGTTCCTGCCAACGGAAACCGTCCAATGTTATCAGGATTACCTTGGTATCGCTATTTTGGGCATTTACCCTGAACATTGCCACTATGGCAATTATCAAAGACAAAAATTTATTTTTCATTTTCCTGTGGTGTTTTAAATGTTGCCGTTTCGGACCAATCACTCCAGTTCAAGTTTTGGTCACGGTATCTAACCCTCCAATAATAGGTGGTATTGGATTGTAATCTTTTGGTTCTTTCATCGGTCAAATCGTCGTCTTTTTGACGGTCCTCTTTGTAATACCAATTTTCAAATTGTTTCCAACTGTCCAAAGCCAACTTTTCAAAATCAGGGCTTTCCGAAACTTGCCAATGTGATGCTGCATGGAAGGCACCGCTGAGCGGACTTGAAAACTCACCTGCTTTTAAGGTGGCAAACTCTTCCTGTACCACTTCATTGTTTGATGGAAAAACTACTGTTGGGGCATTGGCCCTTTTTTCCAAGCGCCATATGGTAATGCTATCGGTAAGCTCGTTCTGACGTGACTCTACGGTATTGCCCTGGCTGATTCTTTTGATAGTGAATTTAGGGTCGCTGCGGTTACCGTCGACCTCGACCATCACAAAGCCATATTCGTCCTGGGTAACCGTAAACTCATCATAATCCCTACCTTCAAACTCGCCCCAATTATCGATGGCTCCCCCTGCCGAGGCCACATTGATCCAAAGGTGTTTGTGGTCTCTGGATTGCCCTCGTGAATAGCCATGGGTATGACCAAAAAAGTGGATGCTTGGTTTTCCTGTTTTGGTGGAGAACGTCTCCAACATTTTGACCACTTTGCCCGTTGATTCTTCCTCGCCCGGAATCCAAAGTTCGGATTTATGTGGATGGTGGAGTTGCGCAAATACAAAATCAATATCATCGTTCTTTTCCGTATCTGCCAGCACTTGTTCCAACCATTGGTATTGTTCACGAAGGTCACGATAGCCGTCGTTGGAATTCAATCCGATGATTCGGGTATTGCCATAATCCTTGTACCACCAATGTTCTGCAAAGGCTGGTGTTCCATTTTCTGGAAGGCTGAAGTATTTGAAGTAGAAAACAGAGTTGCGTTCGTGGTTGCCCAAAACCGGATACACGGGGACCTCGGCAAAGAGTTTTTGTGCCGGGTCGAAGAAGTGTTCCTTCCATTGGTAATATTTGCTGCCGCTCTGCACCAGGTCGCCGGGAATCATCACCATGGCCAGATTGTCGGGCAACTTGCCTCCGTACTCCTTTTCCAAATACCGAAGAACCCCTTGATTTACGATTTCGGAAAACTTGTCCGGATGCTGGCTATCGTATTGCATATCGCTCATGGCCACAATATTGAACGACTCTTGGTCACTTGAAAAGGGTGGTGTTTTAAATTGATAGATATCCGATTTGGCCTTATCTGTTTTCACCCGGTAATAATACTCCGTAAAGCGTTTAAGGCCTTCCAGTTTTACGGTATGCACCCGGGATTCAGAGAAATTGATATCCTCGGCTTTCCCCGAGGTTTTTTGACCCAATTTTTCCGTGGTCCCCCATTCCACAACACTTTCTTCGCCATTTGTGGTCTCCCACATGATCACGATGGAATTCGGTTCTACATCTTGGAGATAAGGTTGTACCAAAATTTGGGGTTCGGTTTGGGCAGCAAGCTCCATCAGACCCAGACAAAATAACAAGAGTAACTGGTCGGTTTTTTTCATTAGGCGATATGGTTTGTTTTTAAAAAGGCAGAGTTCAATATTTCAAATGCTTTTTCCAGTTCTTCCCTGGTTATGGTAAGTGGGGGCGACAACTGTAGTACATTTCCTTTGGAAACTTTAAAACTTAATCCTTGTTTTAGGCACTCGTACATAATTTCTTCGGCTTCGGCCGTTGCTTTTTCTTTAGTGGCCCTATCGGTGACCAGTTCAATGCCCCATAAAAGTCCAACACCCCGCACATCCCCGATCAAGGAATATTTTCGGTGCATTTTGTACAAGGCTTTTCTCATAAATTCTTCATCTTCCTTGACCTTTTGCAGGATGTTTTCCTCTTCCAGAACCTCCAGAAGTGTCAGACCGGCCATAGCCCCCAAAGGACTTTTTTCGTGGGTATAGTGCCCGAGGGAAATGTGTCCGAATTTATTATATTTTTCACGGGTAACAATCGCTGCTTGAGGGATGATTCCACCTCCCAATCCTTTGCCCAAGCAAAGAATGTCCGGTTCAATATCAAAAAGCTCGTAGGCGAACATAGTGCCCGTTCTTCCAAAAGCGATGGGAATTTCATCCAAAATCAACAAAACACCGTGTTTGCTGCAGAGCTCCCTAGCTGCCTTCCAGAATTTTTTTGATGGAATCTGAACATCGGTATTGCGAATGGTCTCTGCCAAAAAAGCTCCAATTTGATTGTCTTTCTCCAAAACATACTGCAAATATTCCAAAGCCTTATCCTGGTTCCCTTCAAATATACCACGATAGGTAATTGGTGGCGGAATGCGTTCCACACCGGGCATCAATGGTCCCATATGTTCCTGGAAAATGGCTTCGCCCCCAACACTGATAGCATCCAAAGATGCACCGTGGAACGAGTCCCAAAAAGAGACGACTTTATACTTGCCAGTGATGGCCCTTGCCAATTTTAGTGCAATGCCGATGGCCGAGCTTCCATTCGGGGTCATTAGGATACGGTTAATACCTTCTGGGGTATAGGAGGTCAACTTCTCTGCAAATTGTACGGCCCTTGTATTGGCGTAGCGTCTGGTGGAAAAGGTCAGGTTTTGTAACTGTTCGGTTAACCGCTCCACCAATTTTGGATGGGAAAACCCGATTTGGTGCACATTGTTCCCGTGAAAATCGAGGTATTTCTTGCCCGACACACTTAGCATGTGGGAGCCCTTACAATTTTGGAGCACATCCAAACATGGGGTGGACATGGATTGATGCATAAAATACTTGGCATCTTTTTCCAGCAATTCTTTGGCTTCTTCGCTAACTTGGTTCTGCAACCATTCGCTCCGGGCAGGAGTTAGGTTGATATCGCCCTCCACAACTGATCCTGGGTCGTGCTTATTGCGCTTTTGCTTCATTCTTTGTTATTTTTCTCTAAAAAGCCTATCCGCTGGAACAATCTGTTTTGGCGTATTGGGACCTGAATATTTGACATCCAAGTGATAGCCCCCGCCCCCGTTAAAAAATTCTACACGGACCAAATGCCTCCCTTCAGGTAGTTCCAACGATCCGCTGCGTTCCATAACCCCATGGTCGCCATCGTTATCCACTATCCCGGAACCGTTCACATAAAGTTTGCTACCATCATCACTATTGGCAAAAAAGCTATAAGTTCCTTCTTCGGTCACTTCCAAATAACTTTCAAAAACCATGGCTACTTGCTCTTGCGGTATATCTTCGGAGAGTGCTTGCTTATGGGAGAATTCAGTTACGTAACCTTCATGCACCGGATTTAAGGTAGTAAAATCCGGAAGCTTTTCGATACCGCTTACTTGAAAAACCTCAAATTTGACAGGGTCCTGTTTTGTTTTTGAAACAATCCTAAAATTGCCTTCGGCCACGGTGCTCACCAATTGATCATTTTGAAAAATCCCTGCCTTGACCATCACGGTTTCGTTTAGATAAAAGGTATCCTGATAGATTTGGCTGTTTTCCAAAGTGGGCACATTGTTGCCAATGGTATAGCGAATCTCACCCACATTGTTCGGGTTTTGCATGACCACTGCAACAGAATCCACTTTAAAAACTCCTCCAGCAGGTTCAAAATAGCCTGCGTCCGGGAGGATTTTTGGTTGGGTTATCCGCTCCTTTCGTTTATAGACAAGTTTTGGGGCCTCATTCCCGACAAAAGCACCTTTTACAGGCCTTCCTATCCAAGCTTGGGGCGTTTGCAGTCCCATGGCATAGGCAACGGTCGGCGCATTATCGTATTGGTAAACGGTCTCTTCGATTTTATAGCCTTTTTTGATTCCCGCCCCATACATTATAAAGGGAATTTCCATTTCGGCCAGGCTTTCCCCTCCATGTCCAAAGCCTAAGCCTCCGTGATCTGCGGATATAATGAACAAGGTTTTTTCAAAAACCCCGGCATCCTTGGTTGAATTCACGATTTCGGCAATCAAAGCATCCGCCTTTTCCACGGATCTGTAATACTCAGGGCTTGCGTGTCCTTGGGAATGCCCCGCATGGTCCACATGATCCAAGTGCACAAAGGTGAATTTTGGTCTATGTTCCTTGATATATTTTACAGCAGCTTGGGTTGTCTTATCTTCGTGATCTCCGTCGATATCAAAATCCACATCGGATTTTTCGAACAAACGTCCAAAACCGTCCCAATCGTAGATGGCACCAATATGAGCACCGGGTTGTTGATCTTTAAACAAGGTGAATATGGTAGGGAAGGTCCCATTTTCGGTAACTACGACCGGCGGTAATTGGTGGTCGAACTTTTCCCAACCATTGGAAGTCACCCCATGTTGTTCTGTATCGGCACCCATGATCATACTGGCCCAATTGGAACTGGAACTTGATGGAAGCACGGAACGAGCATGCATGGTTGTAGCCCCATTTTGAATCATGGAATCCAAGGTTGGCGTTTTCGCTTTTTGAATCCCATCGGGACTCATGCCGTCTATTCCAATGATCACTACGTGCTCAATATCGGTGGACCGACCTACTTTTTTTGTGCACGATACCATCAAACCAATCAATAAAATAGGTAACAGTAGTTTTTTAGACATCTTATTTATTTTTAACAACAAAGGCTGCCCTGAAAAAACAGGGCAACCCTATTTTGCTTAAAAGACTATTTTTTCAATCGTTTAATATCTGGTTCCGGTTTCCCACCAACTTGGTGTATTGATGTTGTCCCCTTGCCCGCCCATGGCTTGTACGGCAGCTTCATAGTTTGCCGTGTTCAATGTCTGTTCGGACGATGGATAAAGGAAACGGACCGGATATAGCCCACCGTTAAGGTCATCCTGGCCTGTTTCCAAGGCAGGGATACCGGTTCTTCTGTAATCCATCCATCCTTGGTAATCCACGTTCCAAAGTGCTATGGTCTTTTGGGTCAAAAGCAATTCCAAAGAGCCATCATATTGTACGGTTGGCTGGGCCAAGTATGCATCAATATCGGCATCTGCAACGCCCCAATAGGCCAAACTTGCCCTAACACCGGCGTTGTAATGATCAGCGGCACTGCCAGCAATAAAACCTCTCTGGGCAGCTTCTGCCAAGATAAACTGAACCTCTGAATTTTTCATAATGAAGGCTTCTGCTGCGGTTGAAGAGAAATAAAACAATTCTACATCCAAACGACTTGGACTGTTGGCATCGTCATAGGCACGGGCATTGTCTTGGTTAAGACCGATCGGGATTCCCACCCATTGGCCATCACTGTTACGATCGAACCAGATATCCAATCGAGGGTCGTTGAATTCTTCAAAATAGCCCAACAAGGTGGTGCAAAGACTCTTCTCGTCAAAACCACCAATACGACCTGTACTTTCTGGCCAAGAATCGGTATTTGAAGTTCCACTGTATACCAATACTGCGTTATCGTCGTTGGAAGAAAAATAATTCCCTGCACTGACAATGGCCTGCATTTCGGCTGATACATCTCGTTGTTTGGAGATTCTCATCAGGTAACGAAGACGCAATGAATTTGCCAATTTTCTCCATTTGGAAGCATCCCCATCATAGATAACGTCGCCTGTAGATCCGGTAATCGCTTCCCCTTTTGCCAATGCGGCATCGGCATCTGCCAAATCCTGAAGGACTCCATTGTACACTGTTTCTTGGTCGTCGTAAACAGGTGTGAAAATACCTTCGGACTCACCTGCCATGGCCTCGGTGTAGGGTACGTGGCCATACAAATCGGTAAGGTTGGCAAAAGAAAGTGCTCTCAATGTCAGGGCTATGCCTTCGTAGGTTGCATTTTGTGACCCTTCTGCCCGGGAGATTTCCAGAATATCATTGATTTCGGGCAAATAGCTGTAAAAGAAATTCCACATTCCTTGATCTCCCCAATCAAACTGACTAAAACCAGGAAAGTTGTTTTTTGCCATGAGCTGTGTAATGGTATTTCCATCACTATACCCTTCTTGCGTCAATGTTCTTGTAATTTCCGAAGTTACGGTGGAGGTAAGCAAGTTGGCACTCACCTGTTCCGGGGCATTGGGGTTGGAGTTGATACTCTCAAAATTGTCCGTACACGAAACCAATAGGGTTCCTGCAAATAAGATGGATGTTATGAAGTTTGATGTTTTCATCATTCTTTATCTTAAATTCTTTGTTTAAAATTCTACGTTAAGGTTAAGACCAAAACTTCTTGTACTGGGCAATGCCATATCTTCCACACCGGGTACGATTGAACCTCCGGAGAAAGAAATGGATTCGGGATCCACATGGTCATTCTCCGTCCAAAGTGCCAGGTTACGACCTACCAAAGAGATGGTTGCTGATCGTATCGGCGTGTTGGCCAACAACTTGCTTGGAAGGGTGTAGCCCAATTTTACTTCTCTTAGTTTTACATAGGTAGCATCGAACATTGAGCTTTGCTCGTTGCTCCTGTTGTACACATGTGAGTAGTAGTTTGAAGCCGCTACATTGACCGTGTTCGGCGTATAGTTTCCATTTCCATCATCCACCACGCCCTGTGCTACGATACCTGTTTCACGACCGGGAACGGTGAAGTCCAGCATGCCCGTGGTACCACCAATGGCAACCGTTCTAGAGTGATAAACACCACCCTGTCTCCAATCGAAAAGGAACCCAAATCGAAGGTTTTTATAACGGAAACTATTTTGGAAACCTACCATGAAATCCGGGTTATAATTACCCAAATTTCTTAGTTCATCATTGGTAATGGGCAAGCCCTTATCATTTATTATCCATTGGCCATAGTATGGACTATCCTTATCGGTGACCTGTTCAAAACCGGTTCCATAAAGGTCTCCCATGCGTTCACCCACTTTTGCGACAACTTGAAGATAATTTGATTTTACCAAATAATTATCTAGATTATCTATAAGCTCTTTTACCTCGCCACGATTGGTGGTAAAGTTGATATTGGTATCCCAGCTAAAGTTGTCGGTTCTAAGTGGAGTCGCAGTCAAGGTAATTTCCAAACCTTTGTTCTCTACCTCACCGGCATTGATGACCCTGGAACTAAATCCGGAAGTATTGGAAACCGGTAACGATAGAATCTGGTTGTTGGTCACTGATTTGTAAGCGGCCACATCCAATCCCAAACGGTTTCCAAAGAAACGAACATCGGCACCCACTTCAAATGAGTTGGTACGTTCTGGTTTTAGATCGGCAAGTTTCAATTCGGATGGGGAATAGACTCTTGAGTATCCATTGAATGTATTTCCAAAACCAAAGGTTGCGGCCAAATTGTAAGGGTCAGTATCGTTACCAACGCTCGCCCAACCCCCTCGAACTTTCGCAAAGCTGATGGCTTCCGGCATTTGGAACATATCTGAAAGGATAAAGCTTAAACCCACAGATGGATAGAAATAGCTATTGTTTCCATCAGGTAATGTGGAAGACCAATCGTTACGAGCGGTAACATCCAAGAAAGCATAATCCTTATAGGCCAAATTGGAGAACGCATACAAACTGTTTACGGTGAACTTACCGTCATAATCACTCTGTGTCAACGGCTCGGCCGCGTTTCCAAAGTTATAGATCCCTGGAATCGACAAAGAGTTGGCACTGATACGTTGATATCTGTTTTTAGCAGAACGATGGTTACCACCGAAGGATACACCAAAATCAAAATCTTGGTTCAGCTCAGTGTTGTACGCCAAAAGGAAATCCGTGTTCTGCTCATAGGCATAAATAAAGTCCTCCCTATACTGACCATTAGGGAAACGTTGTGTTGAATAGGCCCTTTTTCTCATATCCAGTTCACTGGAATAGTCAAAACCGGAACGCAACATTAGGCTCAAGCCTTTTGCCAATGTCATGTCCGCCCTTAGGTTGGTGATCACACGGTCCTTGTTAAAGGCGTTGGTGTTCTCGTAAACCGTAAAGAAAGGGTTGTCGTGGTAGTTATAGTTGTAGTTGTACTGCTGCACGCCTTCCAAACCTGGCTGCCAGTAATCCCTTAAATTGTTCATGTTGATATGGCGCCCGAACCAAATCCACAGATACATCACGTTTTCCGTTCCGTAAGAGTTATTGGGACGGTTACGGGAATTGGAGTTGATGTAGTTCATGGAACCGGTCACCTTTAACCAATCGGTAAGGTTGTACGATCCATTTACTTGATACGATCTTCTTTTAAAATTAGAGTTTGGGATAACACTCTCACTTTGCAAATCGGTGAAGGACACCCTGAAATTACCATCTTCGTTAGCTCCGGTCAAAGCAATGTTATTGCTCATGGTAAAGCCTGTTCTAAAGAAATCATCAATATTGTTGGGCTGCGGGGAAAAAGGCGTTGCGATGATATCGTCTGCAAATGTTCCATCAGGATTTCTTGGCCTAACATGAACGTCACCTGCTCTCAATCCACTCGTTGTTGGACTATCGTGCTGAGGAATCAATTGTCCGTTTAAGGCTGGCCCCCAGCTTTCGTCCACGTGATCGTTCACTCCACCTGTCAAGGAACGGTTCTGACCACCATCATTAAAGGCAAATTGCCCTCCGGAACCTTGTCCGTAACGATTTTGATACTTTGGAAGCGTCAATAGGTCTTCAAAGGTAGAGTTGTGAGTATAAGAAACTCCAATCCCTTTACTTCCCTTACCTGATTTCGTGGTAATAAGCACAACCCCATTGGCTCCTCTGGAACCATAGAGCGCAGTTGCATTTGGGCCTTTGAGCACGGTCATGGTCTCTACATCATCGGGGTTGATGTCCATGGCCCCGTTACCATAATCAACCCCCATGTTGCCTTCACTACCTGTATTGTTCACATTGTTGTTGATCGGGATACCGTCCACTACAAATAAAGGTGAGTTGGCATTGGGACTTGGGTTAAGGGAGTTCTCCCCACGTATAATAATCTGTGAAGAAGATCCAACGCCCGAGTTTCCACCCGTAATCTGGACACCGGCCATTTTACCGGCAAGGGAATTGACCACGTTGGTCTCCTTGGCCTCGGAAATTTCCTCCCCCGACACCTTTTGTACCGCATAGGCAAGCTTTTTGGTCTCCCTTTGAATACCCAAAGCGGTTACCACAACCTCATCCAATTGTTGTGAATCGGGCTGTAATACAATGGTTGCAGTAGCTTGGCCAGTTGTTTCCAAATCCTGGGAGATATATCCTATATAGGATACCACCAAGATTTCCCCTCCTTGCGGGAGCTCTATTTCAAAATTTCCATCAAAGTCGGTCGCCACACCAGTGGATCCACCCTTTACAACCACCGATGCACCCGGCAATGGCACGTTGTTCTCGTCTAATACCTTTCCTGAAAAGGTGACTTGCGAATAGCCCATTATACTTACGGTGAATGCAAGTAAAAAAGCTACAATCGATTTTTTCATTTGTTGAGTATTTGTAAAAATTGGTTAATTATTTATCAACAAATATCCAACACATGAGTTAAGACATGCCTTTAAACACATTAAAAAAATGATACGGAAAGGTTAAAAGAAACTGCTTAATGTTATGTAAACATTATTTACAAATATGCAACTTGTTCAAATCAGCAAAAAAGACATTTTTCACAATATACCCCAGTAATTTAATGGATTAACCGTATTTTTTTAGTAATCTTGATTTATTAAAAAATATTATAAATATTAAAATTCAGGAGCACTATAAACAATGGAAGATTACCTCATCGGGATTGGGAAAAGAATAAAGCAGATCCGCAAGAACAATAAAAAGACCATAAACGACGTTGCGATAGCTGCAGGTGTAACCGCGGGGCTTATTTCACGCATTGAAAATGGTAGGACCATACCATCTCTTCCTGTGTTTTTAAAAATTGTGGAGGCATTGGGCACCCAGATGACCGATTTTTTTGATGGTATTCCGAAAGGTATCGGCCAAAATTTTATTGTGACCCGCAAACACGAACAGTCCGTTATAGAAAAAGAGGACGAAGCGGTAGGGTTTACCTATAATTATATTTTCGGAAAACAATTGAACTCTGTGGGTTTTGAAAGTGTGCTTCTGGAAGTGCAGCCCGATTCGAAAAGGGAAAAAGTAGTGACCGATGCTTTTGAGTTCAAATATATGTTAACAGGAGAGTGCTATTACGAGATTGGCGACCAAGAAATTCTTTTAAAAGAAGGGGATTCCATTTTCTTTGACGGTAGAATCCCCCATGTGCCCATCAACAGAGGAAAAGTTGCCTCTAAAATGTTGGTGGTCTATTACTTTATTTGATCAAGAAAACAATACTTCTTCCAAATCGGTCAAGGAATCCAGGATCAGTGTCGGTTCGGCAGTCGACAACTGTTCACGTGTTTGGGCGCCGGTCAGTACTCCAACTGTAATTCCACAATTGGCATTTTTTCCTTCTTCAATATCGATAACGGAATCACCTGCCTTTAAAACATTCTCTGATTTAGTGATCCCGAACAGGTTCATGGCCCTGTCTATCATTTCCGATGAAGGTCTTCCGTTTACCACATCATCGGCAGTAATAACGGCATCTATTTGATTCCCTGCGACCCAACCCAATTTCTCCAACAAGGAACTAGCTGTCTTTTGGTCGTATCCAGTGTTCAAGACTACTTTTACATCTTTGGATCTTAACAGCTGAAAAAACGCCTCTACACCATCATAAGAGGTAACCTCCAAATTGGCATAGGCCTCTTCAAGCATCCCTTTAAAATCCTTAAAAACCACATCCGCATCTATCCCATTGGTTTGTGTCTGTTCCAAAATATCTGCAATGGCCTTAAACTTTTCCTTACCTGCACCAAATTCCAATACGGTATCCAGAGTAACCTCTACCCCATGTTTGGCCAAAGCGGCCCTTACCGTTTTGTATACCACATTATCTTCGTTCACTGTGGTACCTGCCATATCAAAAACGGCCAATTCTATCTTTTTCATAAGTTGATTTTCTGCTTATTAAATATTGTAGCGATATTCTTTTTCGAGAACCCGGCACTGCCTGTCATCCCTTTACCGCCAATACCTGTTACAATATGAATATTGTGGTCGATGGTTTTTTGAAAAATATCACTGTTTTTACATTGCGAGTACATTCCGTACCATCTATTTTGAATTTGATACGTAGGAAGGTCAATGATTTTTCGGGCTTCATCGATCATAAAATTATCGATGTCCATATCCAGATCATAACCCAGGTCCTCGACCCTGTTGACATCGGCATATTGGTGGGAATCGCCCAAAATCACCGAACCATCCATCGCTTGTTTAAAAAGAATATGTACGCCCCATTTTTTCTGAGGGCTATCCTTCGGCTCGTTTTCCTTGATTCCAACAAAGGATGGGCACTCTTGAAATGCCTCGTATCTCCTAATGGACCATCCCGTTAAGACAGACCCCTTTAACTCGTAGTGCTTTTGTGGTTTGGTCTGCATCATTTGTAGTTTGGAAACTTCCAAATCACTGCTGGCAAATAGTTCAGGGTACAGATTTTTAAACTCCGCTCCATTACAAACAATTACTTTCTTACCGCATATCGCATCACCTGTTGTGCTTTGGATCGAAACCCACTCTTCTTTGGATTCACAGGATACAACGGGGAAATCAAACCTGATGTCCAAGCCTTTCTGGTCCATCAAATATTTCTGGAGCTTATGGATCATGGTCCTAGGTTCCACTGTGACCTCATCTGGAAAAAATAATCCAGCTGTAACATACTCCTTTCTAAGTCCAGGGTAATTGGCCAAACATTCTTGTTTGGTGAGCATTTTTGATATGTAATCGTTCCCATTATTGATAGCTCTCAACTCCATCAACAACTGTTCTTCCTCTTCATTGGAAGCCAAGTATACTGTTCCGTTCTGGCGGATACTTATATCAAACTGGGATTGAATCTCCTTGTATATTTTCAGACTTTCCATTCCAAATTTCTGCCATTTGGAATCCATACCCGAAGGGACAACCTGTCCAAAATTTTGTGTAGTAGCTCCTCTGGGATAGGCATCTTTTTCCACCAAACAAACCTTTAGGCCCAATTCCAGTGCATGGTAGGCGTGAAAAGTTCCCAAAACACCCCCACCTACTATGACGGCATCATACTTATTGTCCATATTCCAATTGCTTATTAAGTTCTTCCGACTTGCGGCGGGCCACGAAATGCCCATATAATATTAATGTACTTACTATACCGATTACAGCAACGGCATAGGTGCCATAGACGAAAAACTTGAGCCATGATACATCGGCCTGTCCAAAATTCTTGTAGAGCAACACCAAAATGCTTCCCAAATAACCAAAGGCATCGGCAATATAGATCAGAAAACCCGAGTTTCCCTTTACTTTAAAAGTGGCAATAAACCGGTCAAAAAAGAGACAGTTGAACGGCACATAACAGATGTAGAGTCCAAACCCAGTACAGACCATCCAAACAAACGGGTCCAACACCCCGGTTTGAAACATTATGGTACTGACCACCAATACCAAGGTCCCTAGGATAAGCAGGGCATGATAGGTAAGCAAGGCTTTAAAGTTATCTTTCACATAAAAGATGGCCCCGATAATCAAAAGCACTACAAGGGCAATGATAATTTCGGAGGTAGAATAAACAGAGGCATTCCCTTGATAACCGATACTATCCCACAATTCTCGGGCAAAATTGTCACGAAAATCCCTAAAAGCCGTCAAAAAAGTATAGAACAACACTATGATGAGCAATGGGAACATAAACTTCTTTAATAAGCTTTTTCTATCTGCAGCTGTCATCGGTATCCGCTCGGTTCGATTGGCAATATCCTCAGGGGTTGGTGGAGGTACCCGTTGCAACAAATACGAACATATCAAAAGAGGAAAAAGGAAGAGTGCCCCGGTTACGGACGGCATCCAAAACTCGCTAACCCCCCATGAATTCACCACAAATAACCCGACCGATTTTACCACTCCACTTGATACAATAAAGCTTGAGGACAGTACTACTCCCAAAATATCGGTAAACCTACGTCCTTCTATATAGGAGAACACAATGCCCCAGATCATGCCCAATGGAAAACCGTTAAGGAACATAAATGGAATATTGTACGGGGTGGGTACCCATGCAAATAGCACTAGCGAAATTTCGGCAAGTACTATAAGAGAAATTAGGTAAAGTAATCTTCTATTGGGCTTTAATTCGGATATCACCTTAATGCCCACAAATTTGGAAAGGGCATACCCAAGTACCTGGGCAATCACCAAAAGAATTTTGTAATCCACTCCTATAAAGGAGAGTCCTTCAAAAGAGGCCACGGAAAATGGTTTCCTAAAGGCGTACATACAAAAGTATGTGCCAAAGGCAGCAAGCGAAGCATGCAGCAGAAACCCAAACCCTGATCGCTTTGTGAGCGTACTTTTACCCATAAATGTTTACAAATAATAAAAATATGTTTCAAATTACTCACATTTATAAGGATAAAACCTGCCTTTTCAGTTTAAATAATTGTTAGCTATCCATTATCTTTTTACAGGCATTTATTGCCATATCAAATTTTCCAAAAACCTCCAATCCAAGTTAAAATGTTGTGTTTACGGGTTCATCCCGCATTTCGGAAAATTCAGGCTATATTAGCGTGCACAACCAGCTGAACAAATTGTTTTGTCCATGGACAGAACACCAAATATTATACTATGGCACTTATTTCGTTTTTGGGATTCACACTATTGGTAGGAATCATATCGTGGTGGTCCGTTAGAAAAACAGATGAAACATCGTCGGATGGTTATTTCTTGGGAGGCAGAAGCCTTACCGCTGGAGTAATAGCGGGCTCCTTGCTGCTGACCAACCTATCCACGGAACAAATTGTAGGGCTAAACGGAAGCGCTTACAAAGATGGGCTATCGGTAATGGCCTGGGAAACCTTGGCCGCACTCGCCATCGTGGTAACGGCCATGTTCCTCCTACCCCGCTACCTTAAGGGTGGATTAACAACGGTTCCCCAGTTTTTGGCCAAACGTTTTGATGTGGCCACAAAGACCATAACCTCTGGATTGTTCCTCACAGGTTACGTAGTGGTTCTGCTTCCTGTCATATTATATTCTGGTTCGGTCGCCATAAGTGGTATGTTCGATGTTCCCGGATTATTGGGGGTTTCGGACTCCACAGCCTTGGTAATCTGTATCTGGGGCATTGGCATCATCGGTTCCATTTATGCAGTTTTTGGTGGATTGAAAGCGGTTGCGGTTTCAGATAGTATCAATGCCGTTGGTCTTATTATCGGTGGTATCATGATTCCGGTTTTTGGTCTGATGGCCATAGGTGATGGGAGTGTGATGGGAGGATTGGAAACCTTAATGGCAGCAAATCCGGAACGTTTTGATTCGACCGGGAATCCGGGACAGGAGGTGCCATTTTCCACCATTTTCACCGGAATGATGCTGGTTCAGCTTTTCTATTGGGGGACCAACCAACAAATTATTCAACGGGGACTGGGAGCAAAGAACCTTGCCGAAGGGCAAAAAGGACTTTTATTAGCAGCATTTTTAAAAATTCTAGGGCCTATTATCCTAGTGTTGCCCGGAATGATCGCCTACTACTATTTTGAAGGGGGGTTGGCCAGCAGTGACCTTGCTTATCCAGAATTGGTACGGGCCGTACTTCCAAAACCATTGATGGGCTTCTTCGCCGCAGTACTTTTCGGGGCCATTTTGAGTTCTTTCAATAGTGTACTCAATAGTTCGGTAACCTTGTTCGGAATAGACATCTACAAGCAGCATATCAACAAGAATGCATCGGAAATGACCGTGGTAAAATATGGCAAGGTGTTCGGCGTATGCTTGGCTCTTGCGGCCATGTTCATAGCACCGCTTATTGCCAACGCGGGCAGCTTGTTCAATTATTTGCAGGAAATCAATGGTATTTATAGTATTCCCATCTTCACAATTATCGTGGTGGGCTATCTCACTAAAAGAGTTCCTGCCATCGCGGCAAAAATTGGTATCCTTTCAGGCTCTGTTCTTTACATTATCAGTCAATTTATCGTGGGGCCAAGAATGGTCGCCAACGCATTGGCTGAAGCAAAAGCAAACGGAGTTACCGATGCTGCCGAACTTAATTTGATAGAGGCCGGTGCATACCCTCATTATTTGCACGTAATGGCAATCCTGTTTATTTCAAACATTGCTATTATGTTGATCATTGGTAAGTTTTATCCAAGAAAGGAGCCTTTCCAATTGGAATATACCAAGCAAGTATCCATAGAGCCTTGGAAACACGTAAAATTGGCAAGTGCATTTATTGCCATAGTCGTAATTGGAATCTATATCTATTTTGCGAGGTAGAAGCTGAATTTGAAACAAAAAAAGCCCGGATGTTCCGGGCTTTTTTATAGGATGCTTTTTAAGAAATTGTCTTTATAGGCCCTCCCCATGGGTATTTTGGCGCCGTTGGTCAGCAACACCATGTTACCGGAAATACGGTCTATTTTTTTGGTATTGATGATATGGGATTTGTGTATTTGGTAAAATTGACTGCCCCCCAACACTTCCATCCAGTGCCGCAGGGGCTCATTGGACAATATTTTTTTTTCCTTTAGATGAATCTCTGTGTAATCGGAATCAGAGGCAATCGTGTAAATATCCCTAACCAAAACCTTGATATGTTCATGACTGGATTTTACATAAATCTCAGTAAGTGGAGTGGTATCATTTTTGGATATGACATGCTCATGTTTTGCATTTACCTTGTTCACGGCCTGTAAAAACCGCTGGAAAGAAAATGGCTTTAAAAGATAGTCCACCACGTTCAAGTCGTATCCTTCAAGTGCATATTCGGAGAAAGCGGTAGTGAAGATCACATGTGGCGGATCTGGAATACTCTTCAAAAAATCGAGACCATTGATCTTGGGCAGGTGAATATCCAGAAACATAAGATCTACCGACTCTTTGTTCAAGAACTCCATAGCTGTCAGTCCATCAGAAAAAACCTGTACCAACTGCAATGTGGGCACGTCCTGAATAAACTTCTTCAATATCCGCTGTGCCGGCGGTTGATCTTCAACAATGATACACCTCATAACCTAAATCTTTTCCAATTCCAGCTTTAGAAACACCTTATAACTGTTATCGGTCTCCTCTATATGCAAAATATGCTTTTTTGGGTAAAGAAGTTCAAGGCGCTTCTTTACATTTTTTAAACCGATCCCTTTGGCAACACTGTCCAAACTGAAACCCGGCTCATAGTTGTTCTTGCATCGAAATTCCAATATAGAATTTTTGAGTTTTACCGAAATATCTATCTCAATATCGGAAGATTGACCGGATTGGCTATGTTTGAATGCATTTTCGATGAATACGATCAAGATTAAAGGTGCGATCCTGTATTCCCCCTCAATATCGTCCACATCAAATTGCACTTCGCCCCTATCCTCTATCTGCAACTTGTACAGGCGGATGAAGTTGCCCAATTGTTCCAGTTCCTTTTTCAAGGGCACCAATTTTTCCTTGGATTCGTATAACATATATCTCAGCACGCCGCTCATCTCGAGTATGATCTCCGGTGTCTTGGGCGATTCTTGCAAGGCATAAGAATATAGGTTGTTCAGGTTGTTGAACAAAAAATGGGGGTTTATTTGACTGCGCAGAAATTGAAGCTCACTTTCTTGAATAGTTGACTCTAGTTCATCTATCTGGGCTTGCTTCTTAAGGGCGTCCCATCCAAATTTACATCCCGACAGAATGAACATTACAGGTAAAATTCCCAAAAGGGAAACATAGACTCCCGGAAAAGTAGTCCCCCTCTTGGTACCTGGGAAAATAATTGGTTCCAACACCACCTCTTCTATCACAATAACAATGGAGACCACGATGGCAGAACCCAAGAAAAACTGTAAATATTTCTTTTTGTATAAAAATTTGGGCATTAAATAGTATGTCACCGCCACGGTGGCCACACTATAAAGGGAAAGAAATATGGCACGGTGGACCACTATATTTCCCGTATTCCTGTCGAACGAGAAAAAAAGCAGTACCAATACATGCAGTACAATCTGGAAAAGAAGTTCCTTTTTAGAAATCAATACAATACAGTTAATTTAGCCAAAACTATATATAAAACCGCTGTTAAAGAAAAGTAGCTTTACCAACAACCATATTTACCCCCTCAACGACATTTTATTTATTGCCATGCTTAATCGATTGGTTGATTGAGGGTTAAGCCATGTTGTTCACGGAAAATATTTATATTTTAAGTTTTAAATGACCATATTTAGTTGAAATTTTTATCTAATATTGGTTAAAAGCATTATAAACAAGACTACTAACACTTAATCACACAATCATGAAAAAGACACTTTTCGCAATTACATTTTTGACGACCCTTATGGTTTCCGCCCAATCCACTTGGAAATCTGACGGAGCGCACTCCAAGGTCGGTTTTGGCATTTCGCACTTAATGATCTCTACAGTTGAAGGGCATTTTAGCGATTTTGACATAACGGCAACGGCTACCGATACCTTTGACGACGCCGAATTTATGGTGGACATTAAAACCACGAGTATTGATACCGACAACGATAGACGTGACGACCATTTGAGAAGCGCCGATTTTTTTGAAGCGGAAAAGTATCCTTCCATTACTTTTAAGAGTACAAGCTTTGAGAAAACCGGGGACAAGACCTTTAAACTTTTGGGCGATTTGAGTATGCACGGTGTTACCAAACCGGTTACCCTGGAAGGCACTGTGAACGGAATAATTACCGATCAACGCAGTCAAAAATTGAAAGCAGGGCTAAAGCTTACCGGAACCGTAGACCGATTGGCATTTGGAGTTGGCGGTGATACACCTACATTGGGGGATGAAGTGGAGTTGACCATCCACTTGGAAATGGCCCAACAATAAAAAAAGACACTATCCCAATAAGGGTGTAAGTTGAAAATAACGGGGTTGGGCTTTTTAGAGCCTGACCCTTTTTTCATAAATCGTGAGGAACTGGTTCAGGATGATGCCCCAGTTCCTTATAGGCATTGACCACTTCTCGGTGGCCTCCCTTGTGGCCAAATATACCCCCCGAAGGAGGTCCTCACTTTCTTTTTGGAGTGTCCGTTGCGCTTGTTGGTATTGGACGAGCGCTTGCGCCTTTCATAATCCAGGTGGCCGTCCAGTTCCCCTTCCAGCATCTTCTCGATGCCGCGCTTCTGGAGTTCCTTGAGAAAACCGTTGAGCTCGTCTCCCGATTTGAACTGCTTCAGGAAATCCTCGTTGAACAATCCTTCTTTCTTCATAATGTGCAAATATTTAAAATTAGACAAAAAATTAGCGGGGGATGCCCCCGCTAATTTTTATTTACACACTTTAGAGATAGTCCTACTAAAAGAAATCTGTATGCTGCTTTCATTCGTTCCTTAATTATTCTCGACCATGCCGGGCTTTACCTCAACCCTTTCAAAGTATTCAAATCCATCCATCGTCAAAATTTCATCCATAACAGGGTTATCAACAATATCATTATTAGCATCTGGATATCTAGCTATTATGGCAAAAACTCTATTGGATTCTCTTTCAATAAAATCTTTCAATTCTTTCATATCCAAATTATCACTAAATGTTCCTTTAATGAATTCGTCCCTCCATTTTTTATAAAAATAGGCTCAAAAACAAAAAACCCAATAAGTATAATACCTATTGGGTTATATCTGCTCCCCCTCTTGGGCTCGAACCAAGGACCCTCTGATTAACAGTCAGATGCTCTAACCAACTGAGCTAAGGAGGAATATTTTACCTTAAGCGGGTGCAAATATAATAGATTCTTTTTTACACCACAAACAAAAAAATTGCTTTTCTATTTAAAAAGCCATTTGTATAAATCGTTACCATTGGCAAACAGCAACAAAGCGATTAAAATAAAGAAGCCTATCATTTGGGCATACTCCAAAAATTTATCGCTCGGCTTGCGACCCGTTACCATTTCATACAACAAGAACATGACGTGTCCACCGTCCAATGCCGGTATGGGCAAAATGTTCATAAAGGCTAAAATAATGGATATAAAGGCCGTTGTGGCCCAAAATGCCGGCCAGTTCCAAGTGTCGGGGAACATACCACCAATAGCTGCAAAACCACCAACTTCTTTATAAGCGCCTGTATCTGGATTAAATATCTTTTTCATTCCCTTGATGTAGTCCGAAAGCGTTTTTACACCCTTGTTCCATCCAGCAGGAATGGATTCCCAGAATGAATAAGTCAATGTTCTTTGTTCCAAATAGCCTTTTTCTTTGTATTCCTCTGGGGTCATCAAAGCAACTCCCAAAGCTGCCTCTTCAGAAACATTTAATGTCAAGTCCACAATACCTCCATTGCGATTAACCTTTACAGGAACAGTACCTCCCTTGTTGGCTTCCAATATAGGAGTTACCTGGTCTTTGTACTCTACTGGTTTTCCTGCCATTTCAACTACGGCATCCCCTTCTTGCAGGCCACTATTCAAATTGGGTGATTTTTTAGGGATTCCACTAATGATAAACGGAACCCTATAGTAAATAAAACGGGCTTTTTCTTTATCCTCAGATAAGGTTTCAATAAAATCAACAGGAATCTCTTTCTCTATTACCTGTCCATCCCTTTCAATAGTATACTTCTCACCATAGACCATTTCTGGAAGCACCTGTTGCAGGGCTTCTATCTTTTTCCCATCAATAGATAAAATTTTATCTCCTGTCCGTATTCCCAATTCATCTCCCAAACTTTTCTCGGTAACCCAGATTCCATCCTTTAAGCTATCATTGGCGATATACTGTTCACCATAGGTAAAAACAAGCCCAATAAAAATAACAACCGCCAAAACAAAATTCACGGTAACTCCACCGAGCATAATGATCAAACGTTGCCAAGCCGGTTTGCTACGGAACTCCCAAGGCTTAGGTTCCTCCTTCATCTGTTCCTTGTCCATGCTTTCATCGATCATCCCGGAGATCTTCACATATCCGCCCAAGGGCAACCAACCGATACCATACACGGTCTCGCCAATTTTCTTTTTGAACAGGGAGAACTTCACATCAAAAAAGAGGTAAAACTTCTCCACCCTTGTCTTAAAAAGCTTTGCTGGGATAAAGTGTCCAAGCTCATGAAGTACGATCAAGAGCGATAAACTCAGAAAGAATTGTATGGTCTTTATAACTATTGGGGTCATCCGACGTCTTTTGTTAAAACGCACAAAAGTAACCTTTTAGGGATTGATAAAAAAACCGCATTTTTAATCCCTATATCATTTAAGAAAGATTTAGCAACAATAAGTCCCTTTATCCTTGAGGAATAGTCAATTGGGTCGTAATTTTGTAAGCATGGGATCATTTTTTGCCAAGTACAAACTGTTCGGAATTGTAATGCTAGGGCTTTCAGCTGTAATCGTCTACCTCTTTTACAATGCCTTGCAACCCCAACAAATGCTTCCCATCTACCAACCCTCAATGGTAGATAAATCACTGGTCGACAGCACTTTACATTACACCAAAAAATATCACAAAATAGCGGATTTCTCCCTAGTGAACCAAAATGGGAAAACCATAACACAGGAAGATTATAAGGACAAGATCTATGTGGCGGATTTCTTTTTCACGACATGCCTTACCATTTGTCCCATAATGACAAAAAATATGGTCGAGGTTCAAGAAGCCATTAAGGACGACCCAAATATTATGCTTCTCTCCCACTCGGTTACGCCACAAATCGACACCGTTGCCCAATTAAAAAGGTACGCCCTGGAAAAAGGGGTGATCGATAGTAAATGGAACCTAGTGACCGGTGACAAAAGGCAGATTTATGAGCTCGCCAGAAAATCCTATCTAGCCGTTAAAAATGATGGGGACGGAGGACCATTTGACATGATCCATACCGAAAACTTTATTTTGGTAGATAAGGAAAAACGAATTCGGGGCTTTTACGATGGCACCAACCCAGAAGAGATAAACAAACTGCTTGGTGACATTAAAATACTTAAAGCCAGCTATAAAGAATAGCCCCGGCACGTTTATTTATGATTAGAGCATCTAATTATCCTTTTTTACTTATTTTTGGCCTTACTTAAATTTATTCTAAATAAGAACAGTGGTGACGGTTGCAGATTTACAATATGGACAAAAGGGGATAATTAAAGATTTCACCGAACATATACTTCCTATAAAGTTATTGGAATTGGGGTGCTTGCCCGGAAATAGTGTGGAACTATTGCAAATTGCACCTTTGAACGATCCCATTTACATCAACCTAAGCGGAAGCCATTTGGCAATAAGAAGGTCTTTGGCAAAACTCATCGAGTTGGAAATTATTGAAGAAATGCAGGCCAAATGAGCAAGAACATCAATGTAGCCCTAATCGGGAACCCCAATACTGGAAAAACCTCGGTTTTTAACCAACTTACCGGACTTAAACAAAAAGTAGGCAATTATCCGGGCATCACGGTAGAGAAAAAGGAAGGTATCTGTAAACTTCCGAGGGGCGTAAAGGCCCATATCCTAGACCTGCCCGGAACCTATAGCCTTAATACTACTTCGTTGGACGAAAGTCTGGTCGTAGAGCTTTTGCTCAACAAAAACGATAAGGACTATCCCGATGTTGCCGTTGTGATCAGCGATGTGGAAAACCTGAAAAGGAACTTACTGCTTTTCACCCAAATCAAAGACCTTAGGATTCCTACCATTCTAGTGATTAACATGGCGGACCGTATGGACCGTAAGGGCATTTCGTTGGATGTGGAGGCCATGGAAAAAAAGCTGGACACCAAGATTGCCCTTGTGAGTACCAGAAAAAATACCGGAATCGATAGAATCAAGGAGCTCATTGCCGACTACAAGAGCATCTCCTCAAAACCTATCTTGGATACCTCTAGAATATCCCCGGAATATTTTGAGCGCCTAAAAAGCACCTTCCCCCAAGAAGACCTTTACAAATTATGGCTGGTGATCACGCAGGACGTAAACTTTATGCCCATCGAAAAAAAACGCATTGAGGATGCGACCGATTTCTCCACCAAGTCCAAGGACGAGCTCAAAAAATTACAGCATAAGGAAACCGTTCTTCGCTACCAGCTGATCAACAATATTTTAAAGGAAACCTATAAGGTGGATTTTATGGCCGCCAAGGGCCTACGTGCTTCCTTGGATAAGATTTTGACACACAAAGTCTTTGGCTATCTCATATTCTTTGCCATCCTATTGCTGATCTTCCAAGCCATTTTTGAGTGGAGCTCCTACCCCATGGATTTTATTGATGAAAATTTTGCCATGGCAGCGGAATGGATCAAAAACACCTTACCTCCCGGGGTTTTCACCGATTTACTTGCGGAAGGGATTGTTGCCGGTATCGGTGGAATCGTCATCTTTATTCCACAAATCGCCTTCCTGTTCCTCTTTATTTCATTGCTGGAAGAATCAGGTTACATGAGCAGGGTAGTATTCTTGATGGATAGGTTGATGCGTCCCTTTGGATTGAGCGGAAAAAGCGTTGTCCCATTGATTTCAGGAAATGCCTGCGCCATTCCGGCCATTATGGCCACGCGTACCATAGAGAATTGGAAGGAACGCCTTATTACCATTTTGGTGACGCCCTTTACCACATGCTCCGCAAGATTGCCCGTTTACTTAATTCTGATAGCGCTCGTAATTCCGGAAGGAAGCGTTTTAGGGTTAAGTTACCAAGCATTGACCTTGATGCTCCTATATCTTATCGGCTTTGGAACCGCCTTGTTATCCGCCATGGTGCTGAACAAGATCCTTAAAATTAAGAGTAGGTCCGTTTTTATGATCGAGATGCCGACCTATCGTTTGCCCTTGCTGAAAAATGTTGGCTATACCGTGATTGAAAAGACCAAGAGCTTTGTGCTGGGTGCAGGTAAGATTATTTTGGCCATTTCCATTGTGTTATGGTTTTTAGGCTCCAACGGCTATTCTGATGATTTCCAGAACGCCGAACGTATTGTAGCCGAACGTATTGAAAGCGACGGATTGAGCACCTACAGTAAAAATTATGTGCAGAACAATATAGATGCCTATCGCGCCAACGCGGAAACCGAAGGTATGGCCGCCGGCGCATTACAGGATTCCATCCAAGCCCTCAGGGAAGAACTCTCCGAAAGGGCCATTGCACAGGAAATAGCCAGCTATAAATTGGAACACTCCTACATTGGTCAAGCAGGAAAAGCTTTTGAACCAGTTGTTGAGCCTTTGGGCTACGATTGGAAAATCGGAATTGCGGTATTGACCTCCTTTGCCGCGCGTGAAGTGTTCGTAGGGACCTTGGCGACCATATACAGTGTGGGAAGCGATGAAGAAGAAACCATACAGAACAGAATGGCAGCAGAATTGGATCAAGATGGCGAACCACTGTTCAATTTGGCCTCCGGTATTTCATTAATGTTGTTCTACGCCTTTGCCATGCAGTGTATGAGTACACTGGCCATTGTAAAAAGAGAGACCAATTCTTGGAAATGGCCCATGATACAATTGGGCTTTATGAGCGTTTTTGCTTATATTATAGCATTGATGGCCTATCAAATTTTAAGTTAATCCGAAAATGGTTCAACAAATTTTAGCATACGGAACATTGCTTATCGCAGTAGGATATTTGGTCTGGAAATTCTTGCTTCCCAAATCCATCTTCAGTAAAAACAAAGGCAACTCCAATTCCTGCGGAAGTGACAATTGTGGTTGTAGTTAATAAGTTATGATTTGTCAGGTAGAGCTCACCTGGTTTTTCATGATGTTGCCCTCTAGGCTACGGTCAAAAGTGACAATGCTATACCTATCCTCCAGTACCTGACCTCTTTTCAAAACAATTTTTGCTTTTTTTGCCCCCTTTCTGTAACCTTTATTAATTTCCTGACTATATAAGTCAAACGCCAACTAAAAAACAGCATTTGGAAACGCTTTCAGATGAAATGATCATGCAAAAAGTATCCGAGGGCAACTTGGATTTGCTCAAGGTACTTTTTGACCGTCACCACAGGCATGTGTATAATTTTCTGTATAAAATGTCCGGTGACAAAATGTTGGCCGAAGATCTTACACAAGATGTTTTTTACAAACTGATCAAGTATCGGAACTCATACAACAATGGGGCCTTCTTGTCGTGGATGTTTACCATAGCGCGCAACAGTCTAAAAACATATTACACAAGAAACCATAAATCGCATGATGATATCGAGGTATTGGCATACAAAGCAGTGGAAGAGGAAAACGACGTGAGCGACAACAATGCCCACTTACAGTACGCCCTGAGCCAACTTGACCCATTTGACAGGGAACTGGTAATCTTGAACCGCTACAAGGAAATCAAATACGATGAGCTAGCCGAAATTATGGGCAGCACCCCTGGTGCGGTAAAGACAAGGGTGTGCAGGATCTTAAAAAAATTGAAAAATATCTATTTAGAAAGTATATAGCCATGGAAAAGCAACACGTTTTTGACCAAATACCGGATTATCTGGATGGCAATTTGAACCGCTCCGACAAGGCATCCTTCGAAAAACACATAGCACAATGTGCCGATTGCCAAAAGGAACTGGAAGGGACTAAGCAACTTTTTAATGCTTTTGACAAAGAAGTATCAATACCAACGGACAGGTTAAGGTCCAAGTTTGAAGCAGTTCTCCAGCAAGAAAAATCAAATCAGGGCAATGTGGTTCAACTTAACTCTAGACCATCATCCAACTGGACAGGGAATGCCCTGAAAATTGCTGCCAGTATTGCCCTTTTGGTCGCAGCATTTCAAATGGGAAGCCTATTTCAACAGCGAAAAGCGAACAAGGACATTGCACAGCTTCAATATGAAACCGATCGGATGAAACAAACCGCCATGCTATCGTTGATGGAGAACCAATCCGCCAGCAAACGAATCCAAGGGGTAAATTATATCGAGGAATTTGAACAACCGGATGAAGCCATCATCCAGGCACTCTCCAACCGATTGTTATACGACGAAAACGACAATGTCCGGATGACCGCTTTTGAGGCATTGGCCAAATTTACATCATCCGAAATGGTCAAAAACACCTTTGTCCAGGCTCTGGAACAAGAAAAAAATCCGAGTATACAAGTATCCATTATTCAAGCCTTGGTTCAGATTCAAGAGAAAAAAGCGGCCGAGCCCATGAAAAAATTATTGGAAAAAGAGGACACACAACCTTTTATCAAAGAACAAATCAAGGCAGTGTTGCCAAGTCTAACATAAACATCAAAAAACGAAAATCATGAGAAAATTCACATTTATTTTAATGGCCCTTTTTGTGGTCACCATTGCCAAAGCGCAAAGCGATTACACCAAATCACTTCATGGAATCCAATGGGTAAAAATCGAGTCCCAAACGGATATTGTGGTAAAAACCCATAATGCCAACGAACTGCTCATCAAATCGGGCCCGGAAGTAAAAACGCCAGAACGCGCCAAAGGTTTGAAACTGGTCGGTGAGGGCGGTACCGACAATACCAATGTAGGGTTTTCCGTGGTCCAAGATGGAAATACCCTGATCGTTTACAATTTGAGAAAAAATAAAAAAGGTGAGATATACTTGCCAGCCTCCCAGAACATCGCTGTAAAAAGCACATGGAACGGGGACATCGAAATCGATGGCTTTTCGGGAGAAATTGAAGCAGATGCCCAGCTGAACGGAGGTGTAAAAATATTGAACGTTAACGGCCCCGTCACTGCGAACTCATTAAACGGTGAACTGAAGGTGACTTTCGGAAAAGTAACACAAGGCTCCCCCATTTCCCTTTATTCAACCAATGGGGAAGTGGATGTCAGCCTGCCATCCAACACTCCGGCAAACCTAGCACTGAGCACCCTCAATGGCAATGTATATACCGACTTTGAGGTTAAGGCCGAGGACAAAAATGGGCTAAAGTCCGTATTGGGGAGGAACATAAAAGCTTCAATTAACGGAGGGGGTGTAAAAATTTCGATGAAGTCCACCAACGGGAACATGTACCTCAGGAAAAAATAAATCAAGCTGTCACTTCGAGCGTAGTCGAGATGTTTTTCATCCATCATTCGACTGCGCCCAAGGTGATAACACATCAATTAAATATTAAAAATCAAAAAAACGAACAGTCATGAAAAAATTGATCATTACCGCCTTCATGGGATCGGCAATGCTATCCCTGAGCGCACAAAAAGTCATTGAAAAAAATTTCAATTACTCCGGACAATCCATTGAATTGGATGTAAAGTTTGCCCATAAAATTGAAGTCAAAACATGGGACAAATCGACCATCTATTTTAAAGCCGACATAACAACCCTGGACGGTAAATTCATCGACCTCTACAAATTGGATATTGATGAAGGCAGCAGCTCACTGCTTATAGAATCTGATGCCAAACCCATTTTTGAAGCATTCCACGACGAATGGAACAAAAATAATCCGGGTAAAGAAAGGCGCTACTATTATAAAGGTGACACCTATGAGTTCAACTATGTCTTGTATGTTCCGAAAGGGGCGACCTTTAAAGTGAGCAGCATTAACGGCGATCTTACCTCTAAAATTATTGAAGGTAATTTTACCGCAGATTTAATTAACGGAGACATTGATATTTCCAAGTATGATGGTGATATGGACCTACAGACCATCAATGGGGAAATTGACTTGGTAATGAAAAACGCAAAATTGACCGCAGAGACAATCCATGGGAATATTTATGCGGACGAGGACATGCAATTGACCATTTCCGACCGATATGTGGGCCAAAAGGTCCAAGGTAGTTTCGACAATGCTTCAAACAGCCTTACACTGAACACCATCAACGGGAACATGTACCTCAGACTTTAAATTATATGGGCTATAAAAGAATAGAGCAGCAAGGCCCACCCGATAACCAATAGCAGCCCTCCGATTGGCGTAACTGGGCCCAAGAACCTAGGTTTATTGCCTTTGGCGGCACCTAGGCAAAGGGCATAGATACTGAAGGAGAACAACAAGGTTCCAAAAATAAAGCAGTTGACGATCCATGCATCTATCGGTGCGTCAAAACCAAGGTTAAAGCCAAGAACCAAAAGCACAATGGCGTGGTACATCTGATATTTGACCCCCGTCTCAAAACTCTGCAGCAGTTCGGGGGTCAATTTCTTTTTTAGGGCATGGGCTCCGAAAGCTCCAAAAATCACCGCTAAAAGTCCGTACAACGCTCCCATCAACTGGGCCATAAAAATTGTTCCCATACTATTATAGATCTATATGTATTTCGTGGTCCGAACTCATGGTAAAGGCGCACTCCTTGAACTTGGGCGGACCAAAAGTTTTCATTTTAGCTTTGGAAAATGCCACCTTCTCCCTTGGAATTCCCAACCAGTTGGTATCGAGCTTTCCATTATCGTTCTCATCGTGAAAAATAGCCAGTGCATACTCTCCTGCGGGCAAATCCGAAATGTTCAAGACCACACTGCCCCTGTGGGCGACCACACTGTCCGTTTTTAACACGTGATCAAAGGACAAAAAAGAATCGTCCGAATCATAAACTGCAACATTGATCCGTCCTTTGGTGGATTCCACATTGTTCACTTTTACCGATAATGTGTTCTGGGAAAATCCGGGAAAGGGAAGCAGTAATAGCACTAAGATAAAGCTGAATCTCCTCATTGGATCTCTTTTGCAGTTTCTTGGTTCCTTTGTAATTCAGTCTGCAAAAGTGCAAATAATTCCTCGGTTTTAAGGCTATCCTTAAGGTTCACATACATTTTTAGGGAATCGTGGTGCACCACTTTTATTTTCTGCTGATATAGGTCGTCCACAAAAACGTACACTTTGGTATCGGTAATGGAATCGTTAAAAACGCCCTTTTCCTTTTCCATCCAAGAAAAACCGCTGGAACGCTCCATTTCGGGCAGTTTTTCAACAAAAAATACACTGTCCAATTCGGTCAAAGGAATTTTTTGATAATAAATGCCCGAGAAAATCCTAAGGTTGCCCTCTTCTATCTTGTGCCAATTTTTATAGTGTTCCACAAAGGCAAGGACACACACTATCAAGGTCAGAACGATCAAAACGTTCCATAACCAATGTCTTTTTCCTCTACTCATAGTTCCAATTCAGGTAATATTTGGTGTGATTTAAAGGTAGTTCAATTCTTTTTAAGGTTCAAGAACATACATTCCTAGTATATTTGAAGCATTAAGGATCATTTTATGGATTTCACTGGAAAGAACGTGCTGATCACAGGTGCCTCGCGCGGCATTGGAAAAGCTACCGCTTTGGCATTCGCCAAAAAAGGGGCCAAAGTGGGCATTAATTACCGAAGCAATGATAAGGTTGCCAAAAAAACATTGGCAGAATTGCCCGGTGGCGGCCATCAACTTTTTAAAAGGGATATTTCCAAAAAAACAGGAACCGAAGCATTGATCAATGATTTTATAGCCGAGTTCGGCCGCCTGGAGGTGTTGGTCAACAATGCCGGTATTTCCATTTTTCATGAGATAGACCAAGTCGATTTTGACCATTGGGCCCATGCTTGGGAAAAAACTTTTGAGACCAACCTATTTGCCGTGGCCAATCTTTGCTATTGGGGAGCCAAGGCCATGATAAAAACCGGGGGCGGACATATTGTAAGCGTATCTTCGCGCGGTGCGTTTCGGGGAGAACCCACCAAACCGGCATACGGGGCCAGCAAAGCTGCATTGAACTCCATGAGCCAGTCCCTCGCCAAAAAATTGGCACCGCACAACATTTATGTTGGAGTTGTTGCCCCTGGATTTACGGAGACCGAAATGGCCAAAGAAACCCTAACCCCTGCCGAGCGGGAAAATCTCTTGCGCGAATCGCCCTTTAAACGTATGGCACAACCCGAGGAGGTTGCCCATGCCATTTTATTTTTAGCATCGACAGAAGCAGCGTATTGCTCGGGAACCATAATCGATGTGAACGGCGCATCTTACCTAAGAAGTTAATTATTATGAAGGCCGCTACCGTAGCACAACTCAAAAAAGAACTACAGTATAAATCCCAAGAAGAGACCATGCAGCTCTGTCTGCGTTTGGCCCGGTTCAAAAAAGAGAACAAGGAGTTGCTAACCTATCTTCTTTTTGAAGCCGATAGCGAGGAAAGTTACATAGAGACCGTAAAGGAGGAGGTCGATGCCATGTTCGCTGACATCAACATCAACAGTTATTTCTACATCAAAAAAAGTGTTCGCAAAATATTGCGGACCATCAAAAAATACATTCGCTATTCGGGCAACAAAGCTACAGAGGTGGAGCTATTGCTGTATTTCTGTGAAAAGCTGAAATCGTTTCGGCCTTCCATCAACAGAAACACTACCCTTAAAAACTTGTACAACCGACAATTGGAGTACATTAGAAAAAAAATTCCTTTGCTGCATGAGGATCTACAACACGATTACGGGTTGATTCTAGAAGAACTCCATTATTGATTGCCCAAGAAAATGCATCAATTCCTTTAGTAAGGCATAAAATATTCAAGGATTTGGATGATTTGATTAAATTTTTTCATCGATATTGAGTAAATTGTAACTTTATTATAACGACTCATAACCAACCTTGACACCATGAGAATGCCAACAAACCCAATGAGGACATGGATACTCCTTTCCGTATTTTTCCCAACTTTTTTTATTAATGCCCAAAAAGCATCCCCCACCAAAATCGACACCGGTTTTTACAGTGGTTTCAAATGGCGGAACCTGGGACCGGACCGTGGTGGCAGAACCTTAGGCTCCTCAGGGAGCCCAACACGTCCCAACGAGTACTACTTTGGTGCCACCGGGGGAGGACTTTGGAAGACCGTAGACGGAGGAAATACCTGGGAATGTGTCACCGATGGGCAGGTAACCAGTTCATCTGTCGGTGCCGTGGCCGTTGCAGAGACCAATCCAGATGTGGTATACATTGGAATGGGAGAAACCCAATTGCGTGGCAGTATTACCCAAGGTGATGGTGTTTACAAAACAACGGATGGCGGAAAAACCTGGACACATCTGGGACTGGAAGAAACACAGGCCATCTCAAGGGTCCGTATCCATCCTACCAATGAAGATATTGTTTACGTTGCCGCATTGGGACATCCCTATGGCCAAAATGAGGAACGCGGTGTTTTCAAGTCCATCGATGGCGGTAAAACCTGGAAAAAAGTGCTTTACGTAAGCGATAAAGCAGGTGCTGCCGACCTGATCATAGACCGGAACAATCCCAATGTACTTTATGCCAGTACTTGGCAAGTGTACCGTAAAGCATGGAAAATGTGGGGCGGTGGACCGGACAGCAAACTTTGGAAGTCTACCGATGGTGGGGAGACTTGGACGGACCTGACCGAAAATCCAGGCATGCCCGAAGGCCCCATAGGTAAAATAGGCGTGACCGTTTCCCCGGCCGACTCCAACCGGGTTTGGGCCATTGTAGAGGCCAATGAAGGCGGTGTTTTCCGTTCCGATGACGCAGGAAAAACTTGGGAGTTGACCAACAACGAACGAAAATTAAGACAGCGAGCCTTCTATTATTCCAGAATTTACGCCGACCCAAAGGACAAGGATATAGTCTACGGTCTAAATGTGGGGTTCTTTAAATCTACCGATGGTGGGAAAACTTTTGATGTTACCATCAACACCCCGCATAGTGACAACCATGATCTTTGGATAGACCCCAATAATCCGGACAGAATGATAAGTTCCAACGATGGTGGTGGCGTAGTGAGCATAAACGGAGGAAAAACTTGGACGGACCAAGATTATCCAACGGCACAATTTTATCACGTGATGGCAACCAGTGATGTCCCCTATCATGTAGCAGGTGCCCAACAGGACAACTCCACCTTGGCCATGCCAAGTGATGGTTGGGGTTTTATGCAAGCCAGGGGGCCCAGTTCCGAATGGTACTACGCCGTAGGTGGCGGAGAAAGCGGATGGATCACACAAAGCCCGACCAACCCGGATATTTTTTATGCGGGAAGTCAAGGTGCCCTTTTGACGCGTTATGACAGAAGCAATGGACAGACCCGTGACATTCAGGTATATCCAAGGTTTTTCTCCGGTGAACCTGCAAGTGAATTGCCGGAACGTTGGCAATGGACCTACCCTATTATGTTCGCACCAAAAGACCCCAAGGTAATGTACACTTGTTCGCAGCACGTATGGAAAACTACGAATGACGGACAAACGTGGGAAAAAATAAGCCCAGACCTCACCTACGCCGACCCAGAAACGTTGGGCAAAACCGGTGGTGTGATCACAATGGACATGAACGGCCCCGAAATTTACGCAACGGTGTTCGCCTTGGCGCCATCCAATCACGATATCAATACCATCTGGGCCGGTTCCGATGATGGTAAAATACACATTACCCGTGATGGTGGGGCAAACTGGGAGGATATCACTCCGGAAAACCTTCCAAAATATTCAAGGGTCAGTATTATTGACGAATCCATCCACAATCCAGGAACACTTTACGTAGCCGCCAATAGATACCAAGTCGACGACCGCGAGCCCTACGTTTTCAAGACCCATGATTACGGAAAAACCTGGACCAAGATCATCAATGGCATAGACAAGGGCCATTTTGCAAGGGCCATCCGCGAAGACCATCAAAGAGAAGGATTATTGTTCCTGGCCACAGAGCACGGTGTTTATTTCTCCATAAATGATGGGGAGGAATGGCAATCTTTACAGCTCAATTTACCGGACACTCCGATTCGTGATTTGGTAATCAAGGACAATGATGTGGTTTTAGGTTCTCATGGTAGGGGATTTTGGATTCTGGACGATATTCAGCCCTTGCGTGAATATTCAGAAGATCTTATAAACGAAAAAAATGTGCTTTTTGAACCCTCCAATGCCATCAGGGGAATTTACAATGCCAAGTTTCAGTATTATTTAGAGGAAGAGGTGGACACGGTAACCTTTTCCGTATTTGATTCGGACAATAACCTCATCGAATCCTTTGGGGGCAACAAACCAAAATACGAATCAACAGGAGGTTCTTCTTGGTGGAGCCGTTTTAGCAGCACCAAACCGACCACGGCGAAGGGCATCAACAGTTTCACATGGAATCTCAGATACCCGGGACCCACAACTTTCGACGGCATCATTATTTGGGGGGCATCGGCCACCACCGGTCCAAAAGCTCCACTTGGGGATTACACCATCCAAATGAAAGTTGGTCAAGAGGTCATCAAAAGTTATCCTTTTGAAATTGAAATGGACCCGAACCTGAAAGGTATCACTGTGGAAGACCTTCAAAAACAGTTCGAGTTGGCATCAAAAATTACCGAAAAAGCAACCATCGCCAACGAAGCAGTCATTCAAATAAGAAGTATCCGCAAACAACTTGACAGTTTGGGCAAGGGAATCACTGGTAGAAAATTCAAAAAGCTATCGGAAAATCTTATGTCCAAATTGACAGAAATCGAGGAAGGTCTCTATCAGACCAAAAATCAATCCGGACAAGATCCCTTGAATTTCCCCATAAAGCTGAACAATAGGTTCAATGCCTTGCAGAGAAGCATTGAAAATGGCGATGCTCGGCCAACGGATGCCGCTTATGTGGTATACGATGAGCTCAGTGGAGAATTGGACGTACATATGGCCAAACTGAACCGCGTACTGGAAAATGATCTTCCAAAAGTGAACGTTCTCCTAGAAAACAACGAAATATCGACCATTGAGGCCCAATAGGGCCTCATGGTTTTTAAAAATCAGACTCATTCTAAATTAACCATCTTTATCTACTGGACGGCGTATAATTCGTAATTTTAAGGCGTCAGGATGAATAAAATTGTTATCATAGGTATCTCCCTGCTCATCTTGCTCCAAGGAGCCAACATCCATTTTAAGGATTTGGTAGAAATGGGGCAACTAATAGAGCACTACCAGTTCCACAATGAGGAATATGGTGACAACTTTATGGTTTTTGTCTCCAAACACTATGGGGAACTCAAAGCTTCCCACAGCGAAAAGCACCAAGAGGAACAAAAGGAACACGAAAAACTTCCTTTCCAGCATCAACAGGCACCCTGTGCACAACCCCTGGTTTTTGTTTTAGGTTCCGAGAGTCCAATCAATTCTTACTCCGAAATACCATTGGTGGCCAAAGGCAATTTTCATTACCAGATGTCTTACTCCCACGTTTGGGGGGATGATCCCTTCCAGCCGCCAAAGCACGCATAATTCATAGTATTTCAGCCTAGCTGAACACTTCTAGCAAGCCTTATTCCATTTAATAATGCTATCATTTTCTATGAATCATGTTTTCAAAAATTATCAACTTTAGCATAAGGAACAAGTTCATTGTTCTATTATTTACAGCGTTTATCGCCTTGGTCGGGCTCTATTCGCTATCACAAATACCAATCGGTGCCGTACCGGATATCACCAATAACCAAGTACAGGTCCTAACCACTTCAAACCGCCTTTCCACCCAGGATATGGAAAAGTTCGTAACCTATCCCGTGGAGTTGGAAATGGCGAATTTGCCGGGTGTAAAGGAAATCCGTTCGGTCTCGAAATTTGGGCTTTCCGTGGTCACCATCGTTTTCGAGGACGACATGGGGACCTATTTGCCCAGACAGCTCATTGCCGAAAAGATAAAATCCGCATCCAGCCGAATCCCAGAGGGTTTTGGAAGCCCGGAGATGGGGCCCATTACAACAGGATTGGGAGAAATCTATCAATATATTCTGGACGTAGAACCGGAATACAGGGACCAGTACAATTCCACTGAGTTAAGGACCATTCAGGATTGGATCGTAAAACGTCAGCTTTCCGGTATCCCGGGCGTGGTCGAGGTAAATACCTGGGGAGGACACCTCAAACAATACGAGGTCGCCATACAGACGCAAAAACTCAATGCCTTCAACATTACCGCGAGGGAAGTTTTCACCGCGTTGGAAATGAACAACAGTGTGTCCGGAGGCGGATATATTGAAAAGGTAAACCAAGCTTATTTTATACGTGGCGAAGGCTTGGTCAACGATTTAAAGGACATTGAGAATATAGTGGTCGCCAATAGAAACAGCATCCCCATCTATATAAAAGATGTGGCCAAAGTAGGTTTTGGCAGTGCGCCCCGATTCGGTGCCATCACCGGAAATGGAGAGGGTGAAAAGGTACTCGGCCAGATTATGATGTTGAAGGATGCCGACTCCAAACGTGTTATCGAAGCGGTAAAGGAACGTGTTGCGTCCATATCCAAATCCTTGCCGGAAGGGGTGTACATAAATCCGTTCCTAGATCGGAGCGAGCTCATCGGAAGAACCACTTTTACGGTAACAGAGAATCTGGTATTGGGGTGTTTGATCGTGATTTTTGTGGTGGTATTGCTCTTGGGCAACTGGCGTTCCGGATTAGTAGTCGCATCCGTTATACCGCTTTGTCTTCTCTTCGCACTTACCTTGATGAACATTTTTGGGGTCGATGCCAACTTGTTGAGCCTTGGCGCGATCGACTTTGGGATAATCATCGACGGTGCCGTGATCATTGTGGAATATATTGCTTTTCAGATTACACAGAAAAAGGGGCAATTAGCCGATTTGAACAAGGCCGATACGCAATCCATCAAGGATGAGATCACCTTAAAAGGGGCCACAAAAATGATGAATTCGGCGGTGTTCGGACAGCTCATCATTCTAATTGTTTTCATCCCCATACTATCGCTGAGCGGCGTTGAGGGCAAAATGTTCAAACCCATGGCCCTTACCTTCAGTTTTGCGCTGATCGGGGCTGTATTGCTATGCTTTACCTATGTTCCGGTGGCCTCGGCACTTTTCCTAAAGCCATCCAAGGAATCCAAAAAAGGCATTTCCACCCGTTTGGTCAACTGGATCAACAAACGCTACGAACCCGTTATCGAATGGGCCATGCGCAGCAAAAAACTGGTGTTATCCGTTGCAGCCTCACTTTTGATAGGGTCAATTTTGCTGTTCACATCAATGGGAGGCGAGTTTGTCCCGACATTGGACGAGGGCGATTTTGTGATCCAGCCTGTGCTCAAAACCGGGACCACATTGACCAAAACCGTTGAAACGACCACTAAAATGGAACAGATCCTATTAGATCAGTTTCCAGAGGTAAAACAGGTGGTGAGCCGTATCGGTGCTGCCGAGGTACCCACAGACCCCATGTCCATGGAAGAAAGCGATGTGATCATATCGCTTAAACCCAAAGATGAGTGGGTCTCCGCCGAAAGCAAGGACGAACTGGCCGATAGGTTCAAAGAAGCATTATCGGTACTTCCGGGCATTGAACTGGAATTTACCCAACCCATTGAAATGCGTTTCAACGAACTGATTACAGGGGTACGTGCCGATATCGCGGTCAAAATCTTTGGACAGGACCTGGAAATATTGAACAGAAAGGCCAACCAGATCAAGGACCTCATCCAAGATGTGGAAGGTGCTTCGGACATTATTGTTGAAAAAGTGGAGGGGCTACCGCAGATGAACGTTTCGTTCAACAGAGCCAAGATAGCCCGTCACGGACTCAACATTGCCGATCTCAACGAAATGATCGCCATGGGGTTTGCCGGGAAAGTAGTCGGTAGCGTTTTTGAGGGTGAACGCCAGTTTGACCTAGCGGTACGCTTGGACCCTGAAAACAGGAAAGATATCGATAACCTTAGAAACCTCTACGTCGATATCCCGAACGGAGGCAAGATCCCAATGAGCGAACTAGCGGATATTACCTATCAAAAAGGTGCCGCCAAAATTTCCCGTGACGATACACGAAGACGGATTGTGGTGGGAATCAATGTACGTAACCGGGACCTTCAATCGGTGGTTGATGATGTTCAAGGGTTGGTCGGCGAAAATATCACATTGCCCCCAGGTTATTTGATCACCTACGGAGGACAGTTCGAGAACCTTCAAAACGCAAAGGCCCGATTGTTGATTGCCGTACCCATTGCGCTTTTGCTGATCTTTATTATGCTCTATTTTGCTTTTGGCTCCGTTAAAGAAGCATTGCTGATCTTCTCGGCCATCCCTCTTTCGGCGGTAGGGGGCATACTCTTGCTCTGGCTAAGGGGAATGCCCTTCAGCATTTCGGCCGGTGTAGGGTTTATCGCCCTCTTTGGTATTGCTGTTTTGAACGGTATTGTACTCATCGAGCACTTCAAAGAACTCAAAGGAAAGGATTTTGATTCGATGGAAGACCTCATCAAACAGGGTACCAAGGACAGGCTCCGTGCCGTATTGTTGACCGCATCGGCAGCCGCATTGGGCTTCTTGCCGATGGCCGTATCCACCAACGCGGGCGCAGAAGTACAACGGCCCCTTGCCACTGTGGTCATCGGCGGTCTGGTAACGGCGACCATTCTCACCTTGGTGGTGTTGCCGGTTTTATATGCTTATTCACATAATATAAAATTCAGGGGAATGCGAAAACGAAGAAAACAGGGAAAACCCAACAAGTCCGGTTTAACCATGCTATTGTTATTGATAACGGTTTCCGGTTTTTCCCAAACTACAATGAACCTGGAAGATTTAATGACCCTTGCATTGGAAAACAACAGGGGAATCCAAGCAGAATCACTTTTGGTAGATCAAGCTGAAACACTCAAAGGAACAGCCTTTGAGTTTGATAAGACAGACATCTACTACCAGTATGACCAAAACAACCTTGCGCTCAACGGAGAGCCATTAAAGGTTTTTGGAGCCCAGCAACAGTTCGAGTTCCCAACGGTGTACGGTGCAAGGAACCGGCTCCAAAAATCGAACTTTGAACTTCAAAAGTCGTCGTTCGAGATACGGAAGAAACAATTGTACCGATCACTCAGCAATGCGTACTATCAATATCAGACATTGAACCAAAAAGCAAAGCTCTACGGCATGCTCGATAGTATTTACAGCAAATTTGCCCATGCGGCCAACAGACGTTTTGAACTGGGTGAGACCAATTATCTGGAAAAGGTGACGGCCACGGCGAAACAACGCCAGATTGCCAACACTTTCTCCAAGACCAAACAACAGATGTTGACATCGTATAGGCAGATAATGAGCTTGGTCCAACCTGAGGATACTGTGCAAATTGTCGAGGAACAACCTCAAAAGTTGAAGGTACTCAATGCAAAAGGTATGCTTGAGACCGAGACTTCCTTTTTGGAAAATAGGCAGCAACTGAGCAATGCCCAAAAAAGTCTGGAGGAAAACAAATTACTGCCCGACCTGAACCTTGAATATTTCCAAGGGACCAACAGTGGATTGGGGACATCCCTCTATGGCATACAGCTGGGTGTACGTGTACCTATTTTCTTCTTCGGTCACAGCAGCAGGGTGAAATCCTCCAAGTTACGGACCAAGATCACGGAAATGGAAAACACCGAGGTTGCCGTTGCCATAAACCAACGTTACAAAACACTCTTGGGGCAGTTGGAGCAACAGGCCAAGGAACTCTCCTATTACGAAGATGAAGGCGGCCTACTTTCCGAACAAATTTTAAAGGCCGCCTCCGGAAACTTTCAGAACGGGGAAATCGACTTTTTCCAATACATCCAAAGTTTGGAAAACGCGTACGACATTGAACTCAATTATTTGGATGTGCTCAACCAGTACAATCAAACCGTAATTGCCATTAATTACTTGACCATAACATTATAACCATGAAAAATATATTCAACATAGCCGGTATCGTATTTCTACTGATAGGCTGCGGCGACAAAAGCAACGAATCGACCACTTCCGAGGCACAGGCCAAAGAAACTGGAATAGAAGTGACCAAAGACCAATTTGACACCAACGACCTGACGATAGGGAAAATGGAGAAAAGAACATTTCCAAAAATGGTGGAGACCTCCGGAATGATAGATGTTCCGCCAGAAAATAGGGCCAGTGTTATGGCATTTATGGGCGGCTTCGTCAAAAAAGCTTCGCTATTGGTCGGTGACCGAGTAAACAAGGGACAGCTTTTGGCTGTGCTCGAAAACCAAGAGTTTGTGAAAATGCAACAAGAGTACCTCGAAGTTTTTAACCAATTGGATTACCTTAAAGCTGAATTTGACAGGAACCAGACGCTTTTTGATGAAAAAATTGCATCGCAAAAGAACTTTCTTCAGGCCAAGAGCAACTACCAAACGGCAAAGGCCCGCTATCAAGGTTTAAGGGAGCAATTGCAAATGTTGAATATTTCGGCCAGTAATGTAGAAAAGGGAAATATCTCTTCCCAGGCTGCCATTTATGCCCCGATCTCGGGCAGCATCACAAAAATGAACGTATCCAAAGGCAGCTATGTTTCACCCGCTACGGAAATTTTGGAAATTGTGGATAATGAACACGTACATCTGGAACTCACGGTTTTTGAAAAGGATATTTTAAAGGTGAAGAAAGGTCAAAAAATACAGTTTAAAATACCGGAAGCATCTGATCAAGCATTTAATGCCGAAGTACATTTGGTCGGCACTTCCATTGACGATGATAAACGGACCATTAAAGTTCACGGACATTTGGAAGGTGAGGACGGCAACTTTCTTCCCGGAATGTTCGTGGATGCCATGATCATGACGGATACCACCAAAACTTGGTCGTTGCCCGAAGAAGCCGTAATTGAATCCGAAGGCAACCATTACGTACTGAAATTAACCGGCCAAAGGGAGGACGGTTATACCTTTGAAAGAGTTGCCGTTGAACAAGGTGGCACCTTTGATGGGTTTACCGAGGTAAGGGCATCAGGGTTGAACGGAACGGACCAGTTTCTGACCAAGGGCGTCTTTGATTTGATAGGGGGATAATCCTATCCCAGACCCACATCCAAGGTCATCATAATAATAAATCCACCGATAAAGCCCATTGTGGCGATATCGGTGTATTTGTCTTGTTGCGTTTCAGGGATTACCTCTTCCACCACTACAAAGATCATCGCACCGGCGGCAAATGAGAGGGCATAGGGCAGAATAGGTTCAAAGGTAAGGACCGCCCAAGCTCCCAGCACTCCGGCAATCGGCTCTACCAATGCCGATGCTTGACCATAGAAGAAACTTTTAGTGCGGCTCAGGCCCTGTCTTCGTAATGGCATGGCTACCGCAAATCCCTCCGGGAAATTTTGAAGTCCGATACCCAGGGCCAAGGCAACAGCCCCGCCAATGGACGCCCCCTCAAAACCGGCGGCGACACCACCGAACAAAACGCCCACCGCCAAACCTTCGGGAATATTGTGCAAGGTAATTGCCAAGGTAAGCAAGGTTGTTCTGTGCCACGGTGTTTTTACTCCTTCCGCCTCGCTCATTTTAAAATTGATGTGCAAGTGGGGCAAAATCTTGTCCAAACCAAAAATAAAGGCTGCGCCCAACAAGAAACCCACTGCAGCTGGAATCACTTTTACAAAGCCATCTCCCGCACTCATTTCAATTCCAGGCGCCAACAAACTCCAAAAACTGGCGGCTACCATCACACCTCCCGTAAAACCCAACATTCCATCCAAAAGGGCACGGTTCATCCCTTTAAAAAAGAATACCAAAGCGGCACCTGCGGCCGTGAGCCCCCAAGTAAACAGCGTTGCGTACAATGCCGCCAAAACGGGATCTATTTCTTGAAAATATTGTATTACTTGTTCCATTATGGGTTCTTTTTTACATAAAGGTTAGTTGCTATTTGATGGGATATGCGCATTTCCTTACCATTCATTTGGATGCGAAGGGAATTATCAAAATCTTCCTTATCCAATATTTTGATGGTGTTTCCCAGAGCGATATTGTTCTTGTCCAAAAACTTTAGAAAGGGTACGGAAGAATCTTTCACCCCTACACAAACCCCTTGGGAGTTGATGGGCATCTCGCTGAGCAATTTTTCATCCCGCTCTTGGAACTTTCCATCTTTGGTGGGAATGGGGTCTCCATGTGGATCGTATTTTGGAAAATCAAGAAGCTCATCAATCTTATCTATCAGTTTTTCACTTTTGATGTGTTCCAACTGTTCCGCTACTTCGTGTACCTCGTCCCAAGTAAAATCAAGTTTCTTTACCAAAAAGACTTCCCATAAACGGTGTTTCCTGATGATGGACAAGGCCGTTTTTACTCCTACATCGGTCAACGACACCCCTTGATAGCGAACATAATCCACCAATCCTTTATCCGATAATTTCTTGGCCATATCGGTCACGGAAGATGGTTTTGTCTCCATCTGCTCCGCAATGGCATTGGTGGAAATGGACTTGGAATCGCCACCTCCCAAATGAAAAATGGTCTTTAGATAATTCTCCTCGGATCGGGTCATCAAAAAATATTTTTTCAAAAATACATTTTTATTTGACAAAATCTATTTTTAGATTTGTCTAAATTTAATTTTTTATCAATTGAAATTATTTTATAAAAATATCACCCTTATATGGATAGCCTTCGCTAGCAGCTGCTGTTTTGGTCAATTCACATCTTTGAAAGGAAAAGTAACCGACAACGGGGAACCCTTGCCCTTGGCAAACATACTATTGAAAGGTACTCAAGTGGGCACTGCTACGGACATTGATGGTGTATTTGAATTGAGTGGTATCCCACCTGGAGATTATGTAATGCTGGTGAGCTCATTGGGATATCGACCCTATCAAACCAAAATCAGTTTGGAAGCAGGAGCCAATAAAACCATGAACATACAACTGGAAGCCACCGCACAGACTTTGGACGAGACCGTGGTGAGCGGTACGCTAAAACCTGTAAGCCGATTGGAAAGTCCGGTACCCGTGGAGGTCTACTCCCCTACTTTTTTAAAAAAGAACCCTACTGCCAGTGTTTTTGACGCACTCCAAAATGTGAACGGGGTGCGACCACAGATCAACTGCAATGTGTGCAATACGGGCGACATACACATCAACGGACTGGAGGGGCCCTACACGCTGGTTCTTATCGATGGAATGCCCATTGTGAGCGGTTTGGGAACTGTTTATGGCTTAACAGGAATCCCGAACTCCCTGATAGAGCAGATTGAAATTGTAAAAGGTCCCGCTTCCTCGCTCTATGGCAGCGAAGCGGTTGGAGGGTTGATCAATATCATTACGAAAAATGCTTTGAACGCTCCCGAATTTTTTGCCGATGGCTTTGCCACAGGTTGGGGAGAATACAATCTGGATGTAGGCAGTAAAATATCGGTCAGCGATAAAACCAGCCTGCTTTTGGGCATCAATTACTTCAATTTTGACATTCCTATTGACAACAATGCCGATAATTTTACGGATCTGACACTTCAGGACCGTATCTCCATATTTCAAAAATGGGATTTTGAACGTGAGGATGGCCGATTGTTCTCCTTGGCCGGGCGTTTTTTTTACGAGGACCGATGGGGCGGGGAAATGCAATGGACACCGGAATACCGTGGTGGGGACGAAATCTATGGGGAAAGTATCTATACACGTCGATGGGAAATGCTCGGGAAGTACCAGTTGCCGTTCAAGGAAAAGTTCCTTCTCTCCTTTTCGTATAACGATCACTACCAAAACTCGGTCTACGGCGATACGGAGTATTTGGCGGAACAGCGCATTGGATTTGCCCAATTGACATGGGACAAAACTGTGGGGAACCATGATCTGCTTTTGGGCAGTGCGGTTCGCTACAATCATTACGATGACAATACCCCGGCGACCACCGTGGCCGATAACATTTGGATTCCGAGTGTATTTGCGCAGGACGAATACAAATTTGCACCAAAACATTCCTTTTTGGCCGGACTACGGTATGATTATGCCCAACGGCACGGCAACATTCTTACCCCGCGAGCTGCTTACAAATGGAAAATCTCGGATACCGATATTTTCCGGGCGAATGCGGGAACCGGATTTCGTGTAGTGAATTTATTTACGGAAGATCATGCCGCCCTCACAGGTTCCCGTGAAGTAGTGATCGCGGAGGAATTAAAGCCCGAAAGGTCTGTAAATGTCAACATCAATTACTTAAAGAAAATATACAGCGACAAAGGTACTTTCATTGGTTTGGATGCCTCTGCCTTCTACACCCATTTTTCCAATGTTATTTTGCCTGATTACAGGACCGATCCCAACCAGATCATTTACGATAATCTCGATGGGAAATCGGTTTCCCAAGGGGTAAGTGCTAACTTGGATATTGCCTTCCCTAGCAGTTTTAAGGTTATGATCGGGGCTACTTGGCAGGATGTGAGCAGTACCGAAAATGGGGTGACCCGACAGCAAATCCTTACCGAGAGCATCACTGCGACCTGGAATCTATCTTACACCTTTAGGCCACTCAACCTAACGGCCGACTATACCGGGAACTTATACGGCCCGATGCGTTTACCGATATTGGGGGATTTAGATCCCAGAAGCGAATATTCTCCTACGTGGAGCATCCAGAATATCCAGTTTACCTACAAAGGATTGAACAATTTTGAATTGTATGGCGGCATTAAAAACCTGTTGGATTGGACTCCGAACCGTGGCAACCCGTTTATCATTGCAAGGGCAAACGACCCATTTGATAAGGAAGTCACTTTTGACAGTGACGGTAATGCTGTTGCCACACCTAGCAACCCATATGCCCTTACGTTCGACCCAAGTTATGTGTATGGGCCCAACCAAGGTATTCGTGGATTTTTTGGTGTGAGATATACCGTGTTTTAGTTTCAGTCCAAAAAAAACACTACTTTTAAAGTAATAGGGCGCACACCCTTAATCTGCACAAAATGAAACTAAACCCCGAACAAAAAAAAGAAGCCCATGATATGATGGAGCTTTGGGAAGACGATCTCTTGGAGCGATATCCTGAAAAACCGAGTAAGTCCACAGAGGAGTTCCGAAACTATGATGACCCGGCTCGGGACACGGTAAAGGAATTCTATCGGATGAACCACACCTACCAGACCTATGACTTTGTTTTGGAAAAGGAAAGGGAGTTCCTCTCCCTCAATCGTCGGGAAATGGCACTGTGGGATGCTGTTGAGTACCTGAACACCTTGGTTGACGATTCCGACCCCGATATTGACCTGGACCAGACCCAGCACCTTTTGCAAACCTCGGAGGCCATCCGTGCCGACGGGCAACCGGACTGGTTTGTATTGACCGGCTTCCTTCACGATTTGGGCAAAGTACTCTGCTTGTTCGGCGAGCCACAATGGGCCGTGGTTGGCGATACCTTCCCGGTGGGCTGCCAATTTTCAAACAAAATCGTGTATCCGGAATTCTTTACGGCCAATCCCGATATCGACAACCAAGAATACAACACCAAGTTGGGTGTGTACAAAGAAAATTGTGGTTTGCGCAATGTGCACATGTCTTGGGGGCACGACGAATATCTCTACCATGTGATGAAGGATTATCTGCCCGAGGAAGGGCTCTACATGATTCGCTACCATAGCTTTTATGCCCAGCACCGAGAACGCGCCTATGATCATTTAATGGATAAGCACGACCATGAAATGTTCAAATGGGTGAACAAATTCAATCCGTATGATCTCTACACCAAGGCACCTGTTCGACCCAATGTAAAGGAACTTCGACCCTATTATGAGGATCTCGCCGCTAAATATCTGCCCGACACGATTCGGTTTTAGCGGATGGTACAATTCATCAGTTTTTTTGTTTTTACAGCCTTTGTGGCTGCCTATTCCACCTGGAAACTAAGAAAGGACAGACTCTCCACACAAGATGGTTACTTTTTGGGCGGAAGGAGCTTGACGGGAGTGGTCATTGCTGGTTCGTTGCTATTGACCAACATTTCCACCGAACATTTGGTGGGCATGAACGGTGATGCATACAAACACGGGGGCATTATCATTGCTTGGGAGGTTACATCGGCCCTGGCTTTGGTGGCCGCTGCCCTATACTTTGCCCCTCGCTATTTAAAAATGGGGCTCACAACCATCCCAGAATTTTTGGAAAAACGTTTTGACGGCCTCACCCGAACCATTATTGCACTTTTACTGATCATCTCCTTTGTTTCCACCCTTTTGCCCATCGTGCTCTATTCCGGGGCGATCAGCATTGAACAGATTTTTGATATTTCCGGGCTTTTGGGCATTTCTCAAACCGAAGGGCTTTGGTTAACCGTGGTCACGGTAGGCTGTATCGGGGCCGTCTATGCCATTTTTGGGGGCCTGAAGATGGTGGCATATACAGATACCATCAATGGTTTCGGGCTTTTAATAGCTGGGATCTCCATTCCTGTTTTGGCTCTTTGGAACATTGGTGATGGTCACATTTTTGAAGGATTACGACTGGTCTTTGAAAAAGCACCGGAAAAATTCAACGTGATCAGTGACGAAGCTTCTGTAGGACCTGGCTCCCGCGATGCCATTATGCCCTTTGGGGTCTTGTTCACAGGATTGATCATCAATCAACTCTATTTTTGGACCATGCATCAATCCATCATTCAACGGGCATTGGGCGCAGTGAATTTAAAAGAGGCCCAAAAAGGGTTGCTCTATACCGGGCTGTTGAAAATCTTGGTCCCCCTTATCATTGTACTCCCTGGAATCATTGCCTATTATTATTTCAATGATACCTTCTATGGCCAAAAAGAGTTGGTATATCCCAGCTTGGTCAAAAAAGTGCTGCCTTTTTGGATGACCGGCTTTTTTGTAGCTGTTTTGATGGGTGCCATTTTAAGTACTTTCAATAGCACCTTGAACAGTGCCGCCACTATTTTCAGTTTGGGCATCTATAAAAGGTATGTGAACAAAAATGCCAGCGAAAAACGCTTGGTCCGTATGGGAAAAAGTACCTCGGCCCTTTTGGCCCTCTTTGCCATAGGCATTGCCCCATTTATTGCCCATGCCCCACGGGGACTTTACCAGTTATTGCAACAGCTCAATGGTATCTTTTTTATTCCAATGGCAACAGTGATTTTGGCCGGGTTCTTTTTGCCAAAGGTATCGGCCAAAGGAGCAAAGGTTGGATTGTTATTTGGATTGGTCTTCTATATTGCCACCAATTTTATCCTACAGGTCGATTTGCACTACGTGCATCTGTGGGGGATTGAGTTTGTATTGAACATCGGGGCAATGTTGTTGGTATCGCGCTGGTCTCCCCGGACCAACACCTTTAGTATCACGGATGTTGGCGTGGTTGATGTAACCCAATGGAAATATGCAAAAGGGTTCAGCCTATTTTTGGTATTGGCAACGCTGATCGTTTATATCTTATTGGGAAATGTAGGGTAACCCATTATCTTTTCCCGATATAAATGAAGGTTGCATTTGTAGTTTATGTGCCCAAACCATCTCCAAACTCAAGAAAACATCACTTCGTGCTCCTTTTCACATTAAAAAATATTGATTTGTCCAAAACTAGGTGACTTCAATATTCCTTTGTCTATTTTTGGGCATGTCCAAGTTCGATTACATTATTGTGGGGGCCGGGGCCGCTGGTCTTTTATTGGCCGATGCCTTGGGCAAAGATGGGTTCTTTGCTTCCAAATCTATTTTGGTACTGGACAAGGACAGCAAATCCAAAAATGACCGTACGTGGTGCTTTTGGGAACGTGACAAGGGCAAATTTGATGACCTGATCTACAAAACTTGGGATACAATTCATCTCGGCGGACAGCAACTTCAAAAATCCACATCCATTGCACCCTACACATACAAAATGCTTCGGGGAATCGACTTTTACAACCACTTTTTACCAAGGGTAAAAGCCTATCCGAACATCACATGGGTTCAAGAAGAGGTGATCGGTGTTGAAGAACTGGAAAACGGGGCTTTGGTGACCACTTCCTTACAAAAATTCACAGGACAAACGGTATTTTCCAGTCTTTACGATCCTGCCACCCCCTTAAAGCAAAGTAAACTTCCCGTTTTGCAACAACATTTCATTGGGTGGCAAATAAAAACCGAACAGTCGGTATTTAAATCTGAAGAAGTAACTTTCATGGATTTCTCCGTCCCACAAAAAGGGAATACCCGTTTTATGTACGTGCTTCCCTTTTCCGATAACGAGGCGTTGGTGGAATATACCTTATTCTCCGGGGATCTTTTGCAAAAGAAGGAATATGAAGAAGCCATCAAAACATACATTGCAACCAACTTTGGCGATACGCCATACACCATTGAAGAGAAAGAGTTTGGCAGTATTCCAATGACCTGCTATCCATTCCATCAACATAATACCAATCGGGTTTTTTACATGGGGATTGCAGGTGGATGGGCCAAACCAAGTACGGGTTACACCTTCTACAATACCAGTCGGCAAGTGCCCAAATTGGTAGAATACTTAAAAACCGGCAAACCGTTGACCAGATTTCACCAAAAGAGCAGGTTTTTGTTCTACGATATGCTTTTGTTGGATATTCTCTACAAGAACAATCATATGGGACACGAAATTTTCGAGTCGATGTTCAAAAGAAGAAGGGCTTCGTTGATTTTAAAATTCTTGGACAACGGAACCAATCTCTGGGAAGAGCTGAAAATTGTGACAGCGCCAAAACCTATGCCGTTCATCAAGGCTCTGTTTAAGCGAATGTTCTAAACAGTGCGTTCCATCAAACCTTCGCCGAACTGTTTTAGCAAAACTTTGTTTTTCTCCGGAAGTCCAGTTTTAGCTAGGGCGTCAAGTGCTTTTTGGGTAAAGCTTTTTATGGCGTTTTTGGTTTCTTCCACTGCCCCACTTTCCTTAAAAATTGTTTTCACGGCGGCCACTTTATCCGCAGGATCATCAGGTTTAATGGAATAGAGATGCAACAATCCATCTTTATCGTCCTTGGAAGCTTTTTCCAAAGATTTCAAGTACAAATAGGTCTTTTTATTCTCCATGATATCCCCCCCAACCTGCTTGCCGAAAGTTTTGGGATCACCAAATGCATCCAAGTAATCATCTTGCAACTGAAAGGCAATTCCCAAGTTGCGACCGAACTCGTAGATGGCTTCCGCATCCTTTTGGGGCGCATTGGCCACAATGGCCCCCATCTTCATGGCAGCCGCCACTAAAACAGAGGTTTTGTACTCGATCATTTTCAGATATTCAGGAATCGTAACATCCTCACGGGTCTCAAAATCCACATCGTATTGTTGTCCTTCACATACCTCCAGAGCCGTTTTGCTGAACAATTTGGTAAGTTCAAAATAACTTTTCACCGGATAGTTTTCGAAAAACTGATAGGACAGGATCAACATAGCATCCCCAGAGAGGATTCCCGTGTTCACATCCCACTTTTGGTGCACGGTTGTATTTCCCCTGCGCAATGGGGCATCGTCCATGATATCGTCGTGAACCAAGGAAAAGTTGTGGAACATTTCCACGGCCAATGCTGCATCCATTGCATCTTCGGCTTTCCCGCCAAAGGCCTCGGCCGTCATTAAGGTGAGTATGGGCCGCATCCTTTTGCCTCCCAGAGCCAAAATATATTTTACGGGCTCGTAGAGATTCTTCGGCTCCCCTAACTGGGTCCTTTCATTGAGGTACGTAACAAACTGCTCCCTATATTGACTAATGATATCGATACTTGACATGGAACCAAAAATACATTCAAATATTGAATTTGTAGTGATGGCTTCGACGTAAACCTTCAATACAAAGTATCGTTATGCTGAAAACTGGGTTCCTTTGAAAAAATTTCCAAAAAAACTGCAATGAAACAGTTTTTGTTCGTCTCTATAAGTGAAAAGCAACCTGATCCAACTGAATGGCAGCCAAAAGTGACAACCGTAATACCCTGACCGACTTCTTTAATGAGGAGTATGGCTCGCTGCGCACCTATGTGCAGTCGAAAATTAGGGATACATCGGAAAGGGATGCGGAGGATATTGTACAGGATGTTGCGCTTCGGATGTTTTCACGATCGGATGACGCTTTGCCGATAACAAACGTTGGCGGCTTTGTGTACAATGCCATTCGTAACCGGATCATAGACATCATGCGCGGCAAAAGAGAAAGGAAACTGCCAAGCGAGGATATTGATCAACAATGGTGGGAATTTGCCGAGTTCTTTTATGGGGATGCGGACAACCGCTACTCCCTGGAAATGGAACAAGCGCTCAAAAGAGCTGTAGAAGACCTAAAACCTGCGTACAGGGATATCATTATCGCCATCGATTTTGAAGGATACAATTACAAACAACTAACAGAAAGAACAGGAATACCGCAAGGCACCTTAATGTCCAGAAGACACCGTGCCATGTCGGAACTATCAAAAACATTGGAGAATTTAAAAGAACTGAGTTATGGAACATAAAAAAGAATTCGAGAAAGCCGTAGAGAAGAAGGTGGGGAGAACCGTGAAAAAGGTGGTTAAGGTCATTGCCATGGTCATATTGGGGGCCGTGATATTCCTTTTGGCCAATTATCTGCTGATGCGGCTTTGGAACTGGTTGATGCCAGACCTTTTTGGAGTGGGGACAGTTACTTACTGGCAAGCTCTGGGCATCTTTATTTTAGCTAAACTGTTGTTCGGCTTTGGCGGCGGTGGCGGAAAAAGCAAGGGTGGTCACAGTCACAAAAAGAAGATCAGATCGTCCAATAAATGCCGGTCTTGGAGAAGGGATTTTGATCAATGGAAACACTACGATCAATTTTGGAAAGAGGAAGGGGAAGAAGCTTTTAAAACATATGTGGGGAAAATCAAAAACGAAAATCATGATACATCAGAAGAAAACCAATAGCAAGAAGAAGTACTTACTCCAGTTCAGTCCCTTTTTATGGCGGTTGGGAAACATTAATGGCCATACCATCGACAAAGATGCACAACTTAGGCCTGTATTCGCCAACACAAAAGAGTCCAGTTGAACTAAATGACAAATCCCTCGTTAAAAAATTGTAAAACCATGGAAACTTTTTTTGTTTTTAAAGTTTCCGTTTTTACATTTGCCCCTGATTATGAGGGAAAACATTATTCATAAAGCAACAGAAATGTTCTTGAACCTAGGATTTAAGAGCATTACCATGGACGATTTGGCCCATGAACTGGGAATATCCAAAAAGACGATATACTCCCATTTTAAGAACAAGACCGAATTAGTGGAAGAAGCTACAATGACCATGTGCGATTTCATAACATGTGGGATTGACAATATTGTGGAACTCAAACAAAACCCAATCGAAGAGCTTTACGAAATCAAAAGGTTTGTCATGGTTCATTTGAAGGACGAGAAATCCTCCCCTTTGTACCAACTGCAAAAATATTATCCAAAGGTCCACTCTGTCCTAAAGGAAAAACAATACAACTCCATGCATGGTTGTGTCGTGGAAAATGTAAAACGAGGGATGGAAATGGGCATTTACCGGGACAACCTAAATGTAGAATTTGTTTCCAGAATTTATTTTTCGGGAGTGATGAGCATTAAGGACAATAGTCTGTTCCCTACCGATATATTTAGCAAGGCCGAACTATTGGATTATTATTTGGAATATCATTTAAGGGGCATTGTAACACCAGAAGGAAGAAAAATACTCAACTCAATCATCAATTCAAACAAAGAATAAATGCAAAAAACGTTAATCAGTCTATTACTAATACTGCCATGGTTGGCTTCCGCCCAGGATACCATACCAAGCCTTAGCTTAGATCAGGCCATTGCCTACGCACTGGAGCACAACTATAGTTCCATAAACGCAGCGCGTGATATTGTGGATGCACAGAAGCAAAAATGGGAGACCATTGCAACCGGACTTCCACAGATCAACGGTGCCGTTAGCTATCAAAACCAGTTAAAGCAGCCTGTTTCGCAGATTCCTGCCGAGTTTTTTGGCGGGGAGCCGGGAACGTATCAAGAAGTTGTATTTGGTCAGGCACAATCCATGTCCGCAACTGCAACCCTTAGACAACAGATATTTGACGGTTCCTACATTGTGGGTGTTCAGGCCACCAAAACTTTTTTGGAATACAGCCAGAACAATAAGGAAAAAACGGAATTGGAAGTCAGAAAATCGGTGGTGGAAGCCTATGGAAATGTGCTTTTGGCACGTGAAAGCGTACAGATTTCGGAGAAGAACAAGGCTACCTTGGAAGAAAATCTCTACGAAACCAAACGAATCTATGAAAATGGCCTTGGTGATGAGGAAAGCGTAGATCAGTTGCAGATTACACTCTCCACGGTGGACAACCAACTTAAAAATGCCCGCCGAATGGAGGAAATAACCCTTCAGATGTTGAATTTGGTACTGGGTCTTCCTATTGAAACCTCTACCGTTTTGACCGAAAACCTGGACGACCTTACCCAAAAGGAAATCAACCTTGGATTGATTGATTCAGAATTCAACATTGAGAACAATGTGGACTATAAAATGGCTGCCAACCTCAACGAACAACGGTTTTTGGAATTAAAATTGGCCAAGAGCCGGGCGCTTCCCACATTGAATGCCTTTATCAACTATGGAGGAAACTCCTTCAGCAACAATTTCAACTTTTTGGACAGCGGTCAACAATGGTTCGGGTCATCCATTTTGGGAGTGGACCTCAATATACCCATCTTCAGTTCGCTCGGTAGAAGTGCAAGCACCCAGCGCGCCAAGATAGCCCTGGAAAAGGCCAAGACACAGTTCACAGAGGCACAGGCACAGATCCGCCTTCAATTGGAGAGTGCCAAAAGTGATTACATCCTTGCCATAGAGCAGTATGGAACTTCAAAAGAAAACTTGGAACTGGCTGAACGCATAGAAAACAAAAATCAGGTTAAATACGAGGAGGGATTGGCAACCAGCTTTGAATTGAGACAGGCGCAGACCCAATTGTATACAAGCCAACAGGAATATTTACAGTCCATGGTAGATGTCATCAACAAAAAGACAGCACTGGAAAATATTTTAAACAAATAACAAAAGAGAAAACCATTCCATCATGAGAAAAGCAATATATATAACACTGACTGCAGCAGTTCTAGCTTCCTGTGGAGGCAATAGCTCCAAATCTTTGGACAAAGCGTTGGCCAGCAAGGACCTTGAGACAATCCGTTCCAAACATGCAGAGGTTTCCATCCAAAAGAAAGCTTTGGAAAAACAGTTGAAATCTTTGGACTCTGCCATTGCGTTGCTCGATAAGTCCGAAAAACTTCCCTTGGTGACCACAATCGAAGTACACCCGGAAAAATTTGACCATTACTTGGAGCTCCAAGGAGATGTTATGACCAAGCAAAACGTACTGATCTATCCCGAAATGTCCGGGACCTTGGATCGCGTTTACGTAAAAGAAGGTCAAAAAGTTTCCAAAGGACAATTACTGGCCACTATTGATGATGGTGGGCTTTCCAGTCAATTGGCACAGCTAAAAACACAGGCTGAATTGAGCAAGACCACCTTTGAGCGCCAAAAAAGGCTTTGGGAACAAAATATCGGCTCCGAGATACAATATCTTCAGGCCAAGACCAATTACGAAGCACAACAGAGTGCCGTTAAGCAAATGGAGAGCCAAGTAGGAAAATCAAGTATACGTGCCCCGTTTACCGGTATCATCGACGACGTGATAAAAGATGAAGGGACCGTTGTGAGCCCAGGTCCAGGTTCCGAAGTGTTCCGAATTGTGAACCTCTCCAACATGTACATCAACGTTGAGGTTCCAGAAAGCCATTTGCCCAATGTTACCCCTGGTAAGGGCGTTAAAGTATATTTCCCTGTTCTTGGTGATAGTGTAACCACCACGATCAGGCAAACCGGAAATTTCATCAACCCCAGCAACAGGTCCTTCACAGCTGAAATTCCAGTACCAAGTCTAGATGGCAAGGTAAAGCCGAACCTTACGGCAAGGGTGATGATCAATGATTATACCAGTGAGAAGGCTATCCTTATCCCTCAAAGTGTATTGTCCGAAAATGCGGATGGTGAACAATATGTGTATTTGGTGGATGCCGATTCCATTGAGAATGATCCCGTAGCCAAAAAAGTCGTGATCAAAACAGGAAAAACACAAGGGGACTACGTTGAAGTGCTTTCCGGCATAAACGAAGGAGATGCCATTATCGATGAAGGGGCCCGAAGCGTAAAAGAAGGACAAAAGGTCAACATAAAAAATAGCTAGACAGCCAAAGCAGATCAATTATGAGCAAACAAAAGAAAAGTGTAGACAAGGAGTTTCGGCTGTCCTCATGGGCCATCGATAACCAGACCACAATGTATGTGCTGATCCTGGTTATTCTTATCCTTGGCGGCATGGCTTATTTCAGCATGCCCCGGGAAAGCTTTCCAGAGGTCAAGGAAACCAAAATATATATTAGCTCTTTATATCCGGGAAACACCGCGGAGGATATTGAAAAACTCATTACCGACCCCCTTGAGGACGAGCTCAAGACGGTAAGCAATCTAGTTGAGATCACCTCCACCTCACAAGAGGATTACTCCATGATCATTGTGGAGTTTGATGAGAACATTTCGGTGGAGGCAGCCCTTCAAAAGGTAAAGGACGAAGTCGACTCTAAAACAGCCGGAGAGGATTGGCCCACATTTAATGGGGCCAAAGTAGAACCCAATGTTTTTGACTTGAGCCTTTCGGAGGAAATACCCATACTCAACATCAATATTTCCGGGGACTACCCCATTGAAAGGCTCAAAGAGTTTGGCGAATACTTGGAAGATGAAATAGAAGGCCTTCAGGAAATCAAGCAAGTGGACATTCGCGGTGCCCAAGAAAAAGAGGTTGAAGTTGCCGTGGACATTTACAAGATGATGGCCGCCAAAGTCAGTTTCAATGATATCATCAACGGGATCAGCAACGAAAACCTGACCACCTCTGCCGGAAATCTTATTGCCAGTGGGCAACGTAGGACCATTAGGATAGTTGGGGAAATCGATCAGCCCAACGAACTGGAAAACTTTGTGGTGAAATCCGAAAACGGAAACCCGATCTACCTAAAGGATATCGCCAAGGTTACCTTTAAGGAAGAGGAAAAGACCACCTATGCACGGGAGTTTGGACACCCTGTGGTAATGCTCGATGTAAAAAAGCGTTCCGGTAAAAACATGGTCGACGCAGTGGACCAGATCAAAATAATCGTGGACGATACCATAGAAAATGAATTTCCACAAGATCTTACGGTAACCATAGCCAACGATCAATCTTCCAAGACCATTGGCCAAGTTGACGATTTGGTAAACAATATCATCTTCGGTATCATCTTGGTGGTGACCGTTCTGATGTTCTTTTTGGGCTTCAAAAATGCATTGTTCGTCGGTTTTGCCATCCCAATGTCCATGTTCATGTCCCTTATGATATTGGACGTTATGGGCTATACCATGAACACCATGATCCTCTTTGGTCTTATTATGGGACTGGGAATGTTGGTGGACAATGGGATCGTGGTCGTAGAGAACATTTACCGACTCATGGACGAGGAAAAAATGCCCCGTATCGAAGCCGCCAAAAAAGGTATCGGTGAGATTGCATTCCCAATCATCATATCCACACTGACCACAGTTGCCGCCTTTGTTCCGTTAGGACTATGGCCAGGGATCATGGGCCAGTTCATGAAATACTTCCCTATAACACTCTCGGTAGTTTTGGGGTCGTCCCTCTTTGTGGCCATCTTCTTCAACTCCGTTCTGGTATCACGATACATGACCACCGAGGACAAGGAGATGCCCCTAAAACAGATTGTGCGCATCACATCCATTATTTCCGTGATCGGTATTCTGATCGTTATTTTCGGTGGAGCGTATAGGTCATTGGGGTCGTTGATGGTGCTAACTGCGGTCATGTTATGGATTTATCGTTTGTTCCTAAGAAACTGGGCAGGGATATTCCAAAATAGGATCCTTCCCAAATGGGAAGGCTTTTACGAAAGGACACTACGCTATTCACTTGCAGGAAGAAGGCCCATTTTTATTGCCATTACCACTTTTGTCCTGCTTTTGATTGCCTTTATCGGGTTTGGCATTTCCGTAGGGAACCAACGGACCAAAGTGGAGTTTTTCCCGGACAACAAGCCCAACCAGATCGTTGTCTACATCGAATATCCCGAAGGTACCGATATTGAAAAGACGAATCAAATCACCAAGGACATCGAAGAGCGGGTATACGATATCATCAATTCGGATGCCTACATGAACGGCGACTACAACTTTATGACCGAAAGTGCCGTGTCGCAGGTTGGTGAAGGTGCCGGCAACCCCCAGACCGATGGTGGCTCCAGTGCAGAGATGCCCAACAGGGGTAAAATTACAGCTACACTTCGGGAATTTAAATATCGTGAAGGTGCGGACAGTCAAGAGCTGTTGAAAAAGGTCCAAGAAGCCTTAAAGGATATTTATCCCGGTGTTGCCATTTCCGTGGAGAAAGATGCCGTGGGCCCTCCGGTGGGCTACCCTATCAACATTGAATTGGAAGGTGAGGATTATACCGAATTGATCAACACTGCCGAAAGAATGCGGAATTTCATCAATTCCAGGAACATTCCGGGCATTGACGAGCTCAAGATAGATGTAAACAAATCCAAGCCGTCCATGTTGGTTCAGGTGGATCGAAAAAAAGCAGGTGAACTGGGCATTGCAACCGGCCAGATCGGACAACAGCTCCGTAGTTCCATTTTTGGCTCCAAAGCAGGTATCTACAAAGAAGGTGGTGAAGACTACGACATTTATGTGCGCTTCAACGAAGAGGACCGGTACAATACCAGTGCGCTTTTCAACCAGCGGATCACCTTTAGAGACCCCTCCAGTGGACAGATCAAGGAAGTTCCTATTTCCGCAGTTGCCAAACAGACCAATAGCACTGGGTTCAGTGCCATAAAACACCGGGATGTAAAACGGGTGGTAACGGTCTATTCCGCTCTGGCCTCGGGCTAGAAGGATGCCGGTGCCATTGTGGGCAAGATACAGGAAGAGATGAACGATTTTGAAAATCTTCCGGATGATATCAAAATAGACTATACGGGACAGATAGAGGAGCAAAACAAGCAGATGGCCTTTTTGATGGGCGCATTTTTTACCGGTCTTGGACTTATATTCTTCATTTTGATCTTCCAGTTCAACTCCATTAGTAAGCCAGGTATCATCATGCTTGCCATCTTCTTGAGCTTGATCGGTGTATTTGGGGGTATCGTAGCCACGGGAAGCGCATTTGTGATCATGATGACCATGATGGGAATTATTTCCCTGGCCGGAATCGTAGTGAACAATGGTGTGGTATTGCTGGATTACACCCAACTGCTTATCGATAGGAGAAAAGTGAAATTAGATCTCGAAGAAGATGGACTTTTGGAATTGGAGGATTTCTTGGAATCTGTTGTAAAAGGGGGGAAATCGAGATTGCGTCCTGTATTGCTGACCGCCATTACCACCATTTTAGGTTTGATTCCGTTGGCAACAGGGTTCAATATCAACTTCTTCACCCTAATGAGCGAGTTTGACCCCGATATTTATTTTGGAGGTGACAACGTAGTATTCTGGGGACCGTTGGCCTGGACCGTAATCTACGGATTGATAGTGGCAACCTTCCTGACACTGATCGTTGTGCCCATCCTATTCACTTTGGTATACAAGCTAAAGCTAAGGATTCGAAAAAGAAAGTTGGCAAGGCAAGAACGGAAACAAGAACAAATTGAAACTGCAACCACATAATGTAGTGAAAGCAATAACAAAGGCCCCGACCAAATGGTCGGGGCCTTTGTTTAAATCTGATGTTAACTTATTGGTTTACCGTTACCGCATCACCTTGGTTCCAATTTTTTACTTGCACTATACGGTTGTCCGTAAAGTCCACCTCGCTTAATTCATCATTCTTCCAAAAGAACCATTTACCGGTTTTCTTTCCGTTTTCGTATTGGCCGGTGGCAATTTTTTTGCCTTCAACATTGAACATTACCCAATCTCCATGTAACTTTCCGTTGAATATAAAACCTGTTTGGGCAATATCGCCATTGTCATGAAAATAAGTGGCTTTCACCATATTTCCCACTTTTTCAAAGATCGGTTCGGTATCTTGAGCAGATACACCGACCACAAACATCACCGCCAAAAATAATACTGCTTTTTTCATATCTATATGGGATTTAATCTTGTTAGTATCAACATGATAACAAAACAAAGTTACTTAAATTTTACATTAATCACACATTTACATAACATTTAGTTTACATTAAATTAACCTTAAAATTATAATTAATTGTTTTTCAAACAGTTGATTGATTCACATTCAAAAGGACTTGATTGTTTTAACGAAGAATTTTGTCTTATATCATGCTCAAAGCCACTGAAAATCCATTTCAATGTTAATTTAACGTTAAGCAATATGCCATTTAACGGCCATTTTTGCGCTTCAAAAAACAAGTCGAAGAGAAAAAGGGCATATCTCCTATAAAATATCCACATTCCTATTAAATTTGCCCTCTCATAACAAACATCATGTACAGAAGCAATACTTGTGGTGCATTAAGGGCATCGGATATAGGTTCGGAAGTTATTTTAAGCGGATGGGTACACAAACTCCGCGACAAAGGTTTTGTGGCCTGGGTCGATCTTCGCGATCGCTATGGCATTACCCAATTGGTGTTCGACCAAGAACGAACCTCCAAAAAACTTCTGGAACAAGCCCGCGAACTGGGACGCGAAACCGTTATTCAGGCCAAGGGCCAAGTAATAGAACGGGCTTCGAAAAACCCGAATATCCCAACAGGGGAGATTGAAGTTCTGGTAACCGAGCTGACTATCCTGAACAATTCCCTACTTCCCCCTTTTACCATTGAGGATGAGACCGATGGCGGAGAGGACATTCGGATGAAGTACCGCTATCTGGACATTCGTAGAAATCCGGTCAAGAACAAACTAATTTTTAGGCACAAAGTAACCATGGAGGTCAGAAAATATCTGTCCGACCAAGGTTTTATCGATATTGAAACACCATATTTGATCAAATCCACTCCCGAGGGGGCTAGGGACTTTTTGGTGCCGAGCCGCATGAACGAAGGGCAATTCTATGCATTGCCCCAGTCACCTCAGACCTTCAAACAATTGTTGATGGTCGGGGGAATGGACAAGTATTTCCAAATCGTGAAATGTTTTAGGGACGAAGACCTTCGTGCCGACCGCCAACCAGAGTTCACCCAAATTGACTGTGAAATGGCGTTTGTGGAACAGGAAGATATCCTGGACACTTTTGAGGGCTTGACCAAGCATCTTTTAAAACAGATCAAAGGTGTGGAAGTGGACCAATTCCCTCGCATGACCTACGATGATGCCATGCGGCTTTACGGGAACGACAAACCTGATATCCGTTTTGGGATGGAATTTGGAGAACTCAACAACGTGGCACAGCACAAAGATTTCAATGTTTTCAATTCTGCCGAATTGGTGGTTGGAATTGCGGTGCCTGGGGCCGCATCTTACACCCGAAAAGAGATTGATGCCCTTATCGATTGGGTTAAGCGCCCTCAGGTGGGCGCCAAGGGAATGGTATATGTAAAATGTAACGAGGATGGCACCTACAAATCTTCCGTGGACAAATTCTACGAGCAGGAGGATTTGGCCAAGTGGGCCGAAACAACCGGTGCACAAGCGGGTGACCTTATCTGTGTCCTTTCAGGAAGTACCAACCAGACCCGTGCGCAATTAAGTGCCCTTAGGATGGAATTGGCCACTGCTTTGGGACTTAGAAAAGCGAATGAGTTCGCCCCGTTATGGGTAGTGGACTTTCCGTTGTTGGAACTGGACGAAGAAACCGGAAAGTACCATGCGATGCACCACCCCTTTACCTCCCCAAAACCAGGACAGTTGGAATTGCTGGAGAGTAAACCCGGTGAAGTAAAGGCCAACGCCTATGATCTGGTGCTCAACGGAAACGAGATCGGAGGCGGCTCCATCAGGATATATGACAAAGAGACCCAAGCGACCATGTTCAAGCATTTGGGCTTTACCCCAGAGGAAGCAAAGGCACAGTTTGGCTTTTTGATGGATGCTTTCCAATATGGAGCTCCCCCTCACGGTGGTATCGCTTTTGGACTGGACAGGTTAGTGGCCATTTTGGGCGGACAGGAAACCATTCGAGACTACATCGCTTTCCCAAAAAACAACAGTGGACGCGACGTTATGATAGATGCCCCCGCAAAGATCGACGAAGACCAACTCAAAGAGCTCCATTTAAAATTGGACTTGTAATAAAGGAAAATCCCGTTTTGTAAGCGGGATTTTTTAATACTTTTAATAGGTATTACGGACCTCCATGCCCTACAGCAATAAAAAACTGCTCACCCGCTTTTTAAAATGGCGATATCGAAATATCTCCAACAGGACCTTTATTCAGTTAATGAGTTTGGTCGTTGGATTTTTGGCAGGACTGGTAGCGGTTACCGTAAAAAACTCCACCTATTTTATTGAATCGCTCCTAAAAAAAGGGATAGTTTTCTCAGAGAATCAGTTATACTTTATACTGCCGACCATTGGTCTGACATTGGTTTATCTCTATGTCAAATTTGTACACAAAGAACCCTTACAGCACGCCGTTTCCTCCATCATATTCTCACTCTCCAAAAAGAGGGGGCTGCTCAAGCTAAAGGATATTTACACTCCTTTGATCACTGCTCCGCTTACCGTCGGTTTTGGTGGTTCTGTTGGTTTGTTGGGGCCAGCGGTAAAATCCGGGTCCGCAGTAAGTTCCAATTTAAGTAGGTTGTTCCATATTGATGCAAAAACCAGAACCCTTTTGGTGGCCTGTGCCTCAGCAGGTGCAATTGCATCTATCTTCCAATCGCCCATTGCCGCCATCATTTTTGCCGTGGAGGTTTTTACCTTGGATTTGACCATGATGTCCATGCTCCCCTTGCTTTTGGCATCGATTTCAGGGGTACTCACCTCCTATTTCTTTTTGGGCAACGAAGTATTGTTCAGTTTTTCCCTATCCGAAGGTTTTAAACTCGAGGACACTGCCTTTTATATTTTATTGGGGGTAGGTACAGGGTTCGCATCGATCTATTTCACCAAAATGTACTTTCGGATACTCTCATTGTTTAAAAAATTGAAAAGTCCAAAGTATAAATTATTGGTCGGTGGAATCGCCATCGGTATCATGCTATATGCCATTCCCCCACTCTATGGTGAAGGTTTTGGGTTTATAAACAACCTATTGGACGGGGATCACCTAAAAGCATTGGGCACTACCCCATTTGATGCTTTTACCGACAATATCTGGGTAGTGATAGCCCTTCTGTTCGGCATCACCATTTTCAAGGCCATTGCCATGACCACCACCATCGGCGCAGGGGGAGCCGGAGGGGTTTTCATCCCTACCATGGTCATGGGAAGCGCATTGGGCAATGTGGTTGCCAAGGTCATCAATAATTTAGGGTTGGGCTTCTCGGTCTCGGAAAGCAACTTTACATTGATTGGAATGGCCGGTCTCATTGCCGGGGTAATCCACGCGCCGTTGACCGCCATATTCTTGATAGCCGAAATCACAGGAGGATACCAACTCTTCGTCCCTTTGATGATAACCGCTGCCATTTCCTATTTGATCACCAAAAATGCCCTCGATTATACGATTTACACCAAGGAGTTGGCCAAAATAGGGGCGCTTTTGTCCCACAACAAGGACCAAATGGTGCTCGGGCTCATGGAAATGGACGATGTCATCGAAAAGAACTTTAAACCGGTCCATCCAAAAATGTCCTTGGGCGAGATGCTGCATCAATCCGTATCCAAATCCAAAAGAAACCTGTTTCCTGTGCTTGATGATGAGAAAAAGTTAATTGGAATAATCGTCTTGGACGACATCAGGCCCATGATGTTCGACACAGAGATATATGACACTGTTTTTGTTAAAAATTTGATGCATGCTCCTCCAGAGGTTATCTTTTACGAAACGGACAACATGAAACAGGTAATGAAAAAGTTTCAAGACAGCGGCGCTTGGAACTTGCCCGTCATCAAAAATGGCAAATATGAGGGCTTCATCAGCAAATCAAAAATGTTGACCGCATATCGCAGAAAATTGATCAATTATTCACAATGAAAATCAAACTGAAACATATTGTTTTTCTGATCATGTTGGCGTCTTTGGGTGCCATATTCTATGGTCTTTCCCTGGAAGGGGAACATCCGCAGGCACCAAAATTTATCGGAGGGGGCACCGTTGGTCTATTTTTGGTGGCCATGCCACTTTTTCTTTGGAAGGAGAGTAGGGGCAAAAACATGAAAGATTACATGCTCACCAAGGAAAATATTAAGAAAATGCAGGAAAAAGAACGAAAAAACACTGAAAATCAATAATTTTCCCAAGATTTAAACTTCATTTCACCCAATCAGTCATAAAAAAAGTTACATTCGTATTTTAACATTTTATTTATTTTTTAATGACTGGTACAGTAAAATTTTTCAATGATTCCAAAGGTTATGGTTTCATTACGAACGACGACACAGGAAAAGATATCTTTGTTCATGTTACGGCATTGAACGGAGTGGAATTGAACGAAGGCGACAAAGTAGAATACATCGAAGAAGAAGGAAGAAAAGGAGTGGTTGCCGCACGCGTGCAGGTAATCGGATAAAAATATTTTATTTTGATTTGATTTAAAACCTCGGCAAGTCCGGGGTTTTTTCTTTAATTGAGGTTTCTTTTTTGAATAAAGAATCGCTTGAGCATTTCTGAAGCCTCCCTTTCCATAACACCTCCTACGACCTCGGTTTTGGGGTGAAGGTGCCCTCCCATGACACTAAATCCACGTTCCAGGTCCGAAGCGCCATATACCACTTTGGAAATTTGGCTCCAATACAAGGCTCCAGCGCACATTTGGCAGGGTTCCAAGGTCACGTACAAGGTACATCCCTGCAGATATTTGCCCCCCAAAAAGTTAGACGCGGCCGTAATGGCCTGCATTTCGGCATGTGCGGTAACATCCTTTAAACGCTCGGTTAAATTATGGGCCCTTCCAATGATCCGGTTGTTCACCACTATGACCGCACCTACAGGCACTTCACCGTTTTCGAAGGCAATTTCTGCCTCTTGTATGGCTTTTTTCATAAAATAAGTGTCATCAAATGGGTCCTCCACGATTTTTATGTCATTTTTCAACAGATTGCTAAGCTACACATAAAATAATTTTGAGGAGAATCGATACTTTTGTTTTTTATCCATTGGAAAGATTATTGGCACATATCGAATCCCCCGCAGACCTCAAGAAATTAACCTTGGAGGAGTTGCCCAAACTCGCGCGAGAATTGAGGGAATTTATCATTGATATTGTTTCCACCAAAGAAGGGCATTTAGGTGCCAGTCTGGGGGTTGTGGAACTCACCATTGCCCTTCACTACGTATTCAGTGCACCGTATGACAAACTTATTTGGGATGTGGGCCACCAAGCTTACGGGCACAAAATTTTAACGGGCCGCAAAGAGATTTTCCAAACCAACCGCCAAATGGGGGGCATCAGCGGTTTTCCAAAACGAAGTGAAAGCGAATATGATGATTTTGGAACGGGTCACAGCTCCACCGCCATATCTGCCATTGTTGGCATGGCCATGGCCTCTAAACTCAACAAAGACTTTGACAAACAACACATTGCCGTGGTGGGCGATGCATCAATTGCAAGTGGAATGGCCTTTGAAGGGCTTAACCATTTGGGGATGACCAATGTTAACGCATTGATCGTATTGAACGATAACGCCATAGGAATCGACCCAAGCGTCGGTGCGTTAAAAAAATATCTTACCAATGTTAAGGCCGGAACCGCCAAGGACGAGAACATTTTTGAATGCCTTAACCTTCACTACACAGGTCCCATTGATGGGCACGATTTAAATGCTTTGGTCACAGAGCTGGAACGCTTAAAACATGTGGATGGCCCAAAATTGCTCCACATAATTACCACAAAAGGAAAAGGACTAAAACAGGCCGAGGAAGACCAAGTGGTGTACCATGCCCCTGGAAAATTTGATAAAATCACAGGGGAACGATTAAAGAAATCGGGGCAAGTACAACCACCAAAATATCAGGACGTATTTGGTCACACCCTGGTGGAATTGGCCAAAGAAAATGAAAAAATCGTAGGGATTACCCCTGCTATGCCCAGTGGAAGCTCCCTTAAATTTATGATGGAAGAAATTCCGGAGCGCGCCTTTGATGTAGGCATCGCGGAGCAACATGCCGTAACCTTGGCCGCAGGTATGGCCACACAGGGCCTGGTCCCGTTTTGCAACATCTACTCTACATTTTTGCAGAGAGCCTATGACCAGGTCATACATGATGTTGCCCTACAAAAACTCCCCGTAATTTTCTGTTTGGACAGAGCTGGGTTGGTCGGGCAAGACGGTCCTACACATCATGGTGTTTTTGATATGGCTTTTTTGCGCTGTATTCCCAACCTGATCATATTTGCCCCGATCAACGAGATGGAACTCCGAAACATCATGTATACAGCACAATTGGGACTGGATGGACCCATTGCAATAAGATACCCCAGAGGTCGTGGCGTGACCATAGATTGGAAAAATAACTTTGAACCCATCGAAATAGGTACTGCGCGCAGTCTTAAAAATGGGTCCAAAATTGCTGTTCTGAGCATTGGACATATTGGCAATACAATTGCCGATCTCATTCAAAAACTGGATAGACCTGAAGAGGTAGGGCATTACGATATGCGCTTTGCAAAACCTCTGGACAAGAATCTTCTCCGCACTGTTTTTAACACTTACGAACATATTGTCAGCGTTGAAGATGGTACAAAGCAGGGAGGTTTTGGTTCTGCCGTACTCGAATTTGCCAATGAAGAGGGCATCTCAAAACGGGTTAAAATATTTGGTGTTCCAGACCAATTTATAGGTCATGGGGAGATTTCCGAGACCCACCAAATGGCTGGTATGGATTTTGATACGATATACTCACACATACAATCAACCTTAGACCAATGCGATTAAACTGTTTTTTAATTCTATTCCTTACTGTTTTTCTATCCGCCAATGCCCAAGTGACCCAATTAAAGGCATTTGAAGTTGACAGCACCAATGGCACCTTTAAAATAATTCGCATTAAGGATGTAAAGCTCAAATACCTCACCCGAAATGCAAAACTGACCGATCCCCGTACCGTATTGAACAGGGTAAAACCCTTAAGCATATGGTACAATCGGTTCAAGCCTACATCTTTCTGGAAAAAAGTCAACAAATTTGGGCTTAACGTAAGCGAGGTCTCTTTTGTAAACTGGAATGCCGGGGGCGACAACTCGGTTTCGGCACTTGCGAGCGCAGATTTTTCCCGTAACTATAAATTCCGGTATCTCAATTGGAACAACGAAGCTCAGCTCCGGTACGGCCTTAATGCACAAGAGGGAAGAAAACTTCGCAAAACGGACGACCAGATCCGACTCTCCACTACGCTCAGTTTTAGAAAGGACACCATCACCAATTGGTATTATTCCGTAAAGGCCAATATTAGGACGCAATTTTCCAATGGTTATAAATATCCCGATCGGGAAACACCCATTTCAAGATTTATGGCCCCGGGATATCTGTTCGTCGGTGTGGGTACATCCTACATTCCACCAAAGGACCAGTTCAACCTTTATATTTCGCCCGCTACCATGAAATCCACTTTTGTACTGGACGAGGTTCTCTCGAGCCAGGGTGCTTTCGGTGTGGAGGAAGGGGACAGAGTGTTTTTGGAACTTGGTTTTTTGGTCACCAACACCTGGGAAACCGAAATTGCGAACAATGTCCTTATGAACCACCGCCTCAACCTGTATACCGATTATGTACGGAGTTTCGGGAACATAGATGTGGATTGGGAACTTAACTTCAATCTAAAGGTCAATGATTTTTTGAATGCCAATATTGGCACACACATCATCTTTGATGATGATATAAAATTTGATGAGGAAGTTGCAGAGGACGGAACCGTAATAAACCCCGGGGTGGCCAAGGTCCAGTTTAAACAATTACTCGGCGTGGGACTGCTCTATTCGTTTTAGATTTTTCTACCCGTTAATTTATCGTGGATGTAAACGGCTGCACTATCGGAGAGACTGGCCACAAAACAACTGGTGCCCAACAATATTTTATAGATGGAAGCCTCCGTGATCCTATAATTTTCCGGCAAACTTTTGATCAATAACCGGTCATAATTGGTATCCTGCCCTTCTTTCATATTTATCAGGGCGGTTGTGTACATATCCAACAAATCTGAGATGATTCGATATCCCGCCAATTCTTTATCCACCACCTCTGTGGACTGATAGATTTTTTCCACGCTCAGTTTAATGATGTCATCGACCTGTGCCACATATTTTCCCTTGTCCAATAGTGAAGCATCAAACCCACCATTGAGGATCTTGTCCTCGTTCTTTACAAAAACCTCCACGGCATCGCCAATCAATGTACTGATGGCAAGTGCCCTCAAATAGCTCAATCGATCACTGGAAGTGGTCATGGCAGCATACTTTTTGGTGTTGATGTTGTCCTTCACCAAATTAATAAGGTACTCCAGGGCATATTCCTCAGGTATCAAGCCCAAATTGATGCCATCTTCGAAATCGATTATGGTGTAACAGATATCGTCCGCTGCTTCCACCAAATACGTGAGCGGATGCCGTAAAAATCCAGTTTTTGGATGGGCGGGGTTGGGCAAGAGACCTATTTCCCCCACCAGTTCATAAAAAAACGCTTTCTCGGACTGGAAAAAACCGAATTTTTTATCGGCAATGTTCCTCGATGGCTTTTTTGGCAAGGAAGCTTTGGGGTATTTTATAAAGGCTCCCAAAGTGGCATAGCTCAAGCGCAATCCTCCCGGAACCCCTTCGCGGGATTCGGTCAGCAGTTTAAAACCATTGGCATTGCCCTCAAAATCTATTAGGTCTTGATATTCTTCTGCTGTCAGTACATCTTCGTAGAACTTCCCCTTGCCCTGTTTAAAGTAATTACCAATAGCTTTTTCACCACTGTGCCCAAATGGGGGGTTGCCAATATCGTGTGCCAAGGCCGCTGCGGCAACGATAGCTCCAAAATCGTTAAAATGATGGCCATGGACTTCGGAGAGGAACGGATACTTCGACAAAACCTGTTGTCCGGCAATGCGGCCCAAACTTCTTCCCACCACCGACACTTCCATGCTGTGCGTAAGGCGCGTATGCACAAAATTCTTCTGCGAACCTACCGCAATGGGCATTGGAAACACCTGTGTTTTATCCTGCAGGCTCCTAAAAGCGGATGAAAAAATGATTCGGTCATAATCCACCTCGAACCCAAGTCGGGTCTCGTTCTGTTCCTTTCGCAGGCGTTTTCCTGTATCCCCGTACCTTTTTAAAGAGAGTAGCTGTTCCCAGTTCATAATAATCTATTGGCGCAATATACGTTTAACCTAAATTATACACCAGTTACCGGCCATTACATTGCACAACAATGTTTAATGATTACTTAAACTTAAAGTTACAGTAAAGAAATTTTCAAAGTTCAACTTTGGCATTGATTTCTTTACGGATATTAGTTTTTGTCGACTATTCTTGGAAATCTGATGGCTACCTTTCAAAAGGTAGCCATTTTCATCAAAAAAACATACATAAGTTAATATAGAGGAAATGTTAACTTAACATTGGGTACGGTTATTTGCAGCGACAAAAACTAGTACTGTAATGAATTCCAAAAGGTTTGCCCTTGTCGGGTTCTTCTTTATATTCACTTGCACGCAACTTTCTTATTCCCAAGAAATTACCCCGACTAATTTTGGCAACGGACTGCTCAATATTGTTGGAAAGGATAGCACTTGGTCCATGAAAGTTGGGGCAAGAATGCAATTATTGTCAAGTTTTAGTTGGGCAGATACTGGTAAAAATGGATTTGCCGATCCACAACAGGACTTTTTGGTAAGGCGGGCACGGCTCAAGTTCAATGGGTTTGCCTATTCCCCTAAGCTTGAATACAAAATAGAGCTTGGCCTTTCCAATAGGGACATGTCCGGAACTTCCGAGTTTACGGGCAATACACCTAGATATATTCTTGATGCAGTGGTAATATGGAATTTTTACCAAAACTTCGAACTATGGTTTGGACAAACAAAATTGCCGGGCAACATCGAAAGGGTCATCTCCTCCGGGAACCTTCAACAGGTAGATCGATCATTGCTGAACGGCAAGTTCAATATTGATAGGGACATGGGTTTCCAGCTCAGGCATCATTTTTATCTGGGCAAGACGTTTTTGGTGCGTGAAAAATTTGCCTTTTCACAGGGCGAGGGCAGAAATGTAACACAAGGCAACTTGGGAGGGCACCAGTACACTTCAAGAATCGAACTCCTGCCCTTTGGGAATTTCATAAAAAAAGGGGACTACAAAGCGGCCGACCTAAATCGGGAACAGACCCCAAAACTTATGTTTGGTGCCACATACGACCTAAACAACGATGCCGTAAAAACAAGGAGCAACATGGGCCTGTACATGTCCAACGACATTGGCTTCCATCAAACCAACATTTACACCCTGTTCCTTGATTTGATGTTCAAGTACAATGGATTTTCCTTTATGGGGGAATATGCCCATCGGGAAGCCAGTGCCCCAATTGCCCTAAATTCGGACAATACCCCCACCGGCGAGGTTGTACAAGTGGGAAATGGGCTCAACTTACAATCTGGATACCTTTTCAAAAATAATTGGGAGGTTTCTGCACGTTTCACCGATATTGAACTGGATAGGGAGATTACTGGGAAGAATCCTGAAAAACAATATACCTTGGGTGTTTCCAAATATATTGTAGGGCATAAACTAAAGGTACAGACAGATTTTAGTTATTTAAACCTGGACAATGGTTCGGACGAGTTGATGTACCGGTTACAGGTTGATGTGCATTTCTAAAAAATAACCTTAACATAACTTATTAAAGGTGTATTCTCTTGATATTTGAAAAATTTTTTTGAATTTTAATTTATGGACAACATTTACTTTTTAATACTTGTAGCCTTGGGCGTTTTGGCCGTAGCCGATCTTGTTGTTGGTGTCAGTAATGATGCTGTTAATTTCCTGAATTCCGCTATTGGCTCCAAGGCAATATCCTTTAAGACCATTATGATCGTTGCCAGCGTGGGCATAGCGTGCGGTGCCATTTTCTCCAGTGGTCTTATGGAGGTTGCAAGAAAAGGTATTTTCAACCCCGGCGAATTTTATTTTGACGAGATCATGTTTATTTTCATGGCCGTGATGATAACGGACATACTATTGTTGGATTTTTTCAACACCATAGGAATGCCAACATCTACAACTGTTTCCATCGTTTTTAACCTTTTAGGGGCAGCTGTTGCCATGGCCATTTTAAAAATAGCGGACATAAATGGTAGTTTCTCGGACATTGTCAATTACATTAATACGGACAAGGCCATCGAAATAATCATTGGTATACTTTCATCTGTGGTCATTGCATTTTCCATAGGTGCTTTTGTTCAATGGGTATCAAGGGTATTGCTCTCTTATCAATTTCAGAAAAAAGCAAATTGGGTCGGCGCTATTTTTGCCGGAATCGCCTTGTCGGCCATATCTTATTTTATCTTATTGAAAGGAATAAAAGGCACCCCCATTGCAGACCAAACCTATGGTTTTATCGGAGGTGTTACGATCAAAGATTATTTGGAGACAGAGGTCTACAAGGTGGGCTTTATCAACTTTGCCTTTTGGGCGATTTTATCCTATTTACTGATCCAATTTGCAAAGGTCAATATTTATAAGGTCATTATTGGTGTTGGAACTTTTGCACTGGCCCTAGCCTTTGCGGGCAACGATCTGGTAAACTTTATAGGTGTTCCCATTGCCGCTTGGCAATCTTACGTTGCTTGGTCAGGCTCAGGGGTCGACGCCTCCGAATTTAATATGGGGATCTTGGCCAATACGGTAGAGACCCCTACCCTTTTGCTTTTCCTCTCCGGAATGATCATGGTGGCAACACTTTGGATGTCCAAAAAGGCAAGATATGTAGCCGACACCGAAATAAACCTGTCCCGAGAGGGCGAGGCCAAAGAAAAATTCCAGCCAAATTTCTTGTCGAGAGGTTTGGTAAGGTTTTCCATAAACCTGTCCACATGGGCATCCTCCCTAGTGCCGAGCTCCATACAGAACAAAATAAACAAGCGTTTTGAAAAGCCTACCGTAAACCTTTCAAAAGAAAAAGTACTTCAACTACCTGCTTTTGATATGATAAGGGCATCGGTCAATTTAATGGTCGCCGGCATCTTGATCTCCATTGCCACATCGTACAAACTTCCGCTTTCCACCACCTATGTGACCTTTATGGTGGCCATGGGTACTTCTTTGGCCGATAGGGCCTGGGGCGCAGAAAGTGCCGTGTATCGTGTTGCAGGGGTGTTGAACGTAATTGCCGGCTGGTTCAGTACCGCCATCATTGCCTTTATTGCTTCCGGGGTCATTTTGTCGCTCATCAGTTTTGGGAAAGGTGCCGCCATTGCCATACTATTATTCGCAGCAGTCCTGCTTTTAGTAAGGAATTATATTTCCTACAATAAAAAATCAAAGGAAATAAAGGTCGAAGATCGTTTGAGAAGGGCGGAAAGCAGCTCCATACAAGGTGTTATTGAAGAAACCGCGGCCAATATAGCCAATGTGGTAAAACGCAGCAACAAGATTTATTCCAATTCTATAAACGGACTTGCAAAACAGGCCTTGGACTCTTTAAAAAAGAACAAAAAACAAGGAAACAAACTTGCATTGGAAATAGAAGATCTAAGGGAGCATACTTTCTATTTCATCAAAAATCTGGAGGAGGCCCATATCGGCGCCAGTAACTTTTACATAAACATTATGGGGTACCTTACCGATATGTCCCAATCCTTGGAATACATTGGAAAGGTTAGTTATAACCACGTACAAAACAACCATAAAAAACTAAAATACAATCAAATAAAGGAGCTGAAGGAAATTGACCATAAATTGGACGAAATCTTCAACAGCACCCAAAAGGCGTTCGAAGAAAAATCCTTTGAGCAGATAGGCGCCATATTGGATTCCAAACAAGAGCTATATGATCTTGTTTCCCAAAAAATAGACATCCAAGTATCCCGAACAAGAACAGAGGAATCGAGCCCAAAGAACACCACGCTATATTTCTCCCTATTGCTCGAAACAAGGGACTTGATAACCGCCATGATGAACCTTTTGGAACAATACTATCGCGAACATGACAGTACGGTTCAGCCAGCCACTATCGAGAAAAAATAAAAACGGTATCTTTTCATCCGTATGAATTCCTTTTGGATGAAAAGATATTTTTTTGCCCTGCTCATATTTGGTCTGTTATCGGTTGCCCCGGGACGCTCACAATCCCTTTCTGCGGAAAATATTCTGGAAAAGGCCATTGCATTTCACGACCCGAACGGCAATTGGGAAAGCTTGCAGGCCACTTTTAAAGTAGTGATGGACGCTCCGGACCGCCCAGAGAGAACCAGCATTATAAAGGTGGACTTTCCAAAACAGGAATTTAATCTGAATGTATCCCAAGGAGATGACACGTATTCCTACCAAATCCAGGGTACATCCTGCGAGATTGCTTTGAACGGGAGCAAGCAATACACCCAAAAGGAAGCCCAGCAGTTCAAATTAAGCTGTGAACGCGGTAATTTCATGAAGGACTATTATACGTATCTCTACGGACTCCCCATGAAGCTGAACGACCCAGGGACCAACTTGGACCCAAAAACTGAAAAAAAATCATTCAAAGGCAAAGATTATATCGTTCTAAAGGCGACTTATGATGCGAAAATCGGAAAGGATACCTGGTATTTTTACTTTGACCCTACCACCTATGCCATGGAAGTATACCAGTTTTACCATGATAAAAGCAAAAATGACGGAGAGTATATCATTTTAAAGGGACTGGAGACCATCGAGGGTATAAAAATGCCAAAAACAAGGGCGTGGTACATGAACAGGGACGATAAATATTTGGGCACAGATACCTTGTCAAAAGCAGTGCAATAGCCTACCTGTAAAAATTCATTTCATCCATATACTTCCAAACCGTATCTGGCAGCAAAGGGCGGATATTTTTACCTGCCTTATGTGCCTTACGGATAAAAGTGGAGGAAATTTCCATAACTGGTGCGTCGACCCGGGTAATTTTGGGATGGTCTTTAAATTGATGCTCCACAACACCCCCGGAAATCCTAGGATAGACGTGAATGGAATAGTGTTCCAGAATGGTTTGGTAATTCTTCCATTTATGGAAGCTCTTCAAATTATCTTCCCCCATGATCAGTGAAAAACGATGGTCCTTGCCATAGTTTTCATCCAAATGGGCGAGTGTATCTGTGGTATAGTTTGGCTGTGGGAGGTCGAACTCTATTTTACTGGGCCTTAATTTGGGGTACTCCTGTACCGCCTCAAAAACCATTTGATACCGATGGTTGTTGTCCAGAAGCGATTGCTTGACCTTAAACGGGCTTTGTGGGGTAATAACGAACCAAACCTCATCCAAATCGGAAAACTCCACCATATGGTTCGCAATGACCAAATGACCAATATGTATGGGGTTGAAGGTCCCAAAAAAGAGCCCTACCTTTTTCATCGTCTACTTTTCTTTTGGAGGTATCCCTACACCGACAAACTCGGCCACCAATTTATGGGCTTCGTCCAGGGCGACAGGTAAATCGTAATTTTTGATGATTTTGTCAAATTGAGGGGCTGTGGCAAGTTCCACGGACGCCTTTGCAATTCTCATATTGATTTTGTCGTCACTTTCGGTACTCCTCTTTTTAAGCCTGATCTTCAATTCGTCCACGCTGGGCGGTTTCACAAACACGGCCAACGTTTTATCGGGAAACTTCTTTTTGATCCGAAGTCCACCGGACACATCAATATCAAAAATCACATTTTTTCCCTCTCCCCAAAGACGCTCTACCTCACTTTTTAAGGTTCCGTAAAAATTGTCCCGGTACACTTCCTCCCACTCCAAGAAGTCGCCCTCCTTAATATGTCTCTTAAATTGGGAAACGGACATGAAATAGTAGTTGACACCATTCTTTTCCTTGCCCCTGCGCGGGCGTGAAGTAGCCGAAATGGAAAATGCCAAGTTGAGTTCGGGTTGATCCAACAAATGTTTCACAATTGTGGTTTTTCCACTGCCGGATGGTGCAGAGAAAATAATGAGTTTACCGCCTTCCGTCATAACACATTGAGCATTTGTTCCTTGATTTTTTCCAATTCATCTTTCATTTGCACTACCAATTGTTGCATGGGCGCATAGTTTGCCTTGGAGCCTATGGTATTGATTTCCCTTCCTATCTCTTGGGAAATGAATCCTAGTTTTTTTCCATTGGAATCATCGGAGTTTAAGGTCGATTCGAAATATTTTAAGTGGTTGGCCAACCGGACCTTTTCTTCTGTGATGTCGTATTTTTCCAAATAATAGATCAGTTCCTGCTCAAACCTATTGGAGTCCAGTTCCACTTTTAAATCGGCAACTGCTTTCTCCAATCGTTCCCGTACAGTTCCAAGTCGCTCAGGATCCATGGCGTTCACCTTTTCCAATAAATCGTTCAAGTTGTTGAGCCTGGCTACAAAGTCTTCTTCCAAGACCTTTCCTTCTTCATTCCTAAACCCTACTATTTTGGAAAGGGCCTCGTTCATGGCTTCTATTATGGACTTGTACTCTTCCTCATCAATATCGTCCTTATCCGTTTTTAAGGTATCCGGCATACGAAGGGCCATCTCCAAGAGTTTAATATCGTCTCCCTTGACGATATTGGCCAATTGATCCATATAATTACGGACCACACCTTGATTGACCTCTGAAGTGGTCTCCTCTCCGGTTATTTCAACATAAAGATTAAAATCGACCTTTCCCCTTACCAAAGCACCTGCTATCATTTTACGCAGTTCCAGTTCCTTTTCGCGGTAGATTTGCGGAAGCCGGGCATTGATATCCAAACTCTTGCTATTGAGCGACTTGAGCTCTATAGTGATTTTTTTGGAAGGAAGCTGCACAATGTGCTTCCCGAAGCCTGTCATGGATTGAATCATAGACGTATGATAAATTTTGCCAAAGGTAACCAAAATAGGTTACTGGCACTTTAAAGATTCCATCTCTTAAAGGGTGAAAGGGAGTTAATCCAACTCCCTTACCCAAATATTTCTATAGCTTACCCTGCTGTTGTCCCCATGGTCTTGAAGTCTAAGGGGCCCCTTTCCGTGTGGTGGGTTTTTGGGCCAACCAATGTAAGGGGTCGTTCCTTTGATCTCTACATGATCTTGTACCAAAACACCATTATGTATCACCGTTAGGGTTCCAGATTTTACTTTTTGTCCCTTTTCAAACTCGGGTGCGTGATAGATCATATCGTATGTGTTCCATTCCCCGGTGGGCACAGAGGCCATGGCCAAGGGCGTATGCTGTTTGTAAATGGAGGCAACTTGCCCATTTACGTAGGTATCGTTATCATTATTGTCCAATACCTGAACCTCGTAGAGTCCGTTGAGAAAGATTCCGCTATTCCCCCTATTCTGACCATCTCGCTGTACTTCGGCAGGTGATCTCCATTCAATATGCAACTGAATGCTCCCAAAGTTCTGTTTGCTCAAAATATCACCTGTCCTATCCTTCACGGTCATGCTGCCATCCTTGTTCAAAATCCATTTGGCATCGGTACTGTCCACTGCACTGATCCAATTGTCCAACGAAGTGCCATCGAACAGCACAATGGCATCGCTTGGCGGTGCACCATTCGCACCAGGGGTCACCTTTGGCGGAACAGGTTTGTACAATTCGGTCGCTTCAGGTTTTGTGGGCTCTACTTCCTGGGCATTGATAAAGGAACCTGCCAGCATCGCAACTATCCCCAAGGTATATTTCAATCTTTTCATCCTATAGTTCTTTAATTCTGATGTTCCTGAAGGCTACCACATTTCCATGGTCCTGCAGTCCGATCTTACCTGTTTTAAACGCAGCAAAATCTTCCCAATCCGCAAATTTGGAGTTGGCGATCAATTTATCCCACTGCGGGCCTTCCAACGGAAATTCAACAATCTTGGTGCCGTTTTGAATCACATGACCCTGGTTGGTCTTATGATTGATCATCAATTCCACAGAATTCCATTCACCTGCCGGCTTTACCGACTTTTTGGATGGCGGAACAATGTCGTACAAAGATCCTGCCAAACGGTCTTCGCCATTCTTTGCATCAGGATGCCTTTCATCATCCAAAACTTGGATCTCCGGTCCGGTAACGTAAGGCTGTCCATATTTTTCACCTTCCTTTACTCCCCAAAAGAACCCACTGTTGCCCCCTTCGGCGATCTTCCAATCCATGGTGAGTACAAAATCGGTAAACTCCTGATCGGTGACCAAGTTGTAGTTCGCGCCTTTTGGGCGTTCTTCTGGCGGATAGAGCACCATGGCCCCGTCTTCGAGTTTCCAAGGCTCGGTTACCTCACCCCCATTGTACATATGCCAACGATCAAAGCTGGTTCCATCAAAAAGGGTGATCCATTGAGATTCTTTTTCTTCAACAACTTCCGTCATTTCTTCTTGAACTTCTTGTTTGTTTTCCTTTGGTTGGTCCTTACAGGCAAATACTGCCGCAAGAGCTATAAACAATACTGGTTTTTTCATAATCCTAATATGTTTTTAAGTTTTTGTTGATCGATATCCGCCCCGGCGAAATCATCAAATGTTTTTGTGGTTGCTTCTATAATGTGGTCCTGAATAAATTTGGCTCCTTCTCGAGCTCCTTGTTCAGGGCTCTTAATACAGCATTCCCATTCCATCACGGCCCATACATCGCACCCGTATTGGGTCAGTTTGGAGAAAATGGTCTTGAAATCTATTTGTCCATCTCCCAAGGAACGGTACCTGCCCGCTCTATCTCCCCAATCGTTATAACCGCCAAAGGCCCCTTTTTTTCCTGTTGGGTTAAACTCGGAATCCTTCACGTGGAACGATTTTATAAACTCATGATAGTGGTCGATGTAGGTAATATAATCCAGTTGTTGGAGTACGAAGTGACTGGGATCGTACAAAATATTCACTCTTTTATGGTTGCCCGTGGCCTCTAAAAAGCGTTCAAAGGTATCGCCATCATGAAGGTCTTCCCCGGGATGGATCTCATAACATACATCCACGCCTTGTTCATCAAAATGGTCAAGGATGGGCTTCCATCTATTGGCCAATTCCTCAAAGCCCATTTCTACCAATCCTGCCGGTCTTTGCGGCCATGGGTGCGCGGTATGCCAAAGCAGCGACCCTGAAAATGTTGCGTGAACCTGCAGTCCCAATCTTCGGCTTGCCGTAGCGGCTTTTTTAACCGTCTCAACAGCCCATTTTGTGCGCTCTTTGGGCTTTCCATGCAATGCTTCAGGGGCAAAATTATCGAACATAATGTCATAGGCCGGGTGTACTGCTACCAACTGACCTTGTAAATGTGTGGATAGCTCGGTAATCTCCAAACCATAGGAGTTTACTTTTCCCTTGAGCTCATCACAATAATCTTGGCTTTCGGCCGCCTTGTCCAAATCTATCAGGAAGGATTCCCATGTAGGGATCTGAATACCTTTGTATCCCAGATCTGAGGCCCACTTGCACATACCATCCAAAGTATTGAACGGGGGTTGGTTGTCAACAAATTGCGCCAGGAATACGGCCGGTCCTTTAATTGTCTTCATTTATTTAAAATTTAAGGAATTAGGAAATCCCAAATTAATTGGGATTTATCTTTTATATTTAAGAAAAAAACTATGCTATTTTTAGGTCCCATGTAGTAAATCATAAATATAGGGATTAGCTAACAATTAAAACAACATTAAAGTGATTGAAAACAAAGTTTATGATGCCATTGTTGTAGGAACCGGCATAAGTGGCGGCTGGGCCGCCAAGGAATTATGCGAGAACGGACTCAAGGTATTGGTATTGGAACGGGGACCCATGGTAAAGCACATCGAAGATTACAAAACCATGAACGATGATTCTTGGGACTATACTTTTAAAGGAGAGCTTTCCCGTGGGGACAAAGAAAAATATCATAAACAACTTAGGGTCGGATGGGCACCCAAAGAAGATGTAAAACATTTTTTTGTGAACGATTTGGAACACCCTTACCAAGAGACCAAACGTTTTGATTGGATCAGGGGCTATCAAGTTGGTGGAAGATCCCTGACCTGGGGAAGACAGAGCTACAGATGGAGCGATATTGATTTTGAAGCAAACAAGAAAGAAGGCATTGCCGTGGATTGGCCGGTACGCTACAAAGATATAGCCCCATGGTACGATAAGGTTGAATCCTATATCGGTGTCAGTGGCCAGGCCCTTGGGCTTAAACAGTTGCCCGATGGCGTTTTTCAGCCCCCTATGGAACTCAACTGTGTTGAGAAGGAACTTCAGGAGTCGCTCAGCAAAGAATTTGATGATGGCCGCTTGCTCACCATTGGGCGTGCCGCCCATATTACCGAAAACACCACTGATTTTAAAGGTCGAGGACCCTGCCAATACCGAAGCCGTTGTTGGAGGGGGTGTCCCTTCGGGGGTTACTTCAGCAGCAACTCATCCACCTTGCCTGCAGCAGAAAAAACCGGAAACTTGACCTTGAGACCAAATTCCATTGTTCACGAAGTGGTCTATGATCAAAACCGCAACAGGGCGACCGGCGTCAAAATCATAGATGCTGAAACACAGGAAAAACTGGAGTTCAACAGCAACATAGTTTTCCTATGCGCTTCCTCAATGGCATCGGTGGGCATTCTGCTACAATCTAAATCCAATAGGTTTCCCAATGGAATGGGGAACCAGCACGACCAGCTGGGAAGGAACATTATGGACCACCACTACCAATTGGGGGCATCGGCCAAGGTCGATGGACATTTAGATAAATACTACAAGGGAAGAAGACCCAATGGTTTCTATGTACCCCGATTTGTTAACCTGGACGAGAAGACCAAGCGTCCCGATTTCCTTCGCGGTTTTGGTTATCAAGGGGGCGCCAACAGGACCAATTGGTCCGAAATGGTAGCTGAAATGGGATATGGCAAGGCATTAAAGGAATCCATTTTACAACCTGGCGGCTGGGAAATTGGAATGGGCGGTTTTGGGGAAATGTTGCCCTATCATGACAACCGGGTAACCCTGAGCAAGGACAAAAAGGACAAATGGGGACTGCCCCAGCTGGATTTTGATGTCGAATTCAAGGAGAACGAATATAATATGCGAGAGGCCATAAAGGTAGAAGGTGCGGCTATGTTGAAAGCGGCCGGCTTTAAGAACATTTCCGTTTTTGACACGGAAACCGGTCCTGGTCTGGGAATTCACGAAATGGGCGGGGCACGCATGGGCCACGACCCAAAAACCTCAGTACTGAACAAGCACAACCAATTGCATGCAGTGCCCAATGTATATGTTACCGATGGTGCGTTTATGACCTCTTCGAGTTGCGTAAACCCATCCTTGACCTATATGGCGTTTACGGCAAGGGCCGCCAACCATGCAGCGGAACAATTCAAACAGAATAAATTTGCTTAAAAAGCCTACTTATGGAAAATGCTTCTGCCCGTAATCTTTGGGGCGATTTTTTGGATGCCCATTTGGAGTTTGCCTCTGAGGACGCACCCAAGGTCATCCACTTTTGTGATAATGAAAAGGATGCCGACCTGTGTGCGGATTCGATCTGTAAAGAAACCAAAAGGGCCACCACGCATTCCTTAAAAGGAATACAGCTACGAAATGAACGTTTACCAAAGATCGGGGACTTTTATGTGGTAACGGATTGGAACGGTACCGCGCAATGTGTCATTAGGACAACGGCCGTAAAGCTCCTCCCTTATTTCAGCATTCGGGAAGAGCACGCACGTCTAGAGGGCCAAGGCGATAAGAGTCTTGATCATTGGAAAAAAGTCCACTGGGAACATTACAACCGGGAACTATCCGAACTAGGCGCCAAACCTACCGAAAGCATGATCCTGGTGTTTGAGCAGTTCGAGATGCTGTATAAAAAATAATGGCTGCCAATTGGCAGCCATTCCATGTACTTTATTGAACAGATAGGGGGTTAATCCATATCCACCCAAATGTTCCCCTGTTTGTGGGATGCCACCGTGTTCTCTATAAAATTTAGACCACGTACCCCATCCATCATCGTTGGGAATTCACCATCGTTATATGCCTCACCACGAATAGCCCTTGCAACACCTAGGTAGATGTTGGCCATAGAGTCAAAAATACCTTCTGGGTGTCCTGGGGGCAACTTTGTTCCGTCCAAAGACAGTTTGGAATTGTATTGATGTCCCGGTTTGTAGACCTGCAACGGTTCCGGGTCGTTCAACTTGTAGAGGTAATTGGGGTTTTCCTGTTCCCATTTCAACCCTCCTTTTTGGCCATAAATGGCTATGGTCAAATTGTTTTCCTCTCCCGTGGCCACTTGACTGGCCCTGATAACCCCTTTTACGTTCTTGTCCATACGGATAAGGGCCGTACCGTCCATATCCATCACGTTGTCATCATAGATGTAGTTGAAATCGCATAGCAAGGATTGCACTTGCAGGCCAGTGGTATACTCGATCATATTAAAGGCATGCACACCTATATCGCCCATACAGGAACTGATTCCCGCTTTTTTGGGGTCCAATCTCCACACGGTTCCCCGTTTTTCCTTATCGTGGATGATGGGATTCATCCAACCTTGATAATACTGTGCATCAACTTTGTGCACTTTCCCAATAACACCGTCCTTGATCATCTCACGCATTTGACGCACCATCGGATAACCTGTATAGGTATGTGTTACGGCAAATACCCTTTTGACCTCTTTAAGGGTCCCTTGAAGGATTTTGGCCTCTTCATATGTGGTGGTCATCGGCTTTTCACAAATGACATGGAATCCATTGTCCAATAACTTTTTTGCCATCGGAAAGTGCAAGAAATTGGGCGTAAGAATGGAACATACTTCAATACGTTCATCTTCCGGCAGCTTCATCTCTTCCTCTATCAACGTATCAAAATCCTTATAGATACGATTGGTGGGAATATCTATTTCCTTGGCAAAGGCTATACTTTCGGCATGGTCCGGATTAAAGACCGCACCTACGATTTCGTAATTATCATTAATGAAGGATGCTACCCTGTGCAGCACACCAATAAGGGAATCCCCTCCTCCTCCAAGGATTCCAAGTCTAATCTTTTTAGGCATTTTCTACTGTTTTATTTTCTTTAAATTATACTACTTCTTCTGCGGCATGACCTTGTGGTATGCGTTTTTTTTCCAGTTTTTTACGGAACAGGAACAAAATGGAAAACAAGATCAATACTGCCAATGGGAAAAACATCATTTTCCCCAGGGTTGCCTTTCCTGCCGCCAATTCCGCTACCTCATCGGTCAATCCGGAGGAAACCGCTGTTTGCTTTGCAGTGTCCAACCAACCACCGATCACAGGTTGCCATATGGCCGTGGAGAACATTCCTGCGCCTCCTACCAAGGACATTCCCAATGCTCCCGTTTTTGGGAGGTATTCGGAAGTAAACCCTATCATGGTAGGCCAAAAATAACAAACTCCCAACGCAAAAAGAACGGCTGCCAAATAAATCATGGAGCCTTCGGCAACACTCATGCTATAAACCGCTGCCGTGGTGATCAAGGCAGACATCACCAATACCCCTATGGGGTTAAGCCTGTGTACGATGGGGCCGGCAAAATATCGGCCTATCGCCATAATGCCCGTGACCATGGCCAGCACCAACATAGGACTTGCCCCTGAATTGCCGAGGATCCTTTCCACCCATTGCTGGGGTCCAAATTCGGAAATGGCGGTGAGGGTCATACAGACCATTATAAAAATGAACAATGGATCGGCAAGACCTTTGATGTTCTTGGTGGTATCCGTTTCGATATGTTCGCTCTCGGGAAACTGTTGCTTAAAGAACATATATCCGTAAATAAGTGTCGGAATGAGCATTATCGCAATCTGCAGCTCCCACCCCATTCCAAAATCCGTCATGAACTTGGAGATAAGGGAGCCTATCACGATACCGCCCGGGAACCAAACATGGAACCTATTGAGCATGGCCGTACGGTTCTTGGTGAACATATCGGCGATCATAGGGTTACATGCCGCTTCTACCGAACCATTGGCGAAGCCGATAAAGAATGTTGATATGATCAAGGTCCAAAATCCACCGGCCATAATGGTCATGACCAATCCAATAACATGACATGCGAATGCCGTTACCATGAGTTTACGCGCCCCAATTTTGTTGTACAACAATCCTCCAAAGATCATTGCGATCGGGAATCCAAAAAAGCCCATACTGTTTATCCAGCCCAATTGTTGATTGGACAGCATAAATTCCTCTCCCAACTGGGTAAGTATCCCCGCCCTAATGGCAAAGGTCATGGAGGTAACCACCAGTGATATACAGGCCGCTACAAATAGCTGATTCTTGTTTACGTTTTTCATGGTTGTTTCGGTTAATTTTGGTCGTACCTATAATCTTATGTCACTTCTTGTTTTTAAATAATTTCATCAAAGCAAGGCCGAACATGTGCATGTTCGGTCTCCTAGGATTTATATTCTACCTTTTCATTTTTGAAAATTAGTGCGAACAGTATAAATACAACTGCTGCGAATGCTGCCGGATAAATCCAGATGGTCTCCCATGCATGAGTTCCATCCTCCATGGTAAGTGAATCTGTAATTTGTCCCGCAATCCAGAAACCTATGAGCATTCCCACTCCATAAGTGGCCAATGTGATCAATCCCTGAGCGGCACTCTTGTACTTTTCCCCAGCTTTGGTATCGGTGTAAATCTGCCCGGATACAAAGAAGAAATCATAACAGATTCCGTGCAGTGCAATTCCAAGAATCAGCATAAACGACAATTCATCAGCGTTGCCATAGGCAAACAACAGATAACGTACCGTCCAGGCCAACATACCCACCAATATGGTCTTCTTAAATCCGAATCTGGTAAAGAAGAAAGGAAGTGCGAGAATAAAAAGAGCTTCCGAAATTTGCCCAATGGCCATTTTTCCCGTAGGATTTGCAAGTCCGATCTCTGCCAAGAACGGGTTGGCATTTTGGTAGTAGAAAGCCAAGGGGATACAAATCAATACGGATGATATAAAGAAAACCAAGAAGTTTTTATCCTTCAAGAGCTTCAATGCCTCGAGTCCCAACACATCGGAAATGGTCACTTTTTCGCTCTTGTCCACCTTGGGCGGGGTCTTTGGCAATGTAAAACTGAAAAGGCCCAAAACTGCCGAAGCGATTCCTGCCATTAGGAATGTATTTTTAAGCATTCCCGCTTGCAAGGCTTCGGGGGAATCCCAAACAAAAATGTAGCTGATCACCAATCCGGCAATGATCCAACCAATGGTTCCAAATACACGAATATTCGAGAACTCTTTTGCCGGGTCTTTCATTTGATTAAAAGAAATGGAATTTACCAATGCCAATGTGGGCATATATAAAATCATGTAACCCAGTACATATGGATAGAAAGCAACAAAATCCTCCGACTGATACATCTGGTACATTAAAAAAGCACCTATTAGGTGCAATACCCCTAAAATCCGTTCGGCATTAAAGTATCTGTCGGCAATAAGTCCGATAATGAACGGAGCAATTATGGCGCCCCACGATTGTGTGGAAAAGGCCATGGATGATTGTCCCGCCGTTGCTTGAAGATTGCTTCCCAGGAAGGTTCCCAGGGTAACAAACCAACCACCCCAGATAAAAAACTCGAGGAACATCATAAAGGATAGTTGGAATTTGGTCTTAGTATTCATGTTGCTATTTAAAATTAGTAGTTATCGTTTGTAGTGCACAAAGTCCAAAGGCTCTGGCACAGTTCCAGAATTTCTCAACTCCACCATAATCTGTCCTCGATGGTGGGTTGAATGATTGATGATGTGAAACAGGATATCTTTGAGCTGATTGGAATACATTGTTCCCTTACTGTTGGTATATTCCACTCGTTTTTCAAAATTATCCGTATTGGATATAATTTCAAAGGAAGTTCGTTGATTTTCATAATGAACATCCTCCCATGCGCCGGCACCATGCAGGTCCCACACCCCAAACTCCGTTGGGGATTCCAGTATTCTTTGGTTCCAAATATGGTGGGCATTGAGTATATGGCTAAAAAGTCTAATGCAGTTGTCCGGAACGGTGTCCAGACCACTGCATTGTTCAATTATTTTTTTGTTACAATAAAAATTGTAATCGAAGAGCTGTTGTAAAAATCCCTTCATCCTATATTTTATTGAATTACTCCAATACTTTTTCCAAAAGTTTCTTGGTTGCCAGGATTCCCTCTTCTTCGCTAAGTTCGGAGCCTTCATACTCCACACCAACGAAACCTTCGTACCCGGAGTCCACCACAATATCCATGATCCTTTCAAAATCGATCACGGTCTCGTCACCGTTCTGATCAAAATTGTAGGACTTGGCACTTACACCTTTGGCATAGGGCATTAATTCCTTTACCCCTTTATACTTATCATATTCCTCAACACATTCGGAAGAATAGTAATCTCCTTCGGCTCTTTTGATGCAGAAATTTCCAAAATCGGGCAAGGTACCGCAATTGTCCATTCCTACTTGCTTCATCACCTCGGCCAACATTTCACCGTTTGACGATGGCCCGCCGTGGTTTTCCACGATAATATTTATGTTTTTGTCCTTGGCATAGGTAGCCAGTTGGGTAAGCCCTGCAACCGAGGCCGGCATCCAGACCTCCGGCTCCATACTTCCGTTAAGGTTAACACGGATGGAATGGCAGCCCAAAGCGGCCGCGGCATCGACCCACTTATAATGATTTTCAACAGCCTTGGTCCTTTCGGCCTCATCGGGAAGAGCGATATCCCCCTGGCCGTCCACCATGATCAAAAGATTTTTCAATCCATATTTTTCGCTCTCCGCCTTACTCTTTTCCACCCAATTGTTCATGGCTTCTTCAGAAAAATTGGCTGCCTGTAGTTCTTTGTAATAAAGTGCGCTCACATATTCCAGCCCTTCAAAACCCCATTCGCTTGCTTTTTCCGCAAAGGTGTACGGATCAACGCCTTGTTCAAAAATCATTTTATGGATCGACCATTGCGCCAATGAGAGTTTAATGTCCGGTTTGGACGCTTCAACGGCCACCTCTTCTGTGGCATTCCCTTCGTCGGAATCCTTCTTTGTATTCTGTTTACAGGAATAAATTCCCAAAAAAGCCACTAAAATAAGTGTGGCAATACTTTTCTGTGCTAAACTACTTCTGTTCATATTTTTACGTTAGTTAATTTCGTGCGGAATCCAAAAACTACAACGTTATAGTGCCGAATTCTCAATAAACATAGGGATTAAATGTAGAAAATTAATTTAATAATTAATACATTTAGCAAATAAACAATCCGAATAAATGAGTAAATTTTATTACAATCAGGAGCAGGAATCCTATGATGCCATCGTGGTAGGTACGGGTATCAGCGGTGGCTGGGCTGCAAAAGAATTGTGCGAAAACGGTCTCAAGACCTTGGTCTTGGAGCGTGGCCCCATGGTGAGACACCGTGAAGATTATCCAACGGCCAACATGGACGATTGGGATTTTAAGCATGCGGGAAGAGCAACCCGAGAAGACGTTAAGCAACAAGAAAAACAATCCAGAACGGGCTACACCACAGGCGCGGCTTCAAAGCACTGGTTTGTAAACGACTTGGACCATCCATACAACGAGACCAAACGTTTCGATTGGATGAGAGGTTACCACGTAGGTGGACGTTCGATTATGTGGGGACGACACAGCTACAGGTGGAGCGACATTGATTTCACTGCAAACAAAAACGAAGGAATCGCCGTCGATTGGCCAGTACGTTACAAGGATATAGCTCCTTGGTACGATAAAGTTGAAAGTTATATCGGTGTATCCGGTGAGAATTTGGGCCTCCCCCAACTTCCCGATGGACAGTTTGAGCCCATGATGGAACTCAACTGCGTTGAGGATCACGTAAGGGGCAAGGTGTCCGAGCATTTCGGTGGCCGTGTGATCACTGCAGGTAGGGTGGCCCACATTAATAGTGACAAACAGTTTGATGGTGACGGCCGTGTTCGTTGTCAATTTAGGAACCGTTGTATTAGAGGATGTCCTTTCGGAGCCTATTTTAGCAGTGTTTCTTCTACATTGCCAGCTGCCGAAGCTACTGGAAATATGACCCTTAGACCTGATTCCATCGTACACGAGGTTATTTACGACCCAAATACCAAAAAGGCGACAGGGGTAAAGGTTATCGACAGGGAAACCAACGAAGAGTTCGAGTTCAAGGCAAAGGTTATCTTCCTTTGTGCCTCGGCCATAGCATCCACTTCCATTTTGATGCAGTCCAAATCGGATAGGTTCCCCAATGGTTTAGGAAACGACTCCGGAGAATTGGGACATAATATCATGGACCACCATTTCTTGGTCGGTGCATCCGGTAAGTTTGATGGTTACCAAGACAAATATTACAAGGGCAGAAAACCCAACGGAGTGTACATCCCAAGATTTAGAAACCTTGGTGGAGACTCCGATATGAAGAATTTTGTTCGCGGTTATGGTTACCAAGGTGGTGCCAGCAGGGGCAATTACGAAGAATTGGTTGCCGAGGCCGCTTACGGAAAAGCATATAAAGATGCGATGATGACCCCAGGTGGATGGAACTTTAGCATCAATGCCTTTGGGGAAACGCTTCCGTACCATGAAAACAAAATGACCTTGGATTATGACAAAAAGGACAAGTGGGGACTTCCAACCGTAACCTTTGATGCAGAGATTGGGGAAAACGAGCACAATATGCGTAAGGATATGCAGGACCAAGCGGTTCAAATGCTCGAGAAAGCCGGTGCAAAAGACATCACCGCTTTCAATGCTCCATATGCCTTGGGCCTAGGTATCCACGAAATGGGTACCGCCCGTATGGGCCTTGACCCAAAAACTTCCGTAGTAAATGGCAACAACCAAGTACACGGATGTGAGAACGTATATGTTACCGATGGCGCCTTTATGGCATCTGCAAGTTGTGTGAACCCATCGCTGACCTATATGGCATTTACCGCAAGGGCCGCCAACCATGCCGCCCAAGAACTTAAAAAAGGAAATATATAATGGAAAGAAGATCAGCACTTAAAAATATGGGATTGGCCTTCGGTTACGCCGTGGCCACACCGACATTGTTATCGCTTTTGCAGAGCTGTAAGGACAAACCGGCGTATGCGGAATGGGCCCCCAGCTTTCTAAGCAAGGAACAAGGGTATGCCTTGGCGCAAACCTTGGATGTGATCCTTCCCAAAACGGATACCCCTTCTGCCACCGAGGTGAACGTACATACGTTTATAGATGCCTATTTGGATGAGGTCATGCCATTGGACCAAAGAGAGTTTGTGGTCATGAAAATGAACAAGTTCTACGATAAGGTCTTGGCAGATTCAGGAAAGGAATCTTTAATGGATATCGAAGCTGCGGATATAGAGCCTGCATTGCAAGCTTATCTTAAAAAGCGCTCGGATGAAGAGGAAAAAGCACATTCCGAAGCCATTATGAACTATACGCAAGCCATTATGCAAGGTGGGGAAGGCAGTCTGGATGATGACATTGCCCGTTTTTCCTTTGCCAACGATCTGAGGGATTTGGCCACTTGGGCCTACAAGTCCTCCGAATATGTAGGGGAAGAGGTATTGGCCTATTTGCCAATACCTGGTGAATACATCGGTTGTGGCGACCTTGAGACCTTGACCGGCGGAAAAGCTTGGTCCATCTAAAGCTTGCACAACAATTATAAGTTTAAAAACCTCCAATATTTGGAGGTTTTTTTATTTCACCTACCAATAAAAAAATACCCCGAAAGGCTCTTCTGTGGGGTGAACCTTTCCGGGGTATTAGATCAATAAACACTATCACATGTACTGTTTCCAGTACTAAAACAATTGTATATGCGGTTCAGCCTTTTCCGATTTCTATGGACCTCAATCCAGTATAATTTCCAAAAAACGACCTCTTTCTCTCCAGAAGGAAGGCCGTGTCAACTTCTCTTTGATCGGCAAAGATTTAAAAATACCCTGAGTTTTTAAAGGCCCCGGCAAAAAACACATGCAAAGTTTTTAACACAACATGTTGAAAACTAGACATGTGACCTGTGGTCAAGTAGAACCAAAAAAGGGCAAAAAAAAAGACCAAGCGCCTTTGTATGCTTACTTGGTCCTGTTTTTACGATGAACTGGCCGAACGGCCTGATATTACCAAAGAGTACGGCCTCTTCAATTGAGCCTTGATAAATCTTTTTCTGTCCTAGGTAGTTCCCCCGAAACCTAAAATCAAATCCAGATTATGGCCAAACCGAAGTTAATTGTGCAAGCGGTTTATACAATCAAAAGATTGGTTGCCGTGGCCGTACAATTATTTGGTAATACAAAATTTTTAAGAGCTTGTTTTCTAGGCGATTATTTTCTCGCAACAACACTATTCCAATCGGAGCCCATTTGGGCATTGTTTCTTTCAGATAACGCGGCAAAAAATAACGCCACGACTAAAATCAAAAACAATATTGCACACTTTTTCATTCTCTGGCTATTTCAAAATTGTCCTTCTCATTTTTGACATGCCGAATATAGACAACAATAATCCACAGATAGGACCTCTATGTATAAACGGCCCTTTTTTATGTATAATTGGTTTTTACATTTGGCAAAGTTGTCCCTATTTTTGTGCAAATAACCTGAGAAAGCTCAAAAAGCGGCTAAATTTCGCCTAATTTCCCATTTCATACCAGTTATACGCGCTATATATCCATTAACACATAATTTTGTTTCGATGTAAAGAATAATTCTAAATTTGGTATAACCTATATTAGAATATGCTAGAAGCCGTAATAGTAGACGATGAGATCAAAGCCCTTCAAAGCTTGAGCTGGGAGCTTACCAACTTGAGTGATGAAGTGGATATCATTGCATCTTTTACCGATGCCCGGGAAGCCTTGGAGTATTTGGAAAAAAACACTCCTGATTGTTTGTTTTTAGATATTGAAATGCCGGCAATGGACGGATTCCAGTTTATCAAAAATCTCAAGAACAAGGATTTTCCCGTTGTTATTACTACAGCCTACAACCAATATGCACTTCAAGCATTGAAAAATGAGGCCATAGATTACCTTTTAAAGCCTATAGACTCGGACGATCTTGAAGAAACCATTGCCAAGATAAAAAAGTTCAACGCCAAGCATCTTACCGTTGACCGTTTGGAAAAAATTTTGCTCAACTTTAATTCAGAATCGCAAAGCAAAAAAATAACCATCAATACAGATGGCAAGCTGGTGTTTTTGAACAGTGACGAAATTCTTTATGCAGAATCCGATGGTAATTATAGTACCATTTTTCTAAAGGACGGCCAAAAGATACTGCTCACCAAAAAGCTCAAGGAGGTTAATGCCCTACTGCCCGAAAGCAGTTTTTTTAGAATACACAATTCCTATATTATAAACCTGAACAAAATAAAAGAATTCCTGAAGACCGATGGTTATGTGGTTCTGGAATCCAATCATAAAATCCCTGTTTCCCGGCAAAAAAAATCCGACTTTTTGGATATGCTATAATCCCATAATGTTCCCGTGCCTATCGTAAAGTTCCTCCTTATTGAAAACCTACATCGAGTACGAGCCGGTTCTCTGTCAACCCTGTTGCTGTTTTCTTTTTTAACTACCTTGCAAGCACAGAAACTTCCCGAGGAGTTTGTCGAAAAAATGGAAACCTTGGTACGTCTTAGCCCCAAGACCTACGAATCCCTCGATCAGGAACTTTATTCGGAAAAAAGGGATACCTCCCTGTTAAGGTATTTTGCCAACTTTAGCGAAGAAAATGGCTATTTGGAAGGGCAGGCCTATGCATTGAACCAGTTGGGCATGAAATACCGTAACTATTCCCAATATGAAAAGGCCGTAGCACTTCATCAACAGGCCATAGCCGCTTCCCAGAAAGCGAACAATATAGATTTTAGGGTGCTCAGCTTAAATATGTTGGGCGTGGTCTACCGGCGAACGGATGCCATAAAAACCGCACTGGACTACCACCAAAAGGCTTTGGAACTGGCCGAACAAATCGAAAATCCATCAAACCACATAAAAAGAAGTATCAATGTCGCCCTGAACGGTATCGGCAACCTTTATCAAACCTTGGAGCAGTACGATCTGGCCATATTACAATTTAGAAGGGCTTTGAAGCTTGAGGAAGAACTGGGCAACAAATTGGGACTGGCCATCAACCACCAAAACATAGGGCATTGCCTTGAGGAAAAGGGCGATTTGGAGGGGGCTTTGGAAAATTACAGAAAGTCCTTGGCCTACAACGAGGAAATCGATTCGGAAGTCGGCCGTGTGATCTGCAAGAACAGTTTGGCCCAAGTCTATCTAAAACAGGACATGCCCTATTTGGCACTGGTACTTTTGGAGCCCTTGCATTCAGAATCGGAAAGAATAGGCGACTATTCCGTAACCGGACTGGTATACATAAATACGGGCTGGGCCCACACCAAATTGGGCAACTACCAGGAGGCAGAAAGCTTCATCCAAAAAGGGCTTACCATGGCCCAAAACCGTAACATGCCCAGCAATATCCTCTACGCCTACGAAAAGATGTCCGATCTTGAAAACGCCAAAGGTGATTTTAAGCGTGCCTACGAGTTCTACAAAAAGGCCGATCAATACGACAAAGAGATTTCCAGTGCCACGAACCTGCGGTACATGAACGATATTATTGTTAGGTACGAGAATGACAAGAAGAACAATCAGATCGCCGTTTTGGCCAAGGAAAATGAGATCGTTCGCCTACGGCTCAAGAAAAACCAGACGACCCTTCTGGTAAGTGCATTGATCGTTGGGCTGATATCGTCCATACTCTACATTCTTTATCGGCAGTACCAGAGCAAGAACGAGAAGAGGGTACTGACCTTGGAGCAACAAATGCTGCGCAGTCAGATGAACCCGCATTTTCTCTTCAATTCATTGAACTCCATTAAGCTCTACATCATCAATAACGAGCAAAAAAATGCGGTACACTACCTTAACAAGTTCTCCAAACTTGTCCGGAAAATTCTGGAAGCATCCTCTCAAAAGGAAATCCCGTTATCAGAAGAATTGGGAACCATGGAACTCTACATGAACATTGAGAACATCCGCTTCTCCAACGAAATTGATTTTAAAATAGAGGTGGATCAGGGCATTAATATCGACAACATAAAAATACCGTCCCTTACGCTTCAGCCTTTTTTGGAAAACTCCCTTTGGCATGGCCTATCGCCAAAAGATGGGGAAAAGAAAATTCAAATCAACGTGAAGCACAAGGACCGGGGGCACGTTACCATAGAAATTGTGGACAATGGTGTGGGGCGGACCGTGGCCGAAGCAAACAAGGAAAACCGTGTGCTGAAGAGAAAGTCCCTGGGGATTCGGATTACCAAGGAACGTTTGGCCAATTTTGCCAAGGACTATCAAAATAAATTTGATGTGGACATCTTGGACCTTTTCGATGAGAACGGTGACCCCATGGGAACCAAGGTGGTGTTGGATATCCCTACGATTTAGTATTTTCTTCGGCCACTTGCTCCAACTCCCTGTACCAGGCCTTCCCGAACTTTTTGATCAACGCGTCCTTAACAAACTTGTAGATGGGCACTTTTAATTCTTTGCCCAAGGAGCAGGCCGGGTCGCAGATTTCCCATTTGTGGTAGTTGACGGCGGTAAACTCCGAATATTCCCTTGTGCGAACCGGATATAAATAGCACGAAATGGGCTTTTTCCATTTGGTGGCGCCTGCTTCGTACGCGGCCTCCAGTCCACATTTGGCAATGCCATCATTGGAAAAAATCACGTAAGCGCATTCGTTGTTGTTCACCAAGGGGGTTTCCCATTCGCCATCCTCTCCCTTTACAAAGACACCGTGCTCTTCAATAGCTGCAATCCCTTCTGGGCGCAAAAAGGGTTTCACCTGATCGTAAATATGGAGCAACTTGTCGGTCTCTGGATCTTCCAATGGGGCTCCATACTCGCCACCCACGCAACAAGCACCTTTACAAGCATTGAGATTGCATACAAAATCGTTTTCCAATATCTCTTCGGATACAATGGTTTTTCCTATCTGGAACATAATCTGCCCTTACTTTTTTCGGCAAAGGTAAATCAAAACCAAAAAATTGATGATTTATAAACATATTAAGTGATCTAAAAGTGTTTTTTACCCGTAAATTTGCCGTCCGAAAAAAATGACGCCATGAATTTTAATTTTAAAGAAATAGCTACGGCCGGAATGGTATTGTTTGCCGTGATCGATATTTTGGGGAGTATCCCGATCATCCTGTCCCTTCGCAAAAAAGTTGGGCACGTACAATCCGAAAAGGCCTCCATTGTTGCCATTTCGATCATGATCGCTTTCTTGTTCGTTGGCGAAAGTATTCTTTCCCTGATCGGCATCGATGTAAATTCCTTTGCAGTGGCCGGGGCCTTTATCATCTTTTTCCTTGCCATTGAAATGATCTTGGGAATCTCGCTTTACAAGGACGATGAGCCTGAAACCGCCTCCATTGTACCCATTGCCTTTCCATTGATCGCGGGGGCAGGCACACTAACCTCTATTTTGTCCTTGCGCGCGGAATACCATGTGGAGAACATTATAGTGGCCATTATTATAAACGTTATCTTTGTGTACATCGTGCTTAAATCAAGCGCCCGTATTGAGCGTATCTTGGGAAAGAACGGACTCAACATTATCCGTAAAGTATTTGGGGTGATCCTAATGGCCATAGCCGTTAAGCTTTTTGTGACCAATGTGAACGGGCTGTTATCGCACGCTGCCTAAAACCTTGATATGAACAAGACATTTGCTTTAGTTTTAATCATACTGGCACTGGGCCTGATCGCCTACAACGTGACCTTGGTAGATTTTGAAAACCCAATACAAGGCGACAGCACCATTGCCCTTATCGGGATAGTGGCCTCTTTGTGTGCCATTGTATTGATGTTGATTTTTATGACTTCAAAAAAAATCGACAAAAAGTTGAAGAAATAATTTAAGGTTTCAAATCAATTGCCCCGAGTTGGGATCGATCGATCATGGCCTTATCCAATGCCCTTACTTTTTTGAGCATCGGGTCATATTCTCCTTTAATTTGGGCAGATAGGTTGGGCGAGAACAGTTGTTCCGCAATATTGGCCTTCAAGAATGCCTTTATCTTGTCTTCGTAAGCGTAAAAATCCAGTTTTATCTTTCTGTCCAGCACAAACTGTATGAAGTTATCAAAAAGAATATCGTCCACTTGGAACTCGTCCAAAAATTGATTCTGTTCATATCCATCGTACATGGTCCTGTCCTCTTCCAAATGCTCAAAGACAAAACGCGCAAAGAATTGGTAGGTGTCGTCCATGCTCTCGATGGCCTCCTCCTGGTTGCTCCCGATCGGAACAAAGACATCTGGGATGATGCCACCCCCACCATACACCACCTTGCCCTTGGGCGTAACGAACTTTAAGGAATCCGCGACCTTGATGCTGTCCGCGGATTGAAGCTCACCACTGGCGTAGCGTTCCATAAACCTTTGATAATAGTCATGGTTCCCGTCCTTATAGGATTTTTGAATGGAACGCCCCGTCGGGGTATAGTATCGCGATACGGTCAAACGAACGGCGGACCCGTCCCCCAGGTCCATTTCTCGCTGTACCAATCCTTTTCCGAACGAACGCCGCCCCACAATGGTACCTATATCGTTGTCCTGCAATGCCCCCGCAATGATTTCACTGGCAGATGCGGAACGTTCATTGATAAGAACATATACTTGCCTATCCTCAAAATCTCCCTTTTTGGTGGCGTACGCTTTTTTGATTCGTCCTTTTTTGTTTTTGGTGAAGAGTATCAGTTTATCGTCCCCTAAAAACTCATCGGCCAATTTCTCCGCAATGCCCAAATAGCCCCCTGGGTTGTCCCTGAGGTCCAAGGTCAGCTTTTCCGCACCCCTCAATTTCAATTTACGAAGGGCATCCTTGAACTCATCAAAAGTGGACTCCGCAAAACGGTTTATTTTAATGTAGCCCATATCCTTGGTAAGCATATAATAGGCATCCACACTTCTGATCGGCACCCTATCACGGACTACGGAAACATCCATCATCTTGTCCTCGGTTTTTCTATATACCTTCAGGTTGACCTTGGTACCTATTTTGCCCTTTAGGGTCGACACAACATCATCATTGACAATTCTTCTGCCATAAAGCGTATCGGTATCTGCCATAAGAATACGGTCTCCAGGTTTTATCCCGCTAATGTAACTGGGTCCGTTTTTGATGGTCCTTATCACGGTAATGGTATCCCGGTACATATAAAAGCTGACACCAATACCGGCAAAGTCCCCTTTCATACTTTCGGCAACGTCCTTCATTTCATCTTTGGGGATGTACACCGAATGCGGGTCCAATTTGCCCAGAATATTGTTCACCGTTACATCTACGATGCTATCGGTATCCACATCATCAACATATTCATAGTCGATATAATCGATAAGCCGATTGAGCTTGTCCTTTTTTGAATTGGTGGAGAAAAGCTTCTCCGGGGAATCGTTAAAATGAAGCTTGCCCCCTATAAATATGCCAATGGCAACCGCCAAGGCAAGTAACGTGGGCCAAATATATCCTTTGATTTTTTTCATATAGCAATTATGGTTTTAAACCATTTCTTCCAAAACGGGCATATGAACGGTTTCAACCCCTGCCCTTTCCAGAAATTTTAATCCAGAGTCGTCCTTGTAAGCACTCTGGTATACCACACGTTTTATGCCAGCTTGGTGCACTAGCTTGCTACACTCCCTACATGGGGACAATGTGATGTATAATGTTGCACCCTCGCAAGACTGCGTTGAAGAGGCGACTTTGAGAATTGCATTGGCCTCGGCATGTAGGACGTACCATTTGGTATAGCCCTGATCATCCTCACAAAAGTTCTCAAATCCGGTTGGGGTACCATTGTATCCATCGGAAATGATCATCCTGTCCTTAACAATGATCGCACCGACCTGTCTTCGTTTACAATACGACAATTTCCCCCATTCTTGGGCCATCCGCAAATAGGCCTTGTCATACTTTTCTTGTTTGCTCGCCTTCATAAATCAAAAAAAACGCTGATAATTAAATAAATATACCTGCTTTGATAGACCCTCACAACCTTCTTCATTAAATTTTAACGAAGGACCTACATGGGAAACGTAGCTATGAGCAGGGGTATTGTAATGGCCATGATCAAAATTGAGGCGACCGCGATATAAATGGATCTTTTCACGTTCAACAAGCTTAAAACAATATAGGCAATGGCCAGAACCAACAATATGATGGTCACCTGCGATAGTTCTATACCGGCCGCAAAACCCAATAGGGGGGTAATCTTGTCCTCTTCTTCGGCCATCAACATCTTAAAATAGTTGGAAAACCCAAAACCGTGTATCAAGCCAAAGAAAGCCGTTGCCAAAACGTGCAGTAAAAGACCGACATCCAAGGACCCCTTGAACACATACGCAAAGTTGAACAGGGCCGTAAGCAAAATGGTGACAGGTATCAAAAATTCGATTATACCAACATCCACTGTGGCCACTTCGTACACGGACAAGGCCAGGGATGTACAGTGTGCAATGGTAAAAATGGTGGCCAAGATCAACACCTTCTTCCAACTTTTAAAAGTGAACGGAACTGCCAAGGCAGACAAAAATAAGATATGATCGTAGGCCCCAAGATCTAAAACGTGGGCAAGGCCGAGCTTTATATAGAATAGAAATTCCTGCATAGACTTTTGTTGTCAAATTTAACCATTTAAAACCATTCCCTCCCATTTAAAAATCCGAACAAAAATTTTTATTTAAATTTAATCCAAATAATATTTAGCTTTTGGACGTTAGCTATTATATTTGCCAGATCGGCCATTTCGATATATCCGAAATTGCTATTTTTTAACTTGACAATATTATTTTAAAATAGGGCGCTGCACATTATGGGGAAAAATAAAAAATACGGGATTAGGGACTTTATTAACGATGTGCATCTTTGGTTAGGGCTTGTGAGTGGAATTGTCCTATTCTTGGTATGCCTTAGCGGAACAGTGCTCACCTTTGAAGAAGAAATAGAGGGCTGGTTCAAAGAAGACATGAAAGTGGAGGCCATAGGGGCCAAAAAGTCGATTTCCCATTTGATAAATGACCCTGCAATCCAGAAAAAAGGTGTTCTCACATCCATAAACATCCCAGCTGATGAATCTTCTCCGTATGAATTTTCCATAAAAGAAGACCCCAAACAGCGAAGGGGAACCACGTATAAGGTGAATCCTTATACCGCTGAACTTTTGGTCCCAAAAGAAACGGGAATGGACAAGTTTATGTTCAGCATGTTCCGTATGCACAGATGGTTGATGATGGATATTAGTTGGGGAAGGCCCATTGTGGGTATTGCCACCATTATTTTTCTGATACTGGCCATTTCCGGCATCGTGTTATGGTTCCCTAAAAAAGTGAAGTGGAAGACCTTAAAGGCGGGTTTCAAAATTAAGACCAATGCCAACTGGAAACGCATCAACCATGACCTGCACAACACCTTGGGCTTTTATTCGTGCATTCTTATTGTGATCATGGGTATTACCGGGCTCTGTTGGTCGTTCGAAGGTTATAGGGACGGTCTAAGTGCCATCATGGGAACAAAAGTGTTCGGCAATCGCGGGGGAGGTCCGGAAATTGATTTGGAGAGCTTCGACAATGAAAGATCGATCAGTTTGGAAGAGGCCATAGCCTTGGCCAACAAAGAGCTGGACTATGAGGGAGAGCTCTCGGTGAGCTTGCCCAACGATAAGAATCCCATCTACAGTTTCAGGAAATTGGCGGACGATTCTTGGTCCACAGTTGCCCAGGACAGATTACAGATTCACAGCTCAGGTGAAGTGGTGGGCAAGGAAATCTATGCGGATAAGCCCTTGAACGTAAAGATGGCCTCGGCCATAAAGCCAATTCATACGGGGACCATATACGGTTCCTTTAGCAAGTGGATATATTTCCTGGCCTGCCTAGTGGCAACCAGTTTGCCCATAACCGGGACGATTATTTACATCAACAAACTTAAAAAGAAGAGCAAGCGAAAAAAGAGTCTGGCCACGGCCTAGGACATGCCCCTTTCCTTTTGTATGGTCTCGTAGGCCTTTTGTACTTCCTTGAATTTTTCCTCGGCGCCTTTACGGATGGCCTCATTTTCGGTGACCACACGATCGGGATGGTACTTTTTGGCCATGTTCCGGTACGCTTTTTTCACCTCATCATCGGTAGCGGCCTTTTCGATTTCCAAAATCTTGTAGGAGTTGTCCGTAGATTTGATGAACATCGCCATAATACTTTCAAAATCATGCTGATTTACGCGAAAGTACCCTGCAATCTCCCTTAATTTTTGAATTTCGGCCTTGCTTACCTGACCATCGGATTGGGCAATACCAAATAGAAAGTGAAGCATTTGCAGACGAACCTCGTAGCGTGTGCGCTGCACCATAAAGGTAGAGATTCGCTGAGCGGATATCTCCCGTTTTTTTATGACCTCGTTGAATGTCCGAAAGATGGCATTGGCCTTTTCCTTACCGTAAGTACTCAGAAAATATTGTCGTACATAATCCAGCTCTCGCTGGTTAACCTGTCCGTCTGCCTTTATTATTATCGAACACAATGACAACAGATTTAGTTCAAAATCGGCCGGGGAGACCGATTGCCTGGTCACATTTTCGAAAATAGAGCCGGACCTTTTCCCGGAACTTCCAAAATTATCCAGAAAGGTCCCCACTATAAATCCAAGGACCGCACCGGGAAATCTAAACATAAAATAACCGAGCAAGGCGGCTATCCACTTGATCATGTTTCAAAATTTAAAGCGCAAAGATAGGGGTTTGATTAACAACCAAAGCTTTAAGCAATGTTAAGGGTGATGAAAAAATCCCTACAATACCGTATCTTTGTAACATAATCAAAAAGAAGTCTATGTATCCAGAAGAATTGGTAAAACCTATGCGCGAAGACTTGGCCAGTGCCGGGTTTGAAGAACTACATACAAGTGAAGCCGTAAATGAAGCTCTAAAAAAGGATGGAACTACTTTGGTAGTGGTGAATTCGGTTTGTGGTTGTGCCGCAGCCAATGCACGGCCAGCCGCTAAATTGAGCTTGCAAAACAGCAAAACTCCAAAAAATTTGGTGACTGTTTTTGCCGGTGTGGACATGGAAGCCGTTGCGACCGCAAGAAATCATATGGTCCCTTTTCCTCCTTCTTCACCAAGTATGGCCCTGTTCAAAGATGGAGAATTGGTGCATATGATCGAAAGGCACCACATTGAGGGCAGACCTGCCGAGCTGATCGCGGAAAACTTGATGGAGGCATACAACGAGCATTGCTAAAATCAGGTAAATTAAGATATGAACACACCACCCAAATGGGTGGTTTTTTTATTTTTACCGTAATTTAAACATGTATCCGTGCTGAAACTCTTATCATACCCCCTTACCGTTATCTTCTTTTTACTATTTGGTCTAGTCCTGGTCATATTCCATCCCATCCAATGGCTTTGCCTAAAAGTATTCGGGTACAATGCGCACAAAAAAAGCGTTTCCATCTTAAATTGGTTCATTATGCGGTGCACCAATGTACTGGGAACTCGGTACAGCTTCAAAAATGATCAGAATATCCCAACGGATAGCCCTCTTATTGTTGTCACCAACCACCAAAGCATGTACGACATTCCCCCGATTATATGGTACATGCGAAAGTACCATCCCAAATTTGTGAGTAAAATAGAACTGGGGAAAGGGATTCCCAGTGTTTCCTACAACTTAAGGCACGGTGGCTCGGCCCTGATCGATAGAAAAGACCCAAAGCAATCCATGGCCGAGCTCCAAAAATTGGCCAAATACATCAACGCAAACAACAGGAGTGCCGTTATTTTTCCCGAAGGTACCAGAAGCAGGAACGGGGTACCAAAACCTTTTAGGACCACCGGACTCAAAGTAATGTTGAAAAATGCACCCGAGGCATTGATCGTACCGATCAGCATAAATAACTCCTGGAAGTTGCTGCGTTACGGTAAGTTTCCCATGGGACTGGGCTCCCATGTAACCTTTGAAGTGCACCCTCCCATTGAAAACCATGGCAATGCCGACGAACTCATCGCCCAAGTGGAAAAACAGATCGTCTCTGGCGTCAAGACCAAGTAATGAAAGAGGACCAACTGCTTCAACATACCATTGATTTTGTAAAAAAAGAACTTCAAAATGCCGAAGGTGGGCACGATTGGTTCCATATTGAACGTGTCTTCAATACCTCCAAATTGCTTCTCAAGCATGAAGAGGGAAATGCCAAGGTCGTAAAATTGGCCGCCCTGCTCCATGATATTGCCGACCCAAAATTCCATGGAGGAAACGAGGACATTGGACCAGAAACCGCAAAAAACTTTCTTGAATCACAATCCGTTGATCAGCAGAGCATTGATCACGTGGTGAATATCATCAAGCATATGTCCTTCAAAAATAGCTTTGAAAAAACCTCAAGCCCATTCACCTCAAAAGAGCTTCAAATTGTACAGGATGCCGACCGATTGGATGCCATCGGCGCCATAGGCATTGCCAGGGCGTTCAACTACGGAGGTTTTAAGAACAGGGAACTGCACAATCCCGATGTTCCGCCCAACCTCAACATGAGCAAGGAGGAATACAAAAACTCCAAAGCTCCCACCATTAATCATTTCTACGAGAAACTACTGTTGCTCAAGGACAGGATGAACACCGATACAGGAAAAAAGCTGGCTGATCAGCGTCATCGATTCATGCTGGATTACCTTGACCAGTTTTACAGAGAGTGGAACGGGAATGCGTGAAACATAGGATTTCTCTTCCCCTTTTTTGTATCTTGGGGCTCACAAGAAAAAATCAAACTAAACAAGATGCAAAGAAGAAAGTTCATCAAAAATGCCGCAGCTGCTTCGGCTGCGTTTTCTATTGTTCCCAGCCATGTTCTGGGCAAGACCCATGTTCCCCCAAGTGATATCCTCTACGTGGCCGGTTTTGGCGTTGGTGGAAGGGGAAATGCCGTAATGAACGGTTTGAACGATACGGGCAGGGTAAAATTTGTAGCATTTTGTGATGTGGATGACCGCCGCGCACAACAAACCTATGAACAATTTCCCGATGTAAAACGATATAAAGATTTTAGAAAGGTCTTTGATGCCCATTTGAACGATATTGATGCCATTGCCGTGGCAAGCCCAGATCATACGCACGCGACCATTTCCCTACCTTTTATGAGGGAGAAAAAACACGCCTATGTAGAAAAGCCGTTGACCCACAATATTCACGAGGCCCGTTTAATGACCCAGGTCGCCAAAGAGCAGGGAATCGTGACCCAGATGGGAAACCAGGGTGCATCCAGTGATGGAAGCAGGATCGCCCGTGAATGGGTGGAGTCGGGCGTAATCGGAAAGGTGCATACCATAGATTGTTGGACCAACCGCCCTGTATGGCCCCAGGGCGTCCCACTACCAACAAAAAAAGACCGTATCCCCAAAGGATTGGATTGGGACCTTTGGCTGGGCCCGGCCAAGATCAGAGACTACAACGATGCTTATCTGCCATTTAAATGGAGAGGTTTCTGGGACTTCGGCACAGGTGCCTTGGGCGATATGGGATGCCATATCATGGAAACACCCTTTAGTGTGCTCGATTTGGGATATCCCACAGAGGCGGAGGCTAGTTGCACCACGGTTTGGGTGGATGATTTTGTGGAAGCGGATTACAGCCATTCTTGCCCCCCTTCATCCAAGATCCATTTAAAGTTCGAACATCAAGAGCACGGCGACATTGCATTGAATTGGTACGATGGCGGCCTTAAGCCAGACCTTCCGGATGAACTTAAGGACGATGAGACCATTGGGGATTCCGGTGGAGGAAGTGTTATTTATGGCGACAAGGGTATATTGGTATGTGACACCTATTCCCGAAATGCAAGATTGCTCCCTTCAGAAATGATGGACCTTTACAAATCCCCGACCCCTAAATATGATAGGGTGCCCGGAGGAATAGATGGCCACTTTGCCAATTTTGTGGATGGCTGCCAGAACGGTACGCCAACTTCTTCCAATTTTGAAAAGGCGGGAAGGCTTACCGAGACCGTATTGATGGGCAACTTAGCGGTAAAGGCGTATCAATACAAGGAACTCAAGGAAGGTAAAAAATTAGGGGATTGGGATCCTTATGGTTTCCCGGGCAGAAGAAAACTTTTCTGGGACGGAGATAACATGAAGATCACCAATTACGATAAAGCCAACCAATGGGTAACCCGTGATTACCGCGAAGGTTGGGAATTGAAATAGATACTAAAAATGGCCCATTATGGGCCATTTTTTGTTGCCAAACTATTTGAGGGTCTAGAACAATCTCATTTGTCCGTTCTTATATTGTTCATGAAGCCCAGTGTTCAAAGCCGGGAACTTGCTGTCCTTGAAATAACGTTTTCTGGCTATATGGGCCATCTCATGGATTTGTTCCGCAATTTTGCCCTCCCCTTTTGTCCGGGTACCAAACCTGCTATCGTTAACTGTTCCTCCATGGCAATCCTGAATTTGGTGCAATACCTTTTCCGCTCTATCCGGCATGGCCTTTTTGATCCAGTCAGAAAAAATCCGTCCAATGGCCCCGTTGAGCCGTACTACGGTCAACCCGAATGAAAGGGCTCCATGGTCCGCCACTGCCTTGGCCAACGGCAATAGTTCATGTGAATTGATTCCCGGAATCATGGGGGCCAACATTGCATTCACCGGAATTTTATTCTCCGATAACACTTGTATGGTCTTGAGCCTTTTTTGAATGGATGCCGTTCTGGGTTCCAGCTTGCGCCTGGTTTTTTCCGACAATGATGTTACGGACACATTGACACCGATCAGTTGATTTTCATTGAGTTCCCTTAAAATATCCAAGTCCCTGAGCACCAAGGCATTTTTGGTAATGATTCCCACGGGATGTCGATACTTTAAAAAAACCTCCAGACATTTTCTGGTAATCTCGAACTTCTGCTCTGCCGGTTGGTAACAATCGGTGTTGCCCGATAAAACAATCGTGTGCGCTTTCCAGTTCTTATGCTTGATCTTGGCCTCCAAAAGTTGTGGTGCGGCCTTTTTTACCAAAATCCTTCGTTCAAAATCGAGCCCTGCGCTATATCCCCAATATTCGTGGGTATTCCTGGCATAACAATAAATACAACCATGCTCGCAACCTTGGTAGGGGTTCATGGAATATCCCATGCCCACATCCGGGCTTTCCACTTTGTTGACGATGGTCTTTGGAAAAATGGGTATGTGCCGGGTTTTATTGCTCTCGGATTCTTCGCCTTCCAATCGGCAGAATTCCAAAAAGTCGTCCCGTATCTCGAATACATGCCGCAAAAACCGATTATCGGTATTCTTTTGAGCTCCCCTTCCCTTCAAGAATTCATTGGATGACATAATTTGGATTTATTCCAAATATATGGATTATTTCCTTTTTTTGGTTTAAATGATATTCTTGACAACTCCCCCACCTAAAGTTAGGGGATTCTTACCCAACGCTTAGGCCGCTGCCTTACGTTTGCGGGTACTGGCCCTTGCCCTTGCCAGTATGTTCTTTGCCGCATTCACATCGGCGTTTTCCTTATGTCCACATC
>JANSXF010000021.1 GCA_024743095.1 Flavobacteriaceae bacterium
CCTTGATTCATAGGTTCGTGGAAAAATCACGAACTTAAAAAAAGTGCAATTCAAATCGTCACCGTCAAAAAACAGTGATATCTTTCTAATTATCAATAATTTCAAAGAACATTTTAAAATTTATAGTAGACACTAGTGATGGGCTCTTGAAGGTCAATTTGAAGCGTTTTGTACGCCTTCAGCACTTTATACCTTACTACATTATGACCCGAAATAAATTTTTTTGAAGGCTCAACCTTAACGTTGAGGTCGTAGTGATTCAAGTCCCACCATGCTCTTTCAGGTGTAATACTGCCCCTTAGGGTATCTTGCCTTGTAAATTCTTGGGCGTCAATGGAGCATACTCCAAGTATGAGGACTAAAAGAATTAAACCTTGTTTCATAGGTTGTTTTGTTATCTGAATATCTTATTTGGAAAAACTACAGGACTTTCGTGACCATCTTTACCTATGGCCGCAACACCAAAAAAGAAATTATCGATTACGATTCCCTCCAAGGTATGTTCTGTTACATTGCTCACATATTTGTAATGGTCCCAAGTAGGCGAGGTGGTATCTCTCCAGTAAATTTTGTACCCGACAGCATTATCCACTTCACTCCATTTAAATTTAGCGCTTGGCTCAACTATACCTCCAATTTCTACGGTTTCCGGTGCAGGGGGAGCCCAGGCAATGGAAGCTAGGTTGATGGCATTTACCGCAGTAAGTTTTTTGGCGTATTCAAAGTTTACATGTTCCAAGACATCGCCGTAGGCAATACCGTTTTCTTCTCGTATATCCTGATGTTGCTGTGTATAGTTCTCATGGGCCTCCATAATTCGGATCCCAGCGTACCCTGCATCGTTGAACGGTCTATGGTGACCGCCTCTCCCGAACCTATCCAGTCGATAAATCATCATGGGGTTCATTTCTGGCATATAGGTTTTGGTAGTTTTGTAAACATAACGGGCCAACTGCCGGGAAATACCATCGACTTCCCCGCCATAAAAGCGTCTTGCTCTGCGTTCTTGCTCGGTTTCGGTTGGAGGTACGGGTTCCGAAAAAATTCTAAAATCCCTATTGCTCACTACGCCATCGACCCCTGTGATGTTTCCGATCATATCATTGTTGAGGATACCCACAATATTCCATTCTTTTTCCTTGGCATACTCAGCAAGCCCTTTTCCTCCGTAGAGTCCCTGTTCCTCTCCGGACAGGCCTACGAAAATGATGCTGCTCTCGAACTTATATTTAGATAATACCCTAGCGGCCTCAATGGTACCGGCCATTCCACTGGCATTATCGTTGGCTCCGGGAGAATCCGAGGTGTAGTTGGTGGGGTCGCTGACACGGGAATCAATATCTCCGCTCATAATGATAAAACGATTGGGAAAAGTGGAGCCACGCTGAATGGCCACCACGTTAACAATTTCCACATCTTTCACGATTCGGGCGTTATCACCTTCTTTGATTAGGTTTTTTTGATAAAAAACCTCCAAACAATTTCCACAATCGGAAGAAATTTTATCAAACTCCGACTTGATCCATCTTCTTGCGGCACCAATTCCCCTGGTTTGGGAGACGGTATCGCTCAAGGTGTGCCGGGTTCCAAAGTTGACTAGCGTTGTAACGTCGTTTTCGATATGTTCTGCTGAAACTGCATTGATAATGTCGTAAATTCTGGTATCGGTTTGGGCAAAACCAATGGATGTGATGGTTAGCAATAGGAACGTAAATATTATTTTCATGGGTATGAGGTTTGGTTTAAAGGTTATAAACTTATTGAATAAAGGTGACCTTGGCGATTTCTCCGTTCGTTACCTGGTAAATGGCAATGGCTTTAAAAATGCTTCCATTTACGGTTACGAACTCATGGTCAATAACTTTGTCGCCAATCACGATTCTGTTAACTATCTCGCCTTCTAAATCCGGTGTGCTGTCAAAAAAAGCACTATACTGTTGTTTCAGCTTTGCAATGCCCTTTACATTGAGCTTATTTGGATATTCATAGAGTTCAACATCATGGGCATAGGTATCCGCAAAGGCTTCAACATCTCTTTTGTTATAGGCGGCCAATTGTTCTTGAACAATGCTCTCAGCATCTGTTAAGGGGCCATCTGGAAAAATAAAGGTCATAGAGGCAACAAGACCATTTTTTATCTTATAAATGGCAACTTGATGGCCCTCTCTACCATCTACTTTGGTAACCTCTTCATCAATAACCGTATTGCCGAGAACAATTCGGTTTACGACTTCCACGCTCGAGGATTTGACATTTTCAAAAAAACGCTCATAATTGTCCCTCATACTGTCATTGCCCTGATACATTTTCTCGTTCGGAAAACGTTGTACCAGTACATCATCGGCAAAACAGGAAACAAAGGCGTCCAAGTCCCTGTTGTTAAATGATTGTACTTGTTTTTGAATGATTTTTGCGGGAGATTCCTCTGCCACAAAGGCCAAACGTTTCCCGTTAGGACTGATTGCGATACGACTAATGTTGTTGATTTCTTCTTGTGGAAATTCAATGATGCTTTCCCAATCAGGATTTTCTGAATCAATGTTCAAAATCAAAAGCTTTTTGCCCGATCCAGTTATGATGGTTCTCTCATTCAACCAACAAATATCTTCCTCTTTATCGTAAGTGTTCGATATTTTTTTTGATTCTCCCGTAGTTGGGTCAAGGGATAAAATTTCCCAAGCATTGTTCTTTTTTCCGATAAAACTCACCAAATTGGAACCGGGTATATTGTGGAGGGATCTCCCTACGTTTTGAAAAACCGTTTTTTGAGTGTTGTCTTCCAAGTTGATGACCTTTAGGTCCATTCGGTTCTCAACCAATACCGTCGCGACCAAAATATGCTCGTTGAACCAAACATGATAACCAATTTTTAAATCGGTTATCGGAGTGGATTCCCTTGATTTTACATCATATTTATATAAACGCTGTAGTCCATCTACATCCAAACGAATAGCGGAAATTGCATTTTTTCCGGGTATACGGAGCGGGGAATATTCGCTGCCCGCCGTGGTGTATGTCAACCAAGAGGATGTACTTCCTTCATTTACATTAAACTGAAGAATGTCAGTTTGGTCTTTTCTGGTAGATGCAAATAAAACACTGCCATTGTCCCAAAAGGAAGGTTGATTGTCGTACCCCGGGTTGTTGGAAATATTTTTTGGATTGGTCAACATGGTTTTTCCGCTATTTATTGAAAGGTCAAAAAGATAGACCTCTGTGTCTGTTTGTGACCATCCTTGGGCACTTGCCAGTAAAAAACAAATAGCAAAAAGCGTTCGTGTCATGATTTTGTAAAACGTTTTAAAAGCTGCCTTACCCTTGCGGTGTTTTCCACATGGTATTTGGCTTGGGTTTTTTTAAGTCCGACCTTAACGGTAATTGCGGAATCTGGAAGCTCTTGGAACATGAATTCATCCGTCCAATCATCTCCAATGGCAAAAACAAAGTCGTAATCATCTTCGCTTAACATACGAGTGGCAGCCCTTCCTTTGTTCACGTTGCTGCTTTTTATTTCCATGACCTTGTTTCCGTTAAGGACACTAATATCGTCATTACCGATCAAACTGCGCAATACGGTGTTGAGTTCAGTGGCTCTTTTTTCCCCAAAGTCGGGATCGGTATTTCTATAATGCCAAGCAAGGGAATAGTTTTTCTCTTCGATAAAGGAGCCGGGCGTCCTGTCAACAAAAGATTCCAGAACAGGTCTAATTTTATCCATCCATTCCCCTTTTACCTGTTCCAGCAATTTAAACTCATCACCATTTCTGGAGATCCAGACACCATGTTCCACGATCATATTATATTTTTTTGGTAGGAACCAGCGGGTAAAGGTTTGCTTGTCCCTTCCACTGATCAAAAATACAGTCGTATTTTCCTGTTCGTGCAGTTCGTCCAAGAGCTCGTAAAGTTCCTCATCGGGAGAGGCTTGCTGCGGGTCTTTGTGAAAACCGGCCAATGTACCGTCATAATCCAAGAACAGTAACTTTTTTTTTGCCTTTCCGTATTCTTCTTCTATGGACAGAAGGATTTCTGGTGACATTTTTTCGGAAATAAAGGCTTTTCCTAGGTCCCTTTTTTCTTTTAAAGCGCCCATAAACTCATTGGCCCAGACCTCCACATTGTAGCGTTCCAATCTTTTTTGTAAAAAGTTGTTTCTGGACACTTGCTCTTCCAAAGGCATGTTAAATGCTCTTTTAAGCGTATCAGCTTGTTGCTCAAAATTATTGGGGTTGATCAATAGCGCTTCGTTCATTTCGTATGCGGAACCGGCCATTTCGCTCAAAATAAGTACTCCTGATTTATCGGTACGAGTGGCAATGTATTCCTTGGCCACCAAATTCATTCCATCCCTGAGCGGTGTAAGCCATGCAATGTCACTAGAGGTGTATAGGTCTATCAAGCTTTCAAAGGGTAGGGAACGATAGAAATACCAAATTGGCGTCCAGTTTACCGTGGACAACTCTCCGTTGATGCGTCCGACCAGTTCATCAACCTCTCGTTTCAACAATTGATATTGGGGTACGTTCGAGCGGGAGGGTACGGCTAGAATAATCAATCGAACCTTTTCCTTGTATTCAGGATATTTCTGGAGGAAATACTCAAAGGCATTGATACGTTTTGCAATTCCCTTACTGTAATCGAGTCGGTCTATGGAAAGAATGAGTTTGCTGTCGGGTGATGAAGCTTTATGGTTGTCCAAACGAATCTGCAGGTCGCTGCGCTCTTCCGTATTTTTGGAATCGTGCTTTAAAGCTGCGTTCCTGAACTTCTTATAATCGATTCCCATTGGAAAGGAGTCCACTTTTATGACCCTGTTATCCAGATAAATTTCGTTGAAGCTTACATCCAAGCCAATCAATCTACGTACCGAACTCAAAAAATGCCTTTCGTAATCGTAGGTATGGAAACCGATAAGGTCGGAACCAAGTAAACCTTCCAGGATCTCCTCGCGCCATGGTAGGGTCCGGAAAATTTCAAAGGAAGGAAAAGGGATGTGCAAAAAGAAACCAATGGTGGTGTTTGGGCGTTTTTCGCGTACCATTTGTGGTACGAGCATCAATTGGTAGTCGTGCACCCAAATGGTATCGTCCTCATCGGAGTTTTCAATAATGGCATCGGCAAATTTTTGGTTCACCGCCTTGTAGGTGTCCCAGTAGTTCAATTCGAACTCGGAATATTTTAAAAAATAGTGGAACAGTGGCCAAATGGTCCTATTGCTGAAACCATAGTAAAACCCATCAATTTCGTCAGAATTGAGGTTCACCTTGGCGCAGCCATGTTCCTGTAAGGCGTCATCAATGTCATTCCCAAGCTCTGATGGGGTGTCCTCCTCCGTTAGGCCGGACCAACCAATCCAAAGACTTTCGCCTCCGCTATGAACTGATTTCATCCCCGTGGCTAAACCACCAACACTCGGAATCGCGGTTATAGAACCATTGCTAATTTGTAATTGAACAGGTAATCGATTTGAGATTATGATAGTTTTGCCCATAAAAGGATAAGTTTTGACGTGTTTTAATTTTTTGTTTCTTTAAAAATCGGGAAATTCGAGCGCAAAACCAATTCATACTAACCCTTTTGAGAATTTTTGAGCTATGGACAATTTGAATTACGGAATTATAGGAAATTGCAGAAGTGCGGCATTGATTTCCAAAGACGGTTCTATTGACTGGTGCTGTCTGCCACAATTTGACTCCACATCGATATTTGCCAAACTATTGGATGACAAAAAAGGAGGCAGTTTTGAAGTCCATCCAAAAGGGGAGTATAGCATTGAACAGGAGTATTACCCTAGTACCGCTATTCTTATAACACGTTTTACCAAAGGGGACGATGTTTTTGAACTCCACGATTTTATGCCCCGTCACCATAAAATGAACGGGAAATATAAAGCTCAACCGGAAATTATCAGGTATGTAAAATATGTCTCTGGATCGCCAAAATTTACGGTGAAGTATGACCCCAAGCTGGAGTATGGACTCGGCGAGACCACGCATTTTGTGAAAGAGGATTTTGTGGCCAGTCTTACCCATCAAGAAAAGTACGATACATTGTTCCTTTACACTTCATTTGACAAGGAGGGGGTTCTTAACGGTGAAGAAATAACTCTTACGGATGATGGCTATTTCTTAATTCGTTATAATGAAAAAATACTGAAACCCACCACCGAAAAGATGGCCTTGGAGCTGGAACGGACCAAAGTGTATTGGTTGGATTGGGTTGCAAAGACACCTGATTACCAAAAGTTTAAGAATGAGATACTGCGAAGTGCCATCACCTTAAAAATGTTGACTTATGATAAAACTGGAGCGGTACTGGCAGCAGCGACCACATCACTACCAGAAACAATTGGGGAAGTCCGAAACTGGGACTATCGTTTTTGTTGGATAAGGGATGCATCCATGGTGATCAAAGTGGTTTCAGAACTTGGCCATAAGAATTCCGCCAAGCGTTATCTTCAGTTTATTATTGATTTGATGCCCGATAAGGACGAGAAACTTCAAATCATGTACGGCATTAACAAGGAAAAGATGTTGACAGAAATTTCATTGGACCATTTGGATGGTTACCAAGGCTCTAAGCCCGTTCGTGTGGGCAATGCGGCATATATGCAAAAACAGAACGACATCTATGGAATTCTAATGGACGTTATCTACGAGCAGTTGCGAAACTTTAGTAACGATATAGAGAACGTGGAAGAGCTTTGGAGCATTACCAAAGGTATTGTTTGGATCGTGGGCAAACACTGGGAAGAACCGGATAAAGGAATTTGGGAATTCCGTGGCGACGATAGACATTTTACGTTCTCCAAAGTATTGTGCTGGGTGGCTTTGGACAGGGCCATAAAAGTAGCCAAGATGTTCGGGAAAACTAGAAAATTGGAACGTTGGACAGCCCTTGAACAGAAAATCAAGGATGATATCCATGAGAATGCGTGGAACAGCGATATCAATGCTTTCGTACAGAGCTATGGTTCCCGTCATTTGGATGCTTCGGTGCTGTTAATGGAGCCTTATGGTTTTATACATGCACGCGATCCCAAATATGTAAGCACGGTAAAAGCGATTGAAGAAGGTTTGAGCAATGACGGACTTTTATACCGATACAAGAACGAGGATGATTTTGGCCTTCCATCATCATCGTTTACCATTTGTACGTTCTGGTTTATCAATGCACTGTTCAAAATAGGGGAAGAGGAGAAGGCCCTGGAACAGTTTGAAAAATTATTGGGCTATAGCAATCATTTAGGATTGTTCAGTGAAGATATCGATTTTAAAACCAAAAGATTGCTCGGGAATTTTCCTCAAGCATACTCGCATTTAGCATTGATAGAGTGTGCCATAAACTTCTCTACGAAACAGAAGGACGAAAGGATATTGGAATCCATCAAGTAAGCTGGTTAAAAAATAATTATCACCTCGAGCGCAGTCGAGATCAAACTCAAAAACTTACGTTTGCCTAAAGACCTCTCGACTGCGCTCGAGGTGACATAGGTACATCAAATAAAAACGCCCCGATCGGGGCGTTTTCAAATCCTAGTGGGTTTTCATCCCAACACTTATTTGAATTAGTCAAAGGTATACCCGTTATCCGCAGCGACTTTGTCGGCAATTTGCGTTCTAAGTTCCACAACATTGGGTTGGTTTGTATACTTGGTAAAGCGTTTAAGTCCCATCAACATCATGCGTTGTTCATCCCCTTCGGCAAATGAAACTATTCCCTCCTTGGCTTTTTGTTGAATGATGTCCACCGCTCTGTACAAATACAATTTGGACATCGCAATTTGGGTAGCTTGTGTTTCTTGACCAAAGCGTTTTGCATTTTTCTCGGTTCTTAAGATGGCGGATTCCGCCATGTAAATTTGAATCAAAATGTCAGAAGCCGCCATCAATAACATCTGGTGCTTTTCCAAATCTGGTCCAAATTTTTGCACAGCACTACCGGCCACCATCAAAAAGACTTTTTTCAATCTTGCCAGCAAGTCTTTTTCTTCTGCAAGCAATTCCGTAAAATCAGGAACGTCAAAAGATGGGATACCCATCAACTCTTCACCGACAGCTGTTGCTGGACCTAAAAGGTCAACGTGGCCTTTCATGGCTTTCTTGACCAACATGCCTACCGAGAGCATACGGTTTATTTCGTTCGTCCCTTCATAAATTCTGGAAATACGGGCATCTCTCCATGCAGATTCCATTGGGGTGTCCGCGCTAAAGCCCATTCCCCCGAATACTTGAATGCCCTCATCGGTAGTGTGCTGAACGTGTTCGGATACGGCTACCTTCAAAATTGAACATTCAATGGCGTATTCCTCTACACCTTTGAGTTCTGCTTCTTGGTGCGAGTTGCCACTTGCTTCACGAATCGCGATTCTGTCCTCGATATTTTTAGCGGCACGGTAACACGCTGCTTCATCCACATAGGCGTTAGTGGCCATGTCTGCGATTTTCGCTTTGATGGCCCCAAAATTCATGATCGGTGTCTTGAACTGGATGCGCTCGTTGGCGTATTTCGTCGCTTCGCTGATAACGCGGCGCTGTGCTTCCAAACAAGCAGCCGCTAATTTGATTCTACCCACGTTTAGGGCGTTCATGGCAATCTTAAAGCCATTTCCCCTTTCGGAAAGCATGTTTTCAACAGGAACCTTGGTATCATTAAAAAACACCTGGCGGGTAGAGGAGGAGTGGATACCCAATTTCTTTTCTTCATCGCCAAAACTGATTCCGTTGTCCTTATCATTTTCAACAATAAAACCGGTAATGTTCTTATCGTCCTCGATTCTGGCAAAAACGATGAACATATTACAGAAACCTGCATTGGAAATCCACATTTTCTGTCCTGAGATGCTGTAGTATTTGCCATTTTCAGAAAGAACCGCTTTTGTTTTGCCAGAATTGGCATCGGAACCGGCTCCCGGTTCGGTTAAGCAATAGGCACCGAACCATTCCCCTGAGGCCAGTTTAGGTACATATTTTTGTTTTTGCTCTTCGGTTCCGTATAAAGTGATGGGCATTGTCCCAATTCCCGTGTGAGCACCAAATGCGGTGCTGAACGAACCTGTGGCGCCAGAAATATAGTCACACACCAACATGGTTGATACAAAACCCATTCCCATACCTCCGTAGGCTTCGGGAACGGCTACGCTTAGCAAACCAAGTTCGCCAGCCTTTCGCATACATTCCTCGGTGTAGGCATAATCCTTTTTCTCGAAACGTTCCCAATGCGCCCAAAGTTGACGGTCTACAAATTCCTTAGTGCTTTCGCGCATCATTTTTTGTTCTTCATTGAGGTCCTCAAGGGTGAAAATGTCCTCACATTTGGTCTCCTTGACCAAAAATTGACCTCCTCTCAATATGTCTTTTTCAATTGTATCGCTCATGATTTTTTGTGTTTAGTGATTTTTAATTTAGGAATTCAAATATACCTGCAGCACCTTGGCCTGTACCTACGCACATGGTCACCATGCCATACTTGCCTTTCATGTCGCGCTTTCTCATTTCATCAAAGAGTTGAACTGAAAGTTTAGCTCCGGTACATCCTAAGGGGTGACCAAGAGCAATGGCACCTCCATTCACGTTTACAATGTCTTGATTCAATCCCAATTCCCGAATCACGGCAAGGGATTGCGAAGCAAAGGCTTCGTTTAATTCGATTAGATCTATTTGGTCTTGTTGCAAACCTGCCTGTTTTAAGGCTTTTGGAATTGCTTTTACAGGACCGATACCCATAATTCTTGGCTCCACACCTGCGGCCGCATAGTTCACCAAACGGGCCATGGGTTCAAGGTTCAGTTCTTTTACCATTTCCTCGCTCATAACCATAACAAAGGCAGCGCCATCGCTCATTTGTGAAGAGTTACCTGCCGTTACGCTTCCACCTTCGGCAAAAACGGGTCTCAATTTGTTCAAAGTCGCGATGTTAGTTCCTTTTCTTGGACCTTCATCCTTGTTGACGGTGTATGTTTTGCTTTCTTTTTTCCCGGCTTCGTTCACAAAGGTGTGTTCCACCTTGATGGGAACGATTTGATCTTGAAAACGGTCTTCTTCTTGCGCTTTCAAGGCTTTCATATGTGAATTAAAAGCGAACTCATCTTGATCCTCACGAGAAACGTTGAACTGTTTGGCCACAGCTTCCGCGGTAAGACCCATTCCCCAATAGTAATCTTCGTGACCTTCTTTGGCCGTAGCATAATCAGGGGTCGGTTTGTAACCTCCCATGGGGATGTAGCTCATACTTTCGGCACCACCAGCGATTATGCAATCCGCCATTCCAGATTGTATTTTGGCGGTAGCGATACCAATGGTTTCCAATCCTGATGCGCAATAGCGGTTTACAGTAACACCGGGTACATCTTCAATATTCAAGCCCATTAACGAGATAAGGCGCCCCATATTTAGACCCTGTTCGGCTTCGGGCATGGCATTGCCCACAATAACATCATCGATACGCTTCTTATCAAATTGTGGAAGCTCGTTCATCATGTATTCGATGGTTTCGGCTGCCAGTTCGTCCGGGCGCTTAAACCTGAACAGACCCTTGGGCGCTTTGCCCACTGCTGTTCTATATGCTTTTACTATATATGCTGTTTTCATTTTTATTTGGATTCTTTGATTTTTGGATTCATGGATCATTGGGTGCCTTTTCGAATAATTGAAAGACCCAACAAAGAATAAATCTAATTTCTAAGTGGTTTTCCTGTCTTCAACATGTGTTGGATACGTTCCAAAGTCTTTCTCTCGGTGCAAAGTGATAGAAACGCTTCCCTTTCCAGGTCCAAAAGATATTGCTCGGTTACCAGTGTTGCTTCAGAAAGGTCGCCGCCGGCCATTACATAGGCCAGTTTATCGGCAATCTTTTTATCGTGTTCAGAAATATAGTGTCCAGCTTCCATGGAATCGGTTCCTACCAAGAACATGCCCAAGGCCTGTTTTCCAAGTACCTTAACATCTTTGCGTTTGACGGGTTTGGTATATCCGGCATCAGCCATTAGTTTGGCATAGGCTTTAGCTGTTGCTATTTGACGGTCTTTGTTGACCACAACTACATCTTTTCCTTTTTGAAGGATGCCCAGGTCATAGGCCTCATAGGCCGATGTAGATACTTTTGCCATTCCGATGGTGAGGAAGTACTCCTGAAGCACGTTGAGCTCCACATCGTTCTTTCTGAAGGTGTCGGAGGCACGCAGCGCCATTTCCTTGGAACCGCCGCCCCCGGGAATGACACCTACGCCGAATTCCACCAAACCAATGTAGGTTTCTGCCGCGGCCACTACTTTATCGGCATGGAGAGAAAGTTCACAACCGCCGCCCAAGCACATGCCGTGTGGGGCGGATACCGTTGGTATGGAAGAGTACCTCATACGCATCATGGTATCTTGGAACATTTTGATGGCCATGTTCAGTTCATCATATTCTTGTTCCACGGCCATCATGAAAATCATCCCAATATTGGCACCAACAGAGAAATTCGGCGCTTGGTTGCCGATAACCAATCCTGCAAAATCCTTTTCGGCAAGATCAACGGCTTTGTTCAAACCGGCCAACACATCGCCTCCAATGGTGTTCATTTTGGATTGAAACTCACAGTTAAGGATTCCATCACCCAAATCTTCGATAACAACTCCGCTGTTTTTAAAGACTTCCTTGGTTTTTCTAATATTGTCCAAAATGATGAACGCATCCTGACCCGGAACTTTCTCCATGGCCTTTTTTGGAATGTCGTAGAAGTAGGTGTTCCCTTCTTTTACCGTGTAGAAGGAATTGATTCCAGATTCTTTCATTTCAGATACCCAAGATGCTGCTTCCAAGCCTTCGGCCTTGATGAGTTCAAGACCTTTATCCAAGCCTACGGCATCCCAAATTTGGAACGGTCCATGTTCCCAACCGAAGCCTGCCTTCATGGCATCGTCTATTTTGTATAATTCGTCCGTGATTTCTGGAATACGGTGGGTTACGTAAGCGAAAAGTGCTCCAAAGCTCTTTCTGTAGAATTCACCTGCCTTGTCCTTGCCATCAACCAATACAAGGAAACGGTCAATAACCTTATCAATGGTCTTTGTGAGTTCCAAAGTGGCAAATTTTGCACTCTTTTTGGAGCGGTAGTCCATGGTGTCCAAATCCAGTGTTAGGATTTCACTTTTACCATCATCTCCCTTGACCTTTTTGTAGAAGCCTTGTCCAGTTTTGCTTCCCAACCATTTGTTGTCCATCATGGTTTGGATAAAATCCGGCAGTTGGAAGAGTTCGTGACGTTCATCGTCCTTGCAGTTTTCACTGATTCCATTGGCCACATGTACAAGGGTGTCCAGCCCCACTACATCCACGGTACGGAAAGTAGCGGATTTAGGTCTTCCGATTACCGGGCCGGTCAATTTATCCACTTCTTCGACCGTCATCCCCATTTCTTTTACAGCATGGAACAGACTTTGAATGCTGAAGATTCCAATTCTGTTACCGATAAATGCGGGAGTGTCCTTGGCGACAACGGAGGTTTTACCCAAGTATTGCTCACCATATCCGTTAAGGAACTCAAGAACCTCAGGAGAGGTCTTTGGTCCTGGTATGATTTCGAATAGCTTTAAATATCTAGCTGGGTTGAAAAAGTGTGTGCCACAGAAATGTTTTTGGAAATCGTCACTTCTACCTTCGCTCATAAATCGGATAGGAATTCCGGAAGTGTTGGAAGTGATAAGTGTGCCCGGTGTACGGTGACTGTCCAGATTTTCGAACACCTGTTTTTTGATATCCAACCGTTCTACGACGACCTCGATGATCCAGTCTGCATTGGCAACCTTTGAAATATCGTCCTCAAGATTGCCCGTTGTAATACGGTCAGCAAATTTTCTGTGATAAATAGGGGAGGGTTTGGATTTTAGTGCAGCTGCCAGCGAATCGTTAACAATGCGGTTCCGAACCACTTTATCCTGCAAGGTAAGCCCAGAAGCTTTTTCCTTATCGTTCAGTTCACGCGGAACGATGTCCAATAATAGAACCTCAACTCCGATGTTTGCAAAATGGCAGGCAATGCCACTTCCCATAATTCCGGAACCGATTACGGCAACTTTGTTTATATGCCTTTTCATGTGCGGGTTTGTAATTTAATTATTAGTTGTTTTTGTATAGACTTTTTTGTCGGTAATAAGCTTATTGATGATGTCGATTATCTTAAAGAAGCCCGCCAAATCATCTTGATTGGTGTTTTCTTTTACCACTTCATTGAAACGTAGTACCACTTCTTTGGATTCCTCTCTTTTTTCCAAACCAAGTGGGGTCAAAAAAATTAGGACGCCCCTGCCATCCTTGGGGTTGCGTTTACGCTCTATAAACCCTCTTTCTTCAATATTTTTAAGTATTCTGGACAAACTGGTTGCTTCCATTCCCATTTTAGGTCCCAAAGTGGTGCTAGGTGTACCTCCTTTTGGATCAATGCTCAATAAGGTAAAACCTATTGCCATTGTAAGCCCGTAGTTTTTTGCTTCCTCGTTGTACATTTTGCTAACAGCCTGCCAAGTTGCCCTCAGGGCGTAATCAATGGTCAAATCTTTCATAGAACTTGTTTGGTGTTCTCAAATATATGAAAATTTATTATGCATGCATAATAAATTTAGATTAATTAATCGCAAAAAAAAACCTGCAAGTAGCAGGCTTTTTAAAACTTACAATCTGTTGATTAATGCTCGTAAATATCATTGTACAGATTAATGTACATTTCCTTAACAGGCTTGCGTTTTAGTTTCATTGTAGGGGTAAGGTGACCAGCTTCTACGCTCCACACATCCGGGGTGAGCCTAAATTGTTTGACTTTTTCCCATTTGGCAAATTCTTGGTTGGCCCAATCCACTTCTTCCTGCATACGGGCGATTACCTTCTCGTTTTTCACCAATTCTTCATTGGGGCCTAATTCAATGTTATGGCGTTTGGCCCATTCCTTAATAAATTCAAAGTTGGGCTGAATAAGGGCAGCTGGCATTTTCTCGCCTTCACCAACAACCATGATTTGCTCTATAAACCTTGATTGTTTAAAGCGGTTTTCCAATAATTGCGGAGCAACATATTTTCCGCCGGAGGTTTTGAACATTTCTTTTTTACGATCGGTTATGCGCAAAAAGCCCTCGGCATCAATTTCGCCAATGTCACCCGTATGGAAATAGGCGCCCGTCATCACTTCTGCAGTTTTTTCCGGGTTTTTATAGTAGCCCATCATCACGTTTGGACCTTTGCAAAGGATTTCCCCGTCTTCGGCAATTTTTATGTCGACGTCGTCTATCATTTTGCCTACGGTACCGATTTTCCAACCTCTATTGCGTTGGTCGTTCACTGCGATCACGGGAGATGTCTCAGTTAGTCCGTATCCTTCCATAACCGGCATGTCGGCAGCTGCAAAAACTCGAGCCAGTCTGGGTTGCAAGGCGGCACTACCGGATACCATTACGGATAAGTTTCCACCCAACCCTTCTCTCCATTTACTGAAAATCAATTTTCTAGCAATGCCAAGTTTGGTCTCGTACCACCATCCGTTCGCTCCATAGGGTTCAAATTTGAGTCCTACTTCCACGGCCCAAAAGAACAGTTTCTTTTTAATGCCGGCGAGCAATGCTCCTTTGGCAATAATGGCATCGTATACTTTTTCCAACAGACGTGGGACCACGGTCATTACAGTGGGTTTCACTTCTTTTACGTTGTCACTTATTTTATCCAACCCTTCCGCAAAATGGATTTGAACGCCGCAATATTGGTACAAATACAATATCATGCGTTCAAAAATGTGGCAGACAGGCAAAAAGCTTAGCGCCACACCACCGGTCTCAAAAGGCACCCTTACTTTACTGGATACTACGTTGGATACAATGTTATTATGGGAGAGCATAACGCCCTTGGGACGTCCTGTTGTACCAGAAGTGTAAATTAAGGTGGCAAGATCGTCCGGCTTCACACTTTTCTTGATTTCTTCGACTTGATCTTGGTTGGAGGCATCTGAGCCCAATTCGAGTATTTCCGACCAGTTTTTACAGTTGTTGAGCTGATCGAAGGAATATACATCTTTCAAGTTTTCCACTTTTGATCGTATCGCCTGGACTTTCTCCAGAACTTCATCACAGGAAACAAAACAAAGTTTTGCCTCGGAGTGGTTCAGAATATACTCGTAATCTTCCTCGGAAATGGTAGGGTAGATGGGAACATTTTGTGCCCCGATCTGAAGAATTCCAATATCAACAATATTCCACTCCGTACGGTTGGTCATGGAAATTACCGCAATTTTATCATTTGGCTTAACACCCATTTTTAGCAAGGCCCTGCTCACGGCATTCGCTCTATCAATATACTCTTGTGTGGATGTTGCTACCCAAGAACCGTCACTTTTGGTGACCAAAGATTTTTCTAAGGGGTATTTTTCAAGTTGATAGTATGGGAAATCAAATAATCGGGTAACAGTTTGCATAGTAAGTTATGTGTATAGCGAATGCAAATTAGGGAAAGCGAACCGTATTTTAAAACGAGTTATTCAAAAAAAAGCATAATTCTTTGGTAATTTTATTGAATATGCAATTTCATGCCCTCGTGGGAATCCTGAAAACCCAGTGCTTTGTAAAACTTGAGGGCATCTGGTCTTTTTTTGTCGGTGGTCAATTGCACCACGTGTGCACTTTTTTCTTTTGAACGTTCTATGGCCCATAGGAACAACCGCTTCCCAATGCCCTTGCCCCGATAATCTTCATGAACCCGTACAGCTTCAATTTGGGTGCGAACACCACCTTGATAGGTGAGATATTGAATAAAACTAAGTTGCAGTGTTCCGATTACAAGTCCGGTATCCTCCATAACCACCAGTTCTTGATTTGGGTCCCCTTCAATATTATCAAAAGCATCGTAGTATTTTTCCGGAAGCGGATTTTGAAAATCTTCCCGAAGTTTGCCCAATACATCATTGGCAAGCATTTCAACTATGAAAGGTATATCGTTTCTTTTTGCTTGCCTTATAATCATATTATCTATTTTCCAACCAAACTCTTGCGTTCACAAAGGCTTGCAACCAAGGAGAAACGACATCTGTTCTATCTTTTGGATAGTGTGCCCAGTTCCAAGAGAAGGTGGAGCGTTCAATGTGCGGCATGGTCACCAAGTGCCTTCCAGTTTTATCGCAAAGCATGGCCGTGTTGTAATCGCTTCCATTAGGGTTGGCCGGGTAGCCCTGGTAGCCGTATTTGGCCACGATATTATATTGGTCCTCGGTATGTGGCAAACTAAATTTACCCTCACCGTGACTTATCCAAACGCCCAATGTGGTTCCGGCCATGTTGGAAAGCATTACCGAATCGTTCTCCTGGATTTTTACCGAGGTAAAATTGCTCTCGTGTTTATGCGAATCGTTATAGGTCATTCTACCATGGGTGGCATGTTCCGGGTTAATAAGGTCCAATTCCATAAACAACTGACATCCGTTGCAAATCCCAACGGACAAAGTATCAGGTCTGGCAAAGAAATCTTTTAAAGCCTTGTTGGCTTTTTCATTGTATTTAAAAGCCCCAGCCCAACCTTTGGCACTTCCCAGAACATCGGAATTGGAGAAACCACCAACAGCACCTATAAATTGAATATCCTCCAAGGTTTCTCTACCCGTAATAAGGTCGGTCATGTGGACATCTTTCACATCAAAACCGGCCAAATACATGGCATTGGCCATTTCACGTTCGGAATTACTTCCCTTTTCGCGAAGGATGGCAGCTTTAGGTCGGGGGCTGAGCGGAGTTGAATCCACCGGGAGTTTCCCATCAAAATTTTCTGGGAAAACATACTGTAAGGGCTGCTCTTTGTAATTGTCGTAACGGTCCTTTGCCAAACCATTGGCGGTCTGTTTGTTGTCCAGTAGATAGGAGGTCTTAAACCACGCATCTCTTAAGGAGGCAATGTTCAATCCGATTTCAATGCCCTTGTTTTTGATTTTCAAGGTGCTTTCTGATGATGGAACACCGATTTTGGCAAATTCAACACCCGCAGATTTCAATTCATTTTCCGCGGTGGCATCTTTGGCCTGGAATACAATGCCAATATTTTCAGAGAACAATAGTTTGATGATATCTTGTTCGCCTATGTCGGATAAATCCAGGTTGGCACCCAAATCATTGTCTGCAAAGCAAAGCTCCAAAAGTGTGGTGATCAAACCGCCTGAAGCCACATCATGACCTGCAAGTACTTTATTCTCTTTAACAAGTTGTTGCAATGTGTTGAAAGCTGTCTTGAAGTAGCTAGCATCCAAAACAGAAGGAGCTTCATCACCAATGCCATTCAAAATTTGAGCAAAGGAAGAACCTCCCAATTTATGGTTGTCTTTGGACAGATTTATGTAGTAAATATCCCCGCCATCTTTCTGAAGAACAGGTTCCACCACTTGGTTGATGTTGCTACAGTTGCCTGCGGCAGAAACAATCACTGTGCCGGGTGACAATACATCACCATCCTTATATTTTTGTTTCATGGAAAGCGAATCCTTTCCGGTAGGCACATTAATGCCCAAATCGATTACAAAGTCCGATAAAGATTCAACGGCTGAGTACAAACGAGCATCTTCGCCTTCGTTTCTACAGGGCCACATCCAATTGGCAGACAGCGATACGGATTTTAAGCCATCTTTTAATGGTGCCCAAACAATGTTGGTCAAGGATTCGGCAACACTGTTTCTACTTCCCGCCACAGGGTCTATCAAGGCTGATATGGGAGAGTGGCCAATGCTAGTGGCAATTCCTTCCCTTCCTTTAAAATCAAGTGCCATTACACCACAGTTGTTCAAAGGCAACTGTAATGGACCAGCACATTGTTGCTTTGCAACACGTCCGCCAACACATCGGTCCACTTTATTGGTCAACCAATCTTTACTGGCTACGGCCTCCAATTGAAGCACTTGCTCCAAATAGTCGTGGAAATGCTCCAAGGCGTAGGAGAGTGTAGGATATTTTTTCTGTGCCGTTTTATCGGCCATTATGGTTTTTGGAGAGCTTCCGAACATATCGGAAAGTTCAAGGTTCATAGGGGTTTCTCCAGTTTCTCCGGAGGTAAATTTAAAAGTATGGTCTCCTGTAACTTCACCCACATTGTACATGGGTGCACGTTCGCGGGCCGACACGCGGCTCAACAGGTCCAAATCTTTTTCACCGATTACAAGTCCCATACGTTCTTGCGATTCGTTTCCTATCAATTCCTTTTTGGAAAGTGTTGGGTCTCCAACCGGTAATTTGTCGGTATCGATGGTTCCTCCTGTTTCTTCTACCAATTCGGACAGACAGTTAAGGTGTCCGCCAGCTCCATGATCGTGAATCGAAACAATGGGGTTGTCATGACTTTCGAACAATCCGCGAACGGCGTTTGAAGCTCGTTTTTGCATTTCTGGGTTGGAACGCTGCACCGCATTCAACTCAATGGCAGAACTAAATTCCCCGGTATCTGCACTGGAAACGGCAGCTCCACCCATACCAATACGGTAATTGTCACCACCTAGAACAACTATTCTGTCTCCCTTGCTCGGCGTATCCTTTAAGGCCTGGTCAATTTTACCATATCCGATACCCCCGGCCATCATTATTACTTTATCGAACCCTAATTTGCGTGCTTCTTCCTCATGTTCAAATGTCAAAACAGAGCCAGCGATCAACGGTTGTCCAAATTTATTTCCAAAATCGGATGCCCCGTTGGATGCTTTGATAAGGATGTCCATTGGCGTCTGGTACAACCAGTCTCTTTCTTTCATTCCTTTTTCCCAGGGACGGTTTTCCTCCAGTCTGGAATAGGAAGTCATGTAAACAGCGGTTCCAGCCAATGGCAAGGAACCTTTACCACCTGCCAAACGATCCCTTATCTCACCTCCAGAACCGGTAGCGGCCCCATTGAAAGGCTCCACAGTAGTTGGGAAGTTATGGGTTTCCGCTTTTAGCGAAAGGACTGAATCAAACTCTTTTTCTTCGTAAAAATCAGGTTTGTCCGCACTTTTGGGTGCAAACTGAATTGCTTTTGGCCCTTTGATAAAGGCCACATTGTCCTTATATGCCGAAACAATATCGTTTGGATGGGCTTCGGATGTCTTCTTTATCAATTTGAATAGGGAAGAGGGCTTTTCTTCTTGATCGATGACGAAGGTTCCGTTGAAAATTTTGTGCCTGCAGTGTTCGGAATTCACTTGACTGAACCCGAATACTTCGGAATCTGTCAACTTGCGTCCCAATTTACTGGCAAGGCCTTCGAGATAAGCTACTTCTTCTTCGCTCAATGCCAATCCTTCTTTTTCATTGTAAGAAGCAATATCATCGATATCCTTAATGGCTTGTGGAACAATATCGATGGTGAAAATATCCTGCCCAAGTGATTTGTATTTCTGGGAAAGCATAGGGTCAAAATCGCTAAAATCTTCTTTGACAGCGTGGAACTCTTCAATACGAACAATTCCTTTAATGCCCATATTCTGGGTGATTTCTGTGGCGTTCGTACTCCAAGGAGTGATCATTGCGGCACGTGGCCCAACAAAAAAGGCGTCGAGAGACGCCGCTTGAATCTTAGGTTGGTCGCCAAACAACCATGTCAGTTTATTACTATCTTCCTGAGCGATTTCCTGAGTGGTTTGGACGGCAAAAACCTTGGTAGCCTTGTCCCCAAAAAAATGGATCATACAGTCTGTGCGTTGAACGGTTTAAGAAAGTGCAAAAATACGATTTTGCTCCGTAATTCATCCTACTATAGAGCTGTTTTGTTAACGAAGTGTTGTTGATAGCATGGTTGTTTGAAAATTTAACGATATAATTTTTATCAATTCGCTAAAAGTCGAGCACAATGGTATGTGAAACTAAATCGATTAAAGTTGTTTTCTTATCTTAGAAGAAATATAGCTAACTCAAAACCAACCTTATGAAAATTACCAAAATCCTGTTCTTTGGGATGATGCTGTTTGCTGGTGTTGCCACTTCAACAGCACAAAAAAAGTACTCCAAAAGTCAAGTCAAAAAATTCAAGTCCGAGGTCGAAGCCCTAGTGGAAGCCAATAAAAAGCAGACGCAGGTTATGGTGGATAAAATCTTCAGTTTTGCGGAACTTGGTTTTCAAGAAGAGGAGAGTTCAAAATACCTCATCGGTATTTTGGAAGAAAATGGCTTTACCATAGAGCATTCCATTTCCAATATTCCAACTGCATGGTTTGCTACATGGAGCAACGGTGATGGACCTGTCATTGCCTTGGGCAGTGATGTGGATTGTATCCCGAAAGCATCCCAAACACCAGGGGTGGCCTATCATAAACCTTTGGTGGTAGGGGCACCTGGACATGGTGAAGGGCACAATGCTGGTATTCCTTTGAACATTACCTCTGCGCTGGCCGTTAAAGAGGTGATGGAGAAAGAGGAAATAGGAGGCACTTTGATCTTATGGCCCGGAATTGCCGAGGAATTGGTGGCCGCGAAAGCATGGTATGTCCGCGATGGTCTTTTTGATGATATTGATATGTGTATTTTCACCCATGTGAGCAGCAATTTGAGTGTTTCATGGGGACCCACCCGAGGAACTGGATTGATTTCTGTTGAATATATGTTCGAAGGTGAAGCGGCACATTCCGCAGGTGCTCCTTGGAGAGGTCGTAGCGCATTGGATGCCGCAGAGCTAATGAATGTGGGATGGAACTATAAAAGGGAACATTTGCACCCATTGAAGCGCTCCCATTCCATTTTCACGGATGCCGGTGACCAACCTAATGTAGTGCCTTCCAAAGCTGGAATATGGTATTATTTTAGGGATATTACTTATGATGGAATCATGGAAATGTATGCCGAGGCGAACGATATTGCCAAGGGCGCGGCCATGATGACGGGTACCACCATGACATCACGAGTATTGGGCACGGCATGGCCAAGACACTATAACAAAGTTATTGCCGAAACCATGTACGAAAATATTAAGAGTGTAGGGTTGCCTACTTGGACCGAAGCTGACCAAGAACTTGCGAAAGCCGTACAGACCGAAGTGAAGTCCAGGGAAATTGAAGGACTTCCGACCGAACTATCCGAACTGGGACTTCCGGTATTGGAGCCTGTTAGCGGAGGATCTGACGATATTGGTGATATTTCTTGGAAAGTACCCACGGTTACCATGCGTTTTCCGTCGAACATTCCTGGACTACCTGGTCACCATTGGGCCAATGCGATCGCGATGGCAACGCCGATTGCCCACAAAGGGGCAACTGCAGGGGCCAAGGCAGAGGCTATGACCATTATGGATTTCTTGTTGAAGCCAGAGTTGTTGACCCAAGCATGGGATTATTTTAACAATGAGCAGACCAAGGAGACCAAATATGAACCGATGATCTCTGCAGATGATATGCCGCCGACCTTCTTGAACAAGGACAAGCAAGATATGTTTCGACCCGCATTGGAAGAGTTCTACTACGATGAAACCAAATACGATAGCTATTTGGAGCAGTTGGGGGTAGAATATCCTACGGTGAAAGAATAGAAAAATTTATCCGGACAAGTTTGAATAGATAAAGTTCAAAACCTGTCCGGATTTATTTTTTAATTGAACGAGGCCCTGAAAGCCATGGGGGATAGGTTGGTCTTTGTTTTGAAAAGTTTGCTGAAGGATTGTGAATGCTCAAACCCTAAAGTATAGGCTATCTCACCTATAGAAAGTTGTGTGGTGGATAATTTCTCTTTAGCTATATCAATAAGCTTTTCGTGTATGTGCTGTTGGGTACTCAAACCTGTCAACATTTTGAGCAAACTGCTGAGGTAATTGGATGAAACATGTAAACTGTCAGCTATAAATTGGACGGACGGAACTCCTTTGTTGATGACATCTTCTCCATTGAAATAGAGGTTGAGAAGATGCTCCAGCCTAACCAAAATCTCGTGGTTATTGATTTTTCTGGTAATGAATTGTCTTTGATAGTATCTTTCTGCATAATTAAGCAATAATTCGAGTTGGGTGATAATAATGTTTTGACTGAACTTGTCCATATTGGACCTATACTCATGTTGAATGTTGAGTAAAATGTCGATAATGGTACGTTCTTCTTTGTCCGATAGAAATAAGGCTTCGTTTATGGCATACCCGAAAAACTCATAGTTTTTAATGGTCTTGGCCAAGGGGGTGTTCCACAAAAAATCGGGGTGGATAAGCAATAGCCAACCTGAAGGCTTTTTCTCTGTCGGTAACATTTCAAACTGCAGAACCTGCCTTGGTCCTATAAAAGATAGCAGCCCTTCATCAAAATCAAACTCCTGCTGACCGTATCTCACTTTGGCCTGTATATCGCGTTTTAAACCAATGCTGTAAAAGCTTTGCATCCATGTAATTTGACTTTCTATGGTTTGGTAATCAACCTGTCCATAGTCTATTAGGCTAATCAGAGGATGCTCTGGATTTGGTAGTGCACAAAACTTATGGAACTCGCTCAAGGTTTGAAATGTATTCATCTTCAATGCTAATTTAAGGGCAAGGCAGGACCTTGCCCATTTTAAATTACAAACTAGTTTTTAAAATCGGTAGAATAGCTCAACTCTTTATTGACTTTCAGTGCATCTGCCAAGGTTTTCAACTTTTCATTTGCCAAGCCATAGGCATCGCTGCCTAAAAACAAGTGTAAAGCTGGTTCTTCACTTTCTGCCATGGTTATAAGTGCTTCCGCAGCTTTTGCGGGGTCTCCAAGTTGGTTTCCGGTAATCTCTTCTTTGTGCATACGCTCAGATTCACGAGCTTGGGCATAAAGGGCCATACGGTTACGAGCCAGTTTTAATGAATCGTCAGAAAGAAATCCAGTTCTAAAATAACCGGGATATACCAAGGTTGTTTTGATTCCGAAAGGGCTTGCCTCCACCGATAAAGCCTCCGTAAGACCTACAACTGCAAATTTGGTTGCGCAATAGATACCAAAACCAGGAAAATTTCCGACGATACCTGCAACGGATGCAATATTGAAAACATGTCCTGATTGTTGAGACCTGAGTTGTGGCATGGATTTGCGGATAACATTTAAAAGACCAAATACATTTACATCGAAATTTTGTCGTGCCTCCTCATCTGAAATTTCTTCCAGTGTGCCATTCTGTCCATAGCCTGCATTGTTTACAATGACATCAAGCCGGCCAAAAGTTTCAATTGCTTTGGAAATACCTGTATCCACACTTTCCTCGTTCATAAGGTCCATTTGAATGGGAAGGAATTTTTGCGAACTGCCGACAGCCTCGCTAAGGTTTGTTAAACTTCTAGAGGTCGCTGCAACCGAATAGCCTTGGTCTAATAATGTTTTCACCAAAACAAGTCCTAGCCCTTTTGATGCACCAGTGACTAACCATACTTTTTTTGTGTCCATTTTCTTGGAATTTTTGTTGTTATGAATTGACACGGCAAAGTTGCCCTTAGTATAGGGAAGGGATGTAGCCCAATCTATGAATGTTGTAGTCTAAATCTGGTTGGGATATAAGAAGTAAACTTTTATTTTCTTTTTAGTAGCGCCATATAGAAGCCGTCAAACCCTGTTTCAGAGGCAAAAACATTTCTTTCCCTGACAAATTCAAACGCTTTCCCATTCTCGGATGCCAAAAAGTTTTTGACCTGTTCTGTATTTTCTTGTGGAAGAATGGAGCAGGTGGCATAGACCATTTGCCCGCCTTTTTTGACCATTTTACTATAATTCTGAAGGATATCTTGCTGGACTCCCATAATTCGGTCCACAAACTCAGGCTCTAGTTTCCATTTGGAATCGGGGTTTCTTTTGATTACGCCCAAACCAGAGCAAGGTGCATCCAACAAAACCCTATCGGCACTGTTATGAAGCTTTTTGATGACTTTGTTGGAGTCGATTACCCGGGTTTCCACATTATGCACGCCGTTTCTTCTGGCTCGCTTTTTGAGTTTTTTCAATTTACTCTCATAAATATCCAAAGCGATCAATTGCCCTTTGTTCTGCATTTGCGAAGCTAGGTGAAGGGATTTTCCTCCCGCACCGGCGCAGGCATCCACCACACGTTGTCCAGGTTCAACTTCTAAAAAAGGCGCTACCAATTGCGAAGAGGCATCTTGTACTTCAAAAAGCCCGTCTTTGAACGCTTGTGTTACGAACACATTCTGGCGTTCCACTAGTCTTAGGGCATCGGGGTAGCCTTCAATAAATTCTGTAGCAATGTCCTCCTTGGCTAAAAAGGATTTTAACTGTGGCTTAGGGACCTTTAATGTATTGGTACGAAGAATTACATCAGCTTGTTGATTTTGGGCAGCCAGCTCTTTGGTCCAAAGTTCCGTTCCTAACGATTTTTCCCCGAGTTCATCCATCCAATCCGGCACGGATTCCCGAATTTTTCGAATTTTGGAAAGTTCATCGAATCTACCTTTAATACGACGTTCAGGTGTGCCTTCCAATTGTTTCCAATCAGGTATTCGAATACCACGAAGTACGCACCAAACACCAAAGAGGCGGAATAAATGTTCCCGGCTATACGGTTCGTGCACTTCTGCAATTTCGGAGTAAAGGCGTTTCCATCGAACAATATCGTATGTGGTCTCGGCGATAAAGCCACGGTCCCGAGAGCCCCAGCGCTTATCGTAGCGCAATACTTTTTCTATCACTTTATCGGCATATTCCCCTTCGTTAAAGATCATGTGAAGGGCATCAATCACGGCAAATACCAAGTTCCTGTGTAAACGCATCATATAAAATAAGGTTGCAAAGGTATGATTTCTCCGTACTTTTGAAGAAAATAAATACGATGAGGTCGATTCTTACCCTTTTAACTATTTTGGTTTTAGCGTCTTGTTCCCAAGAACCTAAAAAGCAACCGTTTCAATCTGTAGATGCAACCCCGGTTTATGAAGATTCGGTAAGTATACGTGCCATCACATTTTTGGATGGCAGAACATTGGCATTTGCCGGGAGTAATGGAAAATATGGAACGGTCGATGTGAATTCCGGGAAGGTTAGAACCAGTACCAAATATCATGATTCTATCGCGCCAAACTTTAGGGCTGTGGGCGGAACTACTGAAGATTTTTTTATGCTTTCCGTCGAAAGCCCTGCATTATTGTACAAAACCGGGGACAATGGACAAATGGAATTGGTTTATACCGAAGAGGGGGAAGGTGTTTTTTATGACAGTCTTGCCTTTTGGAACGATACCGAAGGTATTGCCGTGGGCGATACGGTAGATGGCTGTCTTTCTATCATAATTACAAGAGATGGGGGCGTTACTTGGACCAAATTGGCGTGTTCGAAACTTCCTGATGGAATCCAGGGCGAAGGTGCCTTCGCCGCAAGTAACAGTAATATTGCCGTACAGGGAAATAAAGTTTGGATAGGTACCACGGAGGGAAGGATTTATTTTTCTGAGGATAAGGGTATAAACTGGGAAATAAAGGAAACGCCGATAATTTCGGGCGAACCGACCCAAGGCATCTATTCCATGGATTTTTATGATGAAATGAATGGTGTTGCCATAGGGGGCGACTATACAGCGCCAGAGTCTAACAAGGGCAATAAAATAAAAACGGTCGATGGGGGGAAAACATGGCAATTGATTGCCGATGGCCATGAACCTGGGTATAAAAGTTGTGTGCAGTTTGTTCCCAATTCAGGTGGCGAAGCATTAGTGGCGGTCGGATTTACAGGAATTTCCTATTCTTTCGATAGGGGTGAGAGTTGGAAAGCGTTGAGCGAGGAACCCTTCTTTACCGTTCGCTTTTTAAATGATTCGACTGCGTTTGCCGCGGGTAATAAGCGGATAGCTAAGTTGGATTTTAAATAATAAAAGCGGCGATAATCTCGCCGCTTTCAAACTAACTAAAACAAATCAATCAAAAACTATACGTTTACCACCACGTAGTGGTTTCCACTTCTTTTATACCAAATACCTCGGTATTGGTATAGCCTTCTCCCATTTCTATAAACTACTTTGCTGCCTCTCGGTAAGGTTCTTAATTTAATGCTTTTTGGTGCCGCCGTGACCACGTATTTCTTTCCGCGGGCTTTATACCAAACACCATCGGCGTAGTAGTAGTTTGTTCTTTTGTGAACTATAACCCTTGGATTGGATACCGTTGTTACCATGGTTCCATGTTTTGGATAAATCTTTACCACTGTTCTTGTTTGTGCCTGTGTTGTGAATATTGTTCCCAAAAAGGCCACAATTGCCAAAAGAGTCTTTATCTGTTTCATAACATTGGATTTTAATGGTTTCTACTGGTAAGACTTTCAATTTTGAAAAAGGTTTAACCAAAAAAAGAAGCCCGAAGGCTTCCATGTTTTTTTGCTTGTATGTGAATCGATTCAATCCTTGCCGCGCCGTTTACGGAACTGTTGAATCATTTGTCTTTTAAAATCTTCTTCTGCCTTAATGAGCAGAAGTACTTTTTTGGCAGGGATAATGGTCTTCATTTTTGATAGGTAATCTTGCTCTGCCTGTTGCTTTTTTGACTGTAGGGCAATAAGGTTGTCCAATAATTGTTCGGATTCGTTAGTGGTGAGTTCTTGTGCCTGTGCAATATTGTCACGAAGCTCGGCACGCTCCTTTCTGCGGATATCGCCCATAATTTCCTCGTGATTGTTATAGATGGGCCAAAATTGTTGGGCTTCCTCACTGGTCAATCCCACTTGCTCGGTAATAAAGGCCACCTTAAGTGTCTTAATGCGGTCTCGAACTGGTCCTTGGGCATGCATCAAAAACGTGCTGAACAATAGCATGCAAAATAGTGGTGCTCTTTTATTCATAATCAATGTCTTCTAAATTTAAGTCTTGGAAATCCTCAACATTCTCGTTTAAGTATTCCATGATAATGACTTCTTCCAAGTCATCATCCAAAATATCGCTTAGTTCGATTTCTTCCATTGAAACTACTTCGGCGAGCTCGTAAGAGGTCATTTCAAATTCGGTATCCTCCAAATAGGCCTCTATTTCAGAATTTGCCAAATCATCAAACGAGATGGGGTCGGAGGTCGGGTTTCCGGTGATACTAAAAATCAATATAAAAATAGCAGCTATGGCGGCAACAGTATAATAAAAGTTTCTATTTGATATAAGCGGAACAACCTTGACCTCTTTTCGGGAAGTTTTGGAAATAATATCGGATTCAACCTTCTCAAAATAATCATCGGGAACTGCAAAACCATCAGTTTTGGGAATGACCGAGATAAGTTCCTTGGCTTCTTCCTCTTTGATTTTGTCCATAAGACGGCCGTTAAAGCTCTCAAAGTAGCCTTCCGGGGTGTTGAAACTATTTTTTTTATCCTTTTTCATTACCGTGGTATGACTTTTAAATTAGCCAAAGGTTTAATTTTCTTTGAGATACGCCTCTATTTTTTTTACTGCTAAATGGTATGATGCTTTTAAGGCGCCTTCCGAAGTATCCAGAGCTTCAGCAATATCCTTGTACTTCATTTCCTGAAAATACTTCATGGTAAAGACGAGTTTCTGTTTATCAGGTAAGGAGGAGAGAGCCTTTTGCAGCTTAATTTGAATTTCGTCGCCTTCAAAATATACATCGGCCTGAAGATTTTCAACCATTCTATCTTTAAGTTCTCGATCGGTGATTCCCAATTTTTTCGACTTCTGTTTCAAAAAGGTCAAAGATTCGTTGGTGGCAATCCGATACATCCAGGAATAGAGTTTGCTGTCGCCTTTAAATTTGTGGATGTTCCTGTAAACTTTTATAAAGGTATTTTGAAGCACATCGTCTGTATCGTCGTGGTCTAGCACAATCCTACGAATATGCCAATACAATCTTTCCTTGTAGGTATTGACCAACACCTCAAATGCCTTTGTTCGACTTTCTTCTCGTTGTAGTTCTTGGACTAAAGTTTCCTCAGCAATCAATGTCATTGTTGTTTGATGCTTTGACTAAGATAATGCGAAAAGGTTTAATTTTTAGTAAGCAGTTAGACAGAGATCATTGAACAATGGAAAAAAGGTAAATGATAAATAATAACGGATTAAGGATGGTATTGTAAATAGATTGTTGTGCTTTCGAACGTTGTCGAGAAATTTTTAAGAACTACAGTTATACCTTCCAAAAAATCTAAAAATCCATTACTGTCCTACGACGAAAAAGACTGCATCTCCACCAACTTCTTATAGCTCTTTGCGGATTTCATCAACTCGTCATGGGTCCCCTGTTCTACAATCTCACCTTTGCTCATCACAACAATGGTATCTGCATTTTGGATGGTGGACAAACGGTGGGCTATAACAATGGAAGTCCTGTTCTTCATCATATTTTCCAACGCATCTTGTACCAATCGTTCGCTTTCGGTGTCGAGGGCAGAAGTGGCCTCGTCCAAAATCATTATCGGTGGATTCTTGAGCACCGCCCTAGCAATGGAAAGGCGTTGTTTTTGACCTCCACTCAATTTATTTCCGCTATCCCCAATATTGGTTTCATAACCATTGGGCAAATTCATGATAAAATCGTGGGCGTTGGCTACTTTGGCGGCTTCCATAATTTCGTCCATCGAGGCATTTTCCTTGCCAAGGGCTATGTTGTTCTTTACGGTGTCGTTAAAAAGAATGGAGTCTTGGGTAACCAATCCCATTAATCCCCGGAGCGATTTTTTAGTGATATTTTTGATGTTGGTCCCATCAATCAGGATTTCCCCTTTGTTAACATCGTAAAAACGAGTGACTAAATTGGCCACGGTACTTTTTCCACTACCGGACTGGCCTACCAGGGCGACAGTTTTGCCCTTTTCAACCCTTAGGCTGAAGTCTTTCAGGACATAATCATTTTCGTATTTGAAGGATATGTTTTTGAGCTCAACACCGGAGCTGAAACCCATTTTTTCATTGGCACCATCAATATCCTTGATAGGGTTTTCAGATTCCAATATCTCCAGAACCCGCTCGGCTGCGGAATTCCCTTTTTTAACTGCATAAGATGCTTTGCTGATGGCTTTTGCAGGTGTCAAGATATTGAATGCCAATCCCATATAGGAAATGAATGAAGCAGCGTCCAAGGTCCCTTCCAAAAGGACCATTCGCCCACCAAACCAAAGTAGTACACCGAATACCACAATGCCAAGGAATTCACTAGTTGGGGATGATAGGTTTTGACGGTTCAAAAGTGAATTTGAAAACCTAAAAAAGCGAGAAGTTGAGTTTTTGAAGGTGCTGTAGAACTTGGATTCTGCATTAAAGGCTTTAATAACACGAAGTCCCCCCAATGTTTCTTCAACTATGGAAAGAAATTCGCCTTGTTCTTTTTGTACCCTGTCCGATTTTTTCTTTAAAGATTTTCCTATGCGTGATATGATCATCCCTGCAATCGGAATAAAGATGAACACAAAAATGGTCAGTTTAACACTAATGATAAACATGACGATAATCGTGAACAGGATGGTCAACGGCTCGCGAACAATCAACTCCAAAATGGAGAGAAACGAGTGCTGTATCTCCAATACATCCGATGTAATCCTTGCAATAACATCACCTTTCTTTTTTTCTGAAAAATAGGAGATGGGCAAGTCAACAATTTTTTGGTACATCTTGTTACGGATATCCTTGAGTACACCATTGCGCAAAAAGGTGATGAAGTACATCGCCATATAATTGAAGATGTTCTTGAAGAGGAACAAAAACAGGATGAGACCTACCGCCAATAAAAGCCCTTTCATAGGGTCTTCGCCCGAAAATTGGGTCACTTGATAGTTCATGTACCCTTCAAAATAGTCCTTTAGCTTGCCAATGCCTTCATATGTTGGGGGTTCATTGATTTGCTTGGTCTTATCAAAAAGAACGTTTAGCATTGGAATTAGTGCGGCATAGGACAGCGCACTGAACAATGCATAAAGAATATTGAAAAAAATATTCAGAATACCGTATCTGCGATATGGTTTCGCAAACCGGAGAATCTTTTTAAAGTAGTTCATTCACTATAAATTCAGCTCGGATAGGATACCTTCTATTTTGGTTTCCAACTGCGAATTTACGGATTTATAATCCGTAGCCTTGTCCAATTTTGTATTTGTGCTGATGTAGAACTTTACTTTGGGTTCCGTTCCGCTGGGACGGGCTGCAATTCGGGTGCCATCCTCCGTTTCGTAGATCAATACATTGGACTTTGGCAAATGCAGCGTAAATTCTTCTCCTGTCTGCACATTTTTAACGGTAGAAGTATTGTAATCTTCAATGTACAGCAATTTGGAGCCTTGAACGCTCTCGACCGGATTTTCTTTGAAGTCCTTCAACATTTGTTTGATTTCCTCCGCTCCGCTCATCCCTTTTTTAGTGAGGGATATCAATTTTTCCTTGTAAAAACCGAATTCCACGTAAGCATCGATCAAATCTTTATAAAAAGAACTGCCATTGGCCTTGGCGTTGGCAGCAATTTCACAGGCCAATAGGGTAGAGGTGACCGCATCCTTATCGCGGACAAAATCACCGACCATATATCCAAAGCTTTCTTCCCCACCTCCAATAAATTGTGAGTTTGGGAAGTCCTTGATCATTTTACCTATCCATTTAAAGCCCGTTAGAGCAGTTTTGAACTCCACGCCGTACGATTTGGCCATTTGCTGCATCATTGGGGTGGAAACAATGGTTGTGGCAATAAACTCGTTGCCCTTAAACCCTTTTTCCTTGTATTGGTCCAAAAGGAACTTGGTCATCAATACCATGGTCTGGTTCCCGTTCAGGAGTTCTATTTTGCCTTCGAGATTACGCACGGCAATTCCTAAGCGGTCACTATCGGGGTCGGTGCCCACTACCATGTCCGCATCGATTTTCTCTGCTTCGGCAATAGCAATGGACAATGCTTCGGGTTCTTCCGGGTTGGGGGATTCCACCGTAGGAAAGTCACCATTTGGCTCTGCCTGCTCCTCTATGATGGTGACATTTTTGTAGCCTGCCCTCTTCAAAACTTCTGGGATGGCAGTAATTGAAGTCCCGTGCAACGAGGTGAACACGATTTTAAAATCTTCTTTTCCTTTGGCATTAAAACTTCCGTTTTTAACGGATGCCTCAAAAAAGGCTTCATCCACTTCGCTGTCAATATAATGGATCAGACTTTCATCTTTATCAAATTTGATGTCCTCAAAAGAAAGGGAATTGATTTCTGAGATTATCTCACCATCCTGCGGGGGAACAATCTGCCCGCCATCGGCCCAATATACCTTAAACCCGTTGTATTCCGGAGGGTTGTGGGATGCCGTAAGTACAATTCCTACGTGGCACCCTATATATTTTACGGCAAAGGAAAGCTCCGGTGTGGTTCTTAAATCGGAAAAGAGGTGAACCCTGATTCCGTTGGCAGAAAAAACTTCCGCTACCGTTTTGGCCAAGGATTGTGAGTTGTGCCTGCAATCGTAGGCAATCACTACCTTAAGGTCATCGTCCGTATACGATTTTTTGAGGTAATTACTGAGTCCTTGGGTATTTTTGCCCAAAGTGTATTTGTTGATTCTATTGGTGCCAACGCCCATTACACCGCGCATACCTCCGGTCCCAAACTCCAAATCCTTATAAAAACGTTCTTTGAGCTCCTCGGGGTCGTTGTCAATCAGGTACTTGATTTCCTTTTTGGTGTCTTCATCAAAAAAATCGGTCAACCAAGATTGCGCTGTTTTGGTAATGGAATCCATAGTGTTTGTCGTTGTTTAGATGCTTAAAAATACAAAGTTTAAAAGGTTTGTCGGAGGCTCAAAGGTTAATTTTATCGGAGATATTGTATCGGGTCTCATTTTTTCTGGAACGCACCATTATTTCTCCAAGAAAACCTGCCAAAAACAATTGGGTGCCTATGATCATGGCAGTTAGCGCGATATAAAATTGAGGCCTTTGGGTAATCAATCTACCTGTGGGGTTCAAAAATAGCTTGTCCACACCCAAATAGGCGGCAAATCCAGACCCTACGATAAACATTAAAACACCCAATGCCCCAAAAAGGTGCATGGGTCTGCGCCCAAATTTGGAAACGAACCAAATGGTGATCAGATCTAAAAAACCATTGATGAACCTTTCTGCTCCAAATTTTGTGGAACCATATTTTCTGGCCTGATGCTGAACCACTTTCTCCGTAATGTCCGAGAATCCTGCGTTTTTGGCCAAAACAGGTATGTATCGGTGCATTTCGCCCGAAACTTCTATGGTTTTTACTACTTTATGGTTGAATGCCTTGAGGCCACAATTAAAATCGTGCAATTTTACCCCAGATGTTTTTCGAGCGGCCCAATTGAATAGTTTGGAAGGAATGTTTTTAGTGATGACGGAGTCGTACCGTTTTTTTTTCCAACCAGAAACCACATGATGTCCTTCTTGTGTGATCATCTGGTACATTTCGGGGATTTCTTCGGGATTGTCCTGCAGGTCGGCATCCATGGTGATGACCACATCTCCTTCTGCGGCTTTGAAACCGGCATGAAGAGCCTGTGATTTTCCGTAGTTCTTTAGGAACCGTATGCCCTTTACATTTTGATTGACTTTGGATAGTCCGGATATAATTTTCCAAGATTTATCGGTACTGCCATCATCAATAAGGATGATTTCATAAGAAAAATGATTGGACTGCATAACTTGTACAATCCAATCATGTAGCTCTTTAAGCGATTCTTGCTCGTTCAGTAAAGGAATTACAATGGAAATCTGCATTGTTCGATTCTGGAATTCCCTCCAAAAGTAGCATTTTTTGTTTTAGTATTCCGCTTTGGATTTTTTCAAGATCAAACCAGTGACCAGACCTATAATCAGGCCGAGCACGGAATTCATGATCAAGAGAACGGGATATTGGATCCATGCAAAGCCTTTTTGCATTTCCACACCTTGTTGCCATTGTTCCTCGGTCATGTTCGGGTTTTGTGCCATTGCTTTTGGTTTGGCAATTTCCATGGCCTTGTCCAAAAAGTCGGGCTCGATAAAGTTGGTGAGCACAAATTGATAGAGCAAAGAAATTATGGCGCCCACCAGGGCAACTCCCACACTCACTTTTAAGGCTTCCGAAATGGTCAAGTAGCCTCCATTGGCCTTTTTAAAAGCATTTACCGCGACAAAAATAATCGCCGCCAAGATCACGATAGAGATTACAATTACTGCCGTACTTGTCTCGTAGTGCATTTTTTGAGTGTAGAGCATTACGCCGAACACCACGGAAATCAGACCCAACAATAGGCCATAATTCAGTGCAAATTTTCCGGTTTTTGGTTGTTGTTCTTCCATTATTTAAAAATTAGTGTTGCTTGTAGATGTTAGTAATGGATTGTGTATTTTTGTTACACATAAATTTAACTTTATTTTTTTAGTGATTTTAACTTGGAGAGTTAAAAGAAATTATTAAATTTGCACCCTGAAAATTCTGAGATTAAGCATTTAAGACGATGAGAAAAGATATACACCCAGAAAACTATAGATTGGTTGCTTTCAAAGACATGTCAAACGATGATGTGTTCCTTACCAAGTCCACTGCTGAAGCAAAAGAGACCATCGAGGTTGATGGTGTTGAATATCCTTTGGTAAAATTGGAAATTTCAAGGACTTCTCACCCATACTATACAGGTAAGACCAAATTGGTCGATACCGCTGGTAGAATTGACAAGTTCAAGAACAAATACAAGAAATTCAAGAAAGAAGATAAGAAGGAGGCCGAGTAGGTCATACTTTTTAACGAAATATGTGGACGCTCTCGATACTTTTCGAGGGCGTTTTTTATTTTTGATATTCAAAGCTGTACCATGAACTATATCCTTTCCGACGGTAATCACCGCGAAGACTTGTTCCCTTTTACCTTCACACGCCCCGTATCCGAGATTCGGGTGGGAATCTTGACCATTCGCGGAAAATGGGAAATGTGGTTGAGTTCCCCGGTGAGCCATCAAACGGAAGAATATCTTTCGGAAAAGTATCCTTTAAAAGTTGGCGCCGAAAATACGGTTGTCAATGGTAGTTATTTGCCCAATGAAAGCTTGGTTGCGAATATCAAAGATTTAAAGCTTGGTGAAGCTTTGATAGGGGAAGAGGGCTATATCGCTTACGTAACAGAAAACTTGGAAACAGGTTTTGAAGAATCAGCCTACACCACTATTCCTTTTGATGGGGAGGTTTTGACCATAAAAAACACTTGGGATATCTTTTCCAACAATGCAGCGGCCCTTCAGGCTGATTTTGATTTGATTACCAAAGGAAGAAAAAGTCAGCCCATACCGGATACAAACCAAGTAAAGAGCCCTGGGAACATTTTTATCGAAGAAGGAGCCATAGTGGAGTTTTGTATTTTAAATGCCTCCACGGGGCCTATTTACATAGGCAAAAACGCCTTGATGATGGAAGGTTGTATGGTACGGGGCGGATTGGCGCTCTGCGAAAATGCCATTTTAAAAATGGGAACCAAGATCTACGGTGCCGTGACCGCAGGACCTGGATGTAAATTGGGCGGAGAGGTCAACAATGCGGTGCTGTTTGCAAATTCCAACAAAGGGCATGATGGTTTCTTGGGCAACTCTGTACTAGGGGAGTGGTGCAATATTGGGGCGGATACCAATACCTCCAATTTAAAAAACAACTACGCCGAGGTTCGACTTTGGAACTACAAGACCGAAGGTTTTGCCAAAACAGGACTTCAATTTTGTGGGCTGATGATGGGAGACCATAGCAAATGTGCCATTAATGTGATGTTCAATACAGGTACGGTGGTTGGAGTGAGCGCAAATATTTTTGGCAGCGGATTCCCCAGAAACTTTATCCCTAGTTTTAGTTGGGGCGGTGCTACGGCCGGCTATACCACTTTTAGGACCAACAAGGCGTTTGAGGTTGCCGAGGCCATGATGAAGCGCCGTAATATGGAGTTCAACGAAACCGAAGCCCAGATTTTGGAGCATGTGTTTGAACTCACACAGAAATGGCGGAATTATTGATCAAAAAATAAAGAGATGCATTTCCATGGCCCTGTTGCATAACAGGCGTGGTTATTTTTTTAGTTCCTTGATTTTATTTGTCATTAGCTTATTATAGTCCCATTCATTGTTGGTATTGTGGGCGATTGCTTTTTTATAGTTTGATATAGCGTTTAAAGTATCTTTTTGTAGCTCATACGCTTCTGCTAAACTTGCCGATGAGACCCACCAGTTTGGGTTTGCACTGGCATTGAATTTAAAAACTTCGAGTGCTTTTTTATTATTTATACCCACATAGGAATTTCCTAAACCATTGATGTTCCATTTTAAATTGTCAAAGCTTGAATTTGGGTTTTCCGTTCTCAATTTTTTGAATGATTGCGTAGCTTTGTCAAATTGATTGTCCAAGGTAAGAGCCATTACATCTTCTTCCTTGGTTAATTTTTTTGTTTTTAAATCTGGAATTATCATTCTTGCTATATCGTTTATAATAATATCATAAGCTGGAATCTGATACCCATTTGATAGTAAAATAATAGTTGTTGAGTCGTTTACAAATTTTCTAAACCCGGCTAAGTTTCCGCCCGTAAATCCATAGGAGTCCAGATTGTTGACCGAATAGTGCCCCCAACCATGTAAAAAATGGTCTTGTTGATTTTCAAAATTGAAAGGAGCCCACATTTTTGACTTGGTTTTTTTATCCAAGAGTCGGTCGGTATCGAGTTTTTTGTTCCATTCAATAAAGCTTTCGAGCGTAATGTTCAGCCCGTTCCCAGAGTATCCTCTTTTGCCACTGTTATTGGTGTCTTTTTCAAATTCCTTTGTTTTGTGGTCATAAAAATATCTCATGGCCCTATTCGGAATTATTTCCTGAGAGTCTGAAGAAAACAAAACTCCATCCGTGGCAATATCAAACTGATTTTTAAGAATGAATTCGTCAAATGTCATTCCTGTGACCTTCTCAATAATCTGAGCAAGCAACCAATAATTGGTTTGGTTGTAGCGAAATTGATATCCAGTAGTAAAATCCATCTTGTCTTTGGATAGTTTTTCCATTAATTCTTTGTCAGATATCGTACTTTCATATTTTATAATATCGGGCAATCCAGAGGAATGGCTCAATAGGTTTTTTATTTTAATTTCTTGCCATTGAACAGGTAAATGATCCAGATGCTTTGATACGGTATCTTCCAAATTTAGTTTTCCTTCTTCTATAAGTTGAAAAACTCCTGTTGCAGTGATGAGTTTTGTTGTGGAGAAAACCCTGAACAGTGTATGTTCATTAACAGGGTTGTTGTTTTCTATGGAAGACTTTCCAAAATAGTTTTTGTAAACCACCTTATGATCTTCGATAACGGCCAAGGCCAAACCAGGAATATCGTGTAGTTCCATTGTCCTGGCTAGGTAAGTGTCAATTTCATGCTTTAATTCTGAAGAAATGTTTTTTTTTGGATTTGAACAAGAACTGCTTAAGAGCAAGGGTAGTAGGATAAGTAAAGTTTTTAATGTCCTCATAGAATTTGATTGCTTGTTTTTGTAAAGACGAGACATTTTTTTCAACGTTGCAATCCCAGGTTGATTTTTAAAAGCATCAGCTTTTGTTTATAAAAAAAGCCAGTAGCTTTATGCCACTGGCTTTGGTAATATTTATGTTATTGGTTTATTCTTTCACCTGAGGTTTTTCTGTAAAAGGTGTGATTCCGAATGCTGGATATACCTCGGAGGGGTAGTAGAACGTTCCCCCGCGCGATACCATTGATATCGTTTTTATCGCCTTAATATCTTCCACAGGGTTGCCCGGTACCAAGAAGAAATCGGCCAGTTTGCCTTCCTCGATGCTTCCCAAGCTATCGTGGCCTAAATACTCGGCCATATCGTAGCTGGCCAATTTTAACACTTCGGCCGGGGTATAGCCCAATTGCTCGGTGTACAATTCCAATTCGCGGTGCAGGTTAAAGGCTCCGCCCAAATCGGTTCCGGGTACGATCAAGATGCCTTTGTCCTTCATCATCTTTAAGGTTTCCACGATTTTGTCATAGGCCTCACGGTATGCTTTGTCCTCTTGGTCATCCGCAATCTGGGCCAAGGCAACTTTTAGGCTACGCTGCTCGTTGGGCGGCATGTTGTCCACATAATCCAAGGCACCGAGGCTTACCTCGCCATTTCTGGAGAGCATCAACCGCTCGTGAATGGATAGGGTAGGATCCATAGCGGTTTCGTTGGCTACGAACAAATCCAAGGTTTCTTGCACCTTGTCGCTGTTCAAATCCAGCTCGGGGAAACGTTTCATGGCCGTCAAGCGCAAAAGGGTACGGGTATCTTCCTCAGGTTCGAGTACCCAACCCAACATGGTCTGGTTAATGTGGGTCATTTCGTCAAACCCGGCACGTAGCATGGCATTTGCATTGGAGAATGCAGGCACGTGGCCTGCCACGAACAATCCTTGGTCGTGTGCCTTTTTAACGATGGCCGGTGCCCAATCCCCGTTCATACTGTTGTAGAGTTTTACACCATAAAAACCTAAGCTGTCATATTTGTCCACAGCGGCCAGAGCCTCTTCTTGGGAGGCGACCACAATACCGTTATTGGCATTATATTCACTTTTCCCCTCAATAAAGCCCATTCGGGTCACTCGGGGGCCGGCAAGTACTCCACTTTCAATTTTTTCAATCAATTTGGAGAGTACCTCATTGTTGTTCCCCATATCGCGGAAGGAGGTAACACCTGCCAAAATATTCAATAGGGCACCGTTGTCCCCGGTATGAGCGTGCATTTCGTAAAGTCCGGGCACCAAGGTTCCGCCATTGCCCTCGATAACGACTTCGCCTTCTCCGGTGGCATCGGCAGCTTCAATGGCCGTAATTTTTTCACCTTCCACAACTACCGATACAGGTTCGGTAAGGGATAAGTTCTTCGGGTCAAACACCTTTACATTTTTAACACGGACTTTTTTACCGTAGTTGTTGGCATATTCTTTTTGAAGTTTCTCGTAGCGCTCTGTAGAATAGTTTTCTGCCAATTCGCGCAACTCTTTTTCTTCGGCCTCGTAGCCATCACGCACCACGATATATCGTGGGGAGATGTAAGCGAAAAAACGGTCGTTATCATCCATGATAAAATAGGACGGATTCATGTCGGCACCTGACAGTGCGTAGGTGGTCAAGGCCAATTCACCTTCGCCGGATATATTGGGAACGCTCAAATCCTCCATTTTGGTCAATGTCAGGTTACCGGCCGGAAGCACGGGAAGCGTATTCTCATGGGCATTCATCAATAAACGGGCTGCCAAAACAGCCGAGTATGGACTGCCAAATTGGTTCACATAGAGCTGTGCAGCTTCCAAGGAAGCATTTCCAGAGCCGGTGGCGTCCGTCCAAGCGGCTTTATTGCCTTCAAGGGAAAACTTCTCGTTCACGGCATTTCCAAAGGTGGTGTTCCCTGTGACTTCCCAGCTTACCGGGTAGCCTTCAGCGTTCAGTACAATGGTTTCCTTGATGGTCGGGCCACGGCCATTGTTTTTGTAATCGTAATCAATATTGATGGTGTCACCAGAAGTTTCGGCCTTTAAATAGCCCACTTTGGTCTGCCCCATGATTACGGAATAGTTTTCTTCCCCTTGGTAATCGGCCAAGGAGGAGGTTGGTTCTGTTTTACAGGAATGGCCGACCAAAATAATTAGGCCAGCCAGGATTAATCGTAGTTTCATCGGGTTGGTTTAAGTTAGACGGTTAAGTTAGCAAATTTTAGTGGTTGACGGTTGGATTTAGAAACAAAAAACCCCCAGCACCACTGGTACGTTGGTAACTGGGGGCCCCATCATCAATCAAAGTAAAGGGGTAAATGTTTTCTCTAGGGGTTTCCGTACATATTGGACTCTCCTCCATCTATGGCGATGGTTTGGCCACTTACATAACCATTTTCTTCGCTCAATAGGAACGAAACAACTGTGGCTACCTCCTTGGGCAAACCAAGTCTTTTGGTGGGGTTGCGTTGTGCATATTCTGCTTCGGCCGCTTTCGGGTCCTCTGGGTTAACTTGTTTAAAGGCCTCTGCAACCATCGGGGTCAAAATAGCTCCGGGGGCAATCGCGTTGGTCAAAATACCATCGCGGCCATATTCCAATGCAGCGTTTTTGGTCATACCGGATACGGCATGTTTGGAAGCTACGTAGGCTGTTTGATTGGCCACACCCCTAATGCCTCCCACGGATGCAACGTTCACAATTTTACCGTAGTTCTGTTTCTGCATTACGGGGATTACATAGCGCAGTCCGTAGTAAACGCCCATCAGGTTGATGTCGATGACCTTTTTAAACATTTCCTGGTCATATTCGGTCAAAGGGGCTTGTTTTCCCTCGATGCCCGCATTGTTGTAGAATCCGTCAATACGACCAAAGGTTTCGACGGTCTGATCTACATAATTTTTTACGGCTTCTTCGTTGGATACATCCGCCTCAATGGTCAATATTTCAATATCGGCGTTGATTCCCTTCAATTTTTTTACTGCACCTTCCAAGACTTCACCATTGTAGTCCACTAGGACTAGTTTAGCTCTTTTTTTAGCTAGATACTCGGCGGTGGCAAGCCCCAATCCCATGGCAGCTCCCGTTATAATGATTACTTTATCTTTCATAGTTGCAACGTTATGTTTGCTCTACTGTTTCGGCCATTTTTACATGGCTTTTGAATTTTTTCATGAAGGTTCCAAACTCGGGCCCAAATTCGGTGAAGATTTCATGGCTTCGATTTCTCAGCATTACTTCTGAAAATAGCTTTAGTCCCACGAGAAATTCAATATTGTCGGTCTGTTCCTTGAACAATTCTTTGTTTTTGACAAGGTCCACCAATTGTAGGATATCGTCGTGGTTCTCAAATTGAAATTCCAAGGTTTTGCCGTCAGAGACCCTGTTTTTGCGTGCTTTTTCCTTTAGATGGATTTGATATGTATTAAATTTCTTGTCCATTTTTTAATTAGTCGATTCTAAGGGAGAGCATCCCAATGGAACCTCCGACGGTTTTATCGTTGAACAGGTCTATTGATTCTTTTTTGTCCTTCAGCCCCAATACATAGATTAGAGGTAAATAGTGCTCTGGGGTAGGAATGGAGAGCGCAAAACTACTGCCCTGCTTCCCATAATCTATGAGTGCTTGATGATTACCGTCCAATATGAAGGATTTTATTTTTTCGTTGGCTTCTTCGGCCCAATCCCAGGCATAGGTATCGTTCAATTTATCCCATTTTACCTTGCGAAGGTTGTGCACTACGTTACCGCTTCCCACAATCAATACCCCTTTGTGCCTCAATGTTTCCAGTTGTTGTGCCAATTCGTAATGATATCTGGGGGGCTTTGTGTAATCCAAGCTCAGCTGGATCAAGGGCACGTCCGCATCGGGATACATATGCTTGATGACGCTCCATGCACCGTGGTCCAATCCCCAGTGGGTGTCGAGCTCCACATCGGTCTTGGTAATGATCTCTTTGGTGATTCTTGCCAATTCCGGACTACCAGGAGCGGGATATTGCACATCGAAGAGTGCTTGCGGAAAGCCGCCAAAATCGTGAATTGTTGGCGGATTTTGCATGGCCGTTACTTTGGTTCCCTTCGTTTCCCAGTGTGCTGAAATGCAAAGAATTATTTTTGGCCTGAACACTTCCTTTCCCAATCGTCTAAAATTGGCAACAAACTCATTCTCCTCAATGGCGTTCATTGGGCTTCCGTGCCCCAAAAATAAAACGGGCATTTTCTGCGTAAATGGCAGGCTCTGGTTGAGGGAACGCAAGGTTTTTAAATCTGTCATAAGGAGGATTGTCTATACCATACCATTATCTTAGATGATGGAAGCAACAAATTTCAAAATAACAACAATGTAGTGGGTAATACCTTTGGGAAGAAGTGTTGTACTTTTAAGAAATTAGCTGTTTCATTTCTTTACGGAAAACGGTTGGTGTGTAACCTGTTTTTCGTTTGAAGACCTTGGAGAAATACGCTTTTTCGTTGTACCCTATCTCAAAGCCGATTTCAGCTATTGTTTTATTACTGTTCACCAAAAGGTTTTTTGCTTCGTTCAACTTACGGGTCTCAATAATTTCGCCGGCACTTTGCTGCATTACCTCTTGGCAAACAATATTGAGGTTGCGCTCGCTCATGAACAGTTTTTCGGAATAGAATGATATTTTAACGTTGCGGCGAAAGTTCTCCTCTAAAATATGTAGAAAATGGGTGTATGTCTGCGAAGCTGAATTTGCTGAGTCGGATTGGATATTGGTAGGCCTCTCGTGGTTGATTATGGTAAGCAGGGTCATAAATAATTGTTTGATAACAATGAGACCGGGATTGGGACGCTGGGTTTCATCGAACATCATTTGGCACAATGCCATGAGCCTGTCAAAGCATTCGTCCCCAGGAAGCGTGACGTTGGCACGATTATGAAAATAACCGTACATCTTAAAAATCACCTCGGACATAAATTCACTTCGAAAACGAATTACCCAAAGATCGCACTCCCCATGGTGTGCTTGGGGGAGAAGCAAGTGGGGCTTTCCCTTGGTTACAAAACTAACGAACGGAGCATATACCGTTTCATCCTCAAAATCAATGAAATGGGATATCTTGCCCTTGGCGCCAATGATCAATTCTTCAAAATCGTGGACATGTGTTTCGATTTGCTTGCCTTCTAAAGCTTTGGCATCTTCGGTGGAGTATCTAAATATTTTGAACAGTTGGTCCAAGGTCGAATCAATTTATCTTCGATTAAGAAAATAGTATCTTACGAAGTTACATCAAAATGGAACAATACTTATTATTTGTCCAATATTGACAATTGTATAAATATCTTCCATAAGACCATTGTAAATCCTCCTACGGTGTCGCAATAGGCTAACATGGTGTCGTTGGAAATCAAAGGAATTTTGAGGAAAAACCTGGAACTGTCCGGAAAAACTGAAGGTAGTTTTTTTTGGGAATCCCTTGATTATCTGGGCTTTCGGCAAACTGAGTTGTCTCCATAATCTTGCCTTGACTATCAAAAATTGGATAACGATGATTGACACTGGAAAACCTAAAGTGATTAGAATTAATTTGATGCCCTTTTTATTTTAAATAAGCTTCTAAAGATTAAAATATATAGTAAACCCGTCAACTGGCTCTATGCCTTAACGTATACACCCGAAATGGGTTAAAATGTAATGGGGTTACATTTGCGCAGGATCATTGGTAATTTTCAATGGCCACTACATTAGGGATTTGGTGATTCAAAGTAATTTTTTGAGCTAAATTCGATGTAATGTTTTAAAGACGAAAAAGTGGACCTAGGTGTTGGTTGAAAATATACATGTCTTTTTGGACAAACACTAGTTTAATTTTTCGAAAATCAAGGGCATGGTCTCCAAATCAACAGCGCTCATGTCAATCAGTTTTAATGATTTTACCATTTCAGCTGTAATGGTTTTGTATTTCTTAAAATGTGGTGTTTCCAAATGGGCTTCATAAGCGCTTTGGTTTGCGTAAATCTCAACTATGGTAATTTTTGTGGGGGTTTCTTTGTGGGACAAGGGGAAAATGGAAATAACGCCACTTTCCTCTGCCATGGATACCCTGGCTTCTATGTTAAGTTCGGAGAGGTAATTTTCAAGCTGTTCTTCCGCGATTTCCAGTTCCGCAATCCTAACGATCATGTTGTCATAATCGACAGTTGTATTTGCTTGATCTTTGGGCCCACACGAAGCAAGAGTTATGAGGAGGGCTGAGATAAGACATAACTTCTTCATTGCAGCTTTTTATTTGATGATTACTTCCAGCACAAAATCTGCTCGGTCGTAATCCCGTCCTTCTGGGAGCTGTACCAGTGTTCCATAAAAGTTGGTTTCGTATTTCAACGTTTTCTTTGTTTGAAAATCTAAAACAGATTTTATCTCGCCCTGGATATTAGGGAAAAGTAAATTATCCGTTTTCCAATCCATAATGTGAATATAGACCTTATCTTCTTTTTGGGTGGATACGCCCCAACTCTGTGGTGAAATTGGGCCACCTCTTGTCCCGTAAATGGTTTCACCGTAGGTATCTGTCCACTCACCAAGAACTTTTAAGGTCTCTACAAACTCAGGTTGAATCTTACCATTGGGCATGGGCCCAACATTGAGCAAAAAGTTGGAATTGTAGCCTGCTGCCTTCACCAAATACTGAATCAGTTCTTTGGAAGACTTATATGCTTTGTCCTGTAAAGAAAAACCCCAACGGTGCGCCATGGTCTCCGCGGTTTCAAGAGGTAGCTTTCCAACGGTTGCTTCGGCGCTGTAACCGCCTTTGTTTTCTCCGGGCAAGTCTCGTTCAAACATTTGGAAATCTTCTCCCGAATTGGGGGCTTGGTGGTGATTGCTTCCAATCATGGCCTGTGGCTGCAGTTCGTGAATCAAATCATACGTTTTTCTGAGTTGCCAATCGGCTTCTTTCTTGTCCCACCAGCCATCAAACCAAATACCGCCTATTTCTCCATAATTGGTCAAGAGTTCTGTGAGCTGGCCGTTCATGTAATCCAAATAGCTTTCCCAATTCCCATGGTCTGGCCGGCCCGCTTTTTTTCCTGTGTCACCTCTAGGGTAATAATCATTATGGTGCCAGTCGAGTTGTGAGTAGTAAAGGAATAATTTTATGTTGTGTTTTTTACAGGCTTCGGCCATTTGTTTGATGATATCTTTCTGGTACACGGTACGGTCCTTAATGTCCCAATCAGATAATTTACTATCGTACATGGCAAAGCCATCATGGTGCTTGGAGGTAATCGTGATGTACTTCATGCCTGCTGATTTGGCCAGTAAGACCCATTCTTCGGCATCGAATTCGGTGGGATTGAAAAAGGCGGGCAGCTTCTCATATGTGTTTTTGTCGATAGATTGGGTTTCCATGACCCATTCGTGCACGCCCAATACGGAATACACGCCCCAATGGATAAACATCCCGAATTTGGCGTCTTGGTACCATTCCCGGTTCTCAAGATTTTTTGGACTGGGTTGGTATTCTTGTGCAGAGATTAGATTGGTTAGTAGGGCCAACAAGGTGAGGAGTGCTATTTTTTTCATTGTGTCGTTTTATGGTTGGTATGAGCGAACAAGTTACTTAAAAGAAGTTAAAAGTGCGAAGTAGAAAGTCAGGAGTCAGAAGTCAGAAAACAGTAGGCGGCCGATAAAGTTCAAGTACAAGTTTTAGGTTCAAAACCAAAGGTTCATCGCTTTGCTCGGAATGACAAAAATCACTGGGCGGTACACAATGACAATTATCAATTACCAGTTGTCAGTTCTAGCGTAGTCGAGAACCCTTTATCTTTTATCTTACACCCACGTCCCTCAACGAACAACCAATAACCAAAGAACCCCAAACTCCAAATGATCGAAGCATTCAATAATCCAATAATCCTCTACTATAACTCCCAATAAATCACTATCTTTGCGCCCCTTAAATACAAGGTGGGTTTATGAACAAAAAGGTCGCATTTTACACGCTGGGCTGCAAACTCAATTTCTCCGAAACCTCTACCATTGCCAGAGGTTTTGAAAAGGAGGAGTTTGAGCGTGTGGACTTTTCGGAAGAAGCGGATGTGTATGTGATCAACACCTGTTCGGTAACTGAGAATGCCGATAAACGATTTAAGACCATTGTGAAACAGGCCCAAAAGGCCAATCCTGATGCATTTGTGGCCGCAGTTGGTTGTTATGCACAGTTAAAACCGGAAGAGCTGGCAGAAGTTGATGGTGTGGATTTGGTGCTCGGAGCTACTGAAAAGTTCAAGATTACGGATTACCTGAACGATCTGACCAAAAACGATAAGGGAGAGGTGCATTCCTGTGAAATCGAGGAGGCCGATTTTTACGTGGGAAGCTATGCCATTGGCGATAGAACCCGTGCTTTTTTAAAGGTTCAGGATGGCTGCGACTATAAATGCACCTATTGTACCATTCCACTGGCCCGTGGGATTTCTCGTAGCGATACGTTGGAGAATGTTCTGAACAATGCGCGGGAAATTGCCTCGCAGGACATCAAGGAAATTGTATTGACAGGTGTCAATATAGGTGATTACGGAAAAGGAGAGTTCGGAAATAAAAGGCACGAGCATACCTTTTTGGATTTGGTGAAGGCCTTGAATACCATTGAAGGAATCCACCGACTTCGTATTTCCTCTATTGAACCCAACCTATTAAAGAACGAGACGATTGATTTTGTGGCCCAGAGCAATTCCTTTGTGCCTCATTTCCACATACCCTTGCAGAGCGGCAGCGATGATATCTTAAAAAAGATGCGTCGCCGCTACCTGTCCAATTTGTACGTGGATAGGGTAAAACGTATTAAAAACGCCATGCCTCATGCTTGTATCGGGGTAGATGTAATTGTTGGCTTCCCAGGCGAGACCGACGAGCATTTTCTGGAGACCTATCATTTTTTGAACAATTTGGATATTTCTTATTTGCACATATTCACTTATTCTGAAAGGGACAATACCGTTGCCGCTGAAATGGGTGATGTAGTGCCCCAAAAAGTGCGTAGCAAACGTAGTAAAATGCTTCGAGGGTTGTCAGCGAAAAAGCGTAGGGCATTTTACGAGAGTCAATTGGGCGCTGTCCTTACCGTTTTGTTCGAAGGTGAGAATAAAAAAGGCTATATCCATGGTTTCACCGAAAACTATGTAAAGGTAAAAGCACCTTGGAACCCTGAATTGGTAAATACCTTGCATCAAGTAGAACTCACCGATATTGATACGGATGGCCTGGTACGGTTTGAGTTTGTTTCCAGTGAAGTAGTGGCATAAAAAAACCTCCCGGTCAAGGAGGTTTACATTTTTCTTGGTGATTGGTTAGATCAGATACGGATACCTACTGGTAACATTTCCTTGTATTGCCTGTTTTTTCTTAGAAAACCTGCAATCTGTGGGCTTGTGGGGACAACCCTAAGGTTGTTTTCTTGGATTTCGTTCAATACCGCTTTGATGAAATCCTCTTTAAACCCCTCTTTTGTAATTTCTTCCGGAATAACCAGTTTTGTCAAAAATACTTTGCGCTCCTGTGAAGAGTACTCAATTTTGGCTAAATGCCCATTGACCGTAGTTTCAAATTGACGCAAGAAACTATTGTCAGTGATTTCCAATGTTGTCATATAGTACTTGTTTTTTTAAAATGACCTTTAGAAATACCAGAAAAGGCATTTCTATATTCCCCTGATTAAAAAAATATGTTCATTTCGCGGGGTTGGCTGCAAAAGGGATACAAAATTAGTCAAAATATTGCTAATTTCCTAGTGCTTAGCGATATTTGGTGTCATATGTCCGATAATAAAACCCATGTGTACCTTATGCCGGGAATGGCCGCCAACGTTTCCATCTTTGACGGCATCAGGCTACCGGAAAATCAATTTGCCATACATACATTGGAATGGTTTGTCCCCAAAAAAGGAATGAGTCTTGAGGACTATGCCCAAAAGATGTGCGAAAAAATCCATGAGCCTAACCCTGTTCTATTGGGGGTTTCCTTCGGAGGTATGTTGGTACAGGAGATGGCAAAAGTCATCCCGGTAAAAAAAGTCATTGTGGTTTCTTCGGTAAAAAGTAGGCACGAGTTACCTAAGCGAATGATTTTCGCCAAGTATACTAAGGCTCATAAATTACTGCCCACAAGTTTGGTGAACAATGTGGAACTATTGGCAAAATATGCCTTTGGCGAAACGGTGACCAAGCGTCTTCATTTGTACGAGAAATATTTATCGGTTCGAGACAAATATTATATTGATTGGTGCATAGACCAAATCGTAAACTGGCAGCAAGATGAGCCCCTTACCAATGTTGTTCATGTTCAGGGCGATAGGGATGCTGTTTTTCCACTGGTCAACATAAAGAAGTGTACTGTGGTAAAAAACGGGACCCATACCATGATCATACACCGGGCCCGGTGGTTCAATGAGCATCTCCCCACAATTATTTTGGAATAATTTCGTCTTTATAATAGTATCTTTACACTTAATAAAAATTGCGACGACATGAAATACTTGAAAAATATATTGGCATTTATTGGATTGATAGCTGTTGTGAGCACATTGATTTTTGCCGTGCAGTCGAATGAAATGGGGGAAAAGCCTGAAGCAAAGCCAGTCGGGCCAGAGACTAAGGATAAAAATGTGGCTGATACCTATCAAATTAGTGCCATAGAGATTCCCAAAGACCTAAACTTTGCAGGTGAAGTTGTACCACAGGAAGATCCGGAGATTATGGAACGGGTCGATCGCGAGTTTTTGGTAAACACCTATTGGCAGTCAAATGCCCTTTTGTTGATGAAGCGGGCCAACAAATATTTTCCGATAATTGAACCCATTCTTAAAAAGAATGGAATCCCTGATGACTTTAAATATTTGGCCGTCGCCGAGAGCGGATTGGAAAATGTGGTTTCGCCTGCCGGTGCCACAGGTTTTTGGCAAATTATGAAAGGTACAGGAAGGGAGTATGGCCTTGAGGTGAACGATAATGTGGATGAGCGCTATCATGTAGAGAAAGCTACCCAAGTGGCCTGTGATTACTTGAACAAGTGGAAAGATCGCTTTGGAAGCTGGACTTTGACCGCGGCTGCTTACAATGCCGGACCTGCGGGAATTCAAAAATATATGGGCATTCAGCAGGTGGATGATTATTACGACTTGCTATTGGGGCAGGAGACAGGACGCTATGTGTTCCGTATTTTGGCCATCAAAGAGATTATTTCCAATCGTGACAAATATGGTTTTCAATTGGAAGAGGACGATATGTACGAAAAAGTACCAACCTTTACTGTTGAGGTAGATACGGCCGTGGCAAATTGGGCGGATTTTGCTGAGCTTTACGAAATAAATTATAAAGTTTTGAAGCGACACAATCCATGGTTACGCGAACCGCATTTGAACAATGCTTCAAAAAAGAAGTACACTATTGAAATTCCGAACAAAGGGTATTACCGAGTGGGAAGTACGGGGAAGTAAGTTCTTGACTCACACTTTCTAGTATTTAAACAAAAAATAAGGCGAAGGGAAATACGTTTCCACTTTTGGCAGTAATTCGGGCGAAATATATCCCCAGTCCGAATAACCCTGGTCAATTGCTGCTTGGGTGAGAATTTGCAGGTGCACATGGCAAAACCAACCGCCGCTGTCACTTTCTTTGCCGATGTGCGCAAACTTTTGCCCAGTTCCGATTGTGTCACCAACATTGACCAAGTGGGGCGTTTTTAAGTGTCCGTACAGTGAATAAAAAACGGCACCAACAATATCATGTTTTAGGATAATGTAGCCCCCATAATTACCAATGGCGGTTTCTTTGCCTGTTTCATAAACCACGGCATTCAAAGGCGCATACATTGCCGTGTCGTATGGCACTATTATATCCAACCCAAGGTGGTAATATCTTTTTTCCTCTATAATGTTGGGGTAGGCGCGTAGGAGGGTTTTGCGTTCTTCCAAATATCTGCCAATGCCCCAATGATGCGAAGTGGTCTCCAATTCATCAAAAATAGCATCGTTGAATTCTTTAAAATCAAAAAGATTATACTCCAACGTTTTTGAATTATTGGAAGAAAAATCAAAGATGTAAGGCTCTTCTATCAGGAAATCACCAAATAAGGGGTAGACGTCGACATCATTAAGGCAGAGTGGATAGTACATAAGTAAAAAAATAGGATTAGAGTGCTAGCGACCTACGTATAGGTACTTTTTTAGCTGCCCGCAAATGGTGTTCCGAAGACTCCCACCGCCAGTTCGGCCCAAATAATACCTAAAACAATGAACAAGGCTATGCCCAAGATAATTCGATAACGCAAGCTTTTTATTTTCCTAAGAATAAGTTCAAGGGTTAGCCCTGTTCCAACCAATAAAACACCTACAACAAGAAAATCTAAAATGGACCAACGTATCTCATTGGAAAAGCCCATTGCTATTAATGGGATAAACAAAATGGCCAATGCAATGGCCAAAATAGATATGAGTCTCTTGTTTTGATGAGCGAATTCCATAGTATTTATGTTTGTTAAATGATAAATATTTCCAGCTATTGATGGACGAAATAAAAAAAGTATGTCCCGTATAAAGAGTCTATTTGCTTTGGTATAACCATATTTCAAATAATAAGTGTTGAACCGTTCCATTAAATCCCCTTCTATTTCTTCCCGAAAGTCAGGATGACAGTACCATGTGAAAAATGCCAATGCAATTGGTGATGGCTTATTTTCTTTCCTATCCATTTTATTGGAAATTGAATGAAAGCTTGGGTATGGCATTCCAAAGGGAATTTCTCTGGGCCTTGGTGAGGTCAAGTAATTCCTGCCCCTCCGCGGTAATTTCATAGAGGCGTTTTCGTTTTCCACCTCGCTCATTGGTAGCATCACCAAAATCTGATGTTAGTAAACTTTTTTTTTCCAATCTTTTTAAAACGGTCTGTATGGCTCCCAAGCTGACACTCCGGTCCAAGCGCTCTTCAATTTCTGAGATAATAGCCACGCTGTAAGCATCACCGTTGAGTATGGCGACAACCAGTAAAACAATCTCCTCAAATTCTCCAAGTGTTGCTTTGCTCATTTCAATATATTTACCGTAAATGTAGTTATAATATTTTAATAAACTACATTGTAGTTAAAATATTTTATAAAAAGGTTACAGTAAGTGAGCTAGGCATTTACGCTGTTACTGGATTCCTTTATGAATCTGTCAAAATAAAAGAAATAGGAGAGTGGAAAAAGAAAACTTTTAAATCTTCTTCATCTGCTGCTGCATCATCTTGATCTGGTCGGTAAGCATATTGTTCTTGTCCAACTTCTTGGCTTCGTTCAACAATTGGGTTGCTTCGCGCTTTCTACGCTTTTGCATGGCAATACCTGCCAAGCTCAATTTGGCCATGGCCACATCGTAATCCATGGTGAGACCAAATTTAAGGGCCTTTTTAAAGTATTTTTCGGCCTGTGTCAAGTTTTTTTGTGAATAGATGATCCCGTGCAAGTAGTTGTAGTATCCCACTTGTTTTTTGATCAAAGCGGACTCGGGGTTCTTTATTTTATCAAGCCAGCGTTGCACCCCGTCCAGGTCTTGCTTTCTCATTTTAAGAAAGGCCAATAGGATAAATTCATTCCTGAAGTAAAGAAAAATGAAAACGAGGGAGAGCAAGATTAGTGCAATTCCGTTGCCAATATTGCCTTCCACAAACTGGTAAACGGCATAGGCAATGATGAGAACGGCAATGACGAGCTTGATATTTTTATTGAACATACGGTCTAGTGATTTTTACCTTTAGTTAAGCGCTGGCAAAAGTACTAAAAAGTTAATTAAATATTTTAAATTTGGGCTTGTCAAAGTAAAAAGTCTTTGTATATTTGCGCCCAGAATTTTTTAGGGAAACAGAATTCCCATCAACAAAATCCATAAAACAGTTCGGAAATGAAAAGAACGTATCAACCATCCAAAAGGAAGAGAAGAAACAAGCATGGTTTTAGGGAGCGCATGGCGACTGCCAATGGTAGAAAAGTTCTTGCGAGAAGAAGAGCCAAGGGAAGAAAAAGATTAACTGTTTCCTCTGAGCCAAGACATAAAAAATAATGATAGTATCTATTATTTAAATTAAAGGTGTTACTTTTCTAGGTAACACCTTTTTTTTGACATATAAGCAAATAACGAGAAACCCCTAAAGAAAATGCCAAAAAGAAAAGATTTAAATTCCATTTTGATTATTGGTTCTGGTCCGATCATTATCGGCCAGGCATGTGAGTTCGATTATTCTGGTTCCCAAGCACTTCGTTCCCTTCGGGAAGATGGTATCGAGACGATTTTGATAAACAGTAATCCCGCTACAATTATGACGGACCCCACTATGGCGGATCATGTTTATCTAAAACCGTTGACAACCAAATCGATCATAGAAATACTTCAAAAGCACCCAAATATTGATGCTGTATTGCCAACTATGGGGGGGCAAACCGCATTGAACCTATGTATCGAAGCTGATGAAAAGGGTATCTGGGAAGATTTTGGCGTGGAGATCATAGGTGTGGATATCGATGCCATCAACATTACCGAAGATCGTGAGAAATTTAGGGAACTCATGCTTAAAATAGGAGTGGGGATGCCACCTCAGGCTTCCGCAACCTCTTTCCTAAAAGGAAAAGAAATTGCCCAGGAATTTGGTTTTCCCTTGGTGATTCGGGCTTCGTTTACCCTTGGTGGTGCAGGAGCTGGTATCGTTTACGACCCAGAGCATTTTGACGATATGTTGAGCCATGGATTGGAAGTATCACCAATCCACGAAGTAATGATAGACAAGGCCTTGATGGGCTGGAAAGAATACGAGTTGGAGCTGTTGCGTGACAAAAACGACAACGTAGTGATTATCTGTACCATTGAAAATATGGACCCAATGGGTATCCACACAGGGGATTCGATTACTGTTGCACCAGCTATGACACTATCGGACAGTACTTTCCAACGTATGAGGGATATGGCCATTCACATGATGCGCAGTATAGGGGACTTCGCAGGTGGATGTAACGTACAGTTTGCCGTTAGCCCGGATGAAAAAGAAGATATTATCGCAATCGAGATCAATCCAAGGGTTTCCCGTTCGTCTGCATTGGCATCCAAAGCAACAGGATATCCGATTGCAAAAATCGCTGCTAAATTGGCGATTGGTTACACTTTGGATGAGTTGGACAACCAGATTACCAAATCCACATCTGCTTTGTTCGAGCCGACTTTGGACTACGTTATCGTAAAAATACCACGTTGGAACTTCGATAAATTTGAAGGTTCCGACAGAACCCTTGGTCTACAGATGAAGTCTGTGGGAGAGGTGATGGGTATTGGTCGTTCGTTCCAAGAAGCATTGCATAAAGCCACACAATCCCTCGAAATCAAACGAAATGGATTGGGTGCCGATGGAAAAGGTTACAAGGATTACGAAACGATCATCGAGAAATTAAGAGTGCCGAGTTGGGATAGGGTATTTGTGATCTACGATGCCATTCAACTGGGAATTCCAATAAAACGCATCCACGAGATCACCAAGATAGATATGTGGTTCCTTAAACAGTACGAGGAATTGCACTACTTGGAGCAGGAAATATCAAAATATACCATAGAAAGTTTGCCAAAAGCCCTGTTGTTGGAGGCCAAACAAAAAGGTTTTGCGGACAGACAAATCGCTCACATGCTGGATTGTTGGGAGAGCGAAGTGCACAGCAAGCGAATGGACTTGAACATTAACCGTGTGTATAAATTGGTTGATACCTGTGCTGCAGAGTTCAAAGCCGTTACTCCTTATTACTATTCCACTTTTGAGGAAGAGATTGAGAAGGCCGATGGCGAACGCTACGTAGCCAATGATAGTTTGGTCACGGATAAGAAAAAAGTGGTGGTTCTAGGTTCCGGTCCAAACCGAATCGGACAGGGAATCGAATTTGATTACTGTTGTGTGCACGGGGTTTTGGCCGCTGCAGAATGTGGTTATGAGACGATTATGATCAACTGTAACCCTGAGACCGTTTCTACGGATTTTGATACTGCGGACAAGCTTTACTTTGAGCCGGTATTCTGGGAACACATATACGACATCATCCTTCATGAAAAGCCAGAAGGTGTGATTGTACAGTTGGGAGGGCAAACCGCATTGAAATTGGCCGAAAAACTGGATAAATACGGAATCAATATTATCGGGACAAGCTTCCAATCATTGGATCTGGCCGAGGATAGGGGTAGTTTCTCCACTTTGTTAAAAGACAATGATATTCCTTACCCAAGATTCGGAGTGGCCGAAACAGCCGATGAAGCCTTGGATTTGGCAGAAGAACTAAAGTTCCCCTTGTTGGTGAGACCATCCTACGTATTGGGAGGCCAGGGAATGAAAATTGTGATCAACAAGGAAGAACTGGAAGCCCATGTGGTGGATTTGTTACGCAAGATACCGAATAACAAGCTACTTTTAGATCACTATTTGGACGGAGCCATCGAAGCCGAAGCAGATGCCATTTGTGATGGGGAAGATGTGTATATTATTGGAATAATGGAGCACATTGAGCCCTGTGGAATCCACTCGGGAGACTCCAATGCTACTTTACCTCCGTTTAACTTGGGTGAGTTTGTACTGCAACAGATAAAAGATCACACCAAAAAGATTGCTTTGGCACTCAATACGGTAGGTTTGATCAATATTCAGTTTGCGGTGAAGGATGATATCGTATACATTATCGAGGCCAACCCAAGGGCATCGCGTACGGTTCCTTTTATAGCAAAAGCATACAAAGAACCTTATGTAAACTATGCGACCAAAGTGATGTTGGGCGAGAAAAAAGTGAAGGATTTTGACTTTAAGCCACATTTGGATGGATATGCAATCAAACAGCCTGTATTCTCCTTCAATAAATTCCCCAACGTCAACAAGAATTTGGGGCCAGAAATGAAGAGTACCGGGGAGAGTATCTTGTTCATCGATAGTTTAAAGGATGATGATTTTTACAACCTTTACGCTAGAAGAAAAATGTACTTGAGCAAATAAATAAGCCGGGTAAATTTACTTAGACCTTTAAAGCGGTTTCCTAATCAATAAGTTGAAAAGATTCGGCAATCGTTTTAAAGGTTTTTTTGTGCTCCGCTTTTTTGTCCTTTAAAGTCCAGGCCATGATCATATAAACCTGTTCTCCCCCTTCAATAAAGGTCAAAAAATAAGAGATTTCATCGTTTACACCGTTCACTTTGGCATCCAATTCTATGGACTCTGCGTCCAAGCCATTCATTTTTGAAGAGATTGAACTGGATTTTTTGGTAATGTTTGTAGTTCGGGCAAGTATCTGTAGCCGAGCATCCCTATAGTTTTGCAATACGGAAAGTTTATCATCATATTGCTCCAAATCCCTAAATACTTCCTCAAAACCAGCTTTGGGTTCATCGATAATTATCAAATAAGCCTCTTTGAGCAAGCTTTGGTATTGCAACGATGCTTCCTCGTTCAACCCAGTGGTCCCGTTCATAAACCTAGGAATGCTGATTTGGTAATCATTGTTGATTTGTAGGGTGCTAAAATCATCGTCTTTGGACCCGGATTCGCTTTCATTGGTTCCAAAGTTTTTGCACGCAGTAAAGGAAAGTATCAGTATAAATAATAAGGCAAACTTGATTCTCATATAAAAATTTTGAGGTATTCTAGCTGCACTAATATAGAACATATTTGCTTTTTTGTCCCAAATAAAAAGAGGCCCATGCTAGGGCCCCTCTACATTACTTGTCCATATGGGATTAATCCTGTATAGGTTTATGGGTGCTTATCGCAATACGGTTCCATGCATTTATGGCAACAATGGCCATTATTATTTGTGAGATGTAATTTTCATTGAACAGCTTGGTAGCTTTTTCGTAGGTTTCGGCACTGAGCCCGTTTATATGCACCAAGGTAATTTCTTCTGTAGCCTTTAGTATTACCTGCTCTTCTTCAGAAAACAGGTCGGTTTCCCACCATGCATCCAATAAAAAAATACGTTTTGGTTCCTCACCCAACTTTAGGGCATCTTTAGTGTGCATATCCAAACAAAAGGCACATCCGTTGAGTTGCGAAGCCCTGATTTTTATCAATTCATAATGAATTTTGTCGAGTGGACTCTGTTGTAGATATTTTTCAAGCCCGAACATCGCTTTAAAGGCCAACGGTTCCACTGCATCAATTTGAATTCTTTTTTTCATAATAATATCTTTTAGAATGATGGTGCTAAGGTATTCCAGTTGGAAGGCAGAAAACTTAAACGGGTTTAAGAACGGTTCTTGGCCCGTATCTCACTTACATATTCTGGTGTCAACCCTAAAAAGGAGGCAATTAAATATTGTGGCACACGTTGGGAAAACTCAGGAAAATGCTCGGTGAAATGAAGGTAAATTTCCTCTTTGGACAAATCATAGAGATATTTGACCTTGATCAATGATGCCCCGTAAGCAATTTGATAAATGGTTCTAAAATAACGCTCTAGCATTGGAAACTCCTCGAGTAACAGCTCTTGTTGTTCGCTGGAAATGGATAAAACCTGACTTTTTTCCACAGCTTGTATGTTGAAATCCGTATTGTTGCGGTTTTGGAAAGCCAAAAAATCTGTCAGCCACCAACCCTCCAAGGCAAACTGAACAGTACGTTCCGTACCTTTTTCTGAGGTAAAATACATATGTAGACAGCCCTTCATCACAAAGTAATTATGGTTGCAAGGATTGCCCGCTTGTATTGCTATTTCCTTTTTGCCCAAAGTAAGTGTTTCAAAATAGGAAAGCATTTTTGGAAAATCGGCATCCTCGAAAGAAACGTATTTTTTTAGATGATGGTAAAAAGGGTGTTCTATAGCTTTCAAAATGGAATGGTAACTTCTAAGTGTAAATTAATGGAAAAGATTCAATCCGAGTGATTTTTTATTCAAATCATCAATGATAAAGTTGTATTTATGAGGAAATTTAAAAAACACAATTTGTCTTATTCGAATTTTTTACCATCGTTTACAAAATTTTTGTCAAGAAAAATAGCCCACTAATCGATTTTAACCATAATTAACAACTACTATTTGCTCGAGAAGTCTGGGTAACATAGCTTTGTTCCCCGAAATGAAAAAGGCATTCGCAAAATATTTGTTTCCACTCTTTCTCCTACTGTTAGGGGGATTCATAAATTTATATGCTGATTCGCAACAATCTTCAGTTGCGGACAATGCCTGCTATCTTCAAAACTTAGAGAATCAACATTCCTCCGCTACCTTTAATGCATTGCAGGTAGGGCACAAAAAAAGGCACTGTGCTGAAATCGATATAGAAGAAAAGGACGAACGTGAGGAAGAAGTAGCATCACATAGTTTTTCTTTTGAGTATGGCAGTATTTTTACTGCCAATTTATTTTGCGCCTCTTGGGGGCAATTGTTTTTGGAATCTAACACAAGTTTTGGGCTCGAGCATCCCAAATCCTCTTCATCCCTAAAGAAGCACGTTAGATTTCAAGTTTTCCGAATTTAGAATTCCACTTTCTTTTGCATAAAGGGCCTTGTGTTCTTTTGTAATCTTTACTATCCCTTTGGGTATCAATCAACAACCAAGGGCAGGTCCCTTTAAGTGGATTCGGACTTCCCTTGACCATTTCTAAACATTTTTTAAACCAGAAAACTATGAGGAGATTTTCTATCTTCATCGGCTTGCTTGTAGCAATGTGCTATGTGAGCTGCGAATCCAAAAAGCACGAAAACAAGGAAGAAACCAAATATCTCGTGTCCAGTCCAATACAAATGGACACATCCATCACCAAAGATTATGTATGTCAAATCCATTCCACTAGGCACATAGAACTCAGGGCCTTGGAAAAGGGTTACCTACAGCACATATATGTGGACGAGGGACAACATGTAAAAAAGGGGCAACGAATGTTCCATATTATGCCCAATGTGTACCAGGCCGATTTACAGAAAGCCAGGGCAGAAGCAGAAGTGGCCGAAATAGAATACAAGAACACCAAGTTGTTGGCCGATGGCGACGTAGTATCCGCTAACGAATTGGCAATGTCCAAAGCAGAGTTTGATAGGGCAAAGGCCGAAGTGAATTTGGCCGAGACCCATTTGGGATTTACGGATATCCGCGCTCCATTTGACGGTATAATGGACCATTTGGAAGTTAGGGAAGGCAGTCTTTTGGATGAAGGGGAATTATTGACCAAACTGTCCGATAATTCCAAAATGTGGGTGTACTTCAATGTGCCCGAAGCCGAGTATCTGGATTATATTACCAGCGCTAAGAAGAACGAGAAACAACAGGTGGAACTTTTAATGGCAAACAACAAAAAGTTCAACCAACCCGGAGTGGTCGAAACCATTGAGGGCGAGTTCAACAACGAAACGGGAAATATAGCCTTTAGGGCAACGTTTGCAAATCCTGATGGGATTTTAAGACATGGCGAAACAGGAAGTATCTTAATGAGAGTACCGTTGGCAAACGCTATGTTGATCCCCCAAAAAGCAACTTTTGAAGTTTTGGACAAAAAGTTTGTTTTTGTTCTTGATGAGAACGATGCCGTACAGCAACGTGAAATTGTAGTTGGTGCCGAACTGCCCCATCTTTTTGTAGTGGAAAAGGGACTTTCGTTGAAAGACAAAGTGCTCTTGGAGGGTATCCGTATGGTTAGAAACGGAGAAAAAATCCATTACGAGTTCGAAAAACCGGAATCCATACTTTCTCATCTAGACCTTTATTCTGAGTAACAATCCCATAAATTTTAAACATGTTTAAAAGATTTATACACAGACCTGTATTGGCGATTGTAATCTCTGTTATAATTGTATTTACAGGACTGTTGGCCATAAAACAACTGCCCATTTCGCAGTTCCCACAAATCGCCCCAACCACGGTCAATATTTTTATTGCTTACCCTGGTTCCAGTGCCGATGTGCTGGTAAAGTCGACACTGATTCCATTGGAGACATCGATAAACGGGGTACAGGGTATGCGTTATATCGCTTCCGATGCCACCAGTGCTGGTGAAGGAACCTTGAGAGTGATTTTTGAACCGGGAACCGACCCCAATCAAGCCGTGGTTCGGGTAAAGACAAGAGTAGACCAAGTAATGCCGTTGCTGCCAGAACTGGTGCAACGAGAAGGAGTGATCATTACCCCCGTGCAACCCAGTATGTTGATGTACGTTAACCTGTACAGCGATGCCAAAAACAACGACGAAAAGTTCCTGTACAACTACGCATATACCAAGATAATTCCCGAAATACAAAGGATCAATGGGATTGCAAGCGCCCAAATTTTGGGTAGTCGGAAGTTTGCTATGCGGGTTTGGTTAAAACCAGACCGTATGCGTGCTTACGATGTATCTGCCGAGGAAATCCTCACGGCAATGGAAGAACAGAGTATCTTGGCTCGCCCAGGACGTTTGGGGCGTAGTTCAGGAAAAAGGGCACAATCCTTGGAATATGTTCTGGTCTATCAAGATAGGTACAATGAGCCAGAGCAGTACAAGGACATCATTATTAAGGCCAATGGAGAAGGTGAACTATTGAAACTCGGGGATGTCGCCGATGTGGAGCTCGGAAGTGAGTTCTTTGATATTTACTCCAACCTGGATGGAGATCCCTCCGCTTCCATAGTTTTAAAGCAGACATTTGGCAGTAACGGTAGTGATGTAATCGATGCCGTAAAGGAAAAACTTGTAGAGCTTGAGGAGGAAATGCCGCCGGGAATCGATTACAAAATCAGTTATGACGTTTCCAATTTCCTTGATGCTTCCATAGAACAAGTACTACATACCCTGCGGGATGCCTTTATTTTGGTTGCTGTAGTGGTCTTCCTCTTCTTGGGGGATTGGCGCTCTACATTGATTCCTATAATTGCCGTGCCCGTATCCCTTATCGGTGCATTTTTTGTGATGCAGCTTTTTGGATTGTCCATTAACCTGATTACCCTTTTTGCTCTGGTCTTGGCCATTGGTATTGTGGTGGATGATGCCATTGTGGTCGTGGAAGCCGTCCACATGAAGATGGAAAAGGAAAACTTGACACCCTACAAGGCATCTTATGAGGTATTGGGCGAAATAGGCGGGGCGATTATTGCCATAACCATGGTGATGGTATCCGTGTTCATACCCATTTCCTTTATGACGGGCCCTGTAGGAGTGTTCTACCGACAGTTCTCCATAACCATGGCCGGATCTATTATTATTTCTGCTTTGGTGGCACTTACCTTGACGCCGGTTCTCTGTGCGATGATGCTGAAGAACAATCACGGTAAGCCAAGAAGGAAATCGCCCATAAACCGATTTATAGATTGGTTCAACAAAAGGTTTGACAAACTTACCGGCCGATACATCGGTGTTTTGAGTAAAATCGTAAATAGACGAGTTGTGACCTTTGGCATTTTGATAGCCTTCTGTGCCGGGATTTTCTTTACCAATCAAACACTCCCTGCAGGATTTATCCCCAATGAAGATCAAGGGATGATCTATGCGATTATCCAGACACCTCCAGGGGCCACTTTGGAAAGAACGAACGAGGTTGCCCGAAAGCTTCAGGCCATTTGCGAGGAGACCGAAGGTGTAGAATCCGTTTCCTCCTTGGCAGGTTACGAGATTATGACCGAAGGCCGGGGTTCCAACGCCGGTACCTGTCTCATCAATCTAAAACCATGGTCCCAACGGGAACATTCGGTCCATGAAATAATGGAAGAGCTGGAAGAGGAAACCAAGGATTTAGGAGCCGTCATTGAATACTTTGAGCCACCAGCGGTACCTGGCTTTGGTTCATCAGGTGGTTTCTCCATGCGTTTGTTGGATAAAACCGACGGTACGGACTATCACGAGTTCGAACGCATCAACAATGAATTTATGGATGCCTTGCGTGAGCGCAAAGAATTAACAGGCTTGTTTACCTTTTTTGCTGCGAACTATCCGCAATACGAGTTGAAAATCAACAATAAAGCGGCCATGCAAAAGGGAGTTTCCATAGGAAAAGCAATGGAAAACCTGAACATTCTCATCGGTAGTACCTACGAACAAGGGTTTATCCGTTTTGGAAGATTCTTCAAGGTTTATACCCAAGCGGCCCCTGAGTATCGAGGTATGCCATCCGACCTTGAAAAACTCTTTGTGAAGAACGAAGAAGGGGAAATGGTGCCCTATTCTGCATTTATGACGATGGAGAAAAAACTGGGCCCCAATGAAATTACCCGATACAACCTGTACAACTCAGCTGCCATTCGTGGCTTGCCCGCATCGGGCTTTACGAGCGGGGACGCTATCAAGGCCATTGAAGAGGTTGCAGAGCAAACCTTGCCAAGGGGATACGATATCGCTTGGGAGGGACTATCGTATGATGAAGCACAGCGAGGAAATGAATCACTTTACATTTTTATCGTCGTGCTCATCTTCGTGTACCTCGTATTGGCCGCACAATACGAAAGTTTCCTACTGCCCTTGGCGGTTATCTTGTCGCTTCCCGTTGGTATTTTCGGTTCCTTTTTCCTCTTGAAGGCGATGGGACTGGCCAATGATGTCTATGCGCAGATAGGTATAATAATGCTGGTAGGGCTACTGGGCAAAAATGCCGTATTGATTGTGGAATTTGCCGTACAAAAGCGTCGCGAAGGTTCTACCATACTTGATGCCGCCATAGAAGGTGCCAGACAGCGTTTCCGTCCAATTTTGATGACATCTTTTGCATTTATTGCCGGGTTGATTCCCTTGGTGATTGCTACAGGAGCAGGGGCCATAGGGAACAAGACCATTGGTGGATCCGCCATGGGAGGTATGATCGTAGGAACTGTTTTCGGTGTATTGTTGATTCCCGGCCTCTACTTCATATTCGCAAAATTGGCGGATGGTAAAAGCCTTATCAAAGATCAACACGACGAACCAATGTCGGAGGAGTTTTTCCATCGTAATGATACCGTGTTCAAATTAAGGGCACGATTACGCTTGATGAACAAACGGTTGAAAAAAATGACTACAAAAAATGGAAGCAAGAATAAAAATAGCAACCAAGATGAAGCATAATAAATCATTTTTATTGGGAATTATAACGCTTATTGCTGCTTATTCCTGCGTACCTACACGAGAGATAAGGGACGAGAACGTTGCTGTTCCCGAGAATTATCAAAATCAAACCTCTGATACCACAAATACGGGATTGGTGGAATGGAAGTCGTTTTTTAATGACCCTAATCTAGTTGCTTTGATTGATTCCGCCTTGGTAAAGAACCAAGAGTTGAACATTATGTTGCAACAGGTGGACATGGCCAAAAATAGGATTCAGGCCAAGAAAGGTGAGTATTTGCCCTTTGTCAACCTTCAAGCAGGCGCCGAATTTGAGAAAGTGGGAGAATATACAAGAAATGGTGCAGTTGAAAAAAACCTTGAGGTGAAGGAAGGCGAAGAGTTCCCCGAACCCCTGACCAATTATATGATCGGGGCCTTCGCCACTTGGGAAATTGATGTGTGGAAGAAACTTCGCAACGAGAAAAAAGCTGCGGTGTATGAGTACTTGTCCAGTGTAGAGGGTAAAAATTTTATGGTGACCAATCTGGTGGCAGAAATTGCCGATTCTTACTATGAGTTGATGGCCTTGGACAACCAAATGTCAATTATCGACCAAAACTTGGAAATTCAGCAGAATGCATTGCGCATGGTAAAACTGCAAAAGCAAGCTGCCCGTGCTACCGAATTGGCAGTTAAGCGTTTTCAGGCCGAGGTGTTGAAAAACCAAAGCCATAAATACGAGATTCAACAGCAAATTGTGGAGGTGGAAAACCGGTTGAATTTTTTGATTGGTCGTTCGCCCCAGCATATTCAAAGGGCATCCGATAACTTTATTGATACGCCCATTGATACCGTTTATGCAGGTATACCTTCACAGTTGTTGCAGAACCGTCCGGATATTCGGCAAGCCGAATTTGAATTGGCAGCGACCAAACTGGATACGAAAGCGGCGAAAGCGAATTTCTATCCTCAGTTTACCATTAAAGCTGGCCTAGGATTGGAAGCTTTTGATACCAAGTACCTGACCACTACGCCAGAATCTGTGCTGTATTCTGCAATTGGGGACATGGTGGCACCCTTGATCAACCGTAATGCGATAAAAGCCCAGTATAAAAATGCAACGGCCCGACAGTTGCAAGCGGTCTTCGAATATGAAAAGGCCATTTTGAACGGCTATATCGAAGTGGCCAATCAGTTATCCAATATAGATAACCTGAAAAAGAGCTATGAATTAAAAGAAGGTCAAGTGCAGGCCTTAACTGAGTCCATAGATTTATCCACACGTTTGTTCCAATCAGCGAGGGTGGAATATATCGAAGTGCTTTTGGCGCAGCGAGAGGCCTTGGAATCCCGAATGGAATTGGTCGAGACCAAAAAAGACCAGTTGTTGGCCCAGGTAAATATGTACCGCGCCTTGGGCGGCGGCTGGAATTAAATCCCAAGTCGATAGTTTTACCTACTGCCTTGGCTATTGATTACCCAAAATGAAGCCCGGTTTACATTTGTAAATCGGGCTTCTGATTTTTAAAATTTGAAGGCTTATATAGTATTATCCAGCTACTCAATTGAATCCATGTCCTGACTTGGTAATGGAAGTTCTGTTACAGGGGCATCCCAGACCACTTTCCATTCCCCGTCCAATTTTTCCCAGAGCACCATATAATTCCCTTTGTCCTCCATTGCGGGTATGGGAGAAGTGTCGTTTGGCATGAATGTCATGGTGTATTTTCCATATTCGGTAGCCAAATCACCGCTGGCCTTCACTTCTTGGGTGTTGAGGTCGAATTCCCATTTTCCAAATTGAATATTTTGTTTCCAAGCAGCTTTGTAGTTTTCAATTCCGACAACGGCCGGTTGATTGGGCATAAACTGAATACTGTTATCAGCGAAATGGGTGGCCGCTGAATCAATCATGCCCGAAGCATAAAATTCTTGAATCTGTTCATTTTTCTCCTCAATGATTTTTTGAATTTGCGCAGAATACTCTTTACCTGATTTGGACTCGGGCATGGGGTGCTCACAACTTGCTGCAAATACAATGGTCAGTAGTGCAGAAACACCAAATACAAATTGATTTTTCATAATGATATAGTTGATGGGTTAATACGCATTTTTATGTGCGGGGGGAACTATATCAAATATTTCTTAAAATTTACTCGTCCTCTTTATATTTATCAAACCAAGCCAATACCGCTGCGATTTTGGCAATCAGATTACTGGGTTTGTTGGCAATACCATGTCCCGCACCGGGAATCCGAACCATGGCAGTTTCCACGTTTTCCAATTTTAGGGCTGCATAAAACTGCTCGGATTCCGCTATGGGCGTACGGTAATCTTCTTCTCCGGTCAAAAGCATAGTGGGAGTGGTTACATTGCCGACATAGGTAAGGGGGGAGCGCCTTATGTAGTTTTCAGGATCCTCCCATGGCGTTTTCCCAAACCAATATTTGGAGAAAAATTGTACTCCATCTGCATAAAGTACAAAGCTGGTCCAATTGATTACTGGTTTGGCCACAACGGCAGCTTTAAATCGGTCGGTTTTGCCCACGATCCATGCGGTGAGTACACCGCCCCCGGAACCACCGGTTACATACAAATTATCTTGGTCAACATAGCCCTTTTCCAAAAGGGCATCCACGCCGGACATCAAATCTTCATAATCGTGGTTGGGGTAATCGTGATGAATTAAGTTTCCGAACTCTTCGCCATAACTGGTGCTGCCACGAGGATTGGTGTAGAGTACCACATATCCCTCGGCGGCGTAGGCTTGAATTTCTGCAGAATAAACAGCACCGTAACTGGTAAATGGCCCACCATGGATTTCAAGAATCATCGGATATTTTTTTGAAGGGTCGAAATCGGGCGGAGTTACTACCCAACCTTGTATTTTTCTTTGATCATAGGATGATTCCCACCACATTTCTTCGACCTTGCCCAATTTCTTGAAGGAGAAAAGGTCTTGGTTAACGTTGGTGAGCCTTTTAGTGTTTTTTGTGTCGGCTGCTGCCAAGTCCGATGGATGACTCGTATCACCCATGGTATAGGCAAATTTATTGTTGGTTGAAGCGGAGAAGCTAGCACCGTTATAAGGTCTTCCTAACGAGAGTCCGCCCAATCCATCGGTAATTTCATCTACTTTTCCTGATAACGACATGGTGCCCAACTTGCCCATACCTTGGTCGGTATAGCTAAAATAAAGCCCATTGCCTTTACTGTTCCATGCCATATCCTCCACATCACGGTCAAAATCACCTGATATAAGCTGTGAATCCGAGCCATCGGTGTCCATAACATACAAACGGGTAACTTGGTAGCCTTGCAGACGGTCGTCATATCCGAGATATGCAATTTTGGAACCATCTGGTGATAGAACTGGGTGGGAATCGGGGCCGTAACGCTCCGTTAGGGCAGTAGTATTGCCAGTATTTACGTTAATCGAGTAGATTTCACTATCCGCAGGTTCAAATTCTTCATCTTTATGGAAGTTGGCACTAAAAAACAAATGGTTGCCATCTTTTTCCCAAATAGGACCTCCGTGGTCAAACTCGGAGAAAGTGAGCTGTTTTGGGGTGCCGCCGCTAATGGGGAGGATAAATAATTGGGAGTTGCCTCCTTTGTAATAGCCTGAGCCATCTCCCCGGTAGTTCATTTTGTCGATATACTTTGGTGGGTCGTTCCATTTGGCGCCTTCCGGCTTGCCCGGCATTTTTATGATGGATTTGTTCGCTTGGGGCACAAACATGTTGAATGCCAAAAAATTATCATCGTGAGACCATGAAACAGAACCAGGTGACTGTGGGGTATTGGTCAAGGCCATGGTTTCCTTGGTATCCAACCACATGAGGTACAGCTTCATCTTATCATCCGCCATATTGGATTTGAAAACTATCTTTTTACCATCGTGCGACCATTTTGGGGAGAAATCGTTATGGTTGCCCGTGGTCAATGGTCGATTGTTGGAGCCATCATAATTGATAATCCAGAGGTTGGATAGGTTGCGGTCTGTCATCACATCCTTAAAGTTACGAACATAGATGATTTTTGAGCCGTCCGGAGAAATTTGTGGATCGGAAACGTATTCCATATTGAAGATATCCAATAGCTCCAGATTGGATTGCACTTGACCAAACCCTAAAGGGTTTATGGCTACAAGCAATAGCATGGTGGAAAGTATTCTTTTCATGAGGTCGGTTAATTAGTTCTTTAAAAATAAGCAAATTATCCCTGGTTGGGACATAACTTTTGAAAAGTCATACGTTTAATAGGTGGTGGTCATGTCCTGGTCTACACAAATAATGAAATCAGCAATACGCTGGTTTTCATTTAGCAGCTTTTGCACATCTTCTTGCATAACTGTTGAGATGGTTGCGTAATCCAATTCGGGTCGGTGCAATTGTAAATACCAAAGAATTCCCTCATAATCATTTGAATGGTAGGCGCCATTAAAATGAAGGAACAAGGAACCTTCCCTATAATTTTGAAGAATAAAGTGGGACATGGTAGCATCTTTAATAGCCTGTGCCATTACCAAGGTCGGGCTTCCGTGGTCGCCCATCATTTTTAAGATGTTTTGATACCCTGGCAATTCAGGCTCATAAGCAATGGGCAAAGGTGCGATCCATTTCTTTTCTTGCGCAGGGAGTGAATCCAAGGCTCCAAAACCACCTTTGTACACCATACTGGCGTAGCGTCTGGGAACATTGGAGGCCACAAAAACCAAACTACTGTCCTTGGCGAAGTCGACCAGTGGAGCATAATCGGTCTTGTGGTTGTTCCAGAGTCGCGCGGTGGAATCCAAGGCTTTGTAGTCTATTTTACCCGATAAATAATCGTTGAGCTCATCTTGATTGTCGGCTTCGATCATTTCAGCACCGAGAATGAGTTTTCGTTTGGAATGCAGATCGGCTGTAAGTTCATATTGCAACCAATGGGCGATGGGATTGTTGTGCAACTCCCCGAAGAGTACTATATCCTTTTTCTCCAAGGTCTTGAGCATTTTTTTGTACGAGACCTTTTTCCCCTTTGCATTATAAATCATATAGGGTTCTTTTTGGGCCGATACGGTCAGAAAGCTCAGGCAAAATGAAAATAATAGAACCGTTTTTCTCATTTCCACCATCCTTTTTGTTTTCTGATATACACAATTTGACCTGTATGATAACCTGTATGGGCACTCATATTGGTGATTTCCTCCGCCCAGTCTTGAATTTTGATAAGGTCAGCATGCTCTACGGCAGTTTCCCATTCGGTTTGGACGCTATCCAGTCGCTTCAAGGTTATTGACCACTCTTCTTCGGTTGGGACTTGAAAAGTTTTATCATTCTTGACTGCTTTATCAGAAACTTCAAGATCATTGAAAGATTTTAGGTTCATCTCGTTCCAAAACGTTATATGGGTGACCAGTTCTGCGATGGAATGATTAGCGGTACTATCCTGCCAAATTGCTTGTTCGTAAGTCAATCCTTTAAGTGCAGTTTCTGTAGGTGCAAACCATTCTTGGGTATTGTGGGTATTTTTCAACTGGGATAATATAAGATCCTTGATGTTTTCATCATTCTTACTTTTAGCACAGGAGAAGAAAACGCCGATCATCAATGTAAACACCCAACCTTTCACAGATATATTATGTTTTAGGGTTGAATTATTTCTCCCACTCCGTATGGAAAATACCTTCACGGTCCAAGCGTTCGTAGGTGTGGGACCCAAAGTAATCACGTTGCGCCTGAATCAAATTTAAGGGCAAACGACTGCTCGTATACGCATCAAAATAAGTAAGTGCATTGGAGAGACCGGGCAATGGAATACCGTTAGCAGCTCCATAACCGACCAATTCCCTTGCGGCATCCACGGTGCTTTTCACTTTTTCTACAAATGAAGGGGATAGCAACAGATTTTGTAAATTTTCATCGATCTGATAGGCTTCCGTAATATCGGCCAACATGGCGGCACGGATAATACAGCCTGCACGCCATATTTTGGCGATTTCTCCCAATTCCAGTTCGTAACCGTACTCTTTTGAGGCATCTGCCAACTGGTGCATACCTTGCGCATAGGTAATGATGAAAGCGAAATAAAGTGCTTGCTCTGCTTTGGATGTAAAATCAGCCTTGTCCACAGATTTTGGCGTGGGACGGTCGTACAATTCGTCCGCTTTTACACGTTCATCTTTGAGTGCGGATATTTCCCGCATGCTCACTGCAATATCAATGGTAGGTACAGGAATTCCCAAGTCCATCGCATTTTGCGAGGTCCATTTTCCGGTTCCCTTTTGCTTGGCCTTGTCCAGAATCATATCCACAAGGTCGTTGTCCGTCAAATCATCTTTTTGTTCAAAGATTTCCGAGGTGATTTCCACTAAAAAGGACTGTAAGCGTCCCGTGTTCCAATCGGAATAAGTTTTATGGAGCTCATCATTGGTAAGCCCGCCTGCTTTTTTGAGTAGATCGTAAACCTCGGAGGTCAACTGCATCAAACCGTATTCGATACCGTTGTGAACCATTTTCACGTAGTTTCCAGCAGATTTCGGTCCCAAATAGGCCACACATGGTTCCCCTTTGTATTTTGCGGAAACCGCTTCAAAAATAGGTTTGACATGCTGATAGGCCTCTTTTGAGCCACCCGGCATAATACTTGGTCCTTTTCTGGCTCCCTTGGCACCGCCTGAAACACCTGCTCCAAAAAAATTGATGCCTTTTTCCTTTAAATAGGCTTCACGACGGTCTGTATCGGTATAAAAAGAATTTCCGCCATCAATAACGATATCGCCCTGGTCCAAATGGGGCAATAATCCTTCGATTACGCTGTCCACAATTTTTCCGGCCGGTACCAACAACATGATTTTTCGTGGAGTTGTCAACGATTGTACAAATGTTTTTACATTGGAAGTGGCATTCACTTTGGCAGGATCACCACCTTCTTTGATCAATGCACTTACTTTTTCTTCATCCAAATCATTTCCAAATGCGGTAAATCCGTTATCGGCCACATTCAAAATAAAATTACGTCCCATTACTCCAAGGCCCACAAGGCCAAAATCATACGTATCTGCCATTCTATAATTTTTCTTCTTCTTAGGTGTTAAGACATCACTAAGGTTGATGTTTCTTGAATTACGAACCTAAAATAAACCTTATATTCGTGATGCTCAAAAATATTGACACCATATTAAATTGAATTTGTCAACGAGAGCAAATCTCGCCAGAAAACAAAAATACTATGAAAAAGACCGATAATCAGATGCTCGTGATTTTTGGAGCATCGGGTGATTTGACTGCTAGGAAGCTTATACCTTCCTTGTTCAATCTATACTTGGCCGACCAATTGCCCGAAAACTTTGTGGTTCTTGGGGTTAGCCGCAGCGACTTGACGGACGAAGCGTTTCGGGACCGTGTGGTCTATGATAGCGAATATTTGAAGCAAAAGACCAAAGATTTGGGTAATGGCAAAATAAAAGGTTTTGCCGATAAGCTTTATTATGAGGATTTAGGAGATAGCTATGATACGGATTATGGCCCATTGAGAAAACGGGTCGAAGCATTGAAAGAGAAACACAATACTTCGGGAAATATCATTTATTACCTATCCACACCACCCACCTTGTACGAGACTGTGTCCCACAATTTATCGGATGCAGGAATGAATACCCAGAACAATGGCTGGAAGCGCTTGATCGTGGAAAAACCTTTCGGATATAGTTTGGAAACGGCCAAAGAATTGAACAAAGGGCTGCATAAATACTTCGAGGAACATCAGATTTACCGAATCGACCATTATTTGGGGAAGGAAACGGTTCAAAATTTATTGGTGACCCGATTTTCGAACAGTATTTTCGAACCACTTTGGAACCGAAACTACATTCAACATGTAGAGATTACCAATGCCGAGAGTGTTGGTGTAGAAAAACGTGGAGGTTATTATGACAAATCCGGTGCGCTACGTGATATGTTCCAAAACCACTTGCTGCAGATTGTTTCGTTGGTGGTAATGGAGCCGCCAATCGGGGCAGATGCAGAAGAAATCCGAAACGAAAAGGTAAAGGCTTTGAAGTCCCTTCGAATTATGACGGATGAAAAGGAACTTTTTGATAACACGATTCGTGCACAATATGTGGCATCCAAAGTGGATGGAAAAGATGTGAAAGGATATCGTGAGGAAGATGGGGTGGACCCGAATTCCACTACGGAGACTTATGCGGCCATCAAGTTTTTTGTGGATAACTGGCGCTGGCACGGTGTTCCATTTTATGTGAGGACGGCGAAACGTATGCCGACCAAAGTGACCGAAATCGTGATTCACTTTAAAAAACCGCACCATCAAATTTTTAAGGGTTCTGAAATGCAGGAAATGGACAATAAATTGATTATCCGTATCCAACCTGATGAGGGAATCCTGATTAAGTTTGGGGTAAAAGTACCAGGGCAGGGCTTTAAGGTGGAACGTGCCAATTTGGATTTTTATTACGCCAATTTGGCCGAGACCTATGTAATGGAAGCCTACGAACGGTTATTGTTGGATGCCATGCAGGGGGACGCAACGTTGTATGCACGAGCAGACGAAGTGGAAGCAGCCTGGGAATTTGTTGACCCGATATTGAACTATTGGGAAAAAGGCAAGGATGTTAGGATGTACGGTTATGCCGCAGGTGTATGGGGACCGGAGAATGCAGACGATTTGATTGAAGAAGAGGGCTATTGGAGAAATCCTTCGGAAAACTTGGCAGATGATCCTGGTTATTGTGTGATTTGTTAGTGTAAAATGCAGTTGAGAACCATAAATTAAGAAAGATGGAGTTAAAAATATATAAAGATAAACAAGAGGTAGCTGAACAATTTTCCAGCTATTTCGTGGGTCAACTAAAAGATAAGGAGGCTTTCCATGTCGCATTGTCGGGAGGGAGCACACCAAAAATTGTTTTTGATGTATTGGCCGATAATTTTGCCGGTAAGGTAGATTGGGGCAAAGTACATTTCTATTGGGGGGACGAACGTTGCGTCCCTCCTTCGGATGATCAGAGCAACTATAAGATGACGGTGGAGCACCTGTTCTCTAAAATCGAAGTGCCCGAAGAGAACATCCATAGGGTTCTGGGTGAAAAAGACCCGGTCAATGAAGCCATGCGCTACGCCAATTTGCTTGAAATAAACCTGGATAGGGTGGAGGATGTGCCCCAATTCGATTTGGTGATATTGGGCATGGGGGACGATGGACATACCGCTTCCATTTTCCCACATGAAATTGATTTGTGGGACGCTAAGGACCACTGCGTGGTGGCGACGCACCCGGATTCCGGCCAAAAAAGGGTCTCCATTAACGGGAAAGTCATTAACACGGCCAAAGAAGTGGCTTTTTTGGTAACAGGAGCATCAAAGGCTGAAAAAGTTCAGGCCGTCGTGGAGAAGACTGAAGGTTCAGAGGCGTATCCGGCATCCTTGGTGAACCCGGACCTAGGAAATCTCGTTTGGTTTTTGGATGAAGAAGCTGCAGCGGAGCTTAATCAAAATCCATCCTAACGTTTTCACCATTTAGAAACTCAAGGTATTCGTTGACCTTAAAGTTGTTCGATTCGTATTTGCTATCGCGTTTAAATGCCGATTGCTTACGTTCCTTGCTTCGGGCAAAACGGCGAATATCTTGTTTTGTTTTTA